>JAFYYA010000103.1 GCA_017557785.1 Salinivirgaceae bacterium
CAGGCACATAAGCTGCATTCCAAGGCAGATTCCCAAAACGGGCTGCCGTAAGTTCTTGATTACCTTGTCCAAACCGCGCTGCCGCAGATAGTCCATCGCGCTGCTCGCCTCGCCAACACCAGGGAAAATCACCTTGTCGGCAGTCTGCAGCTCCTGCACATCGTCGGTCACTATCGGGTTAATACCCAAGCGGTTAAGCGCAAACTCAACCGACTGCACATTTCCAGCGTTGTATTTTACAATTGCTAATTTCATTGGAAGTTATAAGTTATAAGTTTTCGAAGTTATAAGTTTTAAGTTGATATTCAGTGTTTTATTTGAATACGACATACCAAAATGGAACGCCATTATAGTCCTCATATAACACCACTTTTATAATTACCCAATTGTTTGGTAGTTAAACTGATATGGGCTATCAATCCTATAGTTTTTTTAATTTTTTCAGGGCTTTTTTAGCCTTGTCAATTATTTCTTTGGGAACTTTCTGTGTTTCTTTGGGTTTATAGTATTTTTCTTTTATGTCATACCAACGTGGCAAGTTTAGTTCCGTTCCATAATGCTCTTTATATGCCTTACATAAGTCTTTTGCCCAACCTTCGGCCAATGTGCTTCGTGTTTGGCTGTAGTCGTATAAAGTTTGTTCTATGGCTGCCAAAAAATCTTCCAAGCATTCAAATACAGGATATTCAGTTTGTTCGGCGTACCAAGTTGCAGGGCGAATGTTGTAAATAACTTTACTTTTTTCTTGAACTTTTATCGGACGCGGTCCAGAACTACTGCAAATCTCCCAAACGTTTTTAAGCCAAGCATTTTCAATAGTTATAATGCCCGTTTCAGGGTTCATATCGTATTTCAGCAACAAGTATTTGCTGTACAAGCGGTATGGCTTTTCTTTAATTTCATTCACGTATGATATGAAGTTTGCAATATCAAAACCAGGCCCCCTGTAAAAGCATTTCACTTCCAACAAATCTTTTGTCATATCATCAGTATTGAGCCAAAAATCGGGCGGTGTTTGTTTTGTGTTATGAATGTTGGTATATCCCTGTGAATCAAACCAGTTTGCAAGCCATTCTTCTAATATGTTACCAACAACACTGTTTTGCTTAACGGTTATGCCAAACTTGTTAAGGTCAAATCGAATGCTACCTGTGGCATTTACAATTTTGAAGTCATTACATAATGCGTCAAAAATCTTTTCTGTTGTACTTTTTTTAGCCATTGCAAACCATTTTTTCTAATTCTACTTCTTTTATTTCCATTGTCTTAACAAGTCTTTGAGCCACGGCTTTTATAACAGGAACGACAACGGTATTACCCAATAAGTCAAATCCTTCTTTTTCCGAAACATCAAATTTGAAAGTGTCAGGATAACCGAATAATCTCAATCCTTCTCTTAAAGTAAGACGGCGAAGTCCACCGCTGTCTTCCACATATAGTTTCTGCATATCCATAGCAACAAGTGTTGGTGCTATGTCATTGGGTGACAATATTTTATTTATTTCAAAACTCAATTTTCCAGTAACTATATTATATCCTTTCTCTTTTGTTTCGTCTTGTACTCTTGCAAAACTTTCACCCGTGTCAGTAGTAACAGTAACTCGTTTTTTCGGGTGTTCTAATTTCAAATACCCCATTTCTTCCAAGTGGGCAAGCATACTTTCCAAGTCAGGGTGTGAATAGAATGTTTTGATTTGCTTTAATGTTAAAGGCATCCCGTCCATCCATTCAATTCCGATTATTGAAGCCCATTGTTTTTTCCTGCGTTCGGTCAGGATTCTATCCAAAAGCCTCTTTTCTTCGGGGGTAACATCGCCTTTTGTTCCTATATCCCAACTATGTATATTATTTGTTCCGCCACGTTTGTCTTTTATGCTTTTGCCATACAGATAATTAATATCATATTTGGAAAGTAGCAAGTCAATGAACTTTGATTTTACTGTAGGTTGGCCTTTTTGTAAAACATCAGCAAGTTTTTTGTATGTAGGCGTAAAAAATCCTAATTCAACATTATTACGTAAAGTTCCAACTATGTAAATCCGTTTTCTTTCTTGTGGAACACCAAAATTTTTTGAATTAAGAACCTTGTAGGCAATGTGATAATTCAAATTGTTCAGGTGTTCAAGAATGGTTGCAAATGTGCGTCCGCCATCGTGGTTGACAAGTCCTTCTACGTTTTCCAAAATAAAACCTTGTGGGCGTTTCGCCTTTAAAATCCTTTCTACGTGGAAAAACAGTGTACCCCGAGTATCGGCAAAACCCATTCGTTTCCCAGCCGCCGAAAAAGCCTGACAAGGAAAACCTGCACAAAGAATGTCGAAATCGGGAATGTCCTGCTCGCTTATTTGTGTAATGTCACCGTGAATTTCATCAGAAGGGTGGTTTTGTTGCAAAACTTTGATAGCGTGCGGTTTAATTTCCGACGTAAAAACACATTCCGAAGTGTGTCCTGCCTCTGCCAAAGCCTGTTCCAATCCCAAACGGATTCCGCCAATTCCTGCGAATA
>JAFYYA010000104.1 GCA_017557785.1 Salinivirgaceae bacterium
ACTCAAGCCATGTGGTTACGCAAACCGGCACTATCACAAGCGCAGTAGCCACAGCTGCCACATGTGAGGGAAAGGGCACAACAACATACACTGCAAAATTCACAAACAGCAATTTCACAACACAGACAAAGTCTGTTGTGGATATACCCGCTCTTGGTCATAGTTATGGTACACCCACATACTCTTGGAGCGCCGACGGCAAGTCGTGCACGGCAAAAACAGTATGCTCACACAACTCAAGCCATGTGGTTACGCAAACCGGCACTATCACAAGCGCAGTAACCACGGCTGCCACATGTGAGGGCAAGGGTACAACCACATACACTGCAAAATTCACAGATAATAAATTTACAACACAGACAAAGGCTGTTGAGGATATACCCGCTCTTGGTCACGTTGAGGTTACCGATGATGCCGAGGCACCAACCTGCACCGAGACGGGCTTAACCGAAGGCAAGCACTGCTCGGTTTGCAATGCGATTTTAGTTGCACAGGAAGAAGTTGCGGCTCTTGGCCACGTTGAGGTTACAGACAACGCTGTAGCCGCTACCTGCACCGAGACGGGCCTAACCGAAGGCAAGCACTGCTCAGTTTGTAACCAAACTTTGGTTGCGCAAGAAACGGTTGCCGCCCTTGGTCACAAGGCCGATAGCGTTGAATTTGAAAATATTGTGCCTGCAACCTGCACTGCCGCCGGCTCAAAAGATTCGGTGGTTTATTGCTCGGTTTGCCAAGTTGAGTTGAGCCGCGAGGAGAAAGAAACTCCTGCACTTGGCCATACCTATAGCAACACCGTTACCGCCCCAACCTGCACCGCAGTTGGCTTTACAACACACACGTGCTCTGTTTGCGAGTACACTTATAATTCAGACACTGTTGCAGCCAATGGTCACACAGAAGTTATAGATGCTGCCATTGCCGCCACCTGCACAGCCGCAGGCAAAACCGCAGGCAAACACTGCTCAGTTTGCAATGTTGTCTTGGTTGCGCAAGAAGAAGTTGCGGCCAATGGTCATACAGAGGTTATAGATGCCGCTGTGACTGCCACCTGCACTGCCGCAGGCAAAACTGAGGGAAAGCATTGCTCAGTTTGCAATGCTGTCTTGGTTGCGCAACAAGAAGTTGCGGCTTTAGGGCACGAGTTTAAAGACTACATCTATAACAACGACGCCACCACCGCCGCCGATGGCACAGAGACCGCCACCTGTGAGCGCGGCTGCGGCGCAACCGACACCCGCATTGCCGAAGGCACCAAACTGTCGGAACCCGAGAAGGGCACGGCCGTAACCGACGCAGCCACCAGCACGTTGAACATCTACACCCGCAACAATGTTATTGTGGTTGAGAACGCCCCCGATGAAATCAGCGTTTATGATGCCATGGGACGATTAATCTGTAGGGACGCGATTAATCGCGTCCGTGCAGAAAACCGCACGGAAAACCGCACAGAAATCCGCATCGCCACCCCCGGCCTTTACATTGTCAAGGTAGGCGGCACAGCCAAATGTGTAATGGTGAATTAACCGATTGCGAAGACAATAGAAAATACGATTTTAGAGACGGTGCGTGCACCGTCTCTTTTTTCTTCCGCAGTTTGGCACAAAAGTTGTTATCAAAAACGCGGTATTTTTTTGGCGAAGCACAAAAAATGGGAGTTGTTGAATTGGAAGATATGGAGTTTTACGCCTTTCACGGCTGCTACAGGGAAGAGCAGACAGTAGGCAACAAATTCATCGTCAGCCTTTCAATGACAACCGACTGCAGCCGCGCCGCGGCAACCGACAATGTCGACCATTCGGCCAACTACCTTACAGCCTACCAGGTTGTGAAGGAGCAGATGCAGCAGAAGTCGCACCTGCTGGAGAATGTGGCAAGTCGGATTCTCGATGCGCTGCCCAGCAAGCTGCCGATGATTGTTTCGGCCAAAGTGAAAATATCAAAAATCAACCCGCCACTCGGTGGAAAAGTGGGGCGGGCAAGCGTTACAATTGAACGATTATATAATTGATAATCAGAACGTTTGATTTTATTTATAGGCTATGTTTGGAACTAAAATATTTTTATAAATTTGCAGCGCTTTTTGGTACCGTGACCGAGAGGCTTAGGTGCAGGTCTGCAAAACCTGTTACAGCGGTTCGAATCCGCTCGGTACCTCAAACGAAAGGTTTCCTTTCGGCGATTAACTAATTTATTTTTTTAACTAAAACTAGAAATTATGTCTGACGTTGCAGCAAGAGTAAAAGCAATCATTGTTGACAAATTAGGAGTTGACGAGAACGAGGTTACCCCCGAAGCAAGCTTCACTAACGATTTGGGTGCCGATTCACTTGACACAGTTGAGTTGATCATGGAATTCGAGAAAGAATTCAATGTTGCCATTCCTGATGACTTGGCCGACAAAATCACCACTGTAGGTGACGCTATCGCTCACATCGAGAAAAACATGAAGTAATATACCTTACAAAATTGGGTTTTAAATTATGGAGTTAAAAAGAGTTGTTGTAACTGGCATTGGCACAATAAATCCCTTAGGACATAATCTTAAGGAAACTTGGGAAAATGCAATTAATGGGGTTAGCGGCTGTGACTTGATTACACGCTTCGATGCATCCAAATTTAAAACCCAATTTGCCTGTGAGGTCAAAAACTACGATGCTAATAACTATTTTGACCGCAAAGAGGCACGCAAAATGGACTTGTTTGCGCAATTCGCAATGATTGCCGCAAAGGAGGCCGTTGAAAACGCAAATTTCCCTGAGACAGTAAACAAGGACGAAATTGGCGTTATTTGGGGTTCGGGTATTGGCGGACTCACCACTCTCTACGATGAGGTTATGGGATATGCCGAGGGCGGACAGATTCCGCGTTTCAACCCGTTCTTCGTTCCAAAAATGATTGGCGATATGGCAGCCGGCCTTATTTCGATGAAATATGGCTTCCGCGGACCGAACTTCGGAACCGTTTCGGCTTGCGCATCATCGACCAACGCCTTGATTGAGGCATTCAACTACGTTCGATTCGGAAAGGCCATTGCCGTTGTAACTGGCGGCTCTGAGGCCACCATCGACCAACCGGGCATTGGCGGTTTCAACTCAATGCAGGCTCTCTCGACCAACAACGCTGAATACAAGACAGCATCACGTCCGTTCTGCAAAACCCGCGACGGATTCGTTATGGGCGAGGGCGGTGCATCAATTGTTCTTGAAGAGTATGAGCACGCCGTTAAACGTGGTGCTACCATCTACGCCGAAATGGTTGGCGGCGGCGCATCGGCCGATGCCTACCACATCACTGCCACTCACCCCGAGGGCGAAGGCGCAATGCTCTGCATGAACCGTGCTCTGCGCGATGCAGAGATGAAACCCGAGGACATCGACTACATCAACGTTCACGGCACATCGACACCAGTGGGCGACATTCCGGAGCTGAAAGCCATTGGCAAAGTATTCGGCGAACACGCTTACAACTTGAACATCAGCTCGACAAAATCAATGACAGGCCACATGCTTGGCGCTGCAGGTGCAATGGAGGCAACCTTCTGCATCATGGCACTGCGCGACGGCATTGTTCCGCCAACCATTAACCACCGCGAGTGGGATCCGCAGATTGATGAGAAGCTGAATCTGACCCTGCACAAGGCTCAGAAACGCGAAATCAGAGCGGCCCTGAGCAACACCTTCGGATTCGGCGGCCACAACGCTTCGGTCATCTTCAAGAAAATCTCCTGAATGCTTTGAGAATCAGGTTTCTATCGTTTTACGTAAAGCGATTGTTCTGCACTGATGGGCAGTTCATTAACGAATTGCACCGCATAACCAAACTTTATCCGCAAAACGAGGGCTTGTACAAACTGGCGTTTGTGCACAAATCGGCGTCGCTCAAGTTGCCCGACGGAACTTACATCAACAACGAAAGACTTGAGTTTCTGGGCGATGCAATTCTCGGCTCAACCGTGGCCGAGTATCTCTACCGCAAATTTCCCGACAAATCGGAAGGCTTTCTGAGCCAGACGCGCTCGAAGATTGTCAACGGCGAATCGCTGGCGCAGCTGACGCAGTCGCTCGGGCTCGACAAGTTCATTGTTTCGCACGCCGTACATTTCGACACCAACAAGAACATTCTTGGCGACGCCTTCGAGGCTTTCATCGGGGCGCTCTATCTTGACCAGGGCTACCGCGCCGTGCGGAAATTTGTCGAGAAACGGCTGATAGCCAAACACATCGACATTGAAAAGGTTCTGGAAACCGACACCAACCACAAAAGCCGGTTGCTCGAGTGGTCGCAGCAGAAAAAGGTTGAGGTGGTGTTCAGCACAAACGCCACCGACAGCGATTCGCACACACCGCATTTTGTTTCCGAAGTTTTGGTTGACGGCCAAAAAGTGGCTGAAGGACACGGACTTACAAAAAAAGACGCCGAGCAGGACGCCGCGCACACCGCATTGTCGGTTCTATTGTAATTTTTCAGTATTTTAGCAAAAAAATCTATGAAACTGAAAGTTGAAGCGGGCAATGGTGTGGCGGAACAGATGATGGTTCTGACAATTACATCGTATGAGCCAATCTACAGGCTGGCCTGGCTTTTCAATCAACAGTTCGGATGGAATCTTGCCGAATCGGAGGCGCTTTACGCCACGAACGAGAACGGCGATTTGCAGAGTTTTCCCGTTTTCGCCTGGAGCGATGCCGAAACCGGTGCCAACCATTATCTGGTTCAGTACGGCGAGGAGCAGGATTCGCTGATGCGCATTGTGAACTACTGGCTGCGCCTTGAGAACGCCGAAAACGCTGCCGACATTACTCTGAAAATCAAGGCGATGGCGGAAATAATGTATGTGCAGGAGATGAAACCTACCGTCCAGAACAAGAAAACCGCCATTTTCAAGAATCCGCTCTATCAAAACAACCTATGAACGGCCGAATGGTAAGTCTTTCCGATTTTGACACAATAATTTTCGATTTCGGCGGAGTCATTCTCGACATCGATCCCGACCTTACGCGGCGCAGTTTTGCCGCTATGCTGGGCATTGAAAAAGCCCGCCTGCTCGAGACCGAGCAGCTGCCGCAGCTCTACGAGACAGGAGCCATCAGCCGTGCCGAATTTGTGGCACGAATCAACCAGATTGCCGGAACAGACATTCCCGAGAGCGAAATCATCGCCGCCTGGAACGCCATGCTGCTCAACTACAAACCCGCGCGCATTGAGTGGATTAAGCAGCTGCACAAAAATCATAAACTGCTGATGCTCAGTAATACTAACGATGCTCACTTCAAGTATTTCCACAACAAGCTCATGGCCGAATTCGGCGTTACCTTCTACCAGCTTTTCGACCACGTTTATCTCTCGCACGAGATGGGAATGCTGAAGCCGTCGCACGAGATTTTCGAGACGGTGATTCGTGAGCAGCAGTTGAATCTGCAGCGCACGCTCTTCATCGAAGACACCGAGCGAAACGCCGTTGCAGCCCGCGAAGTGGGTTTGCAGACGCTTCTCATCCCACGAAATGGAGAGTTTTACGAGTTCTTCATGCCCGGCACTTTTTAGAGAAAATCCATCTCAAAAAACCGAAAAACTCACTTTTCCCAATCATTTTTCCCTGCTTTTCGCATTAAAATCAATCAGAATTTTGCGAAAAAAAACCGTGCCGCTACCAGTCCGGTCACGCATCTCCGCATCTTTAATGCGCTCATTTTTAGAAAAATAACCGGCTATAGGTATTTTTACCTATTGATTATTTCAAACCAATATTTTATTTTTGAAATGTTTTTCAACAAACAACACCAAAAAGAAGATTAACGCAATTAATAGGAATAACTGTGTCTATATCTATTTTGAAACATATGATTAATCAATCTAAAAAAACCAAAAGTATGAAAATCAAAAACTTGTTTTTGGCAGTAACCGCCACATTGGCCACCATGGCAGCCATGGCGCAAGCCGACGGATTCTCGTATCAGGCGGTGGTACGCGACGCTAACGGTGAGTTGGTCGACAACTCGAAAGTAGGTCTGCGAATAACGCTTACCTCCGGCAAGGACGGACAAGCCGTTTACCAGGAAACACACACGCCGACAACCAACAGCTACGGCGTGCTGACAGTTACCGTTGGAGCCGGCACCCACACTGAGGGCCAGAGCCTTCAGAATGTGAACTGGGCAGGCGGCGACGTGTGGATGCGCGTTGAGATCGACCCGCGCGGTGGCACCAAATACACCAACATGGGCTCAACCAAGCTGCAGTCGGTGCCATTTGCATACTATGCTGCCAACGGCGGCAATGGCGAGAAGGGCGACAAAGGCGACCCGGGCGAGAAAGGTGAGCCTGGCGAGACCGGACCGCAA
>JAFYYA010000105.1 GCA_017557785.1 Salinivirgaceae bacterium
ATGCCTGTCAGTTTCTCGGTTGCCCACAGAAGGATGGTTCCAAGGAATGTGCACCATACAACGATGGTCTTCCAGTCTGTTTTGCGGTCGCTTGCTTTGATGTCGAGCACCACTTCCTTCGATTTGAACGGGAACAGAATCTGAAGCACAAACCAGGCGAACAGAATCATAATCACAACAAACGGAATCATACGGATGGCCCACTCGCTGAACGAAACGTCCATACCGGCTTCGGCAAGGAACTTAACGGCTGTTGCGTTAGGAGGTGTGCCGATAGGAGTGCCGATACCGCCAAGGTTGGCAGCTACCGGAATGGCCAGCGAAAGACCGATTTTACCTTTATCGTCGCTTGGCAGAACAGCAAGCACGGGAGCCAGGAAGGCAAGCATCATTGCGGCTGTTGCGGTGTTGCTCATAAACATCGAGAACACGGCGATAACCACCAGGAAGCCCAGCAGCACCCATTTCGGGTTGGTGCCGAAAGGTTTCAGCATAATCCGCGCAAGCGTAACGTCGAGCCCGTATTTCGATGCCATAATGGCCAGGACGAATCCGCCTAAGAAGAGCATTACTACAGGGTCAGCGAATGCCGACATAATCTTGGTGTAAACCACCAGCTCGCCGGCTTCGGGAGTGCAGAAGTAGCCGATGCCCTTGTTCGAAACCGTCAGCAGCGACAGCACAATCACCAGCACTGATGTTGTCCAGTTTGGTATTGGCTCGAGAATCCACAGAAGCGCTGCAAGGATGAACATTGCAATCACACGCTGTTGAACCAATGTCAGAGCGTCAATTCCGTAGAACGATGTCGGAACGCACCAGGCGAACAGGAACAATGCAAACGGAATCAACAACTTAATCAATTTTTTTGTGTCCATTTTTAATGCAATTTTTAAGTTTTTATTGATTAGAATTATCTCTTTTGCAAAACGAGCCGCAAAGGTAAAATTTTAGCCGATAGTGTGAAGTGCTTTTTGCAGAGCGATTTTTTTATAAGTGGAATACTTATCGAGAGTGACAACAGACTACAGACAATGGACGGAAGCGGTGAGCTAAGGGCAATGAGTAATGATTGCCATACCTTTCATTGTTTTCCCGATAACTATTGTGGTTAACTCTCCACACTTATGCTTACACACTTGTATTTTGCGTGTTATACTGTAAATTGCACATTACCAATATTTTCCAATAATACGATTACGGTGTTTTGTTCGGACCGCAGGCATTATTCGCCTTTGACGAATCTGTTGATTTCTTGGTACAGCAGTTTTACATCGTTGTCGTTTTTCATTCGAATGTGGTTGTGGAAAAAGAGTTTGCGCAGCTCATCCTTGTGAGTGGGATATTGGCGGAGAAGCAGCCGACGGAATTTAGGAACAGCCTTTAGTTCGTTGCCGTCCCATGTGTAGCGGCTTTCCTTATGCACAAACGCACCAGTTTTTTTCAGAGTCATATTTACGTTGCTGTACTTATCTTCTTTGGCTTCATGTTTCTTTATAACCGAAATACTGTCTTCGAGAATGATAGCGAAATATCTTCCGCTTTGATTTTTTAGGTTCTGATGTTCAATGGGTTTGAATGTTTCGACTTCACCATTCTTTGGAAGTGTGAGAGTGAATTGCTCAATCGATTTTTTGTCGATGATTATCACGCTGTTCGTCAGGTCATTCTGATAAATCAGATCGTCTTTGTATTCATCGTAGCGCAGTTGTAGGCCGTCGTATGTTTCACCGCTTTTCATTGTGACGCTGCCTGTTAGCCATTCGTCATGATAGAATGGCACGCCGTCGAACATTGTGTAGTAATGCTCATACGGATCGCCTGTGATGTGCTGTATGGCCGATTTTTTCGACATTTTGCCTTGGGCATCGGCAGTCATCGCGAAAGCAATGCAAAAAACGGTCAATATGTATTTTAGTGTCGGTCCCATATTCTATCTGACATTTATATGCTTGAAATCGCTGAAGATTTTTCCATCGCGCCCAATGCCGAAAAACTCAATCACAAACTCGCCGGTCTCGTCCGATAGAGTGGCGCTGACTTTTTTTTGCTCGGTAGTGTTCACCATTGGATTCCAATAGATGGTTTGCCGCAAATCAGGCAGTTTGTCTTTCGATGGTTCTGACACTGATTCGGCCACGGGCGGCTGAAATCCTTGAACTACAAACCTATAAGTACCTGGTACGTGGCAGTTTTCCCAAAAATCGAGTTTGTGTGTCCAAACGGCAACAATACCATTGCCAAAACTTATGTTTCCGAAAAACCTTGGTTTGTTCTGTGTATCGACACGCTTAACGGTTGCGCTGCCCTTGTCAATCAGCAAATTGAGATTGGTGAGCGGCACACCGTCGACAAGCAGCAGAGGATTGGGGGTGGCAATGCCTTTATCGGAAACAATTCGCAATTCGGGTCCTCCGTTCTTGTCTTTGCGGATGCGGATGAATGGTATGATCTCGCGCGTTATTTCTTTAAAATCATTGAGCTCTAGGTAGTCGTCGGTCAGAACGGTATGGCGCGGTGTGCCTAGAACAAAATGATCGTAGAGCGTTTCGGGCCGGTTACTGATACCAATGGGAGAGAACTGCTGTATCTCGAAGGCTTTGGCAATTAGAGCCTTGTTTAACTCTAAGCTGTCTATTTCCGGCAAAACAGTTTCCAAATCAGACTGATCAGGTATGGTGTATATAAACTGGTCGCGCAGAGTGATTCGCGTATTGCGCAAGGGCTCCATCTGTCTGTTGAACGCGTTCACAAACACTTCCTGCCGACCGTAGTAGTTGTGGAGCAGAACGCAGAAAGAGCCGGTGGAATCGGTTATGTCATATTTAAGTCTGATGATGCTGTCTTGAAGCGATATAAGCACAATGGCATTATCGACAGGCGCACCCGAAACCGAATCGGTAACGGTGCCGGCTATCAGAATGCCGTCGTATGGTGTGAGCGATGTGAAGCCTTCGGTTTGTGTGTATGGCACAACCTTGCCGAATGATGGTTCCAACTCATTTTCCCATTGTTTTTTACCAACAATTCTCACTAATGCCGAAATCGAATCGGGGCAATCAAATGCAATGTTGATTTTCTCTTTTGGCCGGAACTCAGTTTTTTCGATCCCGATAATTGATGCGGTTGATTCATTTTCCGCTTTGGAAAGGTGGTTTCGCATAACCGTCTCAGAACCGGCACCAAACCTGTTTGTGACTAAAATTTCACTGGTACACAAATAATTATCCATATTTGGATAGTTTGTGTATGCGCGGATTTTGTAATATGCAGTTACTAGGTTGTCGGGTATTTCGAGCATTCCCGACGCGCGGCCGTTTTCAACTTTTGCAACTGTGCCCGTTATCCAGCGGTTTTTGATATCAGTAAGGTCGACATAGATGTCGGTGCCTGGTTCAGTGTCAGTTACAAGACCGTCATACAAAAAAAGGCTATAGAGCGCATTGTCGCCCGAAATGTAACTGCTGCGGTCGGTTTTCAGCACTATGGGGTATGAGGAAACAAGTTTTTGCGCTGAAGCCCCGATGGTTGCCGTCAGTAAGAATAATATCGATAAAATTCTGGTAATCATCGTGTTCAGTTCTCAAAGAATTTTGTATAAGTCTTTGGCCTTTCATATATGGCCACAGTGTCTGTATCGGGGAAATAATCGATATCGTATTTCCTTACTGTATTATCCGAATGCTTCAGACTAAATGCACCAATACCCTGTTTGACAGCCGATACGCAAAAATATCCGAACGTTTTTTCACCAGTTTTGCATGTCACGTTTCCAATTGGTTGATTTTCAATCTGACCGAAGAAATTGCTCGCGCTCCCCTGCTGGTCCTGAACTGCTTTCCAGAATTCGTATTGTTTCTCGTCCATTGATAACTGCCTAACACGGACAAAAATGCCGCAATTGCGCATCGTGAATGAATCAATTCCGGGAACCAAAGAATCGACTCCCATAAGCAGCATCTTGTTGGTTGTTTTATATAGCTGATTATTGGTTATTTTGTTATCAGAATAGTTGTTGGCGTCAGCAATAAACAAATTGCCTGTCGACTCCACCGGACGGTAAATATAACGATCGGCAGTAGTGCCTGTTTGTGAATAAAACTGATGAGTCTGCATGATGATTTTGCACTCATAACGGTAATATGGTGTAAATCCGGCTGCTGAGGTTGTGTTTGTGGCACAAATGCCATTTTCCAATTCATCGTAATAAGTATCGCCGTTTGTCATAATCTTCTTCTTCTCGTAATACATTCCGTTAATCTCATCAATATCAGGGCACGGAAGCATTTCCATTTGCGTTGACTCGAAGTGCTTGTTGTCGACCGTATGGGCTACAAGTTTGTACGATTTGCCCACCTCGCCCACAAACAAAGCCGAATCTGACGCGTAACAACCTGTTTTGTCCAACTTCATCACATAAGATTTGCCATCGCTGCATTCAATATGCACATTTGCACCTTTCACAAGTTCTGGTTTGCTGTCGTAGCCGCTGATTTTTAAGATTTTAACCTTGCATGGGCCTGGCTGATCAGTCAGCAGTCCGTCGAATACATAGGCGGGTTCCATATCATCGATGTCCGGACGGAAGTACTCTTCACACCCAACAAGTAGAATAACCGCGATTAATATTTTAAAATATCTCATAATCAGAACCTTAAATTTAATGTTACCGAAGGAACCGGAATGCCGATTATCGACAGTTTGTAAAGACCGAATGTGTGAAAGTCGTTCAAAGGCGATGGCTCATCTTTCTTATAATAAACTGAATAGATGTTCTTATGGCCATAAGCATTGTAAACGGCAAACGTCAGCGACGGATGGATTTTTTTCTTCTTGTTCATGAATCCATCGTAGGTGGCCGAAAGGTCGAGACGGTGGTAGGCTGGCAACTGGTATTTGTTGCGGTCAGAAAAAGTTACCACTTCCATGCCTGCAATCGGATATTTGTACTCGGGGAAGGTTGCCGGCCTGCCACTTGTGAGCACAAAATTGGCCGAAGCGTTCCATCTGCGCGTAATTTGGTAACTAGCCGTCACGCTCAAGTCGTGAAGATGGTGCGTTGTGGCTTTGTAGGTGCGCCCTTCATTGATTTTCTCTTCGGGATGCTCCCCGTCAACCGTCATTTCAGTGTTTGAGAGAGTGTAACTAATCCACCCCGTCAGGTTGCCGATGTTCTTCTTGACCATCAGTTCGAGTCCGTAGGAGTGAACTTTGCCTGGCAGCACGTCCTGCTCAACGGCTTTGTCCATAACCAGCACAGCGCCGTTTTTATAATCAAGTTGATTATCAATGGTTTTATAATAAACTTCCGCAGAAATGTCAAACATCTCGTTAACAATCGTTGCGAAATAGCCCGCTGAAACCTGTTGGCAGTTCATAGGCTCAATGTAGCTGTCGGCCATTTTCCAGTAATCCGATGGCATTGCCGATGTGTTTCCGCTGATAAGTTGCTGATACTGACGTGTATAACTGTATGATGCTTTCACTGAGCTGATTTGGTTGATTTTGAACCTTAAACCGATACGCGGCTCAAGTCCGTGATAGGGCTTCACCAATTCGCCATTGCCGTAAGTGGTTGAACCTGTAACGCTGTTCCGATTTCGCGGTAAGCTGTCGGCATAATTGTTTACGGTACAGCTGCCCAGTTTGCTGAACCATGAGTAGCGCAACCCCACAAGCAGACTCAGATTGTCGCTAATTGTATAATTGTCGGACACAAAACCGGCAAATTCCAAACCTTTTTCGTGGTCAAGTTCCTGTGGTTCAACCGATGATTTATCGTTGTAAGCTGTCATCTTTCCAGGATTGATTTCCAACCGGTTTGCTTCGATACCGAAATTCAGATTGTGGTCTAGCAGGTCGTACAGAACTTCGGCTTTGCCGCGGATATGGTTGATTCCCGTGGTCACATTGCTGGCCAACGATTCCTGACTTAAATCGGAGAGTGTTGATTTATAATCGGAATAAGCAGCTGAAAGTTTGAATTGCAACGCGTGGGTAATAAGCCAGCGATAATTCATTCCTCCAATCAGCGATGAATAGTCGAACTCGTTGATATTGTTGTAATTGAAATAGTCGGCGCTCTCATAACCGAAAATATCCAGACGATGGTTGCGGCCCAACTTGAAATCGACTTTAGCAATCACGTCATGAAAATCGGTCGAGCTGTTTTTTATGTTGACATTGTGCGACTTATGCAGTATCCAATTTGAATAGGTGGCGCGCCCGCCAACGTAAAAACTGCAGAAATTCTTTATGGGCGCTTCAATGAAAAGATTGCTGTTCAGAATACCGATTCCCGCGTTGCCGTGGAATTTGGTTGTGTCGGCCTTTTTCAAACTTATATCCATGACCGACGATATGCGGTTGCCATAGCTTGCCGGCTGCGAACTTTTATACAACTCCACGCCGCTGATGGCGCTCGGAAGGAAGGTCGAGAACATTCCGAACATGTGCGATGTGCTGTAAACAGGCGCTTCGTTGAGCAGCACAAGGTTCTGGTCGACGTTACCACCACGAACGTTGAAGCCCGTCGACATTTCACCGGCAGTCTGAACACCAGGCATAAGCGTCATACTGCGAACGATGTCTGCTTCGCCCATCAGCACGGGTAGCTTTTTGATTGTCTGCATATCCATGGCTTCCACACCCATCTGAGTGCGGTTCACCTGACTCTTGCCGCCGGCAGCCGTAACAGTCACACCTTCAATGGCAATCGACGCTTCCATTAGTTCTATATCGAGTTTGCCAGGACTCAGCACATCAATCTTAACTATCTCAGTTTCAAGGCCGATGAACGATACTTCAATCTCTGTCTGCCCAGCAGGAAGCATCAGTTCATAGTGGCCGTTGGCATCGGAAGTGGTGGCAAGATGGTGTTTCTTGTCCTGAATAACAGCGCCGGCAATCGGTGTCTCAGTCTTTCCTTCGAGCACAGTGCCTTCAACCTTGTTCTCCTTATATCGGCCCTTTTCCATCAGATTTCCAATCACCTTAACGTAGCCAACCATGCCTTCTGTCAGCTTGTCGTTATCCACGGTGAAACCTTGCGGAATAAAGATGATGTTGCGCTCCTGAAATATTATATAGGTAAGGCCGTAGGCTGCTATGGCATTGTCAATAACCTTTTTAATCTCTTTTCCTGTGGTTGTTGTGGGAATGATTATGCTGTTTACCCAATTGTCTTTATAGTAGAACCGAAGGTCGCTTTTAGCTTCGGCCTTGTTGAGAAATTCTGTCAAAGGTTGTCCCTGACACTCAAAATCCACCTTAGCGCTCAGTTTTTGCGCATGGGCAACGGCTGTCAGAAACAGGAGAACAGTCAGTGTCAGAAGAATGTTTTTCAAAATGCTGATGTTTAAACGCCGTAAAAGTATGTTTTCGCACGAAAAAAACATCGCCTTGTATATGTGTGCTACACGTAAAGTTGTTTTTTATATCGATGTTTTGTCGATTATGACACAAGTTGTGGCTGATTTAATCGATAAAAACAACGGCTGCGTCAGGGCTTCTTCTGTATGTACCTGTTGCTGATTACTAACGAATCGTCTTGTGGAATTAGTTCATATTCAATATCATACAACGCGTCTTGTATTGAAAATGAAGATGCAAACAATAAACTTTTAACAACCGATTCAATTCCGCCACCATAGTATATTGTATTGAAAAAATGCATAGCAGGGAAAGAATCAGTTTCTTCTTCATTGAGATTTATGGTATATAATTGGTTATCAGAATTATATGTTAAAACCACAATAGGGGAAGCATCATCTATTATTTTAATCGAGTCGATGAGAATAGAATCAATTGACAGGCGCTCGGCTAAATCTTTCTCAACAATCATTCCTGATGTTTCTATAAGGTTATCCAACTCATTTCCAATGTTTTCCAATTCTGGTTCGTTGTGCTTGAACGTTTTCGTGTACAATTTTAGAATCTTATTTTGCTCTTTTTGTGAAAATTGAGTGGTTTGCGCAACCAATAAAATGGGGAAGAAAACAACCCACAATAGCAATATGTACTGTTTCATTTTATTCCAAATCTTAATTTTGTTCAGTTTATTGATATTGTCATCTGTATCGAGCAAGCCCACATTTCCTTTTTTGTATGCTACTTTTTGATCCCCATTCCTGTTTTTTGGTCATAAAAAGTAAATCAGTGAATTATCAAAAGTAAAAATGTTTGTAACAAATTATAAATCAATTTAATCTAATTTGATTAAATCGTCAATGTGAGTTTTGCCCCTTTTATTTCACAATTGCTCTGATTGGCAATCCTACATACGGATTGGTCAACGACATTTCATCAGAAAAATCTAAATAGAAACTTTTATTGTTTATCATTGTCGAGCTCCAGTACAAAGCTCTAATACCCTTAAAATTAGGAGTTTCAACAACATTGCCAGCCATAGGAAAAAACAGCATGTTTCCATTTTTTCTGCTTTTCAGCAAATAACCTTTGATTATTAATCCTTCGGGTGTCTTAACCCTCAATCGTTTGAAAGTACAGGTATAAAGGAGCGATTCCAACTCGTCTACATTAGGAGTCTTGTAGTTTTCTCCAAGTCGCTGTGTGGCAGCGTCATTCGTCGGAGAAAGATGATAAACAGTTCTCTCTACACCATAGTCATCTATCGATTTAGCCCTTATAACAAATCCGCTATTAGCCAAATCAGCAGTATCTTTCGCCACAACAACACTATTACTCCATGTATATTGCTCTTTTGTGGAAGTTTCGCCCCAAGCAAAATAGTCGCCATTTTCGTATACGTATTTGGCTCCAAGATTACAATTGGTCCATTTGACACCGTTGCCCATATCAACGATTTTATCCTTTCCCAATTGTTTTTGCAGCATTTCGGAAGTAACAATAGCAGACTCCCAAATATCGGCATTAACATCTATAGGTTTATCCATAACAGGCCTGATTGGAAGCCCAACATACCTATAAAAATACCAACCTGTCGTAAAAATAATATTCGACGCAAGATCTGCTGCGCCCTGACTATATATAGAAGAAGCCCAACAAGCGCCAGCATTAGGATGAGAATCATTATCAGGGTCGTATTTGGCTATATCATTAGCTTTGTAGACGCCAGGAAATGGGAAGAAAATTCTAGCTTTAGTTTTGGGACTTTCAAACATCACACCATAAACTAGTTCTTTCCCTTCCGTTTTCACTATATAACCTTTGATTTCGCACGAAGAGAACAACTCGTTTACCTCTTCTAAATTGGGCATTCTATATTTGGTGCCCCATTGTACCGTTGCGGCATCATAGCCCGGCATCAATTCTCCATTTTCATTAATAATGCCATCTTGCTTAAGTTCGTAAGTATTCCGTAGATATGTCTTTGAATTCTCCTTAGCAAAAAAAGTTTTGGGTTCGGTCTCACCCCAAGCAAAATAGTCGCCATTATCACAAATATCTTTAGCTCCGATATTAATGTTCGACCAATTGACGCTAAGACCAAGATCCACTATAGTATCCTTGGAAATTAACTTTTCCAACTCTTGCACTGTAATTGTATCAGCTATTGATTTTTGAGCGGCTCGCGCACTAACTGCATACAACGCAATCAGCAGTGACATGAGTGTTGTTCTGCATATACCAAACTGCTTCATAATTAACTTTTTTGACATTATAATGGGGGACTTCTATTTTTTCATTTTCGTGACTTTTGCGAAGTCCGTTAGCATAATTTCACGAATTTCCTTTTTCAAAAATAAACATTACCTCGTTGTTTCCAAACTTTTGAATAGAAAAATGTTATTTGTTTTTGAATGGTAATTTATTGGTATTTAACAATTTATTTGCCTGGAGCGTCTGCGCCGAACAAGATCACATTCCCTTGTAACAAAGTGTAAATCTATTAGATTTGATTGGAAGCCCCCAGATGAATTAGTTGTTACTGAATACAAATTCAGCAATAAACAAGCCAAAAGCTTGCAACTCATATTTCTGTGAAGTTTGGCTCATGAATCGTGTTTTATGCGGAACTTATTTATATCTTGCCAACGATTAAAAAACAAAAAACGACACAAAAATGAGTGAGACAAAAACATACCAGTTGTCGAACAAAAATGGTTTGACAATTGAATTTATGCCGCGAGGAGCGAAGGTTATTTCGGTGAAATTGCCTGACACGCAGAACCCGGGCAAGAAGGTTGACGTGATGATTGGTTACGACACCGTTCAGGAAGCCATCGACGGCGACGCTTACATTGGCGCCATCTGCGGACGCTTTGCCAACCGCATTGCCAAAGGACATTTCGTTCTCGACGGCAAGGAGTACCAGCTTGCACTGAACGACGGTCAGAACCATCTGCACGGCGGCCCGACAGGCTTCAACAGCCGCGATTGGAATGTGAAGGAGACCAAAATCACCGGTCGTGCCGGAGCCTATGAGCTGACTCTTCACAGCCCCGATGGTGACGAGAATTATCCTGGCAATCTTGACGTTAAGGCTACCTATTCGCTCAGCGATGACAATGAGTTCATCATCGATTTTGAGGCCACAACCGACAAACCGACCGTCATCAACCTTACAAGCCACCCGTATCTGAATATGCGCGGAGCGGGTAGTGGTCCAGTGTTTGGCCATCAGATTGAGGTGAACGCCAAGCAGTTTACGCCAATTGCCGACGGCGTGCCTTCGGGTGAAATCCGCAATGTTGAAGGAACCCCGATGGACCTTCGCAAACCGGTGAAAATCGGCGATGCCATTAACACTCCTTACGAGCAGATTCAGTTGTTCAAGGGCTTTGACCACAACTGGATTATCGACAAGCCGGCAGGCGAGATGGGCTTTTGCGGCCGCGTAACCGACCCCGAGTCGGGCCGTTGGGTTGAAGTTTACTCAACACAGCCTGGCTTGCAGGTTTACACTGCAATGCACTTCAACAGCTCGCAGACAGGCAAGGGCGGCATTCCGTTCTGCTCATACTGCGCAGTGGCACTTGAGCCGCAGGGCATTCCCGACGCACCAAACAAACCGATGTTCCCATCGGCTGTTCTGCGCCCCGGTGAAGTTTACCGTCAGACGCTGGTTTATAAGTTTGGTTGGGAGTAAGCATCACAACTTTAACATTATATTGAGATGGCGCTTTCGGGCGCCTTTTCTTTTTGTCACATTCAATAATGAAAATAAGGGGCGAAAAGTTTTGATTATTGATTGATTTTATAATTTTATTGAAACTTTTGGTGCTGTGAATGGCCGCAAGGTTATCTGGCATTTGATGTAACTATAAAAAACTGATTATTATGGAAATAACCATTATCTGCATCGGCCTGCTTTACTTTTTTTCGCACTATCTGACAATACTCTACCAAAAGACGCGCATTCCCGATGTGCTCATTTTGATTTTTGTCGGCATACTTATCGGGCCTGTTTTCAAGCTGGCATCTATCGACAGTCTTGGAATGTTAGGGCAGGTGCTCACTAGTGTCGCACTTATCATCATTCTTTTCGAAGGCGGACTCAATATGGAGCTTTCGAGCATTGGTGGCTCGATGCGCACGGCATCGAAACTGACTATCAGCTTCTTCTTCATAACAGCCATTATTGTGGGGCTGCTGCTGCACTATATGCTGCATTATTCGTGGCTGCTGTCGTTCATCACCGGATTCATTCTGGGTGGCACATCGTCGGCGGTGGTGCTGCCAATGGTGCGATTGTTGCGTATGAGCGACAAACCAAGCACTATTCTGGTTCTGGAATCAGCTCTGACCGATGTGTTGTGTATCGTGTTTGCAATCAGCTTTTTAAGTAGCTATTCGACGGGTATGGTGGAGATTGGCAAAATTGCAGGTTCTCTCATTTCATCGTTGGTGCTGGCATCGGCTTTGGGTGTTGGTGCAGGCTATATTTGGTTGCGGCTGATGAACTGGATAAAGACGTTCCCAAACACACAGTTCACCACCTTCGCGTTTATGTTCATCGTTTATGGCTTGGCTGAATATTTCGGATTCAGCGGTGCAATCACGGCTCTGGCTTTCGGCATTGTTATGGGCAACTATAGTAAGATTCCTTTGCCAGAGAAGATAAAAAGCAAACTGCCCGACGGTATTATCACCGAACTTGAGCGTAAGTTGTATAGTGAGATAGTGTTCTTGCTGAAAATCTACTTCTTTGTATATCTGGGAATGGCCATCCCGTTTGAGTCATCGTACTTCTTCATTATTGCGGCGGCGCTGGTAGGGGCCATATACCTTGCAAGACTTGTATCAACACGTTTCCTGGTGCGTGACACCGACATCACTTGGGATGACAAATCGATTATGTCGGCTATGGTGCCCAAAGGCTTGGCTGCTGCCGTTTTGGCTGGTCTGCCGTTGCAATATGGCATTCCTGAAGGCGCTGAAATACAGATAATTGTGTATAATGTGGTGTTTGTCAGCATCTTGACAACATCAATATTGATACCCCTCATCCGTACACGGTTCATCAGTCGGTTCTATCGCGTATTCTTCAGGCCGATACCAAAACTCGAGAGCATATCGGTTACTAGCAAAAAGACCGACGTGTCCAATGTTGAGCCGGAATCAAATAAAAACGAAGAAGTATTATGAGTAATGTTGAGATTATCGGCTATGTGGCATCGGCATTGCTGTTGCTGGCCATGATTATGACGTCGGTTATTAAGTTGCGCATTCTGAACACGATAGGTTGCATTCTTTATATCATTTACGGACTGCGAATCGGTTCTTATCCGGTAGCCTTGATGAATGCCGCCATTGCTTGTGTCAACATTGTGCACATCAGCCGGAATCTGTTCTCGAAACATACTTTCAAACTGCTGTCAATCAAAACTGATGATAGTCTTGTCGAGCCGTTTATCAATCATTATAAGTCTGATATTGAGCGGTTTTTCCCGGAATTCAAGTTGGATAAACGGATGTATGTCTGCTCGTATGTTATTGTGCGCAATATGAACATTGCCGGCATTTTTCTGGCTAGCGATATGGGTGACGGCACTCTGCTTGTTGAACTCGATTATGTGATTCCAATGTACCGCGATTTTAAGGTGGGCAATTTCTTGTTCAACACAAATCGTGATATTTTTAAAGAGCACGGAATCAAAAGGATAATAGCACTATCCGGGTCCGCTTATCACACACGTTATTTGCGTCGCGTGGGTTTCAGCGAAACCGCGTCGGAATCCGGCGTGAAGACCTTTGAACTGAATATTTGATCACAATGATGTTGTGAGATTCATTTGCGCTCCAATTAGCGTGTATTACAGCTAAATACAGTGTAATCCTACTCAAAACTGTCCGCCATCAGTTTGCGTTTGGTGGCGGCAAGAGCCATTGTAGCAAAGGCAATCATAAAGAAGACGGAGAGAAGAGCCACGCTGTTGCGCATCGAGCCGGAAATCTGCTCGATAAAGCCAAAGCCGAACATTCCGATGACAATGCCGATTTTCTCTGTGATGTCGTAGAAAGTGAAGTACGAAGCGGTGTCGGTGGTGTCGGCGGGGATGAGCATTGCGTAGGTTGAGCGCGCTTGCGACTGGATGCCGCCCATCACAAAGCCCAGGAATGTGGCCAAAATGTAGAACTGCACGGCGTTCTGGATGAAATATCCTGACACGCAGATGACAATCCAGATGGCAAGCATCACCAAAAGCGATGTAAAGTTGCCGAAACGGTTTGATACTCTTGCAAATACAATTGAGCCGAACATCGCAAGCAGTTGGATGAGCAGAATAACCACAATCAGGTCGATGGTGCCGATGTGCAGTTCGGCGCTGCCAAACAGAGCCGCCACAAGCAAAATGGTCTGCACTCCCATACTCAGGAACAGAAACGACACCAGGAAAAGGTTCATAACCTGCTGGCGGAAAAGGTTTTTGGCCACATCGGCAATCTCTTTGAAGCCTTTTGAGAGTAGCCCGGTGTTGAATTTCTCTTTCGCCTTAAATTCAGTCAGATAGCGGAACGAGAACATCGCAATGCCAATCCACCAGATGCCCACTGTCAGGAACGAGAAGCGATAGGCGGCTTCTTCGCTGCCAAAGCCCCAAAACTGCCATGTGTAGATTATTATAATGCTGAAAATGAACAGAATCATACTGCCTAGATACCCCCACGCAAAACCTTTTGCGCTCACAATGTTATGCAGGCGTGGGGTGGCGATTATCGGTAGAAACGAGTTGTAATAAACTGTTGCACCGGCCCAGCCAATCACGGCTAAAATGGTCATAATCAAGCCGAAGCCGATGTTGCCGCCAGTGAAAAAATATAGCCCTGAGCATGCCGCCGCGCCAATCACGGTGAACATCACCATAAAACGCTTGCGGAAACCTCCCATATCGGCAATACCTGATAATAAGGGCGTTATGAGTATTATGAAGGCGTATCCGATGGCAATCGAGTAGTCGTAGAGCACAGTGTTTTTTATGCTTTGGTCGAAAATGCTGACTATTCCGTCGCTGAAAGCGGCCATTGTAACCCGCTCATAATAAATGGGGAACAGCGCCGACGCAACAATCAGGCTATAGACAGAGTTGGCTATGTCGTATGAGCACCAAGCACTTATGACCTTTCGGTTGTTCTTCTCAATCATACTATTTCCGATTGAAATCGTGCAGCAAAGTTTGCAAAAAAGCCTGACTTTGCATAATGGCGGTTTCGCTTATATCATTTTTTGTCGGTTCCGGCTTTGCTTCTACGTGTATATACTTTTCACTATCAGCAAAAAACGCAAATCCTTTTCTGTATAAATAAATCTCGAACAGAAGATTTCCCCACTGTGTGTCAGTGCTGAAAGCAAAACTACTACTACTGTCAACGCCTAATTGTTGATGTAGGATTTGTGGTAATTTATTTATATTCAAATATTTGATTGTGTCATTTTTCGCAAGTGTGCAGTAAAGTGTCGTAATCGGGATGTGTGATTCATATAAGTGGCTAATATCTGTTTTTAGCAATTTTTGTGAAGTGATATCATATATAAATTTCTCATTATCAGTAACAAAACCAAGTCCGTTGTTGTATGCGTAAAATCCCCAGGATTGGCCGCCACTTAAAATGTCTTTGCTGAAGGTAAAATCACTGCCATCCACTTGAAGTTGATTGCAAAGTAACAATGGTATATCACATTGACACAAATATTTATCAATGGTAATTCCGGTAGTGTTAAGAGCACCGCCAAGCCAAATCATTGGAATGTGGAATTTTTCGGGCTCATGCGCCGCTGACCTGCCTGGATGACGGCTTCCGTGATCGGCAACCAGAACGAGCAGAGTGTTGTCCCACCAGGGCTCGGCCGATGCACGGCGTACAAAATCGCCAATGCAACTGTCGGTGTAATGCATTGAGTTCAGAAACATGCTCTCTTCGTTGGTACCTGTGAAGCGGCTTGTGTGCGGCACTTCAAACGGCTCGTGGCTGCTCAGTGTGAAAAGCGCGCTGTAAAAAGGTGGTTGCATTGCGCAAATGTCGTCAAACCAACGTTTGAGCACCACGTGGTCGTGCGCACCCCATTTCGAGTTCATATCGTGGCGGCTGAATTCTTCCATCGTCACCAATCGACCGTAATCGCCTGTGATAAAGTACGATTTAAGGTTCGCAAAATCGATGTCGCCGCCGTAGTAGAACGACGACGAATAGCCTTCTGCGTGCATTTTATGGCTCAGGTGTGGCAGTTTCTTTGCCTTGTCGGTCAGTTTAACGATTGATGTGGTGGGTTGTGCCGGATATCCGCTAAAGATGCAGATGAGACCCTTGTCGGACCGGTCGCCGTTGGCGTAACAGTTGCTGAATAGGACGCCTGTACGCGCCAAACTGTCGAGGTTCGGCGTGACACCTTTCATTCCGCCAACGCAGCCCACAGCCTTTGCCGTGAAACTTTCCATAACCATTATTAGAATGTTGGGTCGGTTGGTTTTCAGCAGATTAATATGCTGACTATGGCTTGCGGTCATTTGTGCCACGATGCTGTCGGCTTTGGCCTGCGGCATAAAATTCGGTGTGCGGGCGTTGTCGATGTAGCGCAGCGAGTTGCAGAAATTCCATTGCACGTTCACTGCAGCGTGGTTGGCGTAGGGATGGTTGCTGAAATAGACTGTTCCGGTGCGGATGGGTGCGATGCCAACGCCGCCGCGGATTGGAATCACGCACAATGCCGACAAAAAGAGCAGAGCCGGCAGTGTATACCACCGTGCGGGCTCAAGTTGGCGCATTGGTCTGCCTATAAATTTGAAATACAGTTTGATGCAGCCCCAAGCAAACGCGGCAATCCACACCACAAAAAGCACCGTGAGCCAAACCGGCGTTGATGCAGCGGCTTCTTTGGGTGTTTTCAGGTAGGCGAGAACCGTGCAGTCCATGCGGAAGCCCCAGTTGCGGTAGAGTTCGCAATCGCAGATGCCAATGATTGAGAAAGCAACAATAAACCCGACAGTCACCGGATTCACAATGGCAGCCGTCACGCGGCCCTTACACCAGAAGGTCAGCATCATCACAAGAAGCATAACCCCAACCAGGTAGCCGCCCATCGACAAGTCGAGCTTTAGCCCGTGGCCGAACGTTCCCAAAACAGTGCCAAAGTCGAGCCCCGATGTGAGTCTGATGTTGTAAATGACAAAAAACAAGCGGATTACCACAAAAAAAGCAATCCAGAAAAGATAGTATTTCGCTATTGACAATAATCGTTGCAACATAGTTTTTGCGCTTTTTACGCGGTTGGCGAAAATAACAAAAGATAATTGTGACAAGTAACGAAAAAAGCAATATATTTAGGTTTCACTTTTCGAGTATGGAAGACATTCGGTTTGACATAAACAATGCCATCGACTGTAACAATTGGTTTGTACGCAGTCCGCAGCCGATTTTTGTAATAAAAGTCGATGGCAGCAATCTGACGTTTCACAGAATAAATCGCAGCGCGTGCGAATTGCTTAAATGCACTGACGACGGCTACCATTCGCTATCGCCGTTAGAAATTGGCTTATTTAAGTCTGACGCTGATATTCAGCAATATATAGATTCAGAAATCGGACCGGAAGGTGTTACCTATGTTACCCAACTTGTGCCACTCATTGAGCCTGTAATTTCATCGGAAATCACGCTATACAAAATGCGAACAGCCGATGGTCAGACCTATCTGACGGCTTTTCAGCAGAATATGGGCAATCTGTCGAAAATTCTGACAGCATTGCGCCACAGCGAGTTCCGTTTCCTTATGATGGCCGAGAACATCACCGACGGCATAATGATTTATGAGAACGGCAAACTGATGTTCGCCAACACGGCAAGCACCAAAATAACCGGATTCAGCAAAGAACAACTCAAATCGGCGTCGCCGCTGTCGCTCATCTGCGATTTCGAGCGCGAGCGCATATCCAAACTTGTTGAAGAACAACGGAAAAACAATCCGAATTTCTTTACCGCCGAAGTGTGGATTGTCAATCGGACAGGGCAGGAAAAGTACATCAAGTGCGTTTTCAATCTGACCCAAACGCAGACCGGCGACACCATATCGTACAATGTGATTACCGACATCACAGCGCAGAAACTCACCGAGCGTGCGCTCATCAAGAGCCAGGAAGAGTTCCGTATGCTGGCCGACAACAGCCCCGATATGATTACGCGCTACAACCGTAATCTGACATATGCCTATGTTAATCGTGCTGTGGGTGAAATTACCAAAATCCCCGTCGAGAAATTCATCGGTCATAACACAATGGATGTCGAACTCGACCCGAATATGGCTTCATTCATTGAAGAGATGCACCTTGAAGTGTTCCGTACCGGGCGCAAACTCAAGTTTGAGTTCCGGATGAATGTCGAAGGCAAGCAACATATTTTTCAAGCCAGCATGGTGCCCGAAATGTCGAACGACGGCTCGGTGAACACCGTGCTCAACGTATCGCGCGACATCACGCAGATTAAAGAGTACGAAGTTGAACTCAACAACGAGAAGCGGCGGCTCATTGAGAGCAACAGCAGCATCGCTGCCAATATCAAACTGTTGGGGGTGAAGTTGATAGAAACCTGCCCAGAACTGAAAAACACCAGTCTGTTCACGTCAATAACCCGCATTGCAGAGTGGACCGGCATCGGCGCACGCCTTCTGAAACTCGAGCGGACAACTGTCGATGTCATTCAAATGCTGACTGATTACCAACTCAAGAAACTGAACGAATTGGCGGAACACGGCATAAAACTCAGTCTCGATTTTCCTGACGATACCGTGAAAATTTACACAGACCCGCATATCCTGACCACCATTTTCAACAGTTTGCTCGATAATGCCATTGAGTCAGAAGGTGTTACCGACATTCATCTCGGATTTGGTTCGTCGGATAACAACGAGATAGTTTTCTTTATGAAAGACAACGGTCGCGGAATCACCCCCGATTTGCATGAAAAAATCTTTGAGCCGTTCTGCACCATAGGCAAGGAAGGGCACTCAGGACTGGGATTGAGCACTGCCCGCAAGTGTGTCGAGCATTTGAAAGGCCGCATCTGGTGCTATTCAGAAGGCGAAGGTGCGCAGTTCTTCTTTACACATCCGATTGGGGTCATGCAGCCTAATGTTAAACCTGACACCAAAAACAGCAAGTGGGGCAGAAAGAAAATTCATGTTGTTGAAGACACCGATGCCAATTACATCCTGATTGAAGCAATGCTGAAACTGCAAGGTGCGGTGCGGCTTTCGCGTTCGGTCGACGGGCAGAGTGCCATCGACTATGTTCGTGCCAATCCCGATATCGACTTGATTCTGATGGATATACAATTGCCAGACATCGACGGGTATTCCGTAGCCCAGCAGATTCGCACATTCAACACTAAGGTGCCGATTATCGCTCAAACGGCCTATGCAATGTATGCTGATGTGGTGAAAGCCATCAACGCCGGCTGCAACGACTTTATAGCCAAGCCAATAAAGGTTAACAAGATGCTGGCGCTTCTTGAAAAATACTTAGGCTGATACGGCAGTTTGTTGCCGGCAGAATTCTAAAGGTAGATTTTCTCGTTGTCCTTGTCAAGGAACGCGTATTCAAGGAATGCGTGCGAACTTGTGGCAACAACCTTCAGGCGGTGCAGGTATTTCCATTTCCAGCGGCGCTTGATTGAGAACAGTCCCTTGTTGAGATATGCGGCAATAAACGGATGGACAACCAGTTTTATTCGCTTGTTCTTGTATGCTTTAAGTCCCCAGCAGATAATGTTCTCTAGTTCGTCAATCAGCAGGAAAGTGGGGGTGACTTCGCCTGTGCCGTTGCACGATGGGCATTTTTCAAGCGTGCGCACGGTAGTCTCGGGCCGAACCCTTTGACGCGTAATCTGCATCAGACCGAACTTGCTGAGCGGCAGCACATGATGGCGGGCGCGGTCGTTCTGCATGCACTCTTTCATGTACTCGTACAGTTTGTTGCGGTTCTCTGCCGTGTGCATGTCGATGAAGTCGATGACAATGATGCCGCCCATATCGCGCAGACGCAATTGGCGTGCAATTTCGGCGGCAGCCACCATGTTCACGTCAATGGCATTCTCTTCCTGATTGGTGTTGTTCTGCGTGCGGTTGCCCGAGTTGACATCTATAACGTGCAGTGCTTCAGTGCGTTCGATTACCAGATATGCGCCTTTCTGCATCGCAACGGTTTTGCCGAACAGTGATTTTATCTGCTTCTCAAGTCCGAAATGCTCAAAAATCGGCTGCGCGCCGTCATAGAGTTTCACAATCTTTTCGCAGTCGGGCGCAATGTTGCGGATATATTCCTTTGTCTCTTCGTACAATTTGGCATTGTTCACATAGATGCTGTTGTATTCGGGTGTGAACATATCGCGCAGCATGGCTGTGGTGCGGTCGAGTTCGCCGATGAGCAGTTTTGGCGGCTGGCTTTTGATGTTCTTGAAAGCGGCATTCCATTTGTCCATCAGTTCGCGCATTTCGGCATCAAGGTCGGCCAGGCTGCTGTTTTCGGCCACAGTGCGCACAATAACGCCGAAATTCTTCGGTTTCACGCTCTGAATCATCTTGCGCAACCGGTCGCGTTCGGCCTGCGACTGTATTTTTTGTGACACCGAAACCTTGTCAGAGAAGGGGATGAGCACCAGATTGCGTCCGGCAATCGATATTTCCGATGTCAGGCGCGGACCTTTGGTCGAGATGGGTTCTTTGGCAATCTGCACCAGAATGGTTTGCCCGTCGCGAAGCACCTGACTGATTTTCCCGTGCTTGTCAATATCTTCTTCCATGTCGAAGTTGCTGATTGACGTAAGCGGGTTCTTGCGCTCAAGATTGCTTTGCACGAACTTGTTTATTGAACGGAATTGTGGTCCCAGGTCGAGATAGTGCAGAAAAGCGTCTTTCTCGTATCCGACATCGACAAATGCGGCATTCAACCCCGACATTATTTTCTTCACTTTGCCAAGGTAAATGTCACCAACCGAAAAACTGGTATTTGTTTTTTCGCGGTTAAGTTCAACCAGTGTCTTATCTTCAACAAGAGCAATCACAACCTCTGACGGGGTTGCACTAATCACCAATTCCTTGTTCACAATACGAGCATTTAGTATGACTATCAAATAATTGCGGCTACATGCCTTTGATGGTGCGTTTTTTCACGTGTGACAGGTGAAGAAACCATCCGATGCGTCCATAATCAATGCCGCTGTTCGGATTGACGGCAGCAACTGAAATAAAAACATCACAGTCACCAATGGCTCTGTGTTATTTTTTTATGGAAACGCTGATAGGCGAGACTTTAGGAATCACCTATAAAACAATAAACCTTAAGAGCATGCTCTGAAGGTTTATTGTCGATTTCATCTAAAAGAGATTATTTCTTCTTATGACGATTCTTGCGAAGGCGTTTTTTACGCTTGTGCGTAGCCATTTTGTGCCTTTTGTGTTTCTTTCCGTTTGGCATAATCGTATCGTTTAAAAATTATTTTTTTACGTTGTCTCTTACTTTAACCATGAAAGTCTTTGCTGGCTTAAATGCCGGAATAAAGTGTTCCGGAATGACCAATGAAGTGTTCTTTGTGATGTTACGGGCGGTTTTTTTCGCTCTTTTCTTAGTGATAAAACTGCCAAAACCTCTCAGGTAAACATTGTCACCCTTCTCAATTGAGTTCTTGATGCTGTCCATCATTGCCTCAACAATTTTCAAGGTTGCTACCTTTTCAATGCCAGTGTTTTTAGCGATTTCGCTAACGATATCTGCTTTTGTCATGTTAAAAATATTTTATAATCAACAAATTAAATTATCCTTCAAAAGTGACTGCAAATATAGGCCAATAATTTTAATGGCGAAATAAAAAAACACTCTTTTTTTTTGATTACTTGAAAAACTCATCTTTAAAATTGACAAGATATAGCCGAACCGTCGGGCGAGTGAAGGCTGTGTAGAGCCAGCGCAGGAACTCGGTGTTGAGCATGTCGTCGGTGAGCCAGCCCTGGTCGATGAAAACGGCCTGCCACTGGCCGCCCTGCGCCTTATGGCAGGTGATGGCGTAACTGAATTTCACCTGCAGGGCGTTGAAGTAGGGGTTCTCTTTTACCTTTTTCACTCGCTCGCGCTTGTTGCCAATTTCAGCGTAATCTGCCATCACAGCTTCAAACAGCCGCTGGTTCTCGTCCCACGTTAGCGATGGCGATTCCGACGTGAGCGTGTCGAGCATAATCTTTGTCTGAATCTCGATTTCGGGATAGTCCACCAGCCGCAAGTCAACGTCGGCAAAGCGGAATCCGTAGAGTTCGCGGTATTTGCCGATGCGTGTTATCTCGGCAATGTCGCCGTTGGCGATGAAGGGCGTCGTTTCCTTTTCTTCATCGCCCAACCAGAAGTAGTTGTTCTTTACCACCATCAGCAGGTCGCCTTTTGAAATCTCTTCGTCGCGGTACAAGATGGTGCGGCGGATGCCTTCGTTGTACTTGTTTGCGCGTTTGTTCGAGCGGCAGAGCACCATGGTGTTGCCGATGCCGAACTCATCGTAGCAGTTCTCAATCTCTTCAATCAGTTCGCCGCCTGTGATTCGCCGCACATCGGCAAAGCCTGTGGTTGTCAGGGGCGGATAGCCTTGTAGGTTCTCGGCAAGCGACTGGCGCAAGAGCGTGGCGTTGTGCAGAATGCCCGATTCGCGCGTCTGTCGCACCACTTGCTTCATCTCAAATTCGCTGACGTTGAATCCCATCTCGCCAATCACTTTCGCGTCGAGCGCAGGGCTGATGGCAAGTCCAACGGGTGGCAACTGCGCGGTGTCGCCTACAAGAATCAGTTTGCACATCTCGCCGCGATAGACATACTCGAAAAGGTCGTCGAGCAGGCGGCCGCTGCCGAAAATGGAGTTTTCCGACTGGTCGTTTGAAATCATCGACGCTTCGTCAACTATAAATATGGTGCGCTGGTGCTTGTTGTTGTCGAGAGCAAAACTGCCCAATCCGTTGGCTGTGGCCGATTTCTGGCGGTAGATTTTTTTGTGGATTGTAAACGCCTGATGGCCCGAATATCCTGCCAGCACTTTGGCTGCGCGGCCCGTGGGGGCGAGCAGAACGGCTTTCAGTCCGATTTTCGGCAGAATCTTGACAAGAGCCGCCACCATCGATGTTTTTCCCGTTCCCGCGTATCCTTTTATTATAAGTGTGTCGTCGCGGTGGTCGGGCGAGAAATAGTTGCCGATGAACGTGCTGATGCGCGAAATCAACTCTTGCTGGTCGATTGTCGGCATGTAGCCCAAGGCGTCTTTTATCCGTTCCGAAACACTCTGAATCATGGCCACGAACTAAAATAAAACAAACGGATTTGGCAAGAGAAAAAATTTTCTGTCGAAAAACTGACACAATCGGCTAACTTTTGGAAAAACCTTTATATTTGCACTCGTTTGCAGAGCATGCATTGCGGTCGGGGCTTGCGCCGAAAGGTTTTGCGGTTTTGCTTCTAATAGTTAATAATTAAACATTTATATTGTAATGAAAGCACTTATCCACGTATTGTTAGCAGGATTGATTGTTTATCTGGCTTATGCCACAGTTCAAAGCATTGTCAAACCAATTGAATTTCAGAAAGAACAGCAAAAACGCTACGCTGAGACCATTCAAAAGTTGAAAGACATCAGAACGGCTGAAGGCGCCTTCAAGGAAGTGAATGGCGATTACACCGCAAGTTTCGACACTTTGATTGACTTTGTAAAGACTGGCGAGTTCTCAATCGTTCGTAGAATTGGTGAGATTCCTGAAGATTTGCTGGGCCAAATATCTGAAAAAGAAGCCATTCAGAAGGGTATGATTATCCGTGACACCACTAAGGTTTCGGTGCTCGACTCTCTCTATCCTGCAAACTACAAAATTGATTCACTGCGCATTATCCCTTATTCGGGCGGTCGTGAGTTCACTTTGAAGAAAGGTGTTATCGAGACTCAATCGAAACTGAAGGTGAAGGTGTTTGAAGCATCGGCACCATCGAAATACATCTTGAAAGGTCTTGACGAGCAAGAGATTATCAATCTTAACGATGGTCTCGACTACAAAGGCCTGAAGGTTGGTTCGATTACCGAAGTCAACAACGGCGCTGGAAACTGGGAATAAAAACCATACAGATTTGTTGCAGAACATTCATTTCATAGACAAATCGTTCGACTACGTCAATGTCGACAAATACCATCTGTCCCTTCAGGTTTTCCTGAAGGGATTTTCGTTTTCCGTGCTCGACCGTGAACGGAACAAATATGTGGCATTGGCTCATTATCAGTTCAATAGGGTGACGTCGTTCCGCACGCTCGCCAAGCAGATTGATGCCATTTTAGACAGCGAGCCGTTGCTGCAATGCCGCTTCAGCCATGTGAAACTTCTCTTTGCCACAACAGACTACACATTTGTGCCAGCCGCCTTTTTTGCCGAAAACGAAAAAGATGTTTGGTTCCGTTTCAATCAGGAACTGCAGCGCGGCCATGAGTTGATGTCGAACTATATTTTCGGCAACTCGTCGTATGTGGTTTTCAGCATCCCAACGGTGCTGGCCGACATTTTCCGCGCTCGGTTCGAGTCGGTGCGGTTCTACCACCAGTCGGTGCCGATGATTGAAGACCTGACACTGCGCGGCAAACTCGACAGCGGCGACAAACGCGTGTACATCAACCTGATGCCTGCGTTTTTCGACTTTGTGCTTGTCGACAACGGCGAAATCGCGCTTTACAACACGTTCAGTTACAAATCGACCGACGATTTCAACTATTTCTTCCTGAACGCCATTGACAGCCTTCGGTTGCCGCCTACGACCGTTCCTGTAAATGTTTGCGGCATTCTGCCAGCCAACAGCCCGATATTGGAATCGATGAAGGAATACGTGCGGAATATCGGCTATTTTGCCATGCCGTCGCATTTTGAGTACGCCTACGGCTTCAACGACATTCCGTCGCACTATTTCACAAACATGATAAACCTTTACCAATGCGGATAATCAGCGGACAATACAAGCATCGGCTCATTACGCCGCCGTCGAACTTCAAGGCACGACCAACCACCGACCTTGCCAAAGAGAGCCTTTTCAATATTCTTGAGAATACGATTGATTTTGAATCGATTAAGGTGCTCGACCTTTTTGGTGGAACGGGCGGAATATCGTATGAGTTCGCATCGCGCGGCTGCACAGATATTACTTGCATCGAACTGAATTACAATCATTTCGGTTTTATCCGCAAGACGGCTGCCGACTTGAATATGAAGGGGCTGAAGGTGATTCGCGCCAATGTGCTGAAATTTGTGCCTGCTTGTGGCGAAAAATACGACATCATCTTTGCCGACCCACCGTATGATTTACCGCAGTTGCCCGAAATTCCCCAAATGGTGATTGACAGTCAGATTCTGGCCGATGACGGGCTGTTCATTATGGAACATTCCGAGAAGAACAAGTTCGACCAGATGCCGCAATTCTTCATGCACAAGCACTATGGCGCGGTGAATTTCAGTTTTTTCAGGAACAGCAACGACTGACTGATGTGCTGTTTTTCGGAAAATCTTATTTCCTTTGCCATCGAATTTAAAACGTAATAAAATGAAAATTGAGAACGGAAAAATGGTGTCAGTGACATACGAACTGAAGTATGACGATGCTGACGCAAAACTGATAGAAGTGTGCGAGAAAGACCATCCGCTGACATTCCTGTTCGGTGCGGGCATGATGCTGCCGCATTTCGAGAAGAATCTCGACGGCCTTGAGAACGGCTCTCTGTTCGACTTTGTGCTGACCGCCGACCAGGCTTACGGCCAGGTTACTGAAGAAGCCATTGTCGATGTGCCAATCAATGTTTTTCAGGATGAAAGCGGCAAGGTGAACAAGGAACTGATAACCGTTGGCAACACCATTCCAATGATGGACGCTCACGGCAACCGTCTGCACGGCGTTGTTGTGTCGTCGACTGCCGAAGCGGTGAAAATGGATTTCAACCACCCGCTTGCAGGTGCCGATTTGCACTTTAAAGGCAAGGTTATTGAAGTGCGCAATCCCACAATGGCCGAACTTGAGCGCAACTGCGGCGGTGGCTGCGGTGGCGGTTGCAACTGCGGCGACAAAGGCAAGGAAGGCGGATGCAGCGGCTGCTGCTAACAATCGGCAAGTTGCTATATATCAAAGGCTTTGCAACCAGAATGGGGGTGAAGCCTTTTTTTTGCCCAATCCGTTGATAAAAAATAACGAATCGGCGGTTGAGCATACGAGTCAACTATTAAATTTGTAAGCATCAGTTGTTTGCAGACACTTGAAAAACGCAGACAGTCTGTTTTAATATGACAATAACACTATGGCAGACAATTATTTAGAGCGGCACTACGAAGAGTATGAAGCCAAAAAAGCCGCTTGGGAGAAGGCGAAGAAACTTGGCAAATACAGGCCGAAACGCCCAGCAAGTGCCCCGCAGCAACCTTCGGCAAACGCTGGCAAAAACGCTGGCGACAACTGCCAAAAGAATTAAACCATTGCTTAAGATAAACGCATAAAAACATTACAAGATGAATAATTTAGGTTTAAAGATTCGACTCGTTGCAATGAACCTGATGATATACGCCGTTTGGGGCGCATATTTGAGTTCGCTTGGCATCTATTTGGGCAATATCGGGATGGGCACAAGCATTGGCGCATTTTTCGCCGTGCAGGGCATTGTGTCGCTCTTTATGCCTGCTCTGATGGGCATTGTGGCCGACAAATGGATTCCTGCCCAACGCCTGCTCGGAATGTGTCAGGGACTGGCCGCAATCTTTATGGCTTTGGCAGGATTGATGGGAATGAGAAATGGTGCCGATGTCACTTTTGCGCAGATTTTCCCGTTCTATGCCGCCAGCGTGGCATTCTTCATGCCGACTGTAGCACTGGGTATCTCGGTGTCGTACAATGCGTTGGAGCGCGGCGGGCTGGACACAATGAGCGCCTATCCACCAATCCGTGTTTTTGGCACCATCGGTTTCATTGTGTCGATGTGGATTGTCGATTTGACTGATTTTAAGGAAGATTACCGTCAGTTGTTCATTTCGGCAGCGTGGTCGCTTGTGCTGGCCATTTATGCCTTCACGCTGCCAAACTGCCCCACAAGCGGCGGCAAACGCTCGGCGTCGATAGTTGAAGCGCTTGGGCTGCGGGCGTTCACGCTCTTCGGCAACCGTCAGATGCGGCAGTTCTTCATCTTCTCGTTTATGCTCGGAATGTGCCTTCAGGTGACGTTCGGTTTTGCGGGCACTTTTATGAGCGACTTCGGTCAAAATCCCGACTATGCAGACGCCTTCGCAGTTCGCCACAACATAATGTTGAGTTCGCTCTCGCAGGTTTCCGAAACGCTTTGTATTCTTCTTATACCATTCTTTTTGAAGCGGTTAGGTATTAAAAAGGTGATGCTGATTTCGATGCTGGCATGGGTTTGCCGCTTCGGATTCTTCGGTTTGGGTGACCCCGAAGGCGGAGTCTGGCTTTTTGTCCTTTCGATGATTGTTTACGGCGTTGCGTTCGACTTTTTCAACATCAGCGGTTCGCTCTTTGTTGACCAAAACACCACCGATGATATCCGCTCGAGCGCACAGGGCGTGTTTATGATGATGACCAACGGCCTTGGCGCGACAGTTGGCTCGCTGCTTTCGCAGATGGTGGTTAACCGATTAGTTTACAACCGATTGGGCGAGCCGTCATTTGATATGATGCAAGGCTGGTCGCTGGCTTGGTACGTCTTTGCGGCGTTCGCATTGGTAGTGGCGATTTCGTTTGCTATCATATTCAAATACAAGCACGTAAGGAGTTGATATTTAGGAGTTAGGATTTTCTAAATATCGAAGCATATATGGTATGAATAAAGAATGGTCTGAACAGAATAAAAGAATGCAGTCGCTGATCAGAAAGACTGACACTTTTGATCAAGGGAAGGACGTTCTTTTTGGATTGCGAAACGAACTTATGAATACGTTGCTTTCATTTAGGAAAGAACTTGATAGAAAAGATTTTGATTCTATGCCATTTATGAATGCAGACGGTTATCACAGCAAGAATATCGCTTATTCTATATGGCATATTTTCAGGATTGAAGACATTGTCGCACACACTCTCGTTTGCGGTGATGAAGAGATATTGTTTTCGGGAAACTATCAGAGCCGTATCAACTCACCGATAATAACAACTGGAAATGAACTCGTTAAGGAACAGATTCGTGATTTTACGATGCGGCTGAATATAGATGAATTGTATTCGTATATTGCTGATGTAAAGAAGAGTACGGAAGAGATGATACGCACCCTGACATTTAGCAATCTTAAGATTAAGGTCACGAGTGAACGAAGGAAAAAACTGGAAGCATTAGGTGTGGTCAGCACGGACGAGAATGCTGTTTGGCTGATTGATTATTGGTGCAACAAAGATTTACGCGGACTAATACAGATGCCATTTTCCAGACACTGGATTATGCACATTGAAGCGTGTCAGAGAATAAAAGACAAATTAGACGGCGTGCGGTTAAAACCTTGAATTAAATATTTAAATAAATTGTAGAATTAACAGAAAAACAAAATAATATGAAACTATCAGTTGGAATCGATATAGGTGGCACAAACACCGCTTTCGGCCTTGTTGACGAGAGCGGACGGATTGTTGCACGCGGCAACATTAGTACACGAAACAATACTGATTTTCAGGATTATGTGAATCAGGTTTCCGATGGAATCCGCCAGTTGCTTGTGCAAACTAATGGCGCCGAACTGTCGGGAATCGGCATTGGGGCAGCCAACGGCAACTACTTCAGCGGCTGTATTGAGAATGCCGCCAATCTGCCGTGGAAGGGCCTGGTGAAGATTGTTGAAGCCTTTAAGAATCAATTCGGTGTGCCCGTGTTCCTGACCAACGACGCCAACGCCGCCGCCATTGGCGAGATGGTGTACGGCGGTGCAAAAGGAATGACCGATTTCATTGAGATTACCCTTGGAACTGGCCTTGGCAGCGGCATTGTGACTGGTGGCAAGATGCTTTACGGTCACGACGGATTTGCTGGTGAGTGCGGCCACGTGATTGTTGAGCGTGACGGACGCGACTGCGGCTGCGGACGCAAAGGCTGTCTTGAAACCTACGTGTCGGCCACGGGCGTGGTGCGCACAGCAACCGAATTGTTGGCTAAACGCAATATTGATAGTGAGTTACGCTCAATCCCAAACAGCGAACTGACGGCTTTGAAAGTGTCGCAGGCGGCTGGTCGTGGCGATGCCATTGCCAAAGAAGTTTTTGAGTTTACAGGCGAAATGCTTGGTCGCGCATTGGCTGATTTTGTGGCAATTACAAGTCCGCAAGCAATATTTTTGTTTGGCGGTTTGGCAAAGGCAGGCGAGATTCTGTTTGAGCCTGTCCGCCGCTCGATGGAAGCCAATATGCTGAATATCTTCAAGAACAAGACGCAGGTGCTGCCGTCGCAGTTGGGCGACGATGCGGCAATTCTCGGTTCGGCCGCGCTGGTTTCGTTTAATCAGTAATTTGTTGAAAATCTTTGTTCTAATTGTGATTTTTAATAGAAATATGGTGTTAGGTGTTGGGTTTTAGGTGTTAGTAATACTTCGATTCACCGATTATCCAGTTCACCAATTCACCAAATAAACGTTCGCTCATAAAAAACATTTTCCTATGCCCGAAACCAGCACTTGCCTTTTAAGCACCGCCTATTGGGCGCCAGTTCAATGGTTTACAAAGATTGTCAGCCATAGCAAGGTGCTGATTGAGCAGTTCGAGACCTTTCCGAAACAAAGTTACCGCAACCGCTGCGCACTCTACGGCCCCAACAGTGTGCAGACGCTGCAAGTGCCTATCCTTAAGAGCGATACGCACAACCCAATGACGCGCGACATTCGCATTGCGTACCAAACACCGTGGCAGAAGAACCATTTCAACACCATTCGGTCGCTCTACAAGTCGTCGCCGTTTTTCGACTATTATGCCGACGACATTCTGCCGTTCTACGAGCGCCGTTTCGACTTTCTGCTTGACTATAACCGTGCAATACTCGAAGTGTGCTTAAAATGGCTGAAAATGCCCAATAACACGATTCTGACCGCTGATTACGAGCATACGCCAGATTGTCCCGACTATCGCAACACAATTCACCCGAAGCAGTCGCACCAATCAGCCGACCCGCATTTCGAGCCGCAGCCATACACGCAGGTTTTCAGCGAGCGTTTCGGCTTCATTCCCAATCTCTCAATCATCGACCTTGCGATGAATTGCGGACCAGAGTCGAAAGATGTGCTGATGGGCGGGGTGAGATAGCAGAGAAGCAATCATTTCTCGTGCCAGGTGTTTATCAAGTCAACCCCGAGCCACAATAAACAAAAATCCCCCGCAGCCAATGGCCACAGGGGATTATCAATTATTCAGTCAGTTAATTATTTCTGCAAAGCGTCAAGTTCTGCTTTGATTTTTGCTGCGTCATCTTCGCGCTCAAGGGCGGTGTAGATGTTCGACAGAATCTTCAGAGCGTTCTTGTTCTTGCTGTCGTATTGGTAAGCCTTCTCGATGAGTGGCAGAGCCTTCTCAAATTCGGCTTTCGATTTCTCAAGTTCAGCGTTATATGCGTCAGGATCGCTCTGGCTCAAGCCGCTCTTGTTGGCGTCAGCCTTGATTTTCGTGCCTTCTTTGTAGAAAGCGTTGCCTTTCGACACATACAGGTTTGCCATCATCTTGTTCAAAGCCTTGTCATCTGGATATTTTGCCAATCCTTCTTCCAAAGTCTTCTCATACATCTCGTTGTCTTTCTTTGCTTTGTAGGTCTCAGCCAAGTTCTGATAAGGCTTTGCTTCTTTCACTTTAAGTTCGATGGCCTTTTTCAGATAGGTGATGGCATCGTCGTGCAGATTTGCCTTGTGAGCGCAGTAACCGGCGTTGTAGATGGTTTCAGGGGCGATTTCTTTTGCCTTACCCTGTTTCTCGTACAGGTCGAAAGCCTTCTGATAGTTCTCAAAGGCGCCTTTGTAGTCCTTCAGTTGGACAGCGGCGTTGCCTTTGTTGACAAAATCTTCTGGTGCTTCGGTGGTCTGAGCGTTCAGGCTCAATGCCATGGCAACCAATGCAATTGATAATAAGTGTTTCATTTTTGTTTAGTTTAAGTGATTAGTGATATAGTTTATTACGAAAATACAATTGTTTTATTGTTATACACAAGCGTCTTGCGCTGAATGTGCAGATTTATCGCCCGTGAAAGTACAATTTTTTCCAAATCGCGGCCTTTCAGCACAAGGTCGTCAACCGTGTCGCGGTGGGTGATGCGGGTAACGTCCTGCTCAATAATCGGGCCTTCGTCAAGGTCGGTTGTAACGTAGTGCGATGTGGCGCCGATAATCTTCACACCGCGCTTGTAGGCTGCGTGATAGGGTTTCGCGCCTGTAAAAGCGGGTAGGAAAGAGTGGTGGATGTTGATAATCTTGTTCGGATATTTGCTGATGAATTCTGGCGAGATTATCTGCATATATCGCGCTAGCACAACAAACGTAATGTTGTATTTCTCAAGCAGTTCCAACTCTTTTGCTTCTTGCTCTTCCTTGTTGTCTTTTGTGATGGGGAAGCAGTAGAAGGGGATTCCGAACTGCTCAACCACCGAGCGCAAATCTTCGTGATTGCTGATTACAAGCGGAATCTCAACGTTCCATTCGCGGCCCTGGTAGCGCGCCAGAATGTCGAACAGGCAGTGGTCCATCTTCGACACAAACAGCGCCATACGCGGCTTGTCTTCAGAGAAATAAACCTTGAACTGCATATTGTAGGCCGATGCAATCAGCGTCTGGAAATAGTCTTGAATCTTGTCTTTCGGAATGACAAATTCGGCCAAATCCCACATAATACGCATAAAGAACTGGCCTTCCTCGTGGTCAACGTGCTGGTCGAGTGCCAGAATGTTGCCCCGGTTGTTCTGTATAAATTCCGTAACTTTTGCCACAATGCCAATCTGGTCATCGCAGTGCATAAGAATTGTGGCAGTGTTAACCGTTTTGTTCATTATATCATTTTTTCAAACTGACCAAAAATATAAAAATCGCCAAAACGCGAACATTTTAATTTATTGTTTGCAGAAAAATGCCCATCAAAGGTTGGAAATCATTGATGGGCAATCAGGTACGCATTTGTTCCGATGTGTTACAACTCGTGAATCACCAGTCCAGAGCGCAGTTTCGGCTCGAACCAGGTGGTTTTGGGCGGCATAATGTTGCCCGAATCGGCAATGTCGATGAGTTGTTTCATAGAGACGGGGTAGAGTGCGAAGGCGCATTTCATCTCGCCGTTGTCAACTCGGCGTTTAAGTTCGCCTAGACCGCGAATGCCGCCCACAAACTCAACGCGGGTGGTGGTGCGCAGGTCTTTCACGCCCAGAATCTCGTCCAAAACGTGATTCGACAAAATGGTCACGTCGAGCACGCCAATCGGGTCGGAGTCGTTGTAAGTGCCTGGCTTTGAGTTGAGTTTGTACCAGTTGCCGTCCATATACATACTGAACTCGTGCAACTGTGCCGGTTTATAAATGTCAGCACCCATCTTGGTGACAGTGAAGCATTTATCAAGTTTCTGCATAAACTCTGTCTCGCTCAAGCCGTTCAGGTCTTTGCAGACGCGGTTGTAGTCGATGATATTCAACTGATTGTCAGGGAAATGAACTGCCATAAAGAAGTTGTATTCCTCTTTGCCAGTGTGGTTCGGGTTCTGGCTTTTCTTCTCAAGTCCGATGCGTGCTGCGGCAGCCGTACGGTGGTGACCATCAGCAACATAGCAGTACGGCACCTTGGTTGCGAAGAGTTCCTCAATCCGCTTGTTGGTTTCGGCAGAGTTAACTGGCCAGAAGGTGTGTCCGAATCCGTCCTCGGCAACAAAATCGTAGTCGGGTTTCTGATTCTTTACAATGTCGGCAACAATGGCATCTATCTCTGGCACAGCCTTATACGAGAAGAAAACAGGCTCAATGTTGGCGTTCAGATAGCGAGTCAGCACCATACGGTCTTCCTCTTTGTCGGGGCGGGTGAGTTCGTGCTTCTTGATGATGCCCGTGTTGTAATCCTCACACGATGCGGCGCCCACAATGCCGTACTGAGTGCGGCCGTTCATTGTTTGCGCATAGATGTAGAACTTCGGCTCGGCATCTTGAACCAGCCAGCCTTTCTGCTTGAACATCTTGTAGTTGTCAACGGCTTTGTTGTAAACTGTTGCAGAGTGGATGTCGGTGCCAGCGGGGCAGTCGATTTCAGCACGGGTGATGTGCAGTAGGCTCTCGGCCTTGTCAGCGGCCATTTTTGCGGCCTCTTCGGTGTTCATCACATCGTAGGGCAGGCAGGCCAGTTTCTCGATAATCGCTTTCGGCGGTCTAACGCCTTTGAATGGTTTTACTGTTGCCATTATTTATTGTTTTATTTTATTGATTTACAATTATATTTCTGCACCGATACACTGTTCGGTTCAGCGTGCGAATGTATAAAAATTTGAGTAAAGTGTAATGTCGATTTCTCGCACTGATTACGCAGTCCCGATAGTTATCGAGAACACAGATTTTCACAGCGGATTTTTAACCACGGAAAAGAACGTTTTATACAAATCTGATTTTTGCGGAATTTTGGTGTAATTAAAGTGTTATATTTGATTTATAATTTTTAAGGCTGATAGACTTATGAAATGTAATTTGCTTGCAATATTAGGGTTAGCAGCAACGATTGTGGTTGGCTGTACAAATCAAAATAATAATAAAATACTTATTCCCGTATGCAAAGATGGCAAATGGGGCTATGTTGACCAGACTGGCAGTTTGGTTGTCAAACCGCAATTTGACTATGCTTATGGTTTTGTAAAAAACGGTTTGGCTTCTGTAAAATTAAACGGCAAATGGGGTTATATAGATAAAACCGGCAATTTGGTTATAAACCCGCATTTTGACTTGGCTAAAGATTTTGATAAAAACGGTTTGGCTTGTGTTCGATTAAAGGACAAATATGGCTATATTGACACAATTGGCAATTTTGTTATCGAACCACAATTTGACTTTGTTCGGGTTCCTTTTTCAGAAAGCGGTTTGGCAGTAGTTGAAACAAACGACAAATATGGTTATGTTGACCAAGCGGGCAATATGGTTATCAAATTGCAATTTGAAGAAGCTCATGAGTTTGCTGATAATGGTTTAGCCCTTGTTAAATTGAATGACAAATATGGCTATATCGATAAAACTGGCAATTTGGTTATCAAATTACAATTTGAAGATGCTTGTGGGTTTGCTGATAATGATTTAGCCCTTGTTAAATTGAATGACAAATATGGCTATATCGATAAAACCGGCGAATTTGTTATCAAACCGCAATTTTTAGACGCTGATGGTTTTTGCAAAAATGGTTTGGCTTGTGTATATGTAGATGATTCAATGAAACATAAATGGGGCTATATCAACAAAAAAGGGGAATTCGTTATCAGTCCGCAAGAATTCTATCCTAGAGATGATTTTAACGAATTTGGTTTTGCTCGTGTTATGTATAAGAATCATAAATATGGCTATATCGATACAATAGGCAAATGGGTTATAAAACCGCAATTTGACGGTGTTTATTTAACTGATTTTGGTTTTGCTGTAGCTGAAATTAATGGTAAATATGGAATTATTGACACAACGGGCAATTGGATTGTCAAACCGCAATTTGACAAGGCTCATGGTTTAACAAAAAATGGTTTAGTAACTGTGAAAATAAACGGCTGTTGGGGGTTGTTCGATATTAACGGACATTTTGTTATCAAACCGCAATTTGAAGAAATGAAAGAATTAAAAAACGGACTACTCGCTGTTAAAAAGGATGGAAAATGGGGATTAATTAACAGCAAAGGCAAAATAGTTGCAAAACCACAGTTTGATGAAATTGGAAAATTTGAATTTTTCTGATAGTACTAGCTGATTATCAGTGTCATCAGTGCGAAACCAAACCCCGCAACAACAAAAAAGGCCGCCCAATCGAGCAGCCTTTTTCTGTATCGGTTTGTAACGAATTACTTGTTTACCTGGAAGCGTTTGTTGCCAGTTGCAAAGAAATCTACAATCTGGTTGGCAGCGGCCAAACCAGCGTTGATGTTGGCTTCGGCTGTTTGCGCGCCCATTTTCTTCGGGGTTGCAAAGTAACGGCCTTCGAATTTTGCTTTGAAATCGGCGTCAGCGTCAGGGGCGATGTCAGTGATGTACTTAATGTCCTGACGTTCTTCCATAAGTTTGATGAGTTCAGCCTCGTTGATGACCTCTTTGCGGGCAGTGTTGATAACAATG
>JAFYYA010000106.1 GCA_017557785.1 Salinivirgaceae bacterium
CACCCCAGCCGCCCCAGCCGCCCCAACCTCCGTTGTTGCCGCCATTGTTATTATTGGTGGTGGTATCTGGGTCAACAACCCAAACAGTTTCAGTTGTAATGGCCTTACCTTGTTTGTCGCGATTAACCCAGCGCAGTGTTTTGCCAAAAATATAAGACTTGGTCGTTGGTTGCGCAGGCAACATATTGTCGTTGAAGGTGATGGCACGAATAATTGTAGTCGTATCAACTGTTATCGGGCCGGTGTACTGCTTCGAATTTTTAGTTGGGACAGTGCAATCAAGTGTATAATATATTGGTGAATTGCCGTCAGCTTCTAATGTAATTGTAACTGCTGCGGTTTTCACACCGCCTTCAGGTGATATTCTAACTTGCGGTGTTTCGGCTGTTGCGAAAGCTTTAGTGGTGTTTGCCGCACCAGGTGTTGGTTCTGCGAAAAACACCCAACTGCCATCTCCATCGGGACTCAGTCCGCGGCTGGCATCATTGGGCACGGCAAGCGTGTCGGTCTGATGAACAATATTTCCTGCAGCATCGCTAAGATAAAACGCTTCACCATCCGACGAAATGTTGAAATTTGTGTGCAGGAATTTGCCATCGGCCACTTCAGTCAGATTCTTGCTCGATGCAAAAACTTGAAGATAACCGCCAGCCTTAATTGTTACTGCCGGGAACGTCCATTTTGCAAGATTGTCGGCCTTGTCCGACAGATGCCATCCACCAAGATTGACATCAGCTGATGACGTGTTCAGCAACTCAATCCAGTCGTTGCTGTCGCCATACTCATCTAAAAATGATGTTGAGTTTGCGCAATATTCGTTGATTACAATTTGCGCGTTGGCTGCCATTGCTGTCATAACCGACAAGGCGAGTAATTGAATTTTTTTCATTATTACGTAGTTTTCAAAAACGCGCAAATGTAGCACTTAAATAAAACGGGCAAGGCTTTTTTGTCGGCGAAATGTACGTCGCTGTCGGCTAAATAACACAAAAAAAGCATCAGCAGTCAGCCATTCCGCCAACTGCCGATGCCCATAAAAGTATAAATCACATTTATTATTGCTTGATAATCCGCACATTAATAGGCGCCTGCCAATCAATATTGATTCGTGCGACATACAAACCAGACGTACAGTTTCCAATAAAACGGCTAATGTCGATTTGCTGGCGACCTTGTACAAACCATTCATCACATATTTGTGCCACACAAGTACCAAATGCGTTGAACAATTCAACCCGCACGTTGGCATCGGTGTTTTGCATCCACACAATCGAAGCTTCGCTGCTCACCGGATTCGGATAGCAAACAGCCGACACATTGGCCATTTGCGCTTCGGTGATGTCCACATAAATCTTCTCTTCAGAACCAAAATCGCTTAACGATGGACTGAATGTACCATTCTGCGCGCCTGGTGTACCATGCATATCGCTGGCTTTCCACAATTTATAATTTGCGTTATCGGAAAATGGGTCAGTAAGAGCCAATGTCATACCATTGCCATTGGCGTCACCCCATGATTTTGCATACTCAATCTGGTCAATCAGATTGTTCTCGGAATCAAATAATTGAATTTTGTCTTCTTTGCCAAGTCCGAATTCGAAATCGCCAACAAAATTCGTTACATTAGGATTGTGCTTAACCAACTTGTTTAGATTTGAGCAGACTACCAGATAGCCGAAAGGCTCGATGGCCGTGCCTGCAGGAAAGGTGAAGGCGTGGGCTGGGTCATTGCTTAGCAGTTTCCATCCTGTCAGATTGATTGCTGCCGCCGTTGTATTATAAAGTTCAATCCAGTCTTTGGTATCGAAATCGTCAGCCGATTTGTAGTTTATCTCATTTATAACCACGCTGTTAAATGCTGAATTGCCATCTAGTTCGAAAACAGCATTGATTTTGGCATTGTTACCCAATGTGAGAGCGATGCCGGCACAAGTGCTTATGATTGTATTATCGTTGCTATTTTCCCAGCGCACAAATTTATAGCCAGGGCGTGCCACTGCACGCAACTTCACCGGAACATTCGTGAAATAACTGCCTTCCCATGGAAACTTTTTCAGTGTCAGCGAATTGAGTTCGATATAACCAGCTTTGCTGTCGCTATTGTCGAGTGTAAGCACAACATCATCGCCCACTTCGAAATGCTTGCGCAGATGTTTACGCATATTTTTTGGACGGCTTTGAGCGAAAGTTTTCATTCTGTCACCATTGTCACCACCACCCCAAAGATTGGAATGATAATACATCTCATCTTTTATGTTATTATACAGACTGTCAATCAGTTTATCGATATTTGTTGGAAGAAATTCGTGGTTCATTCGGTCTGCAAATCGGTTGACAAATTCGTTGCGGAACGTTGTGTTTTTCACCATATTACGCAGCATAACATTCGACCATGTATCGCCGTTTTTGCCTTTTTCAGTCAGACATTTTGCCAGCTTGTCGTATGATGGTGTATCTTCGTTTCTGCCCCAAATATTATACGACTGGTCAGTGTCGTAAAGCATCCAGCGCCAGCGGCCACCATTTTTCTTTGATTTCCACATCTTCACGTTGTTATGCGGCCAATCATCGTTGCCACCATAAATTTCTGATACAAGATACTCAATATACTCATCCACATCTATTTGCGCAGCCACCTTCTGATAGTTGTCGTCATCGGTCAAATCGTGTGACTGGATGAAATCCATCATCGAATTGTAATCGGTCAAATCTCCTTCCGAAGCTGTCATACCATCGCCTTTCCCAGCCAAAATGTCAACCTTGTCGTGGTCTACGTGTGGATAGTGGTTCTCAACGTAATATTCGTTCAGCTTTTCACGAATATTCAAAATGCCCCAATACTCACCATTCAAATACACAACGGCAGGTTGATATGCTTGAATATCAATATTATTATTTGCAACGAGATGTGTAATCATTGCATCGCGGAAGTGTGTTGAATTGCAATCGTTGCCCGAATCACGCAGCACGAACGATTTAAACCGTGTAATGTCGAGCTCGTCGAACAGTTTTGCGTCAAAATACTTCTTCCCATATTCGCTGCGTGCGTGTAGTGCAAATGATTTCTGGTAATTGCTGCGACTCCACGCACCCGCAATCTTAAATCCAGCATCCTGATCGAGCCGTTTTGAGCCATCAGTCCAGTAAAATTCTACGTGCACGGGACGTTCCCATTCTTGATGGAAATTGGCACCATAATATGGTTCTTCGTTTTCATAATTGGGACCAGCCACATAAATACCTGTATTATAATCCCACAGATTGGCAGGTTCGGTTGTAAGTGAAAAAACTGGCAAATTGAACGATGATGGATGTATTTGAACATAATGTGGGTTATAAACCACTATTGAATCAAAAAAATATTCACTATAATCACCACCGTTTATATAAATCTCATAAACCATATTTGTGTCCACTCCGGGCTTTAGGTATTGCTCTATTACAGTATCATATACCTTACCAGTCCGAAAATTGCGGTCCAATATATGCAACCTGTTCGGGAAGATGTAAGTCTGTGTCGAAGGCTGGCCGGGCATCAAACCGGCGTTGAAAGTGGTGGCACGGATGACCGTTGTCGAGTCAACCGTGATTGGACCGGTGTAGAGCAACGACTTATCAGTCGGTTCGGTGCAGTCAAGCGTATAATATATAGGTGTGTTGCCGTCGGTTGAGAGCGTCACGGTCAGCGCTGATTTTTGCAGGCCGCCCTCAGGCGAGAATTTCACGCTTGTGGTTGCCGATGAAGCAAAGGCTTTTGTGGTGTTGGCTGCCCCAGGCGTCGGCTCGGCAAAGAATGCCCAATTTCCCGTGCCATCGGGACTCAAACCGCGGCTGGCGTTACACGGGACTGCTACAGAGTCGGCTTGATGCACAATTTCGCCGGCAGCGTTTGACAGCAAAATGCTTTCACCATCCGATGAGATGTTGAAATTAGTGTGCAGATACTTTCCGTCGGCTACAGTGGTACGGTCCTTGCCCGATGCCATAATCAGCAGATAGCCGCTGGCTGGAATCTTCACTGAAGGAAATGTCCATTTTGCAGGATTCTCGGCGTTGTCCGACAGGTGCCAGTCTTTCAAATCGACTTCGGCTGACGATGAGTTGAAAAGTTCAATCCAGTCCGATTCTTCCTTGTCATCGTCTAAAAATGTGGATGTTGACGAACTGTATTCGTTAATCACAATTTGTGCGTTGGTGTTAGCACAAAAAAACAATGTTGCAGCGATGGCCGCGTAAAATTTTAGTTGTTTCATAATATTAGTTGTTTGTTGTTTAGCATCCAAATGTAGCAAAAAAAGGATTCAACAAAAGATTGCATTTGCTAAATACACATAATTGACGCGAGCAAAACAGAAATATTACAACCGTTCTGCACATTTTTTCAAAAAAACATGGAATCTATTCCCAAAACAAAGGGAACTATCTGGAAGAGCAGAATTCTTACGCCTTATCTCTATTGATGTGGCGGCGCAACTTCTTCATGTTGTTCAAGAAAGTTTTGCGAACAATCGGGTCTTGCGCCCACTGCGGATATTTGGCGGGCTGAGTCGATTGTGTGGTGAAGTTCACGCTGATGGTGTTTTCGCTAACAGGCACAATTTCCCAGCGTGCGCTGAATGTATCGAGTCGCTCAATGTTTTTCTTTTTCGGAATCAGATCAGTCTGTTGATCGATGCTGACAATGATGCGCTCGCCCCGCCGCGATACTGTGTATTTCGACACAAAATCTTGCTTGCCGACAGGCCAGGGTGCGTCCATTAGAGTATAAACGAACCATTCGTTGTTGTTCAGACGGCTCACAATGTGGCAGTCTTCAACATTACTCATCCATAAGTCGGTTTTCTTGGGGTCGGTGATGATTGAAAGCAAATCTTCAGGTTTGCAGTTCAGCACCATTTTGCCCTGACGTTCACGAGCGCGGTTCTTCTCAACTGATATCCAACGCTCAAACACTTTAATATCAGTGTCTTCGGTCACGAGCACCCAATCGGCGTCTTTGTCCGCATCGCTTGCAAAAGAAATGTTGGCTTGTAGTAACAGGCTGACTGATAAGAATATCCCTAAAAAAATGCGTTTTGTCATCTTCATCATTCTGCGCAAAAACGCTGCAAATTTAATAAGTTATCGGCAGATTGCAAACTAAAATATTTTGCTTTTATTCAATCTGTTTGCGCAAATTAAGAATACGGGGGACAACCAAATTCGCAGATTCGGTATTTAGACGCGCAATATTTATTTACTTTTGCACATCAAAGTGAAAACTATGGATTTAAAGGAAAAACTGAAAGATAGTGCGTTTTGGAAGCGCAATCTTATCCGCGTTGGCAAGTTTGCCGGATTTTATCTGGTTGTATTCATTGTACTAGCACTTTTCCTGCGCATTTACACTCATCATGGGCAGACAATCTCGGTGCCCGACTTTAAAGGACTGAAAATGAGCCGTGCGCAGCAGATTGCCAAACATGAGAATTTGCAGTTGCAAATCATCGACTCTACGTTTATCGATTATATGCCGAAAGGCTCTATTGTTGATCAGAACCCGCGCCCGGGCACTCACGTGAAGAAAAACCGCACAATTTTCATCACCACCAATGCGTTTAACAGAGCAAAGGTTTCGGTGCCGAAGATTGTCGGACTGTCGTACCGCCAGGGCAAGGCCACGCTTGAAATGCACGGCCTGCGTGTCGGACAGTTGATCTACCGGCCCGATTTCGCCAAAAACAATATTCTGAAACAAATGTTTGAAGGACAAGAAATTGCGGAAGGAACACTCGTCGACAAGGGCTCGAGCATCGACCTTGTGCTGGGCGACGGCCACGGCAACAACGCCACACCATTGCCCGACCTGAAGGGAATGACGCAATTTGAAGCCACCAACGAACTGAACAACGCATATCTGAACGTGGGCAACGTTGTGATTGAGAACGCCGCAACTGCAGCCGACTCTATGAACGCTCGCGTCTACCGCCAGGAACCAGCTTATTTCGGGTCGGGCGCACGCGCCACTTTGGGCGGCCGCGTCGACCTTTGGCTGAGGGCTGAATCGCGTACCGAAACCGAAATTGGTGAATCAATCAATCTGGATGAATAGAATCATTGCCATAGCCGCGCTCGTTTTGGGCGCAATGCCACTGACAGCGCAAGAGTTTCTGACCGCGCCGGCACTGCCTGTGCGCCAGCAAACTGTCAGGCTGCAAAGCGTATCTTCGACTTTGCAACTGCCTTTCATCGATGACTTCAACCGCGACAGCAACGCTCCCGACCAACAACTCTGGACCGACCGCGGCGTGTGGATTAACAATACGTTCGGCATCAACCCATACTCTGTCGGCGTGGCCACGTTCGATGCCATCGACTCCGACGGGCTGCACTACGAACATGCGTCAAGCACACCGTATCTGGCTGATTTTCTGACATCACAGCCTATCGACCTTTCAAAAGCCGACAGCACAACAACCTACCTGAGTTTCTACTACCAGCCGCAAGGCAACGGCAACGCTCCCGAAGCAGGCGACTCGCTTGTGCTGCAAATCACATCGGGCGACGGCGTGTGGACCAACCTTTGGGCAATGGCCGGAAGCGACCTTCCAACATTCCGCAAAAACGTGCTGCATCTGCAACCAAATCGTCCTGACACACTGGAATTTGCGCTTGTAATGCTGCCCATCAGCAAATCGAAATACTTTACCGATAAGTTCCAGTTCCGGTTCTTCAACTACGCCAGCCTGGCGGGCAGTTTCAACCCGTCGGCAACCATCAACTGCGACCATTGGAACATCGATTTTGTCTATCTGAACGATGGCCGTTCTGCTTCAGACACAGCGTTTTACGACATTGCCATTGTTGAGCCGGCCGCAACCGTGCTGAAAAACTACACGTCAGTGCCATGGTCGCACTACGAGTCGGCCATCAACACCGAAAACACTCGGCTCAACATCCACATCCGCAACCATTGGGAGCGCACCATGAAGGCCGAAGTCAGAATTCGCATCAAAGACGTTGACCGCGATGTCTATCTGAAGGACTCAATCACCATGGGTACAGGCAATTACGAAGGTCTTGAAAACAACAATAGGCTCTACACCTACGATGACAACCCGATTGTGCACGACAATCGCGAAAGCGCAACTTATCTGTTTGAATGTGAACTTTATACCGATAAAGACGAACTAATTCGCGGCAACAACCGCAGTTACACCTACCAGCATTTCGGCAACTACTACGCCTACGACGACGGCACGGCCGAAAACGCCTATGGTGTGGATGCGGCATCGTCGCAGGTGGCTTATCTCTACACACCCTACAAGGCCGACCAACTCTGCGGTTTGAGCATCTGCTTTCTGCCATCGAACCCTGTTGAGAGCGCCGCCGACAACTTCTTCATCTGCGCATGGGAAAACAACAACGGCAAGCCAGGACGCCAGCTGCGCTGCGACGAAGTTGTGCGCCCCGAGTTCAGCGGACGGATGAATGAGTTTATGACATTTGAATTCAGCGAGCCACTGCCAGTTGAAAAGAGCATTTTTGTGGGCTGGCAGCAGACATCGAAATTGCGTCTGAACGTTGGCTGGGATGTTAACCGCTTCAGCCAGAGCAAGATATTCTACAACACAACGGGCGACTGGCTGCCGACAAGCTTCACCGGCTCGCTTATGCTACGTCCGATTTTCGGCTCAATCACCACCGATATTGCTGAAACAGAGAGCAATATCAGTCTGTCGGTTTACCCTAACCCTGTCAGCGACTGGCTGACAATCAGTGGTTTAGATGACGACAACTGCCAGTTGGCCATCTGCAACACTGTAGGACAGACCATCTTGTGCGCACAAGGAACCCGTGTAAATGTATCAAACTTACAATCAGGAATATATATCGTAAGAATCAATCACAATGGCGGCACGTCAGCCTTGAAATTCATCAAAAAATAGCAGAAATGACCGACGAGAATTTTGACGATAGCGAAGAAATGACCGATGATTTCGACGAACAGTCTGAAAGCAGCGAAAATGGTCTTTACGAGCATTTCCGCTTCGAAGTTGACCGCGGACAGGGGATGCTGCGCATCGATAAATTCTTGCAAATGAAACTTGAAAACGCGTCGCGCACCAAAATTCAGGCTGCCGCCGAAGCGGGTTTCATCATTGTGAATGGGTCGTCGGCAAGGGCCAACTATCGCGTCAAGCCAGGCGATGTGATTCGCGTGATGCTGTCCTATCCGCAACGCGAGATTGAAATTGTCCCCGAAAATATCCCGTTAGACATTGTGTATGAAGATGATAGCCTAGTGGTTGTGAACAAGCCCGCAGGAATGGTGGTGCACCCAAGTTACGGACACTACACTGGCACGCTCATCAACGCGCTGGCCTACCGATACAAAGATTTGCCCATTTTCAACGGTTGCGACGCACGCCCGGGACTTGTCCACCGGATTGACAAAAACACGTCGGGACTTTTGGTTGTGGCAAAAACAGAGCAAGCTAAAGAGCACATTTCCAGACAGTTCTTCTATCATACATCGCACCGGCGCTATGTGGCACTGGTTTGGGGTGACCTTCGTGACAACGAAGGAACGATTGTGGGAAAAATTGGTCGCAACGTGCGCAACCGCCAGATAATGGACGTTTTTCCGAGAGACGTGCCGATGGGAAAGCCCGCCGTGACGCATTACCGCGTGCTTGAACGTTTCGGCTACGTGACGCTGATTGAGTGCCGCCTTGAAACTGGCCGCACACACCAAATCCGTGTTCACATGAAATTCGTCGGGCACCCGCTCTTCAACGACCCTGAATATGGTGGCGGCGAGATTCTGCGGGGCACAACATTTGCCAAATACAGCCAGTTTGTCGAAAACTGCTTCACTCTGCTGCCCGGTCAGGCACTGCACGCCAAAGAGTTAGGTTTTGTGCACCCCGTCACCGGCGAACGGATGATGTTCAATTCCGAACTGCCCGAAAACTTCGCCACTCTGATTGACCGCTGGCGGACCTACACAAATTCAAAAGACTGATGCCCGTCGCTGCAAAACCCGAACTTTTGCTGCCCGTGGGCAACATCGAGAGCCTTTACGCCGCAATTGAAGGCGGTGCTGATGCCATCTATCTGGGACTCAAAGGTTTCAACGCTCGCGGAAGAGCTGCGAATTTCAGTGAAGCACAGCTTGCAGCAATTTGCAAATTGGCTGCCAAGCACCACGTGAAAGTTTACGTCACGTTGAATATTGTAGTGAAAAACAATGAGTTGGCCGATGTGCTCGACACGCTGCAATTTCTGTCGGAACAGCCCATTGCGGGCGTCATAATTCAGGATTGGGGCGTATTCAGCCTGATGCGGCGGTATTTTCCAAAACTTGTGGCTCACGCAAGCACGCAGATGGCCAACCACAACTCTGTTGGTGCCAACCACTGCCAACGCATTGGTTTCAAGCGTGTTGTGCTTGCCCGCGAACTTACTTTCAGCGAGTTGAAACTGATTCAGCAGCATGCCAAAATTGAAACAGAAGTTTTTGTTCATGGCGCATTATGCTACTCAATATCAGGATTTTGCCAATTCAGCAGTTTCCTGGGCGGCGCTGGCGCAAACCGCGGACACTGCACACAACCATGCCGTCGGTTCTATAACTGCAACGGACAAAAGCGCACGTTCTTCAGCATGAAGGATAACCAACTGATTGACAAGATTGAAAACCTTTCGCAAATGGGTGTAACATCGCTGAAAGTTGAAGGACGGCTGAAGTCGGGTGAGTATGTCTATACTGTGGCTCAAGCCTATCGTAAAGTGCTTGACAGCGAACAAGTTACCAAGCAAGTCGACGACCTGAGCCGCCCCAAAACGCAATGGTTCATGGGCCACTGCATTGCCGAGTCGATTGCCAACAACCCTAACACCGGGCTTTTGATTGGCAAAGTTGTTGATTGTCACGATGGTACAATAATATTCACCACCAACATTGAATTGGCAAAAGGCAACCGGCTGCGCGTCCGCACCGATGCCGACACCGACCAAAGCGCCTTTGTGCTTGATAATTTCCGTGTTGTTGACGGCATTTGCACCGCCAAAGGATTCCGCGGAACTGCTACCAAAGACACTGACATCTACTTAACTGCCTGCCGCAGCCAAAAGTTTGGTAATGAGTTACCTGCAACTGCCTTCCGCGTACCACGAATGCCGCAGGCACTGAAGAAAGAAATTATCCAGAAGTTACGCAAGCAGTTGAGCATCAGCGCAAAACCTGCGACATTCGTGCGCATCGACAATCTTGATTGGCTGAGATGCCCGTCGCTGCAAAAAACTGACATTGTGATTGTCTCATTGCCAACGCTCGAGTGGCATAATCTGCTGAATTTAAATATTTCAGACAAACGGTTGCAGCAAAAAATATGGATTGAACTGCCATCGTTTGTAAGCGAGAAAAAAATTGAGCAAGTGCGCCAATTCTGCGCAGATTTTGCTAAAAAAGGCTTTAACCGATTCGTTTTGAGTCATTTGTCGCAAGCAGAGATGTTGCCGCCACAAAGCCGTTTCGCAACCAACGAATTGGTTTACGCCTACAACGACGCAGCGGCCGCATGGCTCATGCAGCAAGGTGCGGAATGGTTCATCAGTCCTGTTGAAAACGAGTACGAAAACCTGCTCACCGGCGCATGCCGCCAAATGGTTGTGCCGGTCTATTTCCATCCGCGGCTGTTCATCTCGCGACAGCCAGTGAAACTGCCTAAAAACCAGTTTACCGATGAGCGAAAAAAACGCTACCAGCGCCACCATGTGAACGGACTGACAATTATAACGCCCGAACAGCCAGTCTGCATCACTCAGTATGCCAACAAGTTGCGCGGCAAGAATTTCAATCGTTTCCTACTCGACCTTTCATTTGAAAAGCCAGACAACAACCGCCTTGTCCATCTACTGAAACTGCTTGCCACATCGGAAGGCATTCAAGGGACATTGGCGTTCAATTTTAAGAAGGGACTGAGGTAACTGGTTTTTCCCTTTTTGTAAGCCCGACATTTATTCCATCTAGTTTATTAATGGCTCTTTTTTCCGAAATTAATGCATACTTAAAATACTCAGCCAAAACGCTGCATCTTATCGCTTTTATTTGATTGAGAATTGTATGTTCTTATTTTTGTTATGTTTAAAGCAATAAAAATATTTGTTATGACAGCATCTAAGTATTCTTTCATGTTTACCGTAGTATGCATTTTCTCTTGTATTGGAATTACTGCTAATTGTGCAACAGTTCTTAACAATAACCCCACTTATACTACAGACACAGTTAGCACAAAATTTAAAAGCATCGATACTATCTTATCTGGCATAAGTATCTCTAAAAAAGATCCCGCAACCGACACAACGCCCTTAGAATCAATAAATTTCAGCGGGCTCGACACTAAATTAAAATACGATGGAGATAATACCATCTCACAAAATTCTCTAAAGAAAATAACTCCAGATGGTTGGGAAATAATAACATACGACAATGGGCCAATCACTAATTTCAGTGACTCGTGCTTAGTAGTAATATTCAAGACTAATGTTGCTGACTCTGATGACGATGATTGCTTCAAACGCTGTCTTTCTATTTTTCAGATAACTAATGGAGAATACTTTTTAAAAAAGCAATCATTCAACTCGATTGACGAAAGTTGTGAACATGGAATGGCCGGGACCAGTATTTATTCGAAAGCACAAATCGGGTTATATGTGGATGGTATCATTTATATTGATTATGACGTAGACCCAATGCATCCTTCCCATGTGGCTTATGGTTTTAAAGATGGCGAATGGTGGCTATTATACAATGAAACATGTCATTATTCATCTAGTTCAACAGAAATATACCTTTACGATGCAAATGCTAAAAAATATCAACACACTTCTTACAGTGAAGATGATGAACGCGACGCTCATCATTGGGAGCACTTCCCTTTTCGCAAAGTTTACATGGGGGAATCTTTAGATTTCTCCCACCACCCAACAACCCAAACAGTTGACTGCCGATTTAGCGTGTGTTCGCTGTTCACAATGGAAGGGTATTTGCATTTCATTAGGGAAAAATGGCTTAAGGATGCCACAAAGATTTTGACAGAGAAAGGGACAATAGACAATTATGGTTGGTCTGGAAGCAGTTTATTTGATACAGATTTCCACATTTTGGAACGCAATACCGAAACGGGAGAATTATCAAGAATAGGAACAAATATGATTCAAATTGAATTGCAACCTGGCAGATATTGGGATAGTGACAAATGCGAGATTAATTATGACATCAATACATTGTCTGATGATTTAAGTGAAGACGGGAAACGCTTCTTGTTACAAGACTGGGTATCGATGAGTGACTATGAAAGAAATGTGAACGAGAAACGATTCAAATACTCTTTGCCTTATAGGTGCTACGTTTTTGGAAAGCTATTTGGAAAATATTCATTCTGCTTAACAGCAGATTATACTAACCCCGACAAAGTTACCGGATTTTACTTTTACGATAATAAAGGAATCCCAATACACTTAGAAGGCACCTTGGCTGATGGTAAATTGATAATGACAGAAACTGTTGATAATCAAATTACAGGATATTGGGAGTTGAACAAAATTAGTTATAGAGATTCTTATTGGTACAATGCCGATAAATCAAAAAAATGCGAAATAGAAGTTGAGTACATCGAAAGAACTAATGATAATTGAATCATCGTAACTCATTTCAACTTAAAACAAAACTCCAACCCAATGGGTTGGAGTTTTGTTTATAATCAATCTCGTTGTCCTTAGTCTATTAAAACTCCGTCTCCAACATCAATTTTAGCACTGTTTGCGCTGATACCACGCGGTTGGCGGCCTCAGGAATCACAATTGAGTCGGGGCTTTCAATCACATCGTCGGTAACAATCATATTGCGGCGGACGGGCAGGCAGTGCATGAATTTCGCCTGATTGGTCCAACTCATGTGCTCAGTGTCGACGGTCCAACTCATATCCTTGCTCAGAATCTGGCCGTACTTGTCGGGGCAGGTTACACCAGGACATGACCAGTTTTTGGCGTAGATGAAATCGGCGCCTTCAAAGGCTTTGCGCTGGTCGTACTCAACACGTGCACCACGCACAAACTTCGGGTCCAATTCGTAGCCTTTGGGGTGAGTGATGACGAAATCGACATCGGCCTCGTTCATGAAATCGGCAAACGAGTTTGGCACGGCCTGCGGCAGCGAGCGTGGATGCGGCGCCCAAGTCAGCACAACCTTCGGGCGTTTCACCTTCTTATACTCTTCAATGGTGATAAGGTCGGCGAAGGCCTGCAGCGGATGGCAGGTTGCGGCTTCCATTGAGAAAACGGGTTTGCCAGAATATTTAACAAACTGATTCAGAATCTTTTCGGTGTAGTCATCCTCGCGGTTCTCGAAGCGGGCAAACGAACGCACGCCCAGTATGTCGCAATACTGCGCCATCACAGGAATAGCTTCGAGCAGATGCTCGCTCTTGTCGCCGTCCATCACCACGCCACGCTCAGTCTCAAGTTTCCACGCGCCCTGGTTCACATCGAGCACAATAACGTCCATACCCAGGTTGCGGGCGGCTTTCTGCGTGCTCAAACGCGTGCGCAGACTGTTGTTGAAGAATATGAGCAGGCAGGTTTTGTGCTTCCCCAGATGCTCCCAACCGAAAGGATTTTTCTTCACTTCAGCGGCCATTTTCAAGGCCTCGTCAAGTTTTGGTAAATCAAATACCGATGTATATGTTCTCATTATTTTTGATTTTTGAATTTCGATTTTATGATTGGTGAATCGGGCAATTGGACAATCGGTGAATCGTATGTCCACAACTCGATTATACGATTATACAGTTATCCGATTCAACATTTTCTTAAACTATTTCTTACTCCTTCCCCTTATCGTTCCGTTTCAGCAGATTTCGCACGGCCATGCCCGAAATCACGGTGATTATTATCGCGCCAGCGACAAAGAAAATGCCGATGAAAAACATCAGCCAATAGGAACCTGACAGCGTTGGATTACCATCGCCGATGCTGTAGAACGAACCACTTAGCGCGACGTAGCAGAAAAGCGTGAAAACCGTGAAAAAGGCAACGGGCAAGTAGGTTATCGCTTTTTTGCCGCTCTGCCAGTACATCCAAAGCGAAACGCCCAGCAGCACCACAAAAAACACAATGTTGGTGGTTGCAATAGGTTTTTGAATGGCGCTTAGCACATTGAACGTGGGCTCGCTCGACAGGCCGCCAATGGTTGAATTGGCTTGTGCGCACATTATCAGCATGACTGCCACGTAAACAGCCGAAAGGCCGACAAACGCCCAGCCAACTATCTTTTTGATTTCCTTTGCTTCCATAATCAGTCAGTAATTTCTTTTGGCCAAGATATGTAGTATTTGCTTACGGTTGTCGACAGGGCGCGAATATTGAGCATGTCGGCCACGTTGACAATCTCCGTAACGCTGCCATCTTTCTCTTTTACAAATATTTGGTCGTGGCGCTGGCTGTATGCCTTGTTGGCGATGACACCCGAACTGACAAAATAGCCCGCTTCATCTTCCGAAAAGTTGTATTTCTTCATCACGCCTTGCGTCAACAGGTTAACCATGCCGTTGTCGGCGGGCTGGTCCTGCACAATGGTTTTAGGCAGACGGCGGTTCATCAGGTTCTGGCACAGGCGGCTCAGCACGCGGTCGGGGTGGGTTGTCCACGCCTTCACGGCGACCATAAGGTCGGTGTCGTCGAGCATGGCGAAATTCTCGAGCGTTGTGAGCCCATTGTCGCGTTTGGCGTCTGATTTAAAGTCGTCTAAAACAACATGATTGGTCAGGAAATATTTCAGCGGCGCCGACGCTTCAACTTTCTCGCCCTGCGCTACAAGCCATTTGGCACGGCGCAGAATGTTAATCAGCAGTTGCTCTGCCGAATGCACGGTTTTGTGCAGATAAACCTGCCAATACATCAGGCGGCGGGCAACAAGAAATTTCTCAATCGAATAGATGCCTTTTTTCTCCACAACAAGTTGGTCGTCAACTACATCGAGCATTTTAATAATGCGGTCGGTGCTGACAATGCCCTCGCTAACGCCAGTGAAGAAACTGTCGCGGCGCAAGTAGTCGAGCCTGTCAACGTCGAGTTGGCCCGACACCAGTTTTGTCAGATACTGCTTCGGGTACTGATGGGTGAAAATATCGATTGCCGTGGTGAGCGCGCCATCGAACTGGCGGTTCAGTTTATCCATGAAAACCAGCGAGATATCTTCGTGCGTGGTGTCGGCAATGTGGTGCTCGAGCGCGTGCGAGAATGGGCAGTGACCAATGTCGTGAAGCAGGATGGCAATCATTGCGCTCTCACGCTCGTGGTCGGTGATTTCAGCACCTTTTAGCCGCAGAGTGTCTAACGCAAGTTGCATGAGCGATGTGGCGCCAATGGTGTGCAGAAAGCGCGTGTGTTGCGCTCCAGGATAAACCATGTCGCTCATTCCCAACTGTTTGATGCGGCGCAACCGCTGAATCCACGGATGCTCAATAAGTTGCAGAATCAGTGGCGACGAAAAATCAATCAGTCCCAACACGGGGTCGTTGATGATTTTGGTCTTTGTGTTTTTATTGTCCATCAGCCTAAGGCTTACATTATTATCAATCAGTTATTTAAACTCGATGCCCAACATTGTGATGTCGTCGAAGAAGTCGTTTTCGGCACCCTTGTGCTCGTAGAGCGACTCAATGATGCCATCGATGTCGTCGGCAATGGATTTGCCCTGCTGCATGGCGAACTCAATTGGCTCAGTACCAAAGGCTTGATGCGAAATATTCTCAAGTTCGACAATGCCGTCGGTGAAGCAGATGAGTTTGCTGCCGTTAGGCACAACTTCCTCACCGATATTGATTTTCGGTATCGAATCGAGCATGCCGACGCCCATGCAGCCTTGCGTGAGTTGCGTCACTTCGCCGCTCTTGGCATTGAACAGCAGCGGCGGGTTGTGGCCAGCATTCACGTAGGTGAGTTTGCGAGTTTCAGTATTGTAGAAAGCGATGAAGAGAGTGATGAACTTTTCGCCGTTCACATTCTCTATCACTTTGGTGTTCAGTTTGTTGACGATATCGGTGAGCGACACACCCGTGCCAGCCAGCGCCCGCAGGTTAGCCTGGAAGTTCGACATCAGCAGCGCGGCTGAAAAACCCTTTCCCGATACATCGGCAATGCAGAAGCAGAACTCATTGTCACTCAGGCGAATCCAATCGTAATAATCGCCACCCACATCGAAGTGCGGCAAGTAGTAGGCCGACACGTGCAACTTGTTGTCGTTGGGCAACATAGTCGGGTTTGGAATCAGCATTGTCTGCATGCGCGATGCCAGTTCCAACTCCTTCTTCATGGCTTCCTGCCGAACGTTCTCGTTGAAAAGGTTTCGGTTTTCGATGGCCACCACAATAATATTGGCCAAAGTCTGGATAAAATCGAGATGCTTGATGGTCGGGCTCATGCCAGCGCGCTCCTCATCGGTGTCACCAATGATGACGTAGGCAATGGGCTTATTGTGGTGATAGACAGGGATTATAGTGTCGAACAGCGCAAGATTCTGATTGAGAGTGGCGGTGAGATTGGTAATCTGCTTGTAGTACTGCAAGTCGTTCTCAACACGGATGCCGTCGGCCACAGAGCGTTTCACGCCTGCCATGAGAATGCGCTCCCACTTCTGGTTGTAACTGAACATCAGCACTTTACCAATGTTCAAATCGTCACACAAAATGCTTTGGAATTTCTCGAGCAGTTTGTCGACTGGCATATTCTCGTTGATTGCCAGCGTGATACGCAACAGCGCATCGAGTTTGAAGTTACTCAGTTGAAGCCTGTTAAGCGATGCTTTTTCTTGCATAAACCGAATATATTATGGATAAAACGATGCCGCTAAAGTAAAAAAAAACACCGGATTGCGCCGGTGTTTTTATAGTTACTTGTCAACCAATTTATTTAATACGCTCGCCGTAACTGCGGTCGCGGGTATCAACTTTGATGCGCTCGCCAGCATTGATGAAGAGCGGAACCATAACAGTTGCGCCAGTCTCAACGGTTGCAGGCTTCATTGCGTTGGTGGCGGTATCACCCTTAACACCTGGTTCAGTGTAAGTTACCTCCAACTCAACGTATGGCGGCATTTCGGCTTGCAGCGGTTTCTCGGTTTCAGCGTGGAAGGTGATGTCAACCAACTGACCTTCTTTCATCAGGTCGTTGTTCTCAATCAAATCGCCATCGATGTTAATCTGGTCATAAGTCTCGGTGTTCATAAACACGAAACTGTCGCCCTCACGGTAAAGGTACTGATACTGACGGCGCTCGATGCGGACCGTCTTAATCTTGACATCGCCGTGGAAGATGTATTCGATAGTTTTGCCGTTCTCAAGGTTCTTGAGTTTGGTGCGGACGAAAGCAGGGCCTTTGCCTGGTTTCACGTGAAGGAAATTCACAACTGTGTAGAGTTTGCCATCGAGTTCGATGCACAAGCCGTTCCTCAAATCTGAAGTATCTGCCATAAAATTAATGTATTGTTTATCTTAAAAATTAGGGTGCAAAAATAATTGATTTGGATAAAATTACAAGTCGGTTTTCAGTGAAAATCAAAAGGCAGCCTATCAATCATCATTTTTCCGCTTTGCGCGACGTATCACGCCTAATACCAGCAAGATAATAATCCACGCAGGCCAGATGCGGACAAGGAAGAACGCAAAATCGACCAAGCCACGCAAACCGCTCGACAGCGACTGGCTGAACCGATGCCAAAATCCTTGTCCGTGGTCGGGATGGTGCGGGTCGAAGTTGGCATCGTCATGGCGGATTTGCAGATGCAAGGTGCTGTAATCCACCTGGTTGGTCAAGTATTTCAGGCGGCCGACGGTGCTGTCAATCTCATCCTCGAGCATTCGGATTTTGTCCTCTATCGAGACAATCTCCTGCACCGATTTTGCACTTTTCAGCAACTGTTTATAGCGTTCCAGATAACTGCGCTTGGTGTTCAGGCGCGTCTCCAAATCAATGTATTCGGCCGTTACATCGTTGATATACATCGATTTCGACTCAATCTTGCCCTTGCCTGCCTCAACTTCGGCCACAAAACCATCGAATTTGTCGCACGGAATGCGCACCGTCAGGTTGTACGACGACGTGTGCTCCCAATTGGAATACTGTTCGTTAGACACGTATCCGCCGTGTTTCTCAATCAAACCGACAACATCGTTGCGCGTCTGCTCCAAATTGTCAACCACAAGCGTCATCGAGCCGTTTTTGATGATTTTGCGATCCGTAACGCTTTGTTCAACAGCATCTTCCAATTGTCCGCCCGTAGCCATCGAATTGCGCATCATCGGTGCGGCTTTGGCCGAAACCATCGGCATCGATTCTTCCTCAAAAGCAACACAATCATCGGTTGCGTATGCCCCGAATATCGCTCCATTGTCGCTCTGTGATTGGCAAGCCGCAAAAAGTGCCGCCAAAGCAAAAACTGAAATTTTTCTCATAACGTGAATTTTAAACGTAACGCAAACTTAAACGAAAAACGCCGACGAAAATTGCTGACTGGACCGATTCCTGCAAACAAAAAAAGGACGCGACGAATCGCATCCTTTTAGACGGACACAAGTGTTGCATCCCCACATAATCAATCATTTTCTTTCATACGCCGACTCGGTGCCGAACAGGAACTGCGGTGTGTAGCCGCCGTAATCGACAACAATCTTCTCGAAGACGATTCCTGGGTCCATTGGTTTGATTGTTAGGGTGTTCCAACCTTCGGCAGCCGACAGTTCGACGATGTTTTCGGCAACGCGGCGCGAAACGGTCGGGTAATAAATCGAATAAATGTTTTTCGGGTCCTCGTTCAGGCGCTCGTTGAAGAAGACGGTTTCGGTGTTACCGCCTTCAAAACCAACCTGATAATGGTGGCCCGTGCCGTTGAAGGCAAGCGTCGACTTCACCACAACGTGAACCTTCACCTTGCTAACGCCCGCGGGCAACTCAACCTTGTAGGTCAGGGCGGCGCCGTCGGTTGCGGCGGTGTACGGCATCAGGGCCACGCCACTCAACGTGCGGCCCATATAATCGATTGTGGTCCAATTGGTTTGCGCGTTCTTTTTGGCATCGAAATAGTGCTCGGCTTCAATCGCAGTGTAGCCGCGTTTGTCGGCCTTGAACGAGAATCCGCCAATTGTCGGTTTTTCAATGCGTTGCACACGCGGCAGACGGTCGGCGGGGAAATTATCGTTCCAATTGGTGTAGCCAATGTGCTTCTGAATCATCATTCCGTCCCACTTTCCGTTGGCCATCACCTTGTTGAAGTCGTGGTGCAGAGCGGCGTCGCGGGCAAAGCAGGCTTCAACCTTGTCGGCCCACTGGTTGGCGGCGGCATCGCCACGCTTATACAAATCAAGGTTCATCGCCTGGGCGTAATACATCTCGTAAATGTTAGCCATAGCCTGCACTGGAAAGAGTATCAACTGTTTATAGGCATCGCGATACTCGTCGGGTAGCGAAATGTACTGACGCAGAGCCTCGGCCTCAAGTTTCAGATACTCGTCGGTGACTTGCTTGAACTCGCCGCTTGCAAGGTCGTAGGTGCGGTGATCCATCATCTCGGCAGTGGTGCGGCCGTTGTATTTGCTGTAAAGATTAAGGATACGGGCGGCTTCAACGGCCTGATTATCACCAAATTGCTCGGCGCAGAACTTAAGCGTGTGATTGAGCAGATTCTCGGCATTGAAATTTTCAGGATTCTGCGCCATATCAAGGAACAGCGTAATGGGGTATTCCATTGGTTTTAAGTCACCTACGTTGAGCACCCACAGTTTGTCGACGCCGTATGCGTAGGTCAACTGCAACTGTTCCCACATATTCTGTATCGGTGTAACATTCAGCCATTTAGAGTTTCTAGGCGCACCCACATAATCAACGTGATAGTAGATTCCCCAACCGCCCTTGCGATTGCGTTCGGCGGCCGTGGGCAGTTTGCGGACATCGCCCCAATTGTCGTCGCTCAAAAGAATTATGACGTCGTCGGGCACGCGCAGGCCCAAATCGTAATAAGTCTGCACTTCTTTGTAAAGCGCCCAAACCTGCTGCCGCTCGCTGGCTGGACGGCCCGTGACATCGGCAATGATTTGTCGCTGATTATCAATAATTTTCTCAAGCAAACGCTTGTTTTTCTCATCGTCAGAGATATACTCGTCGTCGTGGCCTTCCTTGCCGCCCATCGCTGTGTCGCCGTCGCCGCGCATTCCAATGGTAATCAGGTCTTCGTTGTCCTTCGAGCGCTCAATTCCTTCGCGGAAGAATTTATCGATAACCGTCTGATTGCTAGGATAATCCCACACGCCATACTCGTCGCGGTGACGCACCCATTCCTGGTGGTTGCGCGCCATCGGCTCGTGGTGCGACGTGCCCATCACAATGCCGAACTCGTCGGCGGTGCGGCTGTTTTCGGGGTCATCGGCGTAGAAAGCCCACCCCCACATTGCGGGCCACATAAAGTTTCCGCGCAGGCGAAGAATCAGTTCGAACACATCGGCATAGAACTTATTGCCGCCAAAATCGGTGCCGTAAGTATTTTTAACCCAAGTGGTTAGGCACGGTGCTTCGTCGTTCAGAAAGATTCCGCGATATTTAACTTTCGGTGTTTCGAGCACGATTTTCTGTGTGGTCAGGAAGACGCTGTCGTGGTGCACGGTGGGCACATCGGCCCAAAAATACCACGGCGAAACGCCCATCAGCCTTGACAGGTGGAACATTCCGTAAATGGTTCCGCGCTTGTCGGCGCCCGCAATCACAAGCGCACGGCCGATTTCCTTCGTCGGGTTGTCAACCACCTGAATCAGAGTGGCTTCCCACTGATTGGCCACGCCTTTAACGTCTATCTTCTTGCTTTTCACCAATTTGTCGATAATCGGGCTTTTGCCGATAGTGCCCACAATCACGGCCTGCGGCATTGCCGAAACGGCGGTTGCCACCGTTGGCCGCTGGCCCGTCACGCGATTGACGTCGTCGGCAAAGATTCCCGCCACGCGGCGCACACCTGGGTAGTCGCTCTCATCGGCGATTATGGTTGTGTTGTTCAGACAGAAATCGGCCTTGCCACTCTGTTGGAAGGCGATTTGCGAGTTCGATTTCAATGGCACAGCCGCCACAAAAGCCGCCATCAACAACAGCCGCCCTGCCACCAACGCACTTGATAAATGATTCATTCTTAACATTTTGTATAATTTTAATTGTTTGACTTATATTCCGAAAGAGTTGCCCCGTGTGTTTTCGGCGCTAATGTAACGCTAAAATCGGCTTTTCAATGGCGCGCCACCCCGCCGAACGGGCCGAAACGGCAATTATATCTGAAATTGAAAGAGAAAAAACTAATTTTTAAGTGTGGGGGTGAGAACGCAGAGAGCACTGTTTTTTTCTCTAACCGATTTAAACAGATTTCAATCCGAATTTAAACAGAAAGGGCTGCCTTTTTTACACGGCGGCTATGCAGTAAGGCAAATAATTTAAAAAGTCCCTTGAAAAAGTTGCGATATTGAGCAAAAAGTCCCTTGAAAAAGTTGCGATTTTGGATAAAAAGTCCCTTGAAAAAGTTTATGATTTATGTAAAAAGTCGTTTAAAAAAGTTTTATATTTGTGGCGATTTAATTGAAAAATAAGAACTTATATGTTAAGGCGAAAAATAGAGCAAAAACTACTGCATTGGAAGCAATCTGAAAACCACAATCCGCTTATTGTAAAAGGCTGCCGACAGTGCGGCAAAACTTACTCGGTGATTCAGTTTGCCAAAAAGAACTACAAGCACGTTGTGTACCTGAATTTCTTCGAGAATCCCGAATACGCGCAGTTTTTTTCGGCATCGCTGGAAATCGATAAAATTGCAATGTATATCACGGCCGCACTGGGCACGCCCGTTGTGTTCGAGCCCAAAAACACGTGCCTTGTGCTCGACGAGATTCAGGAATGCCCCAATGCGCGTACCGCCCTTAAATTCTTCAAGTTAGACGGCCGCTACGACGTCATCTGCACTGGTTCGCTGCTCGGAATAAAAGGCTATCGCGACGAGCCTGCTTCTATTCCTGTTGGCTACGAAACGGTTATCGATATGTATCCGCTTGATTTTGAAGAGTTTCTGTGGGCTAACGGCATTACCGACGAAATCATTCAAGTGGTTCAAGACTGTGTGAATCAAGAAGTTCCCGTGCCAACGCCATTGCACAACCGCTTCCGCGAATTGCTTTTGCAGTATGCCGTGGTTGGCGGAATGCCGCAGGTGGTATCGTATTTCGTTGAAAATCATCTTTTAAACGTTGTCCTTGAAATGCAGCGCAATATTGTGAACGCCTACAAGGACGATATGGTAAAATACTCATCTTCAACCGACAAGCCGCTTATCCGCGAGTGTTTCGAGTCGATTCCCAAACAATTGGCCAAAGAGAACAAAAAGTTTCAATATTCGGTTTTGCGCAAAGGGGCCACTGCGGCCAAATACGCTGGCAGTCTGCAATGGATTGAAGACGCAGGAATCGTCAGCCGCTGCTACAATCTCACCATTCCCGAACTTCCGCTCGACGGCAACGCTCTGCCCGATATTTTCAAAGTTTATATGTGCGATATGGGGTTGTTCGTTTCAATGCTCGAAGACGGCACGCAATCCGACATTCTGCAAGGGAATCTGCTCGGCTATAAAGGCGCTGTTTTTGAGAATCTTATGGCCGATTTCCTTTCAAAAATGGGGCGTAAGCTGTATTATTACCACAAGGATTCGGGTATGGAAATCGATTTTGTGATTCGCTATAAGGGTAAATGCACTATTGTTGAAGTCAAGGCAACTACAGGCAACGCCAAAAGCGCCAAAACAATTCTGAATCACCCTGAAAAATACCACGTTGACGAATGTCTGAAGTTTGGCGATTACAACATTGGCCGCCAAAACCAAATTCTGACGTTGCCTTTTTACTCGGCGTTTATGCTGCAGGGCAAATATTGAAGGGATTGGAACGGATTATCATTCGCACAGTCCCGACAGGTCGGGGACACAGAACACACTGATTTCCACAGATTTTTCTCCAACCGATTTAAACAGATTTCAATCCGAAATTAAACACGTAGGGCTGCCTTTGCGACAGCCCTGTGTTTATCGGTTCGAACAATTATTTTTTCTTCTTTTTCCTTACAATAACCGCCGCCGCTAATATCGACAACAAGCCAACTGCGATTAAAACAATAACAACAGTAGAATTTGATTTGTCGGCATCAACCTTGACTTCTTGCTGCTCTATGGGCAATTCTTGTTTTTGCTCCTTTATTTCCACAACATCACTATCGCCTTCATTGTCATCATTTTCAAAATTGTTTTTTTCATCACTGATATGAATATCCAAAACTCGCTTCCAAACATCTGAAAACAACGGCATTGTACTGTTTTTGTCTTCATCTATTATCGACACTAAAGTCGCGTCAACAGGATAAAACCAAATGTGGCTCACACCAACCGACTCTGTGGAATCGCCTTTATAGATATCGTTTACCGCAAACTTATACTCTCCTGGACGCAATACTCTGACATTCTGAACAGCATTCGCGCCAAACCAACCATCGTTGAAATATGATTTTGAATCATATGGATATGCAGGAAAACGGTCTTTGAGTTGCAAAGTATCCGACCAACCTTCTTTGTCATTTGTCAGGATTGCGGTTTTTATTCGGCTGTAGTTTTTCCACAAACTGTCTTTCTGAAATTCTGGATCTTCTGACCATGCGCGTTTTTCAAAGTCATCACCTCTATACAAACATCTATTTTTTTCTGATATTAAATTATCAATAAAACCATTGGCAACAAATGGTCCAACACATGGTTCATCAATTTTAAAACTCACTTCATTTTCAATTAAAAACGGATTTAAACTATTTAAGTCTCCTTTATACGTTTCCAACGTTTTTATATATCCTTTACTACCATTTTTTTTAAGTGAAATATGCTTATTCTCGCTGAAAGCAGTCTCATCCCCCGGAGAATACCCACGACGTTCATATAAAAATTTCCATGATTGTCCTATAAACTTGAATCTGCCAATAGGTTTATAGTTTCGTGCACTACAAATATTATATGGTATTAATTGTGTTATACTAACTTCTTCTGCATCTGTCAAATCAAAGTCCGTCATCATAATGAAAGATCCAATAATTCCATTCTTCCATGTACTTCCATTAGATATATCATAATACATAAGATAATCATTATCACTATAATCATTATCACTATAATGATCATATCCATGGCACGAGTTTGCATTATAATTGACAATTACTTTTGATTGTGCGTTAGGCAAAAACTTAAGTTCATGGTAAAAATGCAAGACCAATTCTAACTTATTTGGCCCGTGCTCATCTTTTTCGTTTATCTCTACAGTCGTTTCTATTCCAACATTCTTCAACTCCACAACATTCCCATCTTGCATTATATTGCAACTTGCCAAATATCTCTTACCGATTCTTTCTTCATACTCTTGTCCATATTGCTTCTGATAATCAGGAAATGTCATTACTCTTAATTTTTTGTCCAACTTTTTAATATCCGATTCCGTTAAATTTGATCTCAAGACAAAATCATCTCTGTTTTCATAATAATTAAAGTAATCTCCATCTAAAACCAAATTCCATAGATTTGTATCAATGACATCGTGAAGTCTATTCCCTATAATAACGGTATCATCTTTAATAGTGAATGGTAACGTTGCTAAAATAGGGAAAGCACAAGGCACAACAACAGTAGAATCGGTTGTGTTACGGAAGCAAAAAACGGTTTCAACCCTATCGCCCGACACATACATATATTCTTTTTCCAAAGCAATGCTTTGGTTGGGTTCTTTCGCGTAAATATTGCCATACGTCCAATTTACAGAATAGTCAGCATCGTCATAATCAGCCATTGCCACAGCAACCAAACTACAAGCGAAAAGAATGCATAAAAACTTTTTCATAACCATTGATTTAAGTTGCGATAAAGATATGATTTTTTCAAAAAAGCGGACGCAAGCAATTGGCGAAACATTTTACCATTAAGCCACGCCATATTGGTTCATCTGCGTTCCCAACAAAATAATTGAACACAAAAGCCCAAAAACGCTATTTTTAGCGCCGATTTATGCGCCGATTGGTTTTATCATCGATTTTCGTCATTGGTAGTCTGGCGGCTGCCGCGCAGTTTACGGTTGCGCCGTTCAGCCCCGACACCTTCGCCGTTGCCGACCGCAGCCGCAACCTGATTGAGTTGCACGACACCGCCGCGTGGCAACGGTTTGGCGGCAAACTGGCGGCTTGCGCCGAAAGCGACACTGCCCGCGTGAGCATTGTACACATTGGCGACTCGCACCTTCAGGCCGATTTTTTCTCGGGCGAAATGCGGCGCTGTCTGCACAAAATGACGGGGCGCCTGCAACCGTCGCGCGGCCTGATTTTCCCTTACGCCGTGGCCGGAACCAACAACCCGACCAACTATCGCGTAAGCTGGCGCGGCGAGTGGACCTGCCACAAATCGACCGAAAAAGAGTGCGGCACGCTGGGCCTGACCGGAATGAGCGCCACCGTGAGCAGCGACACTGCGTATCTGATTATCAAAGTTGAAGATAGCGAATTTGGCATCTATGGCGGAACGCATTTGCAAATGTTCGCCGAAATGGGCGCCACAAGTCTTGAACCGCAGATTCTTTACCCCGAAGGCGCTGAAATTGAAAGCGTTAACATTTTGTCGCAAAGTATTGTTTGGAATCTGCATTGCCACACCGACTCTGTGGCCATCGGCTTCCGTCAGAAAAACGCTGACCAACAATCATTTACCCTTTACGGGCTCAACTTGTTCGACGCCGAAGGCGTTGAATACCACGCTGCCGGCGTGAACGGTGCGCGAGTGTCGTCGTACTTGAAATGCGAACGTTTTGCGGCTCAACTCTCGGCCTTACACCCTGATTTAGTGATAGTTTCGTTGGGAACTAACGACTCGTATATGCCGCGTTTCGACAGCACCGCGTTTGCCGCGCAACTCGAAAAACTGGTGGCGGAAATCCGCGCCGCACAGCCCGATTGCGCCATTCTGCTCACCACGCCTGGCAACAACAAACTGTCGGGCAAGCCGAATCAAAACGCCGTGATTTGCACCGAAACAATCTGCCGCGAAGCCAAACGGCTGAACTTCAGCGTCTGGAATTTCAACGCCGCAATGGGTGCGCCCGAAAAAATCGGTCTTTGGTACGACGCCGGGCTGATATCATCTGATTACGTGCATCTTACTCGCACCGGGTACAAATTTCAGGCTCACCTGCTGATAGACGCGCTCTTGTCGGGCTCGTTTTGGCCAACAAACTCATTCACTGACGATTAAGCCGCACCGCAATGATAAATTGGTTACAGTTCGACGTTAATCAGCCGCTGCTTTTCACAAGGCCGTCATTCTGGATTTTCTTTGTGGTGGTTTTTGCTGTTTTCTGCTTGATTCACAAAAAGTTGAAATGGCGCAGCGTGTGGCTTTTGGTTGCAAGTCTGTTCTTCTACTACAAGTCGAGCGGTTTTTACTTTATCTTGCTGATACTGTCGGTATTAGCCAACTACGGCTTTGGACGCGCCATTGCCGCCAACCGCAACGCAGGCAAGCGCTGGCTGGCCGTGGCCGTTGTTTTCAACCTTGCGTGGCTCGTTTATTATAAATATGTGTACCTGTTCGCGGGCTGGTTCACACAACTCACGGGCGTGAGTGTCAGCGTTCACGACTGGCTGGGCGACAGCCTGCAAGCCATTGTCAGCGGCCACCCGCAGGTGACCGACATTGTGCTACCCGTCGGAATCTCGTTTTTCACTTTTCAAGCCATCAGCTACGTAACCGACATCTATCGCCGTAAGATTGAGCCACTTACAAGCATTTTCGACTTTGGATTCTACTTGACGTTCTTTCCGCAACTTGTTGCCGGCCCTATTGTCCGCGCCGCCGATTTTGTGCCACAAATCAGCCGTCCGTTCTTCATCTACCGCGAAGAGTTTGGACAAGGCTTATTCTTCATTATCAATGGTTTAGTCAAGAAGATAATTGTCGCCGACTACATCTCGGTGAATTTTGTCGACCGCATTTTCGACTCGCCAACACTCTACTCGGGATTCGAGAATCTGTTGGGCGTATATGGCTATGCCATACAGATTTACTGCGATTTTTCGGGCTACACCGACATTGCCATCGGCATTGCCCTGTGGATGGGTTTCCGCTTGAGCGTGAACTTCAACTCGCCCTACAAAGCCGACTGCCCCACCGATTTCTGGCGGCGCTGGCACATCTCGCTCTCGTCGTGGCTGCGCGACTACCTTTACATTCCACTGGGCGGCAACCGCAAAGGCCGCGTTCGCACCTACATCAACCTGTTTTTGGTTATGCTGATTGGCGGACTCTGGCACGGCGCCAACCTAAAATTTGTGATTTGGGGCGCGCTGCACGGATTGTATCTTATTGTCGATAAGTTATTTAAAACGATATTCGGCACAAACAACCGTCTGCGCCCGCTTAAAATATTCCTGACATTCAATATTGTAGCCTTCACGTGGATTGTGTTCCGCGCCGACTCGCTCGCTACAGCTAATGAGATTCTGAATCAGATATTTACATCGTTCAATGCCAGCCATATTGGCGAGTATTTGGCGGCCTATTGGCAGATTATCGCCGTAATGGTTGCCGCATACGTAATCCACTGGTTACCTAACAGAGCAAAAAACTGGTACCGCGGTCAGTTTGCCGTTATGCCGATATGGCTGCAAGTGGCCGTGACGGTGGTTGCGGTATTCGTGCTTGTGCAGTTCAGTCAGTCGGGGTTGCAGCCGTTTATCTATTTTCAGTTCTGAGAAATCGGCCAACTCAATCAAAAGCCTTCGTCAATCATCTGATTTACAATTGGTGAGCGATATTTTTCAAAAAAAATCGAAAAATCTCAGCAGAATAAAATTTTATACTACTTTTGCCGCACCAAATGGTGCGCGTAGTTCAGTTGGTTAGAGCGTCAGATTGTGGTTCTGAATGTCGTGGGTTCGAGCCCCACCCCGCACCCAAAAAAGCCGATTCAAACGAATCGGCTTTTCTATTTTAAAGCTTTTGTACTGCAACAGTTGATGCTATCAATCATCTTCTCTATACCAGTATTTTCCCACACATTTTTCTTCTTCTTCATCCCAATCGTAAGTATCAAGCCTAACCATTCTGAAACTATAAGTACCCGGAACGCCGCCAAATCCGATGTTGACGCGAATTGAATCGGCGCCATCAGGACCGATATTACGAGCATAACCAAAAATTATCCAATAATCTGGCTTGTTGGGCAGAGCCACTTCATACACACCTGCAGGTTCGTTATTGTCATCAACCAACTGCATGTTTGGCGTTTTGTTATAGAAAACTTTATCGGGGAATATGCGCAAAATACCTTCATCGGCTTCACCTTCATACTTTGCTTCAATCCGAAGATCGAACGAATCGCCTTTTTTCCCGATATTTTTCCAGCATGGCGAAATCAATTGCACATCGCAGGTGTCGCCAGGCACAATTCCGCTGTGCACAATATCAATTGAGTATTTCAAATCTCTGTATTGATTCTGCCCGCGCACTATCCATCCATTCGACAATGTGCCTGCAGGATAGAGATTCTTGTCGCATTCATAAAAATAAGCCACAAGATTCAAATCTTCAGAAGCATAAATCTCTCTTGGATTTACGGTTGCGCCATCATTCCACTTATCAAACTCATAACCATCGTTAGGAACAGCTGTGAGCGTCACCGTGCTCTCATAAGCGTATGTACCGCCGCCGGTTACAGTGCCCCTGTTACTATCAGCCGACACGGTAATTACCACGTCGTCGTGAGTGGGGCCGGGCTGATCAGCCATATCGTAACCGTCTGAAATTTTGAGAAAATCTGATTCTTGATCATCTTTTAATTTTATGCCAAAAACAACCTTGTCTTGGCCATAGCCAATTACCGAAAATATCTCTTCACTATAAATAAACGCTTCACCATCGTATGCGTATTTCAAATAAACGAAAGAGTCATCATCGGCGCCTTTCACGTAGATGTCGTATGAGTATACACTATACAATAGCGCTGCATAACCGCCTTTATTGGTGCGTATTTTGGGTTGCGACCAATTAAGTAAAAAATAGTCGTAATAGTGCTCTACCTTCAAGTCAACACCAGAAACGTCTTGCACCACGGCATGCTCAATGTTGTCGTTGCTGCATGTTGATAAAACAAACAGCATCAATGCCATACCAAATATTGTTCCTATCTTTTTCATAGCATTCAGTCTTTCAAATTGATATTAAGTTTTAAGCCGACACTGAAAATTGTCGGACGGCGGAAATTATAACCCTGATCGTAGCCGATGACCAGTTCCGGATCTGTGGTTTCAGCTTTGGTGAATACCATCATATCGCTGGCGGCCACGTAAATCTTCCCGCTCAATCCATTATGGTCAAACTTGTATCCCAAAACTATATTGTCGATGCGCAAGAACGATGAATTGTGCACGTCGCAAGATTCCGGCGTTGAGATGCCAATGATATTATACCGATCGATTTGGGAATGGCCGTCTATTTGAAGATAAGCGCCATACACATCAAGACGAGTACTGAATCCAGCCGTTGCCGTCGGTATAGGGCTGTGATACGGGACATAGTCTTTTTCTGTTATTTCGCCATCGCCATCCAAATCGCGATAAAGGCTCGGAAACCTATCTCCGTCTTTTTTATAGACATTTTCCATTACAAAGAATGTCAACGGTTTGCCACCATCTTCTGCCAAAAATATCATTCCGTCTTCCGTTTGCTGCAAAACCGGATGCTCAGTATTTTCGTATCCCACAGCATATTTATTGGCTGCGAACGTTGTCCGGACATTCCATTTAACACGTTCTGCATCAATTACTTTAGCATTCAGCAACAATTCTATTCCACGGTTGTTAAGCGACAGCGCGTCCAAGTCGACATTCCGATGAAAGAAATATCCGCCATCTTCTTCAATATAGTTTGGCTTTTCATCATAATTCTTGTGATAATAGAAATCAACAGAACCTGACAGCCTGTTTTTTATGAAGTTGAAATCAGTTCCCAAGTTGATTGACAACGTTTTGCCAACTGCATTGTCGGAATAGTTGCGCGATGGTTTTTCGCCGGCATTCAGTCCCAGGGCGCCCACACCGGCACGCACCGTGAGCGCGTCAATCGGTTTTACACCCATCGAATACGATGCCGACAGGCGTTTCTGATTATCGCCAAATTCCTGGTCGATAGATGAATAGCGAGCGTTGGCGTTTAAGAATATGCTGCCCATGTTCGCATAAACCTGCGCATAGAAAGCGGTTTCGTCCAATTGATTATCCCACAACGACACCCCCACTCTGCCTTCAACACTTTGTTTTTCAGCAAACTGATGATTGTAATTGATATTGGCGTCAAGCATTTTGTCGGTTCGGTCAGAAACTTCATTGACATCGTCGGAAGATAGTTCCGCGCTATGATAATTGATGCCGCCGGTCAAGTTAACGTGCAGCGATTCAAGCGAATGAACCGCATAATCGATTGCTGCTCGGCCAATGATATTTCTATTGGCCATCTCTGTGTTGATTAACCAATTGCTCTCCCACCTGCTGTAACCGTTCACGTCTATACGAAGATGATTGTCGAGAAGGCGCGGGCCAAACCACAAATTGCCAGAGAATCGCTCTACGTTCACATTGTCCCACACGCTGTTTATAAGGTTATAGCCAAAAGCCGCGCGATAAGGCATATCGGCCACAGCTCCCGACATCGAAGCATTGTGTTTGGTGCTGTACGACCTGTTGTCTTTATCATAGTCGTAGGTATTCATCGATCCATTGCCATCGTAGGCAAAAGTCAGTTTGCCGTCTGACGGATGGCGTGTTTTAATCACGACAACGCCGTTGGCTCCTGCTTCGCCGTATGGCGCAATGGCTGCAGCATCACGCAGAACTCGAATCGATTCAATGTCATTCGGATTGAGTGCGGAAATAACATCGCCGCAAGGCTGATACAACCCATCGACAACCCAAAGCAAGTCGCTTTTATTGGACATTGCCGACGGCCCGCCGCGCGTTCTGAACGCCCCGATGCCATAAGCCGATTCGCCTTCGATGGTGATATCGAGTCCGGGAATTTTCCCAATCAGGAAATGCCATACATCGGTTTCGACACCTGTCGCAAAATCGTCAACATTGATGACCGTGTTGGCCGTGGTAAGATAGTGGTAATCGTTGCTGTCAGCAACTTCCTGTGCCCCGACGCTGCATATTCCCATGACAGAACACAACGCAAGAGCCAACCTTCTATAATTTCTCATAAATAGTAGTTGTTAAAAAAGTGACGAAATATAGGATAATAAATGACACACGGCATAATTTGGCTCGTTTTTTTGCGGAAGCCAGACTCTACAAAGTCGCCCATTCAGCATATTGTCGTGTTTTCGTTAGTCAAACAGAACTATTGTTTTTATGCGTTTAATTCGCTGATAAAAACAAAAACATTAGATTTGCCCTATTGCTGAAAAACTGAAACAGATGAAACAAATTGCTGTCATACTGCTAATTGCGTTATCGGCAACAGCCAACGCACAAGAGAGAATAGAGAACAAATACAAAAACGGCCAAGTGGCCAGCGAAGGTGTTTTGGTTCAAGGGAAGGAAAACGGACTCTGGACCTACTACGACAGCACCGGTGTGAAAACGGAAGAAATCGAGTTCCGCAATGGTGCGGTGCACGGGCGGCTGACATACTTTTTCAGCAATGGCAAAATCCAGAATCAGGGCGAGTTCCGCAATGGCATTATGCACGGCCGCTACGTTGAGAACTACCTGAACGGCAGCCCGAAGATGGAAGGCTACTACAAATCGGGCTATAAAGACAGCACCTGGACCTACTACAACGGCTCGGGGCTGAAATACCGCGAAGAGCGCCACTTCCGCGACTCGGTCCTGCTGGTCAACTATTGGGAAGACGGCAAGCAACAAACCATAAAGGACGGCAAGGGAACGTTCACAACTTATTATCAGTCAGGACAAATTAAAGAAACTGGCTACTACCTAAACGGCCGCGAAGACAGTTTGTGGAAGCGCTATTTTCCGAACGGAAATATGATGAGCAGCGGCCACTACAAGGCTGGAATCGAAGTTGGCAAGTGGCTGACCTACTATCGCGAAGGCGCGCTGAAAAGCGAAATGAACTACGAGAACGGCGTCAACATTCGCTACTATGCCAACGGGCAGAAGGAAATGGAAGGCCATCTGAAAGATAATCAAAAAGATGGCGAATGGAATTTCTGGTATTTCGACGGCAAGCAGAAGATGCGGGTGAACTATCGTGACGGCAAGAAAAACGGCCTGCAGACCGACTGGTTCGTGTCGGGCGGCAAGTCGGACGAGATAAATTTCGCCGACGACAAGAAGGACGGCAAGGCAACGTGGTGGCGCGAAGACGGCAAACTCGACATTGAAGGTAACTTCAAAAACGATGTTCAGGACGGCTTGTGGACCTATTGGCGCACCGACGGCCAAAAAGGCAACGAAGGCCATTACCGCGACGGCGAAATGGACGGCCACTGGACCTACTGGTACGCCAACGGCCAGGTGTGGAAGGAAGGCGATTTTGCGCGCGGCAAGAAGGACGGGCACTGGGTTGTCTACTACGAAGACGGCAAGAAATTCCACGAAGGCGACTTTGCAAAGGGCCGCGAGACGGGCTACTGGATTCAGTGGTTCGAAGACGGCCAGACCGAGCAAACTGGCTATTTCAAAGACGGGATGATGGACAGCACTTGGAACGGATTCTATCCGAACGGCGACAAGCAATACGTTGTCAATTACCGCTCGAACATCAAGCACGGCACGGCCACCTATTGGTACGAAGGCGGTCAGTTGCGGATGGTTGAGAACTACTCGAAAGGCGTTTACCACGGCGTTTACCAGACGTTCCGAATCAACGGCTCGAAAGAGTTTGAAGGCAGTTACCTGAACGGCGTGAAGAACGGCGTGTGGAAATATTTCAACGAGTACGGCAAGCAATTGCGCCAGGAACAATACAAGAACGGCCGCGAAGACGGCCAGTGGCTGACTTGGTACGACGAAGGCCCGCTGAACACCGAAGTCAATTATAAAAACGGTATGCGCAACGGCACCTACAAAGTGCTGACAATTAAAGGTGAAGTGGTTTATGAAGCCACCTTCAAAAATGATGATTTAGTGAAAGTGAAGGTTGACAATCGGGGAAAAGTGAAGTAAGAACTCCACATTAAAAAAGCAGCAAAGGCGCACCTTGCGGCACGCCTTCACAAATGAATGGTTAATTGTTTGCGACTATTCTTTAATAACCATTAGATAAATTCTCATTTCTTCAGCACTCTAAAACTGAACGTTTGGCAACCCATCTGCCCTGTACCGTCGATGGCCTCAACAATTCCGATAAACTCGGTGTTGACATCGGAAGCCGTGAACGGGATTTCAGCCACGCCGTTTTCGTTGGTGAACACTGCCGGCCGCCATTGCAGCAAATTGCGCGGGTCGGGTGATGGCGAGCTACGGTCGAACGAGTCGGGCTCGTAAAATTCTCGTTTCGGATTATAGCCTTGCGCCCTCGACAAACCGTACATTCTCAGCAGTTGCTCATCAGTATATGTACGTTTAGGGTAAACAATTTGTATCATGTTGTAGAATACACCACATTCACGCCCAACGTCATCTATATATGTATGGACCTTCAACACCGTATATTCCTTACCAGGAATGGGTTTCCCTATTTTCCCTTCACAATAGTTACTTTCTGGATGTGCTGTAAAACCTGAATAATAATCATTAAGAATAAACATTGTATCAGTAATATCATCACGATTAATATGGATACAAACCCATTCAGTCCCCATACCCTCAACATTCGCCAGACTATCCAAATACCCCGTCACTTTGTCGTGATAGACTGAACGCCGCTTTGCCTTGACGACCACATCTTCAAGAAGAATCACCTTGTCGTCGCTGAAAACAATTTGCTCACCGTTGTCACTTTCAAAAATGTGGTTTTGAGAAAGATACTGTGGTCGGTCGAGCCGATATGCGTTGATAGTGTCGAACGGACTGGCAAAGAGAAGTTTTGCTTTGTATTTATTTGTTAACAAGGATTTTAAATAGATATTACCTGGCATTTTTTGCATTAGCTCTGGGTCAATCTCAAATCCGCCTAGCGAATCGGTTAAAATAAGGCAGGTGTCGCCATTCGGCGAGAATGTTTTGATTACCTGGGTTTTACAGTTAATATCACGCTTGGTTATCTGCATTCCACTCACACCGTCGGTCAGCAGCGGGCGGCTTGGCGTAGGCTCACTCTCCCAAACGTATCGGCGCCAGCCTTGCGTCAGCAGCAGAAGATCGAGAGCCTGAAGGCGGTCATCGTTTTGAGTATCAAAATAATAGGTCGGATTGAAAACGTTGCCGCGAATCTGCTCCGAGAGATAGCTGTGCGAAAGAATATTCTCGTGCCCCGGCTGATAGAGATAGGCCTTGTCGAAGATGCTCACCGCCAGTTCGGCCTGAATGGGGCGGCCTGCCGAATCGGTAACTTGCAAGCGCACAGTGCCCGTATCGCGGCGGAAGTAACGCTCATCGTTGGTGGTAGCCGTAATGTTCAGACGCGCATCGGGGTTCACGTACACTAGTCGCTCGGCAACGGGGCGGTCACCTTCGAGCAGTGTTATTTCTGCAATTCCCTGTATTGGGAACAACGCTTTCGGCAAACGGACAAACTGCTGCCCACGTACCATTCCTTCGGCTTCGCTACAAAGCATTCCGTTCAGTTTGGCAACTATTTTGAACGGGTGTGCCACTGAATCGGACGCCGAAACCAACAATGTTATTCCAAACGGATTATTCCGCACAAGTTTGAGCGACAGCCCGTTACTTTCGATTTTTGGGAAAGGAACGGCTTGTCCGTCGGACAAGACAACCTTATACTCTTTGCCTTGCTGCGGCGTAACCATGAATTGCCCCATTCCATCGTGTTGACATTGTATTTCAGCAATTTCTCGGCCATCTTCCAAAACTTTTCCTGTGACATCTTCGGGAAAGCCATTACTATAAGTTGCCTTAAAAGCCACCACCGAGTTGACACCGTAAATCAGGTTGCCGCCCTCAGGGAAAAGGTTGAAGCGATGTGTGGCGGTACGTTTCTGAATTGAATCGTCGCGGACGGCCTTGGCCGAAATGGCGTCCATCTGCGCCACTCGCTCCACAACCCGAATTCGCCGCGGGTGAAGAGCCTGCGCCGTGTCGGTAGTGAACGATGAGCGAGTGTAGCCTTCAATAAGGTACTCGCCTTGCGGCCATTTGTCGCCGACATAAATGTGGCCGTCGGCACATCCGCCCAAAAGCGGATATTTCTCGCTCCAGACGACACTGTCGGTTGCGGTGCGAATCTGAAGGTAAAGCGTCTGGCTTCGGTCGGAAAGCGCAAATGTCTGACGGTCCATCAGATAGGCCTTGAACCACAAATCTTCACCGGTTTCGGCAATCTCCTTGCTCGGCAAAATGTAGACGAAGTCTTGCGTCTGCGCTATGGCAGACATTGCAAGCAGCGCCAGCAGCAGAGCGGATATGATTCGGCAGTGTTTCATAATGATTAAATGGTTGGTGTTAGTAAAGAGTGTTGTTGTTTGTTGTTTGTTGTTGTGTTTCAATTCCTTCTCTGTTTTGTCTTGCCACAGCAAGTGCGGTTTCAAATCAAAATCATTTGAAATTCAAGCAATTGTCAATATTGATTTAGGATAAACTTACTCCTTTATAACCCTAGGATTATACTCGAACAATGGTTGGTTTGCACGAAGTTGGTTGACATTCAGGTTGGAAATTACCCCGCCTTTGTTATTTGCAAACATCACGTGAAAAGGCTCAAGATCTGGCTCAACGTAGGTGAACGATGTGACGGAAGGTGGCATAGGCTCAAATTCCATTAAAAATGTGAGAAAGTCGCCAGAATAGCCGTCTATCCAAAATAATTCGTCCATAGGCAAATTACCACTGCCAAATCGTTTGAGTTTGTAACGGTTTCCGCTATTGTCTAAAAGTATTGTTCCGGAATTAACAGCGTAGTATTCGGTCAGTGAGTTTTGTTCATGGGCAATGGCAAGATAGGTTGCTTCGGGCGTGTTCCAAAGTGCCATTGTGCCTTCTCTAAGGGGTTTAATAAGATGTGGATCTTTGTAGCGCCGCCAGGTATCCCAGTTGTCTTTATCATATTTTTTGCCCTTACTTATAAAGGTTGGAGATTTGATTTGCGGAACGTCATCGTACTCTTTTTGGGCTTTTATTTCTCGCGTTAAAAGGTACTCGACTCCGCCATATTGAGACCATAATGGAACTGTATATATTGATATACGTCTGGTGGTTTCAGCCAGTTTTGGGAAGTAAATTTTGAAATCGAGAACATCGCCGGCCTTGGCTTTAACGCCAATGTGCTTTCTCATGCATTCTGGTTCGGTTCGTCTGATTCGATAATTAACCCCCGTTTCTAAATCAACAATGGCCGTTTCCTGCATTGCAAGGAAAAGGTTCTCTACAACGTCGGCAGGCATAGTGAAAAAGCAGTGCATCACGGTTTCATCATTTTCAATGGCCAACATCCAATTGATAACTACCAATTTAACTCTTGGACTATTGAGCGTATTCTCCCTCATGCCAGGAAATAAATTGTCATAATATTCGGCGCTGATGACAGGTGCTTTAACCCAGCAAGTGTCTCTCATCCAACTGTCTTTTTCGTTGTTTGGCCATCTAACGACTTCCCTTTTGTATTCAATATTTTCTTCGTCCGTATAATGTATTTTAATAGGTTGCGGACTGACAGTTATACTGCCTCTACTTTTGTACAAAATGGTTTGATTTTCTGATTGAGCCACGGCATTGGCACAAAGTAGTACCATCATGCCTATAATTATGATTCGCTTCATTTTAATACACTTTTAAAGATTAATAATATGTATTGAAGTTTGCAAACGTCAAGTCATTGTAGAACTGCTGGTAGCAGTCAGATTTATATTCAATATCAATTGGCGCGTGAACGCTGTAAATCATTATTTTAGAATCACCGATGCGTTCGGCTATCCAGAGATAGTTCAGCCCGTTTTGCTCATCATCGATGCTGAAGAATATCTGCTGTTCAGAGTTGTTGAAGATGTAGCCTGGCGTGGTGTTTGAATATTTGCTGGCCATCAGCACAAAAAGTCCGAGTACATCGTAATCTTGTTTGACTGGGAACACATAGAAATCCTCAACAAAGTTTGTATCATTGGATATCGAACACTCTGATTTTATTCTGCTTACACCTTGAAATTCAGCCATTTTGAAGATGAACTCATCCATTAGAGCCGGATCAAGATACGTTTCGTTGCTTTTTGATGAATTTTCAGCGAAATTGTTGCCGGCACCATCTTGTGAATCCGCATTACTGGTTGACGCACTGTCGGCAGTAACGGTAGCCGGCTCATTTGCTGCATAGAGCGGTCTTTCCATCCTCAAATTCGGATTGGGGTTAGGTTGGACCGCTGGTTTCGTGTTTGGTTTCACCTTTGGTTGTGGTGCTTCCAATTTCGGTTCCGGTGCGGCAGCGGGTTCAGCGGCCGTGTCATTTATAACAACTGCAGGCTCTTGAATTTCAATTTTTTCCTCAGCAGGCGTTTCGGCAATCATTTCCAACTCTTGAGCGGTTTTGCCAGAGAACAAAACAGCGCTTCCGATACCTGCCACAAGAGCAATGCAAGCCGCAGCAGCCACCCAACGCCACATTTTTATGGTCTTGGGTTCGGTCTCAATCTCGCCCATCACTTTGTCGAAGAAATCGGCGGGCACTTCGGTTGCCGTCCGTTTTTCCTCGCTTCGGCGCAGAGCCTCACGCAAATCGTCGTCTTTCATCTCTTTCATCTTCTTTTTGCTTTATCATTATCAATAATTTCTTTCTAATCCTATGCAGCCTCACTGCCAGTGCGTTTGCTTCGGCATCCATTATGAAGGCAATCTCGTTCAGCGGCTTGTCCTCATAATAATATAGGTGCACCAGCATCCGCTCGTCGGGCGGCAGATTGTCGAGAGCCTCCTCCATCAACTTGATGCGTTCCTCGCGGCCTGTCGAGAACTCATCATCGGCAATGTCGATGTCGGCAATCTGCGCCTCATCAATGTTAATCCAACGCAACTTGCGGTGTCTCAAGTGGTTGATCGACTCGTTGTAGGCAATTCGGCATGCCCACGTCAGAAACGATGCCCGACCTTCGAACGTCTCCAACCGGCTGAAAGCCTTCACGAAAGTGTCCTGCGCCACTTCTTCGGCATCGGCACGGTTGCAGACCATTCGCACCGTGAAATCGAGAACATGCTGCGAGTACCGCCTCACAAAATAGGCATACTCAGTAGCCGCGGCCTTACGGTCGCCCGCATTCAGATAATCGGTTACCCGACTGATGCGCTGTCGTTCGTCGATGTCCGTTGTTTTAACCATTCTGCCTTTTAGACAATCGTCCACAAAAAATATTACACACAAAAAACGATTTTTTTGCGGAATTAGGAAATTTGGCTTTACGGATATAACCTTGATGGGGGACCAAGGATCACGAAAAAAGAAACGCCAAACATCCGAACTGATTGTAATTCAGAAGGTTTGGCGCTATGCTTTTAAAAGAAGAATTCGCTTACAACTCAGCGCTAAGATATTCAAAATCAACCTTATTGTGCATAAGGTCGGCAATTGAGTAACTTTCAAAGAAGTTGTTTACCGTCTCATAAAGTTTCTTCCACATGGGCAGAGTGCGGCAAATTTGCGTGCGCTCACATGGTTTGGCGTCGCAGCCCAAACAAGCCACCGGTGCCAGCGAGCCTTCAGTTGCGTGAAGAATCTCGGTCAAACGATATTCCTGCGGCGGGCGGTTCAGACGATAGCCGCCACCCTTTCCGTGGACGCCGTCAATCAGCCCCGCTTTCGAAAGTGCTGTGGTTATGCTCTCAAGATATTTCAGCGAGATGTCCTGCCGTTCCGAAATGTCTTTCAGCCTTGTGAAGCCCGTCGAGCCCTGCTCTGCAAGGTCAATCATCACTCTGATAGCGTATCTGCCGCGTGTTGAAATCATCATAATCCCGATTAGTTATTGCAAGTTACTACTTTTTTGATCTGTTTTATCGATAATCGAAAAATAAAAACCGCACACCGGCAATGTCGAAATATCCGACTGCCAGTGTGCAGATTACTCATTGTTATTCTGAGAATAGGCTTGTGCTCAGATAGCGGTCGCCTGTGTCGGGCAGAAGAACAACAATGTTCTTGCCTTTGTTCTCAGGACGTTTGGCCAATTCGATGGCAGCCCACAGAGCCGCACCCGATGAAATTCCAACCAGAACACCTTCCGTGCGGCCAAATTCGCGGCCAGTTGCAAATGCATCCTCGTTCGATACTGTTATGATTTCATCGTAAACCTTGGTGTCGAGCACATCGGGAACAAAGCCTGCGCCGATGCCCTGAATCTTGTGCGGACCAGGCACGCCTGTCGAAAGCACTGCCGACGATGCGGGCTCAACGGCAACGACTTTCACGCCAGGTTTCTTCGATTTCAGATATTTGCCCACGCCAGTAACGGTTCCGCCGGTGCCAACACCAGCCACAAAAATGTCAACTTGGCCGTCGGTGTCCTCAAAAATCTCAGGTCCAGTGGTCTCAAGATGAGCCTTCGGGTTGGCCGGATTCACAAATTGTCCGGGAATGAAACTGTTAGGCGTTGTTTCAGCCAGTTCCTGCGCTTTCGCGATGGCGCCCTTCATGCCCTTCGAACCATCCGACAGAACCACCTCGGCTCCGTAAGCCTTCATCAGTTGGCGACGCTCAACGCTCATCGTCTCAGGCATTACAATGATGGCCTTGTACCCGCGGGCGGCGGCCACGCTAGCCAAGCCAATTCCGGTGTTTCCGCTTGTCGGCTCAATGATGACCGAACCCTGTTTTAACTTTCCGGCATGCTCTGCGTCCTCAATCATCGCCTTTGCGACGCGGTCTTTGACGCTGCCTGCGGGGTTGAAGTACTCAAGTTTGGCAATGATTTTTGCCTGAAGATTGTGTGCCGACTCAATGCGGCTCAGTTCCAAAAGTGGTGTGTGGCCAATCAGTTCGTCGGCCGATTTGTAAATTCTTGACATTTTATTTCTGTTTTTTGATGATTTCTAATTTTATGTCGCAAGGTACAAAAGTTTTTACTTGCTATGCTCTATTACTTCACTGCGTCGAAGGCTGATTTCAAGTCGTCGATAATATCATCAACATGCTCAGTGCCAATCGACAAGCGGATGGTGCTCTGCGTAATTCCCTGCTCGGCAAGTTCTTGATCGTTCAACTGCGAGTGAGTGGTTGTAGCCGGGTGAATCACAAGAGATTTAACATCGGCTACATTTGCCAGCAGACTGAAAATCTTTAAGTTATCGATAAATTTCCAAGCTGCGTCCTTGCCGCCTTTAATCTCGAAGGTAAAGATGCTTGCGCCGCCGTTCGGGAAGTATTTTTTATAGAGTTCGTGGTCCGGATGGTCGGCCAGCGACGGGTGGTTAACCTTGGCAACTTTCGGGTGATTTTTCAGGAAATCAACCACTTTCAAAGTGTTCTCAACGTGGCGTTCCAAACGAAGCGAGAGTGTCTCGACACCTTGCAGCAGAAGGAATGCGTTGAACGGACTGATGGCAGCGCCTTGGTCGCGCAGCAGAATGGCGCGGATGTAAGTCACGAAAGCAGCGGGGCCAACCACATCGGCAAACGAAACACCATGATAACTCGGGTTTGGCGCGGCGATTGGCGCGTATTTGCCCGACTTTTTCCAGTCGAATTTGCCACCATCGACAATGATTCCGCCAAGAGTTGTGCCGTGGCCGCCAAGGAATTTTGTAGCCGAGTGAACCACAATGTCAGCGCCGTGCTCAAGCGGACGAATCAGATAAGGTGTGCCGAAAGTGTTATCGATAACCAACGGAAGACCATGATTATGTGCAATTTCAGCAATTGCGTCGATGTTTGGAATATCGCTGTTGGGGTTGCCTAAAGTTTCAAGATAAACGGCTTTTGTGTTGGGACGGATGGCTGCCTCAACTTCTTTAAGATTGTGTGCGTCAACGAAAGTTGTCTCAACGCCAAACTGAGAAAGCGTGTGCGACAGCAAGTTATAAGTTCCGCCGTAGATTGTTTTCTGAGCCACAATGTGGTCGCCGTTCTGTGCCAGCGCCTGAATTGTGTAGGTTATTGCGGCTGCGCCTGAAGCCAGAGCCAAAGCGGCAACGCCACCTTCGAGAGCAGCCACGCGGCGCTCAAGAACGTCCTGAGTTGTATTGGTCAGACGGCCATAAATGTTACCTGCGTCGGCCAGACCAAAGCGGTCGGCGGCATGTTTTGAGTTATGGAACACGTACGATGTTGTCTGATAAATTGGCACTGCGCGTGAATCTGTTACTGGGTCGGCAGTCTCTTGGCCAACATGAAGTTGCAGTGTCTCGAAGCGGTAGTTTCTCTGTGTCATAATAACCTCCTTTTTTATGTATTATTTTAAACTGTTGTTTTTCGTTTTTGACGATGCAAACATAATACAATTTTCCTATTACCCACTATGTTGGTAGGTTATTTTTTAAGAAAATTTTAAATTTATTAGTATATTATTGATATTCAAAAGAATAATTTAGTGGATTTTTGAGAACAAATGCACAATTTTGTGCAATTTAAGTTCAAAAGGTGTAATAAACGATGATTATACCGCCGGTTTGACATCGACAACCATATATTATAGGTATAAGCAAATCGCCAATGGCTGCTCTGTCGACCAATCGAAATAAATTTCTACTTTTATCGCATCATCGTAGGCATAAATTTTGCTTATGCCGACGGCAATAAATTCAAAAAGATATGAAATTACTTGAAGGAAAAACGGCGCTCATCACAGGTGCCGGACGCGGAATTGGCAAGGGCATTGCCTTGAAATTCGCTGAGCAGGGCGCCAATCTGGCACTCACCTGCACATCGCTTCGCGACGAAGTGATGAAGTTTGAAAACGAACTGAACCAAATGGGCATAAAGGCCAAATTCTACGCTTTCGACGCTTCTGACTTTGAAGCATCGCAGAAATACGTGGCTGAAATTGCAGCCGAATTTGGTCGCATCGATATTCTGGTAAACAATGCCGGAATCACCCGTGACGCCGCTCTCAAGCGTCTCACCGAAGAGCAGTGGGACGACATTATGCGTGTCAACCTGAAATCGGTGTTCTGCATGAGCAAGGCTGTTCAGCCCGTGATGTGGAAGCAGGCCGCCGGCTCAATCATCAACATGAGTTCAGTAGTTGGTGTTCGCGGCAACGCAAACCAATGCAATTACGCGGCTTCGAAGGCCGGAATCATTGGCTTCACTAAGTCGGCCGCACAGGAACTTGGCGCCCGCAACATCCGTTGCAATGCCATCGCACCGGGTTTCATTATGACTGAAATGACTGATGTTCTGCCCGATGCAGTGAAAGACGAGTGGATGAAGAAAATCCCTATGCGCCGCGGTGGAACACCCGAAGATGTGGCCAATGTGGCTGCATTCCTTGGTTCCGACCTTTCGGCTTACGTTACCGGACAGGTTATCAACGTTTGCGGCGGAATGCTCACATAATTGACAATCAGGCTCTCGGCGAATTATGACATCGTTCTTTCTGCCGTTGCTGATTAGTCTGCCCGTGGCTGCGGCCGTGGCGTGGTGGCTCTATTCGGGCAAACGCGCCCAAGCACAGGCCAACAGGCGTCAGCGCACTGTTCTGGCGGCGCTGCGGTTAGTGTCGATGTTGCTGTTGTGCATCATAATTCTCGACATAACGCTGAAAATCAGCAACAAACAGCAGAAACGACCAATTATTGTTCTCGCACAGGACAACTCGTCGTCGATTGTGGCAAACGCCGATTCGGCCTGGTACAGAACCGATTACATCGATAAAATCGATAAACTAAAACAACAACTGAGTGGCAAATATGATGTCCGCTCAGTTGTTTTTTCTGACAAAACCACTGAAAACGAACCTATTAACTTTGCGGGACAAACCACCAACATTTCGTCGGTATTCGACTATGTGGCAACAAATTTCTATGGCGAAAATGTTGGCGCACTGATAATTGCGACGGACGGCATTGTGAATCAGGGTGCCGAGCCGCTCTACAAAGCGGGCTCGTTCAGCAAACCCGTTTACACAATCGCCCTTGGCGACACTCTTCCACACCCCGATCTATCGATTGACCGCATTGTGGCAAACAAAACGGCTTTCCGTCAGTCACGTTTCCCGATAATGGTTTGCATCAAAGGTGAAAAGGTGCCTTTCGGCGATTATCAACTCACTGTAAGTGAAAATGATAAAACTCTTCAGAGCCGCAGAATTACCATCGGGACAGATTTCATCTATCAAAAAGAGATTTTTTACATCGATGGTGCCGATGAAGGGTTGCACCGATACGATGTGCGAATTGACGTACCTGAAAACGACGCAAACAATCAGAACAACCGCCGCAGTGTGGTTGTTGATGTAAGCGGCAAGGCGCTAAACGTACTTCTACTGCAAAATGCCTGGCATCCTGATGCGTCGGCTATTGCACAAGTGTTGGCCAAGAATGAGCGTTTTAAACTGACAATAAGAAACATAGACGGGTTTGACGGACATCTCGACGATTACTCGCTTCTGATTTTGCACCAACTGCCATCGGCACAGCACAATGTGAAAAACATTGTTGAGCAGGCACAAAAAAACGATTTGCCAATGCTATTGATCATTGGTAATCAAACCGATATAAAATCACTTCAGTCGGTTGTGCCTGGCATTGGCATCGAGCGCAAACGTGGCGACAACGATGATGCTTATCCATCGCTTAATGCAGATTTTCAGCTTTTTAAGACTGATTTCGATGCCACACAGACATCGCTTTTTCCGCCACTCAGCGTACCTTATGGAAACTATCGCACCGCGCCTTCGGGACAAGTGCTTTTCTATCAAAGAATTGGCTCCGTCGGTACTCAGCGGCCGCTTTTCTTTTTTGTGACAACTGCCACTCAAAAAATCGGTGTTGTGAGCGGTGAAGGTCTCTGGCGCTGGCGTCTGACCGACTATGCGGCCGGCGGCTCGCACTCTGTCACCGATGAAATCATCAATAAATCAGTTCAATATCTCTGTAATAACGAAAAGAAAGACCGCTTCGAAGTAACCGTCAACGATGTGATACCAACTCACCGTGAAGTGCTATTCGACGCGATGCTCTACAACCGTTCGATGGAACCTGTCACCATCGCCGATGTGGTTCTCGAGCTTACTGATCCAACTGGAAATCGCATAAAATCGACATTTCAACCTTCTGGGCCGGGTTATGCGCTCAATCTGGGATGCAAACCGGCAGGACGATACAGTTATACGGCCACAGCCACACTTGGCGACGAACTGCTTACCCGCAAAGGGCAGTTTATGGTAATCGACGAATCCGTTGAAATGAACAATCTGCAAGCCAATCACAGTCTGCTTTTCCAACTTGCCGGCAGCCACGGCGGACAAATGTTCACCCCCGGCAACCTTGACGGGTTAGCCGATGCCGTTATCCGCAATCCCGAAGTGACTGACATTACCGTCATCACAAATCGGCAACTGCGCATCATCGACCTTCTTCCAATTCTGTTGCTTGCCCTTGCCGCTCTATCGGCAGAATGGTTTTTGCGAAAATTCTGGGGGATGGAATAGCATTCCACGCAATCAAATTAACTGAACAAAACAAAAAAGGCGAGAACTTTCGTCCCCGCCCGTAATGCCGCTTTTCGGCTTAATTAATTACCAGTTCAACCGAACCAGCGTCTTTAGTTTTCTCAGTACGATGGGCTTTCGCGAACGCCATTATTTTACTGATTGTGTTTGCCGAAGGGCTGAATTTATCGCAGAGCCCGTCAGCCAGCATGTCGGTCGGTTCGCTTTTATGATGCCATATGTTACTGAGTTTGAAAAAAATAGTAAAATGTTTCACCATAGGCAAAATGCTTTTTAATAGTTGCTGAGATTTGAACGTTGCTTTTTGCGAAATATTTTATGTCGGGTGAAAAAAGTTAGCTGAAAATGAGAAAACAATAAAAACACTACTTTCGTCGTCCGGAAACGAAGTCTTATTTATGAACGAAGCAAGGATTTTGGTTGAACAATTAGCCGCAAAAATGCTGGCGGCGGGCACATGGTTGGCAACGGCCGAAAGTTGCACGGGCGGCAATATTGCACATCAGATAACGCTTATGCCAGGCAGTTCAGCGTGGTTCAAGGGCGGTGTGGTGTCGTACACCAACGAAGTCAAAATGAACGTTCTTGGTGTTCCGAGTGAGCTAATCGACAGCTATACTGAAGTATCATATCAAGTTGCAGAAGCCATGGCCAAAGGTGCGCGCCGCATTACAGGCGCCGATTTTGCAGTCTCTACAACCGGAATTGCCGGACCAACCGGAGCCACCGCAAACGACCCTGTTGGAACAGTATATATAGGTGTGGCCACACCCAGCAAAGTGATGTCAAGTCGCGTCGTTTTCGGCACCGACCGTCAGCAGAATATCGACAACTTCACTCTTGCCGCACTCAAAATGCTACTTTCCAACATCTGAATATAGTTTTGAAAAACAACACGATATACAATACAAACAACAGAATGTTAAGTATGCAAGCCTGTGGATTCGATTGGTAAAAAAATACTGAAAAAACATTTGCTAAATTGAATTTAAAACGCGTACTTTGCCATCCGATTTTTAGAAGAAAACTATATAAAAAAAGTTATATGTCACGAGTTTGTCAAGTAACAGGAAAACGCAGCATGGTTGGTAACAACGTTGGCCACTCTAACTTGAAGACCAAGAGAAAGTTCCATGCAAATTTGTTTAAGAAGAAATTCTACTATCCAGAAGAGGATCGTTGGATTACATTGAAAGTATCAGCAAGCGGCTTGCGCGATATCAACAAGAAAGGTTTGCACAAAATGCTGCAAGAGGCCAAAGCCGCAGGTTATATCAATAACTACTAAAAAATAAGTTAGATATGGCAAAGAAAGCTAAAGGAAACAGAGTTCAGGTGATTTTGGAATGCACTGAACAAAAGGAGAGCGGTGTGCCGGGAATGTCGCGGTATATTACCACTAAAAACCGCAAGAATACTCCTGAGAGATTGGAAATGCGTAAGTATAACCCGTTCCTGAAGAAGGTTACCGTTCATAAGGAAATAAAATAATAGGCTATGGCAAAGAAAGTTGTTGCAACCCTGAAAACCGGTGATGCCAAAAGTTTCGTTAAGTGCATCAAAATGGTGAAATCACCTAAAACTGGCGCATACCAGTTCAAGGAGGAAGTTGTGAATTCAGAGCACGCAAAAGATTTTTTCAAGAAATAATTTTTTGATTTACCATTAAAAAGGCTTTCTTCGTATTCGGAGAGAGCCTTTTTATTTTGCGGCTACTCCTATTCATTTTAGATGATAGAATTATGGGTTTGTTTTCTCGTTTTCAGAAAGATACACTCGATAAAGGCTTGGCGAAAACCAAGGAGAGTGTGTTCAAAAAAATCTCGCGCGCCATTGTCGGCAAGTCGACGGTTGACGACGAAGTGCTTGACAATCTGGAGGAAGTGCTGATTACTTCGGATGTGGGCGTTGAAACCACACTGAAGATTATTGATCGCATCCAGAACCGCGCCAAGAGCGATAAATATTTGAACACCAACGAGCTGAACACTCTATTGCGCGAGGAAATAACCGCATTGCTTGCCGAAAATAAAGCCAACTCGGCCGAAGGTGGTGCCGATATGCCCGCAGGGAAGCCTTATGTGATTATGGTTGTGGGCGTTAACGGCGCGGGCAAGACAATAACAATCGGGAAACTGGCCAACAAATACAAACAGCAGGGCAAGAAGGTTATGATTGGCGCAGCCGATACCTTCCGCGCGGCCGCCATTGAACAGCTTGAGGTTTGGGCAAACCGAGTTGGTGTGCCTATCATTAAGCAGAAAATGGGTTCCGACCCTGCTTCTGTGGCTTACGACACGCTTGAATCGGCAACCAAAAACGGTGCCGATGTTGTCATAATCGACACGGCTGGCCGCTTGCACAACAAGGTGAACTTGATGAACGAGCTTACCAAAATCCGCAAGGTTATGCAGAAAATCGATCCGCAGGCGCCGCACGATGTGATGCTAGTGCTCGACGGCTCAACAGGACAGAATGCCTTTGAGCAGGCTAAACAGTTCACGCTGGCCACCGAGGTGTCGTCGCTGGCGATAACCAAACTCGACGGAACTGCCAAGGGCGGAGTTGTAATCGGCATTTCCGACCAGTTCAAAATCCCGGTGCGCTACATTGGTGTTGGCGAGGGTATCGACGATTTGCAGGATTTTGTTCCGGCTGAGTTTGTCGATTCGCTGTTCTCATAATCAATCATTTGCCAGACAATCGCAATGAAAAAGACAATCAATCTTCTGACAATGGGTTGCTCAAAGAATCGCGTTGACAGCGAGATTCTTATGCGCCAACTTGTGGCTAATGGTTTCGATGTGAGTTACGAGGCCACATCGGGAAAATTCGACTTTGTGGTTATCAACACCTGCGGATTCATTAATGATGCTAAAGAAGAGTCAATCAATACGATACTTGAATACGCCGAACAGAAAAAGCACCGCCGTGTGGGCAAAATTGTGGTTTGCGGCTGCTTGAGCCAGCGTTACCGCGAGGATTTGAAGGCTGAAATACCCGAAGTTGACGCATGGTTCGGCAAGTTCGAGCTGAAGGCAATGCTGCAGTACTTCAACGCTGAATATCACTGCAATCTGCAGCCGGGGCGCACGCTGACAACGCCGCCACATTACGCATACGTAAAGATTTCGGAAGGTTGTAACCGCACTTGCTCTTTCTGCGCAATCCCCAATATTACAGGCAGTTATATTTCGAGACCGAAAGAAGAAATCTTGGAGGAGTGTCGCTTATTGGTCGCTTCGGGTGTGAAAGAGATAATTCTGATTGCGCAGGATTTGTCGTTCTACGGTGTCGATTTGTACAAAAAGCCCTGCCTTGCCGAACTGATGGAGTCGATTGCCGCAATTGACGGATTGACCTGGTTAAGAATACATTACACCTATCCGGCACACTTCCCAACCGACATTCTCGATGTGATGGCGCGCCATAGCAACATCTGCAACTATCTAGACATTGCTTTGCAGCACATCAGCGATCATATGCTTGGCAAGATGCGCCGCAACATCAGCAAACAGCAGACCTACGATCTCGTACGCCAGTTCCGTGAGCGTGTGCCCGGCCTTGTGCTGCGCACCACTCTGCTTGTTGGCCACCCTGACGAGACCGACGAAGATTTCGCCGAACTTGTTGAATTTGTGAAAGATGTACGCTTCGATCGTTTGGGCGTCTTTACCTACTCGAACGAGGAGAATACCTATGCCTTTGAAAATTACACCGATAATGTGCCCGAAGATGTGAAACAACAGCGGATGGAGGAGATAATGGCCATTCAGCAGCAGATTTCGCTTGAAATCAATCAGCAGAAAGTCGGAAAAACCATAAAAGTGCTGATTGACAGGCAAGAAGGCGAATATTTTATTGGCCGTAGCGAGGGCGATTCACCCGAAGTTGACGGTGAAGTGTTGGTTTCGGGCAGCAATCTGCCAATTGGTGACTTTGTGAATGTGCGCGTTACTGATGCCAACGAGTTTGACCTTTACGCTGAATTGGCGTGAGTTAACCACGGAACACACGGAAATTACAGAATTCGCGGAAATCGCGCTGAAAAGGCAACTAATAAAAAAACTTTGTCCCACCCCGAAAAAAACGGTGGCCATTTTTATTTTTAATCCAAACTGCCCAATCATTTCCCGTGTTTTCAATTGCCGGAAATTCATATATTTGTCTAATTATCATACAAACAACAATATGAAAAATCGAACTTCCATTGCTGAATTTGTATGCATGCTGATAGGGCTGGTTTCAGTCGTTATATACCTGCATATATTTTTGCCGACAGAAAGTAAAAATAATCGCTATGAGCCTGTTGACAATGAATACCGTTTTGAAAGGAAATGTAATGATGTGTATATGACATTTGTTTATATCGGAAAAGAGAACGACCCGGCACTTGAAATTGAAGATATTGGTTTTATCGGTTATAGACAGAATCTTATAATACCCGGTTATGTCGAAAAGGATAGTGTAACGTACAAAGTTTTGTCGGTAACAGAAGAATATTCAGTCGATTGCGACACTCTTTTCATACCCGCCACAGTTGAATATTTCAATTATGACAAGATTCTCGACAAATGTTGCGCCGATGTAAATTATATAATTGTTGAGCCAGGCAACAAATACTATAAGTCGGTCGATGGCAATCTCTTCCGCGGCGACTCGCTGGTGTTCGATGTAAGAGCAGTTTATCACAATAAAAGCTTGTTTTGATTATGAGTAACCCTAATTCTCAAAAATCAATAGTTTTCATGTGGCTGCTTACAGTGGCTAATCTGATAACGTTCTACAACCAACCATCAGATTTTTCAATATTCAATGATGTAACCAACAAGTGGGCTGGTTTGTACTGGCTTATTATGTTACCAGTGGTATTGGTTTATGCCGTGTTGGTTATAGCCGGAATGATCTCATTAATAAAAACATTATATCCGATTTTAGTTGGCGAAAAATGCAGCACACTTACTAAAGTTACAGTAGCTGCTGTATCAGTCTCGTTATTGGCAGTTGGTTACGGAACATTCCTACAAAAACAGTCTCCTGCAGATTTTTTCAAAACAATGGAAATAAAAACAAGTAGCGCTCAATGGGATAAAGAGAATGTTCTGATCAAATATGGCGGTGACTACGAAATGTATCGTCACAGTTGTATTTGGCGTGGCGACACGATTCTTTATAAAGATACAAAACAAAAAATTGCCACATTGGTGGTTGACGAAGCGAGCAATACCTGCCACTGGACATACAAGCCAATGGTTAATTACAAAATCCACTTCTTTAACAAGGATAATTTTACTCAAGATGCTGCCAATGTCACATTTTGTCCTGAAGGATATTCGGCTAAAATACAGTATATTATCAACTGCGTCAACAACAAGAAGGTTGGCGATTTTTATTATGATGAAAATGCCACAAGCAGGGTTTTTCAAAACGATTCCATTATTTGTTTTATGTTCGATAAAAAATATAAAAGTGAAGACAGAGTAGGTTACTTATTATTCGGCATTGAAAACGGCGTAGCCGTGCTTCGCGATTCAATGTCTAATATATATGATTTATTCGATGATGAAACGTTTAATAATGAGTATCATGTGATAGAGTATCATCTTAATAAGTCAAATGGCGTACCGATTGTAAAAGTAACATCAAAACCCAAATCGAACTATAAAGAAGATTTCTTCTATTTTTATGATTATTTTGATATCGAAACGAAAGAATTTGTGCTCTATCATGCCCCTTATATACTAAGTCGCAATGACACTGTTAACAGGCGGTATGTGCGTGATGATATGAGCTTGTCTGATGGTTTTTGCTTCTATAATGACAGTTGGCCAAAAGAAAATGGCTACCCCGTAATTGAGTATTATACAGTTCGTTCAATCAAAGATTACGATTATAATATGCTTCAACCAAAAGACACCTTAGAGTATGGCCGCTATGTTATGCGTGATGGCAAATATGTAAAGGAAGTGCAGTGGAAGAAGGAATAAAAGCCGGTTGGAAAGCATAAACGATTGATTTTGCAACAATAAAGTGTGATTTTCGAAAGTCGTACAACTATAGAATTTCGCGTCTTTTGTAAAAAGATTTGTCGTTAAGTAGGCAAAATCCAAAATGTTTGTATATTTAACTTCATTTTTCACGAAAAAACTATGGTAAACAAAGTAACTTTAATTGGCAACGTGGGCAAAGACCCCGAGGTTCGCTATTTGAACGAAGGCGTTGCAAGTACAACCATCTCGCTGGCTACCAACGAGACCTACACCGACAAAACAGGTAACCGCACAACACACACTGAATGGCATCGCGTGGCTCTTTGGCGCAATCTGGCTGAAGTAGCCGAAAAATATATCCGCAAAGGCACTATGCTTTATATTGAAGGCCGCCTATCGACCCGCAACTACACTGACCGCGAAGGCAAGGAACACACCGTTACAGAGGTGATTGCCAACGATTTGAAGATTTTGAGCGGCAAATACCAGCCGCAGTCTGGTACAACAGAACAAGATGCTTAAAATTAGATAGTTATAACCCCTAAAACCATCAACTATGATAAACAAAGCAATTCTAGTCGGAAATGTGGGCAATGAGCCTGAAATCCGCACGTTGGACAACGACACAAAAGTGGCAACCTTCTCGCTTGCAACAAGTGAGCGCTATCAAGACAAATCGGGCCAAAGGCAGGAACGCACTGAGTGGCACCGAATTGTGGCTTGGCGCGGTTTGGCCGGGATTATTGAGCAATATGTGCACAAAGGCACAAAATTGTATATCGAGGGCCGCATCACTTACCGCCAGTACAAAGATAAGGATGGCAACGACCGTTTCACCACTGAAATTGTTGCCAACGATATGAAAATGCTTGATTCTCGTGGTGGTGGAAATTCGGGTGGCGGTTCTGTTAACGAGCCGGGTACTAATTATGACCCAGCACCGCAACCAACTCAGGCACCGTTGGAACCCGACGATTTGCCATTTTAAGTTTAACCAATAGTATAGATTTTGGAAAACGACCCTTATACGCAAGAGACAATTGCTGACATACAAGCAATTGGCTCTTGCTTTTCATCAGATGCGGCTTTGATTGCCGCAATAGTTGCCGGAGTTCTACTGCTGATAGCCGCTGCACTTGTTTCAGGTAGCAAAGTGGCTTTTCTTTCGATTAATACGCAGCAAATAAGAACTTTACGCAAAAGCAAAAAAATCACTGCCCGCGCAGCCACAAAATTTATCGACAAACCAGAGGAACTGTTGGCACTTACATCGGTGCTCAACTGCATTAACTATGTGGTCATCGCCATTTTGTTTATGTATGTCACGCGTCAGCCGCTGTCGTTTCTGCATCCTGTGTTATGCCTTGTCTTACAGGTGGTCGTCATCACACCATTTTTGCTTGTATTTTGCGAGGTTATGCCCAAAATGCTCGCTCGTCAGAACCCCGACGGATTAATCGGATTTATGTCGATTCCGCTGCTGGTTATGAGCAAGATATTGAAGCCACTGACATTTTTTGTGGCTCGCAACAACCGCCACGTTGAGTTGCAAATACATAAGAATCAGTCAATTTCGATGGATGAACTGTCGGATGTGATTGAGGAAAACTCGACCGGTTTGATGAGCGAGCGCGAGATGCTGAAGGGCATCATTGAGTTTGGAAACATCGAGGTATCTGAAATAATGTGCCCGCGCGTCGATATGGTGGCCATTGAGTCGAAAGAGCCGTTCGAGCAGGTGCTGAAGAAAATCACCGAATCG
>JAFYYA010000107.1 GCA_017557785.1 Salinivirgaceae bacterium
CAAGACAGAAGGATCACACTGCTCACGGTGCGGCACGGTGATCAAAGCTCAGACGACGACACCAGCTTTAGGCCATGTAACAGTAACAGACAAAGCCGTTGCAGCGACATGTACCGCGACAGGCAAGACAGAAGGATCACACTGCTCACGGTGCGGTACGGTGATCAAAGCCCAGACGACGACACCAGCCTTAGGCCACTCAGCAGTAACGGACAAAGCCGTCGCAGCGACATGTACCACTACAGGCAAGACGGAAGGTTCACACTGTTCGCGCTGCGGTACGGTGATCAAAGTCCAGACGACAGTAGCCGCCTTAGGCCACACAGCAGTAACGGACAACGCCGTCGCTGCGACATGTACCACTACAGGCAAGACTGAAGGTTCTCACTGTTCACGTTGCGGCACAGTGATCAAGGCTCAGACGACGACACCAGCCTTAGGCCATGCTGCAGTAACAGACAACGCTGTTGCTGCGACATGCACAGCTACAGGCAAGACAGAAGGTTCTCACTGTTCACGTTGCGGCACAGTGATCAAAGCTCAGACGACGACACCAGCCTTAGGCCATGCTGCAGTAACAGACAACGCTGTTGCTGCGACATGCACAGCTACAGGCAAGACAGAAGGTTCTCACTGCTCACGCTGCGGCACAGTGATCAAAGCTCAGACGACAGTGGCCGCCTTGGGTCATGCAGCAGTAACGGACGAAGCCGTGGCGGCGACATGTACCACGGCGGGCAAGACGGAAGGCTCACACTGCTCGCGATGCAAAGAGATTATAGAGAAACAAGAAATTGTACCTGCTTTCGGACATAATTTCAATTCAAATAATATATGTATTGTGTGCGGAGCAGAAAATCTAGAAACCACACTAACTCTTATTTATACAGCCGAAGATTTGTTGGAATTTGCCAATAATGTCAATTCCGGGCTGCACAATTGTTGTGCAGTACTAATGGAAGATATTTATTTATATTCAATTGACAATTGGACGCCAATTGGCTCAGGTCCGGATAATTACTATTCAGGAGAATTCGATGGCAACTACCATACTATAAGAGGCTTGAAAATAAATTCTAACCAAAAAAACACAGGATTGTTTGGCTATGCAAAATCAGCCAACATTATGAATATAGAAATTGACCATGCAAATGTCATTTGTACTAATACAAATGTTGGAATCATACTGGGCACAGGTTATGAAACCACAATAAGTGATTGCATTTGTGATTCAAGTTATGTTGAAGGCGTCAATTACACAGGTGGCATATGCGGGTATTTAAAGGACGGCAAACTTGAATATTGTGCAAATTTTGCAGAAGTTTTGGGCACAGGAATAACAAATGATGATATATGTGTGGCCGGTGTTGTGGGAGGAGCATCGGGATGCATCACTTCCTATTGTTTCAATGAAGGAAAAATATCTGGATATTCTTATGTTGGAGGTGTAACTGGTAATAATTATAATGGTAATTTAATATGCTGCTTTAATACAGGAGAAATAAATGGAAGCATTTACACAGGAGGTGTGACTGGAGGAAAGTTTTATGGAGAGATAGTTTCTTGTTTTAATACAGGAGCCGTTAAATCACATAATAATAACAATGGAGGAATAGTAGGGTATGGTAGAGATTTCAAATTAAGTAATTGTTATAACATTGGTGATGTATATAGCGGATATGAAATAATAAAATCGGGCAGTGCAAATGTTGTGTCAACAGGCTGTTATTATTTGAAAGACATAAACAATACAAGAACAATTGGAGAAAATAAAAGCGAATCAGACTTTGAATCAGGTAATGTATGTAATTTATTAAACAGTGGCATTTCAGATGAATTACTGAAATATGAGCAACAAGACGAGGCTTTAATACCATATTTCAGCTATTATCCAATTATTGCGAAATACCAAGGTTATACGAGCACCTATTGTGGAAGTCAACTTCAATATTCGCTGTCACCCTTACCTTTCACAGAAAAAAATCCACATATCAAATCCGTCATTTCAGGGTATTCAGCCACATGTGAGTCATTTGGTTTCACAGATGGCATATATTGTTCGGTATGTGGAGAATGTCTTCAACGCCAAGATACCATACCCGCTTCAGGTCATATGATCATTGTTGATCCGTATGTTGAACCTACTTGCGACACACCGGGGAAAACGGAAGGGTTACACTGTCAAAAATGTAATACAATATTTAAGGAACAGGAAAGTATTTCTGTGGGGCACAATATAGTAATTGATAAATATGAGGCACCAACATGTACAAAACCTGGAAAAACACAGGGTTCTCATTGTTCAATTTGTAATGAGATAATATTGGCGCAAGAAGAGATTCCCGCAACAGGACATAAAATAGTAATTGATTATGGCATTGCCGCTTCGAGTGGCGAGCCAGGCCGAACAGAGGGATCTCATTGTGCTATTTGTGATACTATACTGGTAGCACAAACAGTAATACCTGCCTTGCCTTATGATAATGAAGACGACGATCCAACGGAAGAGGAAGAAAAAGTTAATAATGTCATTATGGCGATAGGCGATTTTATTGGAAGCAGTTACACTCTTCCTCCAAATGTCAAGTATGACTATTACATATATTCTTCAGAAGATTTATATGGTTTTGCTGATGCAGTAAAGGGAAATACTAGCTTGAATGCCATCTTGATGTCTGACATATATTTGTATGAAAGTCTTTGGGAGCCCATAGAATACTATAGTGGCATTTTCAATGGAAACAACCATATAATTAGCGGGTTACGTATTGAGTCTGTTTTTGATGCAGGTGTATTTGGATTTACGAGAAATGCAACAATAATAAACTTAGGAATAAACGAAAGTCGTGTTTTGGTATCTGAAGCCGACATGAGTAATTTGTGCGCGGGAATGTTAGTGGGTACAGCATATAATACGACAATCGACAATTGTTTCAGTGCGGGAAATGTTTACGGTACTTCAGTATATGGAGGTCTGGTCGGCAATGCACGGTACAGCACGATAAGTAACAGTTATAATGGAGCCGATGTGCAAAGTAGTGAATCATATAATTGGTGGTGGTATGGGTTCTTTGGATCAAGCATGTATGATTCTGAAGGCGGAGATGATATGATCATTTTTGATGATACTCCCAAACATGTTGGTGGCTTATGTGGAGAAGTGTATAGAAGTGACATTATTAATTGCTATAATTATGGTTCGTATATTGGAAATAATGCAGATGACACTCCATCTTATGTGGGAGGAATAGCAGGTAATAGTGATTACTCAACATTTAGAAAATGCTACAATAATGCATCTATTGAAGCCCAAGGTATAGCAGGAGGATTAATCGGACAAAGCTCACAGTCTAATTATTTCAATTGCTTTAACAAAGGAGATGTCAGAGGTGAAGAATATGCATGCGGAATTATTGGTAGTTCTTATAATGATGCCATATGTGAAAGTTATAATATAGGCGGCTTATACGGCTCGCTTACAGCAGGCATTGCCTATGGAAGTGTGAAGTGTATTAAAAACAGCTATAGTTATAACGATTCGCCCATTACTTATAACATAAGCAACAGTGGCCAAATTAGTAATTGTTACTATTTAGGGACCCCATCAGGTGATAGTTATGGCGAGATAGCAAAAGAGCAATTAGATTTCGAAAATGGCACAGTTAGGGATTTGCTTAATTTGGGCATTGATCAGGGAAACACTCATTATATTCAATCTTATAAATACGCGCTTCCTTATTTTGCATATAGTCCAATGTTTATAGGCAGAAGTGGATTGGGTCTTGTTGATGTCACATTCTCGTATGACGCATCGGGCAATCGTATAGAAAAGACCATCGTTTTGAAAAAGATAAACAATCTTAAGAAACAACTAATATTTAATAAGGATAAAGACGAAGAATCGTATGAAGAACCATATGAGGAGGATTTCTTATACGACAGTAAAATTAAAATCTATCCAAACCCGACAAAAGGAGCTTTGCGTGTAGATATTGACGGATTAGAACTATTACCGCATGACCGTATTGAAATATTCGATTCAAACGGCAAGGAGGTATACACCACCAACAATATTTCTTCATCAAATAATTTAGGCTTACATCATTTGCAGAATGGAATGTACATAATGCGCATTACTGCAGGAGGAAAAGAATCAATTTGGAAAATAGTAAAAGAGTAACAATAACATAAACAACATAAATATGAAACTTATAAAATACACACTGATACCATTTTTACTGATTTTGTTCTGCAACGCACAAATTCGGGCACAATACTTATTTGGTGATTTAGGCGGTGTTTTTAATGTTAACGAGTCTGGTGCCGCAACATATACTATTCAATTCGAAGTGCCAGCAGGCATAAACGGATTGCAGCCTAATGTTGGATTAATCTATAATAGTCAAGCGGGAAATGGAGTGGCAGGCATGGGTTTCTCCATTTTTGGCGGGTCTGTAATAACTCTTTGCGCTAAAGATTACTACCATGATAAAGAATCAAAAGGCTTGAGTTGGGAAAACAAGTATTATGCATTAGATGGGGTACGATTAATCGAGACATCTAACAACAACTATGTGTTGGAGAATTCTCCATATACAATTATTGAAAAATCAAATAATGGTTTTTTGGTAAAATATACTAATGGAACCACTTTTTATTATTCTTCAATCGATAGCCGTTACAACAGTAACAACCATACTTGGTATATAACAAAAATTGAAGATTCATATGGCAACGAAATCAATTTTTCATACGATGATCAATCGTATAATCAAGGTTGTATATATCTGAAACAAATAGATTATGGCAATTATGATGAAAACACTAAAAAATACACCAATTCAATAAAATTTGAATATGCAAGTAGAACAGATGTTGTAAAAGAGAGTGCATGGAACTATTTAATATCAATGAAAAGCAGGTTGTCAAGGGTTGTGATCACAACAAGAGATGGAAATGAGGAAGAAAAGTATTCGTATGAAATAGAATATTTAAACAACACAAGATCCAAGAAGGCGGGGGTATTTGATTTTTCCGGGATAATTACAGCCTTTAATGAAAACAAAAAAAAGGATAAATACTCAAGAATCGCGTCCATCACTAAAAAGATAAACGACCAAACACTTCCTCCTGTCAGGTTCGAGTGGAAAACGTTCCCTACATTTTATACAGATATAAATATTACGCAAATACCGGTTGACAAAAAAATGATTAACCAAGACGAAGGAAAAACCAAGTTTAATCATGCAGGATTTTTCCCGTGTGACATTAATGGTGATGGTTACACCGATATAGCGTCTATATTTTCACCAGTAAGCGAAAACACAAATGGAGGCAAAGGGAAAATAGCATATTTTGTTAATCAGGGTAACGGCACATTCAAAACAGGAAGTCAATTGGATGCAGGATATCAAACAAACGAAACAGAGCGCACCTGGGGAATAAAATGGCTTGAACATGTGACAGCATACAGACAATCTCAACAATTGTTTGGAGATTTTGATGGGGATATGAAAGACGAAATCATTATTCCCAATTATGTTTCAGAAGTGAAAGGGAAACGCAAAAATAAATATGTTGTTAACACATTGACCTTAAATTATTACGGAAAGTTATTCGAATATTATGTTGGTGAGGATGATTTTCCCGCGTATTCAATAGGCTCAATACTCAATAATGGCAAAGCACAATTTCTTATGATTGAAACAGGCAGAGATGGTAATGCCGGTTACATTGTAAGAATGTTGGCTGATGACAACAATGGGAGTTTGACCAGCGTTGAAAAGCATCTTGATATGTCCCATGCTCCCAAAAGGATATTTTTAGCTGATGTTAATTCGAATGGTGTTCAAGATCTTATTGTAATTCATGATAACGGGTATACTATTTTCATGAATGAAGGGACAAAGTTTGATGGAAAAAACGCCAAGAATATAATTCCATATTCATCAGCAAATAAAAAGAATTATGCGAAGGTCGCAACGTTGTGCAACTACAGCTTTATGCAGCCCGGTGATTATAATGGTGACGGAGCCATCGATTTTTTGTGCAATAAGGGAGGAAAAGAATGGTACATCTGTGATGGAAATGGTGACGGAACATTTACAAAACGAGAGGTTTACGGCATTCCAAACTGGCTACATGACCAGGACTTTACAGACAAAGATAACGATAAGCTTTCCGCTATAGTAATGGACTTCAACTGTGACGGATATCAGGACTTAATTATTACCAAAACAGACTATGACCGCAAAAAAGATTTGTGGTATGTATATGGTAGGCCAAATCTTACGTACACAATTTGGCTCGTTTCCGATGGCCGCAACTTTTCTGTAGCAAAACAAGCCACGTCTAAACGAGACGAAGATGGATTAGCCGCCAGGTACATACAAGGGGACTTTGACGGAGACGGCTATCCGGACTTTATTAATTACGGTTATGATTGCTGTAATAGTGAAGAAGCCGATGTTGAGCCTACTCTGCACCTTTATAAGGTAGGATCAATTACGCCAAAATCCAACAAGATTGTAAAAATATCATCGGAACAAAACGGCCAGACAATCGACATAGAATACTCCACCCTGCATGACCAAGACATATATGTGCCAGGTTCAAATGGTAAATACCCGATAGCAGACGTAAAATCCGCAATAAATGTTGTAAAAAAATACACGCAGTCGTACGCAGACCAAAACGAGACCTACAGCTATAAGTACCATGAACTAAGAATGGACGTTCTAAATCTGAAATCACTGGGGTTTAAGAAGTTAGAGAAAAAATGTGATCAGTTGTCAGAATCTGTAACCATTTCTGTTGACGGTTATGATGAAACCTACCTTTTGCCAACAAGCGTTACCACAACCAAATACGGAGGGTCAGGAACAACGATCGTAGCCGAAACCAGGGCAACAACTGGAATCTATCAAAATGACAAGAAGTTTCCATATTTTATATATACATCAAAAACTGACTCAAAAGACAGATACAATAATATTGTGACAAACACTAATGAATACGATTTCACTAAAGGAGTTATTACCAAACAGCGTACCGAATATGATTCGGGTAAATTATACACTCAAACGGTATACTCCAATTATCAAAAATACGGAAACACATACCAGCCGGAATTAGCGACAACCACAAAAAAACACTCTGATGACGCGAATGAATATATAAGCAAGACAAAAATCACTTATTATCCTAACGGCGCCATTGAAAGTAAAATCGATTTTTATGGTGAAGCGAACCCTATCACCACCACATATGAATATGATTCATACGGCAATGTTAAAACAGAAACATGCTCTGCCGAGGGAATGCCAACAATCGCATCGTCATACACATATGATCAGACACACAGATTTACAAAAAGAGTCAGCTCAAATTTGGACTCGCTCATCACAGAATATGATTATGATATTTGGGGCAGAGTGATTACTAAACGAAGCGGACTCAGCAATTCTTTACTATCCACCACATATGAATACGATGGAGCAGGAAATAATACAAAAACGGTTTTCCCAGATAATACAGAACAATTAACAGAGCGCAATTGGGGAACAAGCGGACTAAAATATTATAAAACAACAGTTTCCACCACAGGGTCGCCAACAGTTGAGACATGGTATGACAATGCCGGGAGGGATGTTTCTACCAGTTCGGTATTGGAAAAAGAATTGAGAGTATCTTCTACCAAAAAATACGACAATCATGGAAACGTGATACAATTGACCACAACCAAAGGTGGTATTATGAACACGATAACCAACACATATACTCCTTACCAGGAGTTATCTTCTTCAAAAAACAGCGATACAGGCGAAGAAACCATTTACACATATAAAAACAGGGAAGTGAAAATTTCCCACAACGGACAGGTTAAAACCACAAAATATGATGGATGGGGAAACATTAAAGAGATAACCGATAACAACATTACATCAAAATACAAATACAATTCTGATGGTAGTGTGGCAGAAATCACAACAGACGGGTCATCGTATAAGTTTGAGTATGACTCAAAAGGAAATCAGACAAAATTGATTGATCCGGATGCTGGCACATATGAATACGAGTATGATACATACGGGAAAACAACCAAGAAAACTGACCCTAGAGGAAACATTACCAATTATGAATATTCAGAGAGCGGCTTGTTGGTAAAATCGATATGTGGCAGCGATATTACAGAATATGAGTATACCGAAAAAAATATGCTCAAGAAAGAAAGCAATAGTAACCAGCAGGTTGAATATGAATACGACGAATTGGGCAGAACCACACAAGTTTTGTATACAATTGAGGAGAGACCGTACCAATACAACTACACATACAACGATAAAGGACAAACACAAAGCCGGACATATCCGGGCAATGTTGTGATTTCAAAAGAATATGATGCAGCAGGTTTCACAAGCAAAATCATTGTAAATGGCATGCTTGTGTGGAGTCTGGACAGATATTCTGGCAGCGAAAGAGTTTCCGCATTGGCCAATGCCATAGTCTTATCAAAAACATATACAAAATCAGGAACTTTAAAAAAGGCACAAATTTCCGATGCCAATGCGGTTGTGTTGCATTCGTTTGAATACAAATTTGATGGAAGAAACGGCAATCTTGAGTACCGGAAAGGAATGATGGAAAACACCAAGGAAAAATTCACTTATGACAAGTGCGACAGATTGACAGAATATTACGATGTTGACAAAAAGAAGCAGAATGTAACATACAAGAACAACGGAAATATAAATTCAAAAGATGAATTTGGACCATATAGTTATGAAGCATCAAACAAACCCCATGCCGTAAGGAAAATAGCAAATGTGCCGGAATCGACAATGGGTACACGGCAGGATAAAAGATATACACCTTTTAATAAGATAGAATATCTGACACAAGACGGATACGAGTTGGAAATAAAATATGGCTCAGATGAACAGCGATGCAAGTCCATTTTAAAACGGAACGAAGCTGTAGAATACGTCAGATACTATTTGCCTGGCATGGATGAGATAGTTGCGAATAACGACACTTACCGTTATTATTATATTAATTCCCCGGATGGTTTGGTGGCAATTGTGTCAGTAAAAAACGATGAAACGCCTGTTGTTTATACCGTTGAAACAGACCATCTTGGTAGCATCTGCAAACTTTACGATGCCAACGGCACAATACAGTTCGATGCTTACTATGACGCATGGGGAAACCAATCGGTCACCATTAACAATCTGGAGTATTTCAGCAGAGGTTATACGGGCCATGAACATTGGAACCAATTCGGATTAATTGACATGAACGGCCGTATGTACGACCCTATTGTTGGCCGTTTCCTCTCACCTGACCCGTATGTGCAAGCGCCGGAGAATCCGCAGAATTACAACAGATACGCTTATTGTTTGAATAATCCGTTGAAATATACTGACCCGAGTGGGGAAAAATGGTGGCATTGGGTGTTGGGAATCGGAGAGGTTCTTACGGGCGGATTGGTATATAATACCGCATTTACCATCGCATCTAGTATTGCATCTGCCACCGCATCTGCAGTTTATATCCAAGCATATACCGAGTCACTTACCAACTCCCTTTCGTCTGGTTACGGCGTACAGCAATTATTCTCACCTATAGCAATTAAATGCAACTGGGGGGAGGGCTCTATACAAAACGGTATTGGTTTCGACATTTCCTTAGGCGTGCCAAAATGCACGGGCTTCGGCTATCGATTCAACTGGGGGAAATCCTTATATTTGAACAACTATTGCGACTTCAGCGGTATTGAAACCCGCAAAGGTGGAGAATGGGACATTTTGGGTGTATTCAGCTACTCAGGAACCACATTCGATAGTGGCGAAACCAGCCAGACAACTAACAAGTTCACCTTTGGCGGATGGTCTTATGAAAACGATTGTAAGCATTTTCATATGCCATGGGTGCCACAATGTGAAGAAAGTGAAGATAGATACCGCACAGCCGCCGTACGTTATCAGTTTGGACCGTCCAGTTTGGGATTGAATATGTGCACAGGTAATAAATCAGCTAAGTTTTTAGATAAGGATAAAGATGAATATATGAAGGGGACGACAAAAGAAGGCAAAGTCTACGATCCAGATAAATACCGCGCCGGAGTTTTGTATATTGGTATAGGTCCATTCAGAATTGGCAGAAATTCTGAAGAGATTCGCGATTTCTTTCAAAACGGAATACACAAACTGATAGGCGACCACTTATTCAAGAAGCTTGATACTGATCCAGAATGGTATTGGTTTTTTGGTTGGGGTTCAGAGAATACATTATGGTAATTTAAAAACACACACCTATGAAATCATTATCCACAATAATTCTATCAATCATTTTGATTATGATAGTCTCGTCTTGCAAAAAAATGTTTGAAGATGAAGAATTGTCGATGGAACGAGTTGATTATACAGGCACCGAATTGAGAACCGATGGGTATTATTATTATAGATACCAATATTATGATTCTAAGGAAGACTGTCTATATGACAATTTTTGCCAATGGATTTTGTATAGAAACGGTGTTTGGTTATACGGGGGTACGTGGGGTTATTCTAGAATGGAAGAAGTAGAAAAAAAATTTGAAGACGGGTCATTTTATGACTTATGCAAAGATGATAAATTATCATGGGGGGTTTTTCAAATATCCGACAGTGTGATTGAATTTGAAGGATGGGATAGTGGTGAATATTTATCTAGACCGACAGTTAAACAATATGCGAAAATAGTTAATGACACCACATTCTGTATGTGCAGTAAGCGCCCCCAAAAAGGCGAAAACGTAAAATTGGGGGATGATTTTCACTTCAAACAATTTTCGCCCAAGCCCGACAGCACAAACAGTTTTATAAAATAGGGAACGCACTACCAAAGAAGTGCGTTTTCAGGCCAGCAGAATGCCTGTTCCAATTCGGCCGAGGGTTTGGTTTCTTCGGTACGAGAAAAAGCCGTGCGGGCTGCATTTGGTACAGTGGCCCGATGTTTCGATATTTTGTGGCAAAACGCCTGCCTGTTCCAACTGAAGACGGTTGGCTAGCACAAGGTCGATATGCGGTTTGGGCCAATTTGAACGACGCAGAACGGCTTCTGGCCAACGGCTGAAATGCTCTGTCACATCTTCTCCAACTTCGAAGCAGCACGCGGCTATGCACGGCCCAATGGCAGCCACCAAATTGCTTGGATTAGTACCAAACTCATGACTCATTTTTTCAACGGTCAGGCCGACGATGCCATTAGCCGTGCCGCGCCAACCTGCGTGAATGGCTGCTGCCGAGTGAGTTGCCGGGTCGTAGAGCAGCACTGGCACACAATCGGCTGTGAGAACCATCAGACAAATGCCTTTACAATTGGTAATCAAGGCGTCGGTGCAGGGAATTCGGCTGTCGATATCCACACTTCCACGACCGGCATCGGCATCGGTCACAACCGCAATGTTGAGGCTGTGAGTCTGCTCGCCGGTCACCAATCGGTCAATTTCAAAACCAATCGTCTGTGCCAATCGTTGGCGGTTGGCGGCACCACCTTCCGACCGCAGATTGATGTCGGTTGCTGCACTGTTGCCGCATGTGACAAAATGCTTTACCGTGCTGAATCTGTCGAGATTGGCGAAAGTGAAATATGGAAAATCGGCGGGGTGCAGTAGCATTGTTGAGAAGTTTAGATATTCAAAAATCTGCGATAATCTGTTATATCTGTGTCATCTGCGTTCATTCTTGTCGAGTTGTGCCAAATCAATAACCGTCAGCGTTTGACCATCGACTTTGAACTTCACATCGTATCCGGCAAACGGCATTCCGAATGTTTTGTCGGCACCGGCTTGCACGGGCGGCCGCGGATCGTTCTGCAGCACACACACGAGAGTGTCGGCCAAATTGTTGCCTAATTTTTGACGGAACGAGTCGGGCAAAACCACATCCAAATGGCTGAATTCCACATCATCGACAAATCCCGAGTGAGCTTGGCTAATGCTGTCGGCATAGGTTATGTAAGGTTTAATGTCGATTATGGGCGTGCCGTCCATCAAATCGGCGCCAAGCACATGAATGACGGGGCCTTGCGGTGTTTCTAGTTCGATTCGCTCGATTTCAACCGCCGACAGTCCCAAGCCATTCGGGCGGAACGGCGAGCGCGACGCGAAAACACCAACCTGTCGGTTTCCGCCAAGGCGCGGCGGCCGCACCATCGGCTGCCAACCACTTTGCCGGTTGGCCGAGAATTGCCAAATGAGCCACAGGTGCGAGAACCCTTCAAGCCCGCGCAGGGCATCGGCGTTGCGGTATTTGGGGCAGAAGACAATCTGTCCGCGCAAGGTTGGCACAACGCCGCTCTGCCGCGGAATGCCGAACTTGCTCGGGAAATCGGTGTAAATGTGTGCAACGGGCTCTATTTCAAGTTTTTCAGCCATTCGTCGGTCTTTTTTCTGATTGTATCTTCATCGAAGCCGTAGAAGGTGAGTTGCCAAAGGACAAACACGGCAATTTCGGGTTGCGAGAATTTGGCAAATGATTGAGCATCAATACTGTTTCCCAATATTTCGTTCCAAGGTGCGATGGTTATGCTGTATTCCTTGCCGTCGCACACGGTTGTAACATCAACATTTTCAGCGTCAATGCGCACGAGTTTCAGCGTGTCGGCGTTCTGCTGCGGTTCCAAAATTTGCAGTTTGTTGAATGCCCGCTTGAAACCCGACAAACTCGACTGATATTTAGGAAAATACATCATCAGCGTGGCTTCAACCGACGGCCAACTTAACGCTTTTATGAGTTCGCTGAATGTCATCTCACAATAGGTTTTTACCCCCTTCTCATCCCTTCCACCTTTGATTTCAGGGCGCGGTAGGTTACGTCTTCCTGAATGCACATTGTGCGCATAATCTGTTCTTTTTCAAAGCCTTTTGCCTGAAGGATTTTGAAGAATGTCTGGCGCGGGTTGAGCGAGTTGTATTCTTCTTCGATTTGCGCCAAAAGGCTCAAATCCAATGTTTTGTAGTATTCAAGGAAACGCTCGTAGTCGCGTTTGTTCCACTGGCCGCTGTTGCCGCCGCGGGCGAAAATCTCTTCGTAGAGTTGCTTGCCCTGGCTGTAGATTTCGGCGTAGCGGCTCTCAATTTCGTTGATTTTGCGCTGCAGACGGGCAATTTCGCGCTCATTGTCAACCGATTCGCCTGCTGTGCGCAACTCTTCAATCTTGTCGTGCGACTCTTTCAGAATCTGGCGGTTCTGTGCCAATTCGCGCTCGTAGCGGCGGCGCTGGCGGACGAAAACAACCGTCAGTAAGGCTATCATCGCAGCAAAGCCCAACACCAAAGCAAAAACAATGCGCTGGGTGCGATTTTGGTTTGCAAGTCGCAGTAAATCAAAATCGTAGTTGGTACTGGCAGTATACACTCGGCTGCTTTCGGTGATACCCTGAAGAATATTATGGTATAACTGAATCAGTTCGGCAGCCGTACGGTCGGCTTCGGCTGACATACCGTGGCGGTGGTAATAATGGAAGAAATCTTCAGTAACAAGGAATCGGCTTCCGTTGCCTATAAATGCGCTATTCTGATAAAAATCAATGGCATCCTGCAATCGGTTCAACCAAAGATAACTCTTTATGCGTGCAATTTTCGCGCCGTCGTTCCACGGATTTATCTCGGACGCCTTGAGCGAATAGCGAAGCGATTTCTCGGGTTCTTCCTCGGCAAAAACAAGTGCGTAATCGCACAAAAATCCATAATTGGCGGTGTCGATTTTTTCACTTTCGCGCACATAATATTTCGCGCTGTCAATCATTCCATTAAGATAGAAAATGCTGATTTTTGCGTCGAGATAGTGAGCCTTTTGGTCGGTGCTGCGGGCGTAGGGGCGCATCTTCTCGACAAGTCCCATACCGCGCTCGCCCAAATCGAAAGTACTGCCATCGGCAGTGAACCGCCAATATGCAATATGGAATTTCAACTCGTTGTTTGTGAGTGTTTTGGCAACATCTTCAGCCTGACGCAGAACAACAACGGCCTTGGCATAGTCGCCCGAAAACAGGTTTTTGACCGATTTCAGATATAGAGTCCACGCAAGTTTCTCTGAATCAGAGGTTTTGCGATAAAAATCGATACAATAGTTGAGCCGTGTGGTGTCAAGGCTTTTCCAATCGAGCAACGTGAATTTGCCTTTATAGAGTGATTTCAAGAGAGTTAGATAGACGCTGTCGGCATCGGACAATGGCTGTTTGAGGTCGGACTCGTGGTTTTTGAGGTACTCTTCGGACATTTCGTACTCGCCATCGCTGAAAAGCGCGTAGGCACGGTCGAAAATGGGTTGGTTTACAGACTCTTGGGTGCAGCCGAACAAAACGGCGGCAAGAGTTATCGACAATAATAGTTTGAGTTTCATATAGTTACTGATTTACTGCAAAAGTATTAAATATTTTGTGTTTGTAATGACGGCATTTTGCGGGAAATGTGGCGCACTTTTTTAACCACAAAAAACACAGTTAACACAGAAATGTTGTGAAAATCCGCCGCCGCCCGCCGAAAAGCCCCGTTCCCGAACCGAAAACACTGTTTTGTAAAACACTGATTATCACCGGTGTTGAGAATGTTGCGGTTTTGGTACATATTAATAATCAGCCAATTAGCAAAAAAGGCGGTTTTTCGGGCGTTTTTCGGACACAATTTTCAGCAAAAAATCAAAAAAAATACAATCGCTTGAATCGGGATTATAATCCTGAATATCAGTGTGTAACAAAACGGCAACGCTGTTAAGATTTTGCCATCTTGAACCATTTATCGGCTTGAATATCAGCGACATAAGTGGCAACGTGCGCGCGAAAACGTTGAACATCAATCGGTTAACTGCTGTAGATTTGTCAGTGAAGTCAGTTGACAATTGACAATTGAAAATTGACAGTTGAAGGAATTAGTGAACAAACATTAAATAACAATTAAAAACTAAAAAAATGAAAAGATTAGTTTCAGCAGTTTTGGCGACCTTGTTTGGCGCGCAGATTGCAACCGCACAACAGACAATCAACGGACGCATCACCGACGGTGAGGCTCAACCTGTTGAATTTGCAAACATTATTCTAATGGCCGCCGACTCGGCATTCTTGGGCGGCACAGTGTCGGACCTTGACGGGCGCTTCACGCTTGCGCAACCCGCCAACGCACACTATATTAGTATATCGAGCATCGGCTACGAGCGTTTCTTGAAACCGATTGCTGAAGTGGCTGATTTTCAGAATATCACGCTGAACGTGGAATCGACCGAACTTGGCGAGGTGACGGTGAAGGCCATCGCGCCGAAGACGCAACTGAAAGACGGCGCAATGGTTACCACCGTGCAGGGCACCACGCTTTCGCGGACGGCCAGCACCACGCGAATGCTGTCGAACATTCCAGGAATCATCAACCGCAACGGAAATCTTGAAGTCATCGGCCGCGGCACACCCGAAATCTACATCAACAACCGCAAGGTGCGCGATTGGAACGAGTTGGAAACGCTGTCGCCTGAAAACATTAAGAATGTGGAAGTTATATCGTCGCCAGGGGCACGCTACGACGCTTCGGTGACATCGGTGGTGCGCATCACAACCATCGTGCCCACAGGCGAAGGCTTCGGTTTCTCGCTTGAGTCGAGTTTCGGCCAGGGCTTCCGCGACTACACCCGCTGCTACCAGGAAAAGGCCAACTTCAACTATCGCAAAAACGGTTTCGACCTGTTCGCCAACTTCCGCGCCGACATCAACCAGAAGACGGGCAATCGAATGGACATCTACACCCTTAACAATTCCGACCACCGTTGGGAAACCAACAACTCGATTAAGGGCACGCAGAAAAACCAGTTTGTGCCGACCACCTTCGGGCTCAACTACCAGATTGACGAGCGCAACTCGGTGGGCGCGCAGTTCACCCACAAAACCGTTATGAATGAGAAAACCAACGCCCGAAACACGCTCGACGTTATGCGCGACGGCGAGTTTTTCGACCACATTCTGACGCAGACCGAAGAGCGCCGCACCCACGATTTTGAGAACGACCTGAACGCCTATTTCAACGGCGCGATTGGCGACTTCACAATTGATTTTAATGCCGATTTTGTTTACAATCCGACTGATAAAGAGAACGTTACGCCCGAAAAGAGCGACAACTACGACGACCGCAACATTGTGACAACAAACAGCGTGCTGAACAAGTTGGCGGCCCAGAAACTTGTTGTAGGACACGAACTTATGGGCGGCCGCATCGACGTTGGCGCCGAGGCCACCTTCACCAACCGCACCGACGAGACTTCGAGCAACCTTGAAGAGTTTGTGCCGTCGGTGAGCAGCGAAGCACGGCAGAAGGCCATTGCGGGTTTTGCCGAGTACAAGCGCACTTTCGCCCAGAAATACAGCCTTACGGCGGGCCTGCGCTACGAGCATCTGAACCTTGACTTCTACAACAACGGCCAACTTGACAGCGAGGCTTCGACGGTCTATAGCGAACTGTTCCCGTCGGTGACGTTCAGCGGGGTATTTGGCAAAATGATTCAGTTGCAATTGGCTTATAATGAGAAGATTTCGCGCCCGTCGTACTTCAGTATGAGCAACAACGTGACCTATGCGAGCCGCTACCTGCAGCAGAAGGGCAACCCCACGCTGAAACCGACCATCATCCGCTCGGCCGAACTGACGGCAACGCTTGTGGTGCTTCAGTTGAAGGCCATCTACACGCACAACAAGAATCACTACATACAGTATCAGGTTGTGAATGAAGAACATCCAGAGTCGGAAGTTCTGCATTGGATAAACCTTGACAAACCGACTCTGAACCTGCAGGTTGCCACCCAACTGCCATTGGGCATCTACAAGCCGACAATCGCCTATTTCGTTATGAAACAATGGATTGACGACATTGAGTCGGAAGGCCGAATGGTGTCGTGCAACAAGCCGATTCAGGGATTTGTGTTCAACAACTCGGTTGAACTGAAGAGCGGTTGGCTGTTTGAGTTGAACTCGCAGTTCCTTGGCAAGGGCGGCTGCCAGGATTTGGTTGAGTTGCGCAACCGCACTCTTGACGTCAACTTCTATGTTCATAAATCGTTCTTTAACAAGGCTTTGGATGTCGAGGCCGGAATCAGCGACATTTTTGAGAAGGGCGACAACAAAGTCAAACTCTACAAGCAGTCGGGTTATCTTGAGCAGACCAACACCTACGACCGTCGCCGCTTCTCGGTGAGCGTGAAGTACAACTTCAACCCCGCAAAGAGCAAATACAAAGGCACCGGCGCAGGAAACGACGAGAAGAGCAGACTGTAGGTAAGGACTGATTAATTGAATAACTGATTGATTGAAGGATTGAATAACTGAATGAAAGAGAATAAGTCATCATAAAGGTTTTTGCTTAGTTGGAAGGGTTGGCACCCCCAACTCTTCCATCTTTATTTGAGGTAAAAACTGTAAAGCATCTGTAAAATCACTGTAAAGACCTTTACAATTTCTTACACTTTGTAAAAATCAAAGATTACTGATTATCAAGGAAATAAAGTGGTGGCACGGATGGTGTAATATCATTGGCACGAGAATAATTGAAAATGACAAGAAACAGTAAAACTTTTAACTTCTAAAACTTACAACTATGATTATTACAGCAAACCGTTTGGAATCGTGGCGCAGAAGCAATCGCCGCAATCACTTGGCAAAGGCATCAGTTAGAACTTCAAAAAGACGTTAACAAAATGCGTAACCAAACAATGAAAAACACATTCACAATTATCGCAACAATAATCATCGGTGCAAGCCAAATGGCTAATGCACAAACCATTAACGGCACAATCCGTGACGAAAACGCCAATCCCGTGCCATTTGCCAACGTTATCCTGCTGAAGGGCGACTCGACATTTGTGACGGGTGCGGTGAGCAGTGACGACGGGCACTTTGCGGTTGAGCGCAAAGCCGGTGCGCAATTAATTAAAATAACGAGCGTCGGCTATGAGAACTTTTGTCGCCAGATTGCTGACATTCAGGATTTCGACAACATTGTAATCAATAGTCAGACAACTGAGTTGAACGAAGTTACGGTGAAGGCGGCTCAGATAATTACTCAATTGAAAGGTACATCGTTGGTAACAAACGTTGCGGGAACTATTCTGTCGAGCAAAACAAGTACGATGCGTATGCTTGGCCAAATTCCCGGATTGTGTCCAGCTGCAGGCGGTACAGTCACCGTGCTTGGCAAAGGCGCGCCCATTTATTACATCAACAACCGAAAGGTGAGCGATGCCCGCGAGCTTGATGAACTTTTGCCTGAGAACATCAAAGATGTTGAGGTCATTGCGTCGCCGGGCGCCAAATATCCGTCGGGAACGGGTGCGGTGGTTCGCATTAACACGGTGAAGCCTACGGGCGAGGGCTTTGGTTTCAGTGGACGCCACTACGCTGCCGCCAACTCGAAAAATCTCATTACCGATAATCTTTTGAATATCAAATACCGGAAAAAGAATCTCGATTTGTTCGTTTCGGGGCGTTATCTGTACGACGACCATATCACCGATATGGAATCAGAGACACTCAACAACTCTAATCACAAATGGGTTACCAAAAATATGAGCAGTGAGGAAAACGAGCACGATTATGTTCCGCTCAGTGTCGGATTCAACTATCAGATTAACAAAAATCATTCGCTTGGTGCGAAGGCTACGGGGTCATTCTCGATTTTGAATCGGAAAAATTTCGAGAATACGCTCACATCGTACTGCGATGACGCAGAGTACGACAAAATTGACCTGAAAAGCAACGACAAGTACCAATACAATCCCGGCTTGGATATGAACGCCTACTACAGCGGAAAAATCGGCGACTTGACTATAGATTTCAACACCGATTATGTGTCGTCGGATGTGAATGAGAAGTCGGACCGCAACGAACTCAGCGCCGACTACGATGACCGCGACATTATCACCGAAAACGACAGACGGAGCACCCTTTTGGCCCACAAGATTGTATTGGGGCATCCGCTTGGCGGCGGCAAAATCGAGTTTGGCGGCGAAACGGTATTCACCGAATACACCGACAATATGTGTAGCCAAAGTCAGGAATTCGTGCCATCGTCTGAAAGCCATTCCGAGCAGAAAGATATCGCAGCGTTCATTGAGTATCAACGTAATATATCAAAAATGACACTTAATGCCGGCTTGCGTTACGAGTATGTCGATTACGATTTCTTTCATAACAATATCCGCAACGAAAACGCGTCTTGCGTCAATAATCAACTTTCACCAACGTTGTCTGTTTCGGGCGAATTGGGACCAGTCAGAATGTCGCTGACCTATAGTGACCGAATCCGTCGGCCATCGTATGGCAGTATGGGCAATTATCTGAATTACATTAGCCGATACTCTTACAGCAAGGGCAACCCGGACATCAAACCATCATTTTCACACGAATTTGCGCTGTCGTCGGCATATAAGTTCTTTCAGGCCGGCGCCACTTACACGCTGACAATAGATGATTTCAAGTCGTTTTCGATTGTCAATCCCGACAGCCCGGAATCGGTTGTGAGAACATCGTTCAACATTGGAACAACATCGAAACTTATGCTGTTTTTCTCAACGCAACCGTCGTTTGGCATTTACCGACCAAGCCTTAATCTCAATTGCGGATTGCAATGGCTTGAAGTTGAATCGCAGGGTGTGACGGAAAAACTGCACAAACCGGCTTTTTGGGGCAGTTTCGCGAACAGGTTTGTATTAGAGTCGGGATGGAATTTCGAGATGAATATTTTTTTCCAAAGCAACGGACACAGTGGGTATAATCTTCAGAAAAGGATAGTTAGGGCGGATGCCAATATCAACAAGTCGTTTTTCAAGAACGCCCTGCGTGTTGAAGTGGGTCTTGATGACATTTTCCACAGTTACATTGCTAAGAATAAGGAATACAGCGAGTCGGGATTTGACGATACGCGCTTCGACTATAATCAACATATGATAAACGCAACTATCATATACAAAATCAATCCGTCGCAGAACAAGTACAAAGGAACCGGCGCAGGAAATGCCGAGAAGAGCAGACTTTAACAGAAATTGAAGACAATAAGTCATAATTCACGAGTAAGCATAAAACAATAAAAAAAGCATATTATGAAACGTAATCTATTAACAGCAAGCATTTTGGCGGGGGCAATTATTAGTTTGTCCTACGGTTGTAACGCAAGTGACACTGCAAGTAAAAATCCATCGCAATTCGCCGGCAATTGGTACGGAACCATCAACGCCGGCGGACAGCAGATTGATATGGCAATCAATATTGATGAGACGGGAAAATCCATTCTGCTCGACATTCCGCAACAAAACGCGAAAGACATTCCGCTCACAATCGATTATATGTCAGCCGATTCGTTGGCATTAAGCCTTGCAGCGGCAGGATTGAGTTATCGTGGACGGCTCACATCGGACAGCACTATCAACGGCACATATGAGCAGCAGGGGATGAAATTTAAGTTGGATTTTGTGAGGGGCGAACTTGGCGACAAATCTGAGCGCATCAGTCCGCAAGAGCCGCAGCCGCCATTCAACTACGAGGTGCGAGAGGTGTTTTTCGAGAACAAAGCCGCAAAAGTTGTTCTTGCGGGCACGCTCATCTACCCCGAGGGTTTTAAGAAGGGTCAGAAAGTGCCTGTTGTGCTGATGGTTACGGGCGGTGGCGACCTTGACCGCGGCAAGACAAAACCGTTCCGCGTGATTACTGATTATTTGGCCCGCAACGGCATCGCCAGTCTGCATTACGACAAGCGTGGATGCGGTCTGTCGACAGGCGATTTTGCCTCGGCCACAATATCCGATTTTGCCGACGATGCCGCCTGTGGATTGGATTTTTTGAAAGCGTTAGGCGATTTTTCGCAAACGGGCGTCATAGGGCATTCTGAAGGTGGCAGTGTGGCCTACATATTGGGTAGCCGCGGCTTAACAGATTTTCTTGTCACAATGGCCGGCCCGGCAATGCGGATGGATGCAATTCTGTCATACCAGATAAATGCTATGATGCAGGCCAGTGGTGCTTCATCTAATCCTGCAATTAGTGTGGCCGAGGCGCGATTAATACTTCTTCAGCAGGATGATTCGCCTTACAACCGTGATATTATCGATTTTAACCCGACTGTTTATGTGCAAAAGGTTGCGTGTCCGGTTTTTGCGTTGATTTGCGACAAAGATTTAAATGTCGACCCCAAAATGACACTTGAATCATTGAATAAAAACTTGCAGCAAAACCCTAGAAATCAGGTTAAAGTGTACGAGAATCTGAATCACATCTTCCAACACTGCAACCCCGACAAACCGCTTGAAACCATAGATGGCGATGAACTCATCAGTCCCGATGTTCCGGTGGATATTGCGAAATGGATTAATGAATTGTGTAATAAGTAAACAGGCATTATGTTCTAGAAATTTGAAATTGAAAAACTTATAACTTCGAAAACTCAAAAACTTTAAACAATGAGACATTTCATAGTATTGGCGATAATGGCAATAATTGGCACCAGTCAAAATGCTAATGCACAGTTGATTATCAGCGGCAACGTGCAGAACGAGCGCGGCGAGACGGTTGAGTATGTCAGCATTGGCTTCAATCGCGACAGCGTTGGCACCATATCGGACGGCAACGGACATTTCTCGCTGAAAGTCCCCGCGGGACGCACTAACACGCTCGTTTTCAGCCACGTATCGTATCTGCCGACAGAGATTCCTTTTGAGACATATTCTGCAGGCAACGAACTGACTATCGTTTTGAAAGACAAAATGATAGTGCTGCCAGAAGTTACGGTTGGAGAATCGAGCAAGCCCAAAACCATTGAGGGCCGCGGAATGCCAATGCCAGGCAGTTGCGTCCTTACGGGGCGCGGTACCCCCGACGGACCCGAAGGCGGCCCAATGTTTACAGTCGATAAAGATTACATTATCAGTAATATACTGTTGAAAATAGAAAAGTGTACCTACAAGGAATGCAAATTGAGTTTCAATCTCTACGAGAGGCGGGACAGCCAACTTGTCAACGTTCTTCAGAAACCGATTTATCAGACTCTGCAACAATCAAAAAAAGGCTTTACGCTCGACGTTGAGCCGACCGACATTCTGTTGCTGAAACGTGGCACAGAGTACTATTTAAGCGTATCAATGGTGGACAGCGACGGCGAAGGTACACTTATGATTGGCGCGAGCGCGAAAAGCGGCTATTACCGTAAAGGGTTGATTAACGGTGAGATAAAGAAAGTCCCCGTATGCCCTGCGATTGCTGTGAAAGGGAATGAATTGTAAAAAAGGTTGGGTAGGAGAAAGGATTATAACCCCGTAACATAAAGATTATAAAATTATTATGAAAATAGAACTTGCAACACGGAACGATGTTCCCGAACTTTTAGAATTGCAATTCAAGGCGTTTGCGCCAGTGGCTCAGAAACTGCAGTTTGCAGGCATTCCGCAAATGACCGCCACCATTGATGATGCCTATGCGCACTTCGACAGCCACACAACGTTGAAAATGATGTCGGACGATGGCCGAATTGTCGGCTCTGTCAGCGGAAAGATGGACGGCGGGCTCTACATTGGGCGGCTGATGGTGTCGCCCGACTGCCAGCGGCAGGGCATTGGGCGCAAGTTGCTGCACCAATTGGAATCGATGTTTCCCAGCACCCGCGAGTGGCTCTGTTCCTATCGCGACGACGATGTGACCTGCGGCTTCTATTCGAGCGAAGGTTTCCGCAAATACGACGATTACTTGGTTTGCGAAGGCCTTTGGGCCATTCATATGGAAAAGATTCTATGACAGTATTTTGGGTACGAATTGAGAAAGAAGGTTGAGAAAAGGATTTCTAAACTTTAAACCTGTTCAACTTGTTCAACCCGTTAAACTTTAAACAAAACATAAAAACAATGAAGAAATCATTTATCGCGCTATGTTGCGCAGCCGTCTGCACCGCTTGCAGCCAGCAGACTCTCGACCAGAAACTCGACGCTTATTTCGACACTCTCGACGGGCATTTTATGGGCTCGGTTGTGGTGCAGCGCGACGGGCAGACCATCTATCAGAAATCGTTGGGCTTTGCCGACGTTGAGAACCAGATTCCCTGCACGGCCGAAACGGAGTTCCGCATAGGGTCAATCTCGAAACCATTCACGGCAGTTATGGTGCTGAAGGCCGCCAACGAGGGCCGCTTGTCGCTCAACGACCCGTTGTCAAAGTATTTTCCTAACGCACAAATCGCTAATGCAGAGCAGATTACTATCGACCAATTGCTTTATCACCGCAGCGGCTTGCGCGATATTGTCAACGACATGCCTGCCGACTATCTGACGTATTACACCACGCCGCAGACGCGCCAGCAGATTCTTGAGCGAGTGGCGGCCGCAGGCACAAACTTCGCGCCCGACAGCACATACCGTTACTGCAACACGGGCTACAACTTGCTCGGATTCATCTTGGAAGACGTCTATGGCAAGCCGTATGCCGAAATTGTGGACGAACTGATTATCAAACCGTTGAATCTGAAACACACACGTTTTTCCGAGACCATCAATCTGCAGCGCGGCGACGCCCGTTCATACACGTTGCTCGACCATTGGCAGGTTCAGCCCGATACCGACGCGTCGGTGGCGTTGGGTGCGGGCGCAATGGCATCAACACCCGCCGACCTTGCAAAATTTGGCAGAGCGCTGTTCGACGGCATCTTCGGCGACAATCTGCGCGAGCAAATGAAACAACAGAAAGAGGGCATCGGCCGCGGCCTGTTCCCATTCTCGCATAACGACCACTCGGGCTACGGCCATTCGGGCGCCATCGACGGGTTCAAGTCGCAACTTGAGGTTTTCGACAACCTGACAATCGCCTTTTGCTCAAACGGCGCCGACATCGACCTTAACAAAATCACTTTGACCATTCTCGACATCTTGGACGGGAAGGAAATCGAAAAAAGCGATTCCAATAAATACCTTGAACTCACGCCCGAGCAACTTGCACCGTGCGAAGGCTTTTTCGTTTGTGAGGCGATTGGAATGGAAGTTACCGTGACGGTGGCAGGCAATCGGCTGTGCGCACAGGCTGCAGGCCAGCAATCTTTCCCGCTCGACGCCCTTTCGGCTGACGATTTTGAGTACAAGGCGATTGGCGTGGCTATCACCTTTTCGCCCGACCGCAACAAAGTCACACTCAAGCAAATGGGGCAGACATTCGAGTTTGTGAGAAAATCGGCCAACACCGACAATAAAGTTGAAGCACAATCGGTTATGCTGACCAGCGAACAGTTGTCGGCTCTTGTCGGAACCTACTCATCGGCGCAGTTGGGAATGGACCTGAAAATTACTTCCGACGGCACAAAATTGCAGGGACAGGCAACAGGGCAAGCGGCATTTCCGCTCACTGCCACATCGGAAACCGATTTCGAGTTCAAACCAGCAGGCATCGTTATCAAATTCGACGTTTCCAGCAAAAAACTGACACTGAATCAGGGTGGCGGAAAATTCGATTTTGTGAAGAAAGAGTGATTGGGGGTGTTGGACGCAAGAAGTAAAATGCAGATTTTGCATATAAGTGGTCAGTGCAAAATTTGCATCAACCACAAGAATAACTATAATATATTTGAAACTTAAAACTTATGCAGACGTGCAACGGCGCGTCTCTACAAAAACTTAAAACTAAAATGGACGATTTGTTAATTGTAAACAATCTCTGCAAGACCTTCAAACTCTCGCCGAAACAGCAGCGGATTGAAGGCACGAAGCAGAAAACGGCGGTCGACGACCTGTCGTTCACCGCACGGCGCGGTGAGATTTTCGGCCTTTTGGGCCCCAACGGCGCAGGCAAAACCACCACGCTGCGTATATTATCTACACTTATCCGCCCCGACAGCGGCAACGCTTTCTTCGACGGCGTCAGCGTGGTTGACGAACCCGAAAAGGTGCGCACAAAAATTGCGTTCCTGACATCGGAACTCAAACTCGAAGACTTCTTCACGCCGAACTATCTGTTCGACTTTTTCAGCCAGTTGCACGGCGTCAGCCCCGAAGTGGCCAGAGAACGTAAAGAGCAGTTGTTCAGCCGTTTCGGCATCGATAGGTTTGCCGAAGTGAAGGTGGCCAACCTTTCAACGGGAATGAAGCAGAAGGTGTCGATTGTCATCTCGCTCGTGCACGACCCCGACATCATCATCTTCGACGAGCCCACCAACGGACTCGACGTGCTCACGGCACGCACCGTCACCGATTTCCTTCAAGAACTGCGCGCCAAGGGCAAGACGATAATCCTGAGCACCCACATTTTCAGCCTTGTCGAGCGCCTGTGCGACTGCGTGGGTGTGATTATCGACGGCCGAATGGTGGCCTGCGGCTCGCTCAGCGAAGTGTGCAACGGTCTGCAACTCGAAGACCGCTTTTTTGAACTCTATAAAGAAGTGAAAGGAGACGAAGAATGAAATCTAACGTATTGATAATCATAAAGAAAGAGTTTGACCGCGTCTTCCGCGACCGTCAACTTATGTTCACCACAATCATCCTGCCAGGACTGCTTATCTATCTCATATACAGTTTTATGGGTACAAGTGCTAACAAAATGATGCAGCAGAACCGCGAAGAGAGCGTCACCGTTCAGGTTGACAACCTGCCGCAGAGTGTGGCGCAGTCGTTCAACGCTTTGAGCGGCAACGTCACGCTTAACCAGAGTGCTTTCGGTCAAGCCGAAATTGACGCACTTAAAGACAAGAATATCAATACGGTGCTTGTGCGCTTTCCGTCACAATTCGACGAGCGTGTGAGCGTTTACACAACCGCCGACAGCACGCCCGCGCCAAACATCGAGATTTACTACAACTCGACCAACGACGCCACGCAGCGCATCTATTCGGTAATCAGCGGTGTGCTTGGCAAATATGAAGAGTCGATAGGCAACCGATTCGACATCAACCGCATCGACAGCCCTGACGTGCGCTTCAATCAGGCCGACGACGAGCAAGTGAGCGGACAGATTTTGGGCCGTTTGCTGCCAATGCTGATTTTGATTATGCTTTTCAGCGGTGTAATGGCGACGGCGCAGAACTCGATTGCAGGCGAAAAGGAACGCGGCACCATTGCCACGCTGCTTGTCACCCCAATGCACCGTAGCGAGTTGGCTTTTGGCAAGATAGTGGCAATCAGCGGAATATCGCTGCTGAGTGCCATTTCGAGTTTCATTGGCATTGTGCTGTCGATACCCAATATGATTGGAATGCCAAGCAATGGCGTGTCATTCAGTTATGGTACCAGCGAGTACGTCATTCTGTTAGCCATAATTATCAGCACGGTGCTGATAATGGCGGCCGTTGTGAGCATTCTCTCGACGCTTGCCAAAGACGTGAAAAACGCCGCATCGCTCTGTATGCCGCTAATGCTTGTAATGGTGTTCCTTGGCATTATTTCAATGCTTAGCAGCGACATTTCCACCAACACTGCCGTCTATCTGATTCCGTTCTACAACTCGACAATCGCAATGACTGCCCTGCTGCAGCACGAATTAGCATTGGTGAACGTCGTTGTAACCATCGGTGCGAACATCTTCTACACCGCCTTTGCTGTTTGGGTATTGACCAAAATGTTTAACAACGAGAAGGTTATGTTTAACAGATAGGTGTTAGGTGCAAACCAGCATTGTATTTGAATAAAAAAGGCGACCTACTTGGTCGCCTTTTTATATTAGTAATCAGTGCGTTATTCGTCAATCTCGCTCAGCATACGCAGTTTTTCCTGCAATTCGCGCAAGTGGTTTTTAGCCTTGTCAATCTTGCGGTTGATGTCTTTGATAAGCGCATCGGAATTGGCTGATTTTGAGAAGAATCCCATGTTGTTCTCGTACAAAGTGATTTCATTCTCAAGTTCGCGCATTTTCTGCACAATCTTGTTGCGTTCTGAGTATATTTTGCCTTTCGACTGCGGGTTGTTCCACGATTCGATTTTGCTTTTGTAGTTGGTCAGTTCGCGTTCGCTGGCTTCAAGTTTCAGCGATTTGTATTGTGCGTCTATTGCTTCGCGGAAGGCTTTCTGCACCGCATCTTTCTTGCTGAGTGGCACGTGTCCGATGCTTTGCCATTCCTTTTGGATTTCCATCAGACGGTTCAGGTTGTCAGAGTTGTCGTCGCTCTTTTCGAAATTCTTTGCGCGCTCAACAAGTTCGAGTTTCAGTTTGAGATTGGCTTCCTGCTCGCCGTCGATGCTCGAGAAGTGTTCAGACTTGGCGGTGAAGAAGTAGTTGCAGGCTTCGCGGAAGCGCTTCCACAGCGGTTCCATTTGCTTGCGCGACACCTGTCCGATCTCTTTCCATTGTTTCTGAAGGCTGACAAACTCATCTGTTGCCTTTTTCCAGTCGGTGCTGTCTTTCAGCGCTTCGGCTTTCTCGCAGAGTTCGATTTTCTGCTGAAGATTGCTCTTCTGGCTGGCTTTTATCTCTTTATAGAATTCGCGTTTCTTGGCGAAGAAAAGGTCGCACCCGTTTTTAAACCGTTGGTAAATCTTGCTGTTTTCCTTTTTCGGGGCGTAGCCGATTGTGCGCCACATTTCCTGAATTTTGACAATGTCAGCCGATTTCTCGTCCCAATCTTTCGGCTTGTCGATGGTGAGACTGTTAATCTCATCAACACGATCGCACAGGGCTGTTTTCTGCGCCAGGTTCTGCACTTGCATGTCCTTCTGTTTCTCGAAGAATTCCTGATGCCGCTTGTTGATTATTGTGGTTGCTGCTTTGAACCGTTCCCAAACTTCTTCCTTCTGGTCGTTTGGAATAGGGCCGGTTTCGCGCCATTTGTTGTGCAATTCCTGCAATTCGCGGAAGGCCTTCAGCACCGATTCTTCAAGTACCAAAGCTTCAGCTTTTTCGCAGAGTGCCAGTTTGGCTTTCAGATTCTCTTTCAGGTCAAGGTCGCGCAGTTCCTTGTTGATTTTTATGTAGTCGTAGAATTGTTCGACAGCATGGTTGTAAGAGTCCCACAAATTTTTCAGGGCGGCTTGTGCCACAGGACCGGTTTCCTTCCACTGCTGCTGCAGATTGCGGAAATCTTGGAAAGTCTTGTTTATCGACTCTTCGGTGTTCACCAGTTTTTTTATCTCTTCAACAATCTCAAGTTTCTTTTTGAGATTTTCTTCTTTTTCAGCGTCAAGTTTTTGGTTATAAGCGTTTTTCTTCTCGCGGAATTGTGAGTAGAGTTCCTTGAAAGTCACTTCCTGATGCTCGTCGGCGAACTTGAAACTTTCAGGTGTGCCGTCTTGCTCAATAAATTTCTCACGAGCAATATGATAGTCGTTGCGGTATTTTTTGTAGAAGGCCGATTTAATCTCTTCCACCGCAAACACGATTGTTTCAACCGGATTGTCGTTAATCAGTTGATTGAGTTTTAGCAGAAGTTCGGGGCGGTCGTACTTTGAGTAATCTTCAGTCGCAACCTGCTTCTGTCCGTCGAAATCCGACAAATCGGCGGCTTCTTCTGGTTCATCGGCTTCAATGTCAGCCCCATTCTCATCAACATTTGCAGCGGTGTCGGCCGTTTCCGGCTCAGCGGCACTGCTGTTAAGAACACCTTCTTCAGGTAAATTTTGCTCGTTTAACAGTTCCTGTTCCATCTAAATAAGTGTTTATTTGACGTTTAGCGCGTGTGATGACCACACAAATAGTTACATAACAACACGAAATTAAACTAAATAGTTGAATTACGAGCATTTTCGGCCCGAAAAAAAAGACAGACACTTAGTGTGCCTGTCTTTTTCATTCATCAATATTGACTGTGAATTTATTTCCTGCTCAATCCTTTAGCGTTTATATTACCGCTATAGATGCCGTACATCTCAGTGAACACTTCGTTCAACTCGTTGAACAACTCAGTCTGATTGTAGGTTTGCAAAGTTTCAATAATCCACTGGGCGCTCACCATGCTCATCTGGCGCTTGTTGTCATTGGATGCGAAGAACGGCGCTGGCAGCTTGGCGTAGTAGAGCAAGTCGTTGTAGGCGGTGTGGAAGACGTTGGTGACAATCTCAGCCGCTTGCGGGTGGTTGCACTCAAACAGGGCATCGACGAACTTTGAGTCGTAGTAGGACAAGTTCACCTTCTCAATAGGCAGAACTTCAAGGCAGCGGTTGAGCACGGCAAGGGCTGAGTCGTGTTTGCCTTCCTGCTCAAGAGCGATAGCTAGACGACCAAAATTGCCGCGCAGCTTCACAATCTGCAGAGTGCGGCGGATGTTCTCGTCGAGATAAACCTTCGGATCACCCATGTTGCCCCAGCGGAACTTGTTCATCATCTTGTCGTAGAGCTGGTCGGTGTCGATGCGGCCAACCGATAGCATATCATATTTGGTTTTGATGGGCACCAGACGGTAGGCAAATCCTTCACACTGGAAGTAGTCGCGGATGTTGGTGTCGTTTCCGGGACCTACGGTTACAAAGTAAATCGGGCGCTCCCAATTTGAATTGGCCACAAGGTCCAGAATCATCAGGTCGTTCTTTAGGATGTAGCGCGATGCCAGGCTCCATGTCATCTCATCGACAATCAGCGCCGAATCCTGGGCTTTCACTGTGCCTGTGGCAAGCACCTTCTCCTTATCGACGGTAATTTTCAGTTTTTTGGTCGGGAAGTAGTCGATGTTTTCATTGTAGTTCGTCTTCAGACGGGTTTCGGGCTTGTCGCTAGCAATGAAATCGATAACGTCCTTCAATTCAACCGCATCTTTAATCTTATCGTAAACAGGCAGCTGGTCGCGAGTGCCGGTCTCGTACTGGTTGTGATTCATACTGAACGGCACGGGCTCGCTCTCGTAGTATTTCGACTTCATCTGGTCGATGTACCAGTCGGTAATCAGGTAGGGCAGGCAGATGACGCGCACGTCGGTGCGGACTTCTTCCACTTCCTGAATGTACCACAAGGGGAATGTGTCGTTGTCGCCGTTGGTGAAGATGATGGCGTTCGGCTCGCACGATTGCAGGTAGTTCCAGGCCACATCGTGGCAGATGTAGCGGTTGCTGCGGTCGTGGTCGTCCCAGTTTTGAGCGCACATAATGCCCGGAATGAACAGACAAACGCCCGTTGCCACAGCTGCCGACGGCACTTCCTTCGTCACTTTGTTCAGCCACTCGTAGATGGCCATCACGCCAAGGCCAATCCAAACGGCGAAAGCGTAGAACGAACCAGCATATGCATAGTCACGCTCACGCGGCTGGCGCGGATACTGGTTCAGATAGACCACAATGGCCAAGCCGGTAAGGATGAACAGCGCCATCACAACCCAGAAGTTCTTCTTGTCGCGTTTGAGCTGATAGAAAAGACCAATCAGGCCCAGAATCAAAGGCAGGAAGTAATACTTGTTGGTGCCACGATTATTGGCATATTCTGAAGGCAGATTGTCCTGTGGGCCAAGGCGCATCTCGTCAAGGAACTTGATGCCGCTAATCCAGTTGCCGCTCATGTTGTCGCCGTCGCCCTGAATATCGTTCTGGCGGCCCACAAAGTTCCACATGAAGTAGCGGAAGTACATGAATCCGCACTGGTAGCGAAAGAAGAAGCGCAGGTTCTCGCCGAAGGTCGGCTTAACCATTGTCTCCATCTCGCCCTGGTTGTTGCGGACCTTCACCTTGCGGCCCTTGATGTTGCCCCAGTATTTGTAGTCTTCAACGTGCTCTTGCTTGCTGCTCCACATACGCGGGAAAATGGTGCACATCTCTTTGTTGTAGTTGTACTCGATTTTCTCGTTGCCTTCAACATACTTGCCGTTCTTCTGAATCCAGTTTTTGCCGTTGCGCTTGTATGGGTCGTCAAGGTCGACAGGCGTGTTGTAGTACTGGCCATAGATGAGCGGGCTGCTGCCGTACTGCTCGCGGTTAAGGTAGCTCAAGAGCGAGTAGGCGTCTTCGGGGTCGTTCTGGTCGATGGGCGGTGTGGCCAGCGAACGAATAACAATGGTTGCATACGAGCCGTAGCCGATGAGCAGCATAGCCACCGACAGCAAAACGGTGTTCCAGACAGGCTTGTTCTGCTTTTGGGTGTAGATGATTCCCCAGGTAAACAATCCTGCCAGCAACACAATCATAAACAGCAGACCGCTGTTGTAGCCCAGGCCGAAGCCGTTGACAAAGATGCGGTCGAAGAAGAATCCGAGTTTAACCACACCAGGGATGATGCCCCACATCACACCGCCCAGGATGACGCACGAAACCATCAGCGCCACAATAACGCCCTTCGGGGTGATGTTGCTGTTCTTCTTGAAATAGTAAACCAGCGCAATGGCCGGGATGGTCAGCAAGTTAAGCAGGTGGACGCCAATTGAAATACCGATGACGTAAGCGATGAGCACCAGCCAGCGGTTGCTGTACTTCTGGTCTGCCACGTCTTCCCATTTCAGGATAGCCCAGAACACAAAAGCCGTCAGCAGCGACGACGATGCGTAAACTTCGCCTTCGACAGCCGAGAACCAGAATGTGTCAGAGAATGTGTAGGCCAGTGAGCCAATGAAGGCGCTGCCCAAGATGGCAATCTGCCATCCGAGCGATAGTTCGTCGGCATTCTTGCGGGTCAAGCGGCGGCCCAGATGGGTGATGGTCCAGAACAGGAACAGAATGGTTCCGCCAGATGCCAAAGCCGACATAATGTTGGCCCACAGTGCCACTTTTGTGACATCGCCACCGGCAAAGTTGCTGAAGAATCGCGTCATCAGCATAAAGAACGGTGCGCCAGGGGGGTGCCCCACTTCGAGTTTGTAGCCTGTGGCTATGAATTCGCCGCAATCCCAGAAGCTGGCAGTCGGCTCAATGGTTGCAATATACACCGCCGAAGCAATGGCAAATGTTATCCAACCAATAATGAGATTCAGTTTTTGAAACTTCATTTCTTTTAGATTTCAGATTTATTTATTTTCAACAATTTAACAAAATCACCAATTCTGACTAAGCCCATCGCCACTGACAAACAGCCGGCCGCAACCAGCATCAGAGCGGCATTGGTGAGCCAGCTCATCGGCAGACGGATTGTGGCATAACCAACAACTGCAACACATAAAACGTAAGCAACAAGTTTGAATTGTGTGCGTCCGCAGAATTTGAGCCCAAAAATAGAAAAAGCAATTGCAATTTGGGCAATTGCAGTCAAACTTTGTGTTGCAAGGCTCACAACGGCGGCTCCGAGCGCTCCAAAACGCGGTATGGCCACCAGATTGGCGACAATGTTGAACACCATTCCGCCAAAAGCCACCATATTGAGCTGCCGCAAACTGCCGTTGGCTGTGAGCAGAGTTCCATAGATGTATGTCATCGATATGGCCACAAAACCACTGATGAGCAGTGCAAAAACCGGCGCAGACGCTGCAGCATGACTGCTGTACATCAAATCCATCACCTGTTGACGATAGAAGATGCAGGTGAGCGCACCGGCCGTCACGGGTACGGCCATTGTCACTGTCGAGAGTTTGAGCAGCCCGGCCACATTCTCGCCCTGCTTGAGCATCCGCGAGAACATCGGCAGAAGCAGATTGGCAAACAGCAGAGCGAACATGCAGCAAGCGTCCGATATGCGGAAAGCCTGCGCATAAATACCAGCCTGCAGCTTGCCGTCAGGCAGAAGGCGCTCAAGCATCACCGAGTCGATGCGGTTGTAGAGCGACATCAGCAAGGTAAGCAGCGCAAAAGGGTAGCTCTTTTTAAGTATTTCGAGCGAGAATTTGAAATCGAATTTCGGATGAAAGCGCCCCGAGTTGACAAGAACCAGCACAAAGGCCACAGCCGCAGTGAACAGATAAGAACCTGTCTGCGCATAAACAAACCATTCGATGCGGAACGGACTGTCGGTGATATTACCCCACAGCAAAAGGCTGCAAATGATGATGAGCACAACGCGGTCGAGCACCGACACAATACTGTCGGTTTTGAACATCTGCAATCCTGCAATGTTCGATCTAAAGTAAAGTATCAACGCAAGCAGGAACTGATTGAATGTCAACAGCATCAGCATATTAATCTGAGCCCTGTCATAGTGGCAGAGCCAAGCCGCCAGCATGCTTGCCGCGAAATAAACAACGCCCAGGATGAGCCTGAGTGTTAGAATATTGGAAAAATAGACATTGATGCTCGACTCGTTCTGCGATATGTGGCGGTTGTTGTAATTGGTGATGCCAAGATCGAGTAAGATGTTGAGAATGAGTGAGAAATTAAACAACGCAAAGTAGAATCCGTACTGCTCGGCACCCACAACATTCTGCACGGTGCGATCGATTCCAAAAACCCAAAATGGCTTAACCAGCAGGTTAAGGAATACTACAAGAATTAGATTCAGTATGAATTTGCGTTTCAAGACTTTCGCTTACAATTTTTTAAGCGCATCCATCAGCCTTTCGCCGCGCAGACCTACACCAACAACAGTACCGTTGCCGTCGATAAGAAAATTGGTTGGAATACTTGTAATGCCGAATTTTCTTGCAATACCGTTCCACGCTTTAAGATCCGATACATGTGTGTCCCAAACAAGACCATCATCTTCAATGGCCTTTGCCCATTTTTCCTTATCGTTGTCGAGCGACACACTCAAAACCACAAAATCTTTTGCTTTGGCTTTTTTGAATTTTTTGCCCTTAAACTTGTTATAGGCGGCAACCACGTTTGGATTCTCGCGGCGGCAAGGTCCGCACCACGATGCCCAGAAATCGATTAACACCACTTTGCCTTTGAACTGCGACAGGCTCATATCATCGCCCTTGACAGTTTGCAATGTGAAATCGGGCATTTTGTCGCCTACTTTGATATTTTGTGCCTTAACGCCTGAGATGGCGAATACGGCTACTATTGCTGCTAGAAAAAATCTTTTCATAATCATAAATCCATTAAAACAACGCAAAACTAAAAATGAAATTCGAAATCAACAAATTTCAATCATTCCCAACCATCGGTATCAGCTTTTTCGGGCACGAAATAATCGCCTATTTTGAAATCGATTCCAGCTTTGTGGGCCTGGCTCAGTTGGTATTTGCGCATTATACGGTAGAGCTTGCCGTCTTTCACAAAAAACGCCCCCGTCTGATGGAAGCGGAACGGCACGTCCTTTTCAACACATTGCCGCCTAAGATCGAGAATCCAGTCGTAGTGGCACGGACGCGCTTTTACCCCCGACTCACCGCCAACCGACACTTCTTCAATCGATGAGTCGAGATAGGGCAGAATATTGATTTGTTCGAGCAATGGGGCAGCAGTGATTATCTTGTGCTTTATTGGTGATGCCATAAAAATGGGCAGTCTGTAATCGGCCATTGCCTGATTCTCAATAGTGCAGCCAATCAGCACATTTGGATAACCGTCGCCCCAATCGGGTGGAATGCAGTCGGCAAAGCGGTCGATGCGTTTGGTAAAAAAGAAGAACATACAATCGCTTCGTTCGCGAATCATCCGCCAGCAATCGGGACGCCATTCGTCGGCATCTTTCAGAAAAAAATCAGATGTGAAGCAGGTAAAGACGACTTTGCCCGGTTGCAGTTTGTAAGATTTGTCGCGTTTCCGCTTGACGGGCAGGTCGAAGGCCGCTGTTTTGCGTGCAACATTGCTGCCGATTTCGCAGCCGTACATCTCGTCCTGCCGGTAGACATAGCAGAACTTGCAGCCGGCACTGATTTTTGTGCAGCCGTGCCACGGATTCCAGTCGGCATATGTGTTCCACGAGTCGGACATGGCATCTTTTTCTCTATTTCATCACATCAAACCCTTCGCCATAAACGCTCATCACGGCTTCTTGCGAGATGAACGCTTGCGGGTCGATTTGCTTGACAATCTTGTGAACGGCTTGAACCTGAGTCTTTTTCACTATCGAAAGTATGACTTTCATCTCTTTTTTCGAGTACCAGCCCTGACCGTCGAGAATGGTTACGCCGCGGTCAAGTTGTGAAGTGATGGCGTCGGCAATCTCGGCATAGTGCTTCGAGAAAATCATCATCTGCACCGACTGTTTGCGACCGACAAGCACAATGTCAATGCAATAGGTAAGAGTGAACATCGCCACAAAACCGTAAACCATCTTCTCGACACTATTGAAAATGAAGTACGACGAAGCCACCACCAAAGCGTCGCAGACCATTATGGCGCGACCTGGCATAATGTCGCGGTACTTGTTGATTATCATTGCAATAATGTCGGTACCGCCCGTGCTGCCGCCTTGCATAAACACAATGCCGATGCCCAAACCGCCAATGGCGCCGCCAATCACTGTGGCCATAAACGCTTCATTGACAATCGGTTCGGTTATAACGCCGCGCAGTATGCGGACAAAAAGCGTAATCATTGCAATGCTATAGATGGTTCTAACACCGAACGACGCGCCTAAAATCTTGATGGCCAATGCCAAAAGTATGACATTGATGCCTACATACGAATATTCGACGGGGAATCCGGTAGCGTAGAAAATGGCCGATGCCATACCAGCCACGCCGCCGCTCACAACCTGCGCCGGCAAGATGAACGACGCCCAACCCAACGAGTAGATGAACAGCCCCACCGTCATTATGGCGTATGAGCGGATTGTTTCTGAAACGGATGCTTGCATTTTCATAACAAAACATTTTTCAATAACACCTACAAATTTATGGCAGAATTGGCAAAAATGGACTCGAAAAATGAATCAAAATCCGCGTCAGCATCAACCCACAAAAAAAACCACCCAAAAAAATGGATGGCTTTATTATTAGTCAGTCTGTTTATCAGATAACTACATTCACAATTTTGTTCGGAACGACAATCACCTTCTTCGGGGTTTTGCCGTCGAGCCATTTGGCGGCCGACTCGTGCGACAGGGCCGTCTCTTGAACCTGCTGAACGGGCGTGCCCACGGGCAGTTCAATCATAAAGCGGGTCTTGCCGTTGAACGATACGGGGTAGGTCACCACGTCTTCGGTCAGTTTCGACTCGTCCAATGCGGGCCACGGCTCGTATGCCAGCGACTCGGTGCCGCCGTACATCTGCCACAACTCTTCGGCAAGGTGCGGGGCGAACGGCGCCAGAATCTTGGCAAAATCGCGGGCCACGCCAACCGAGACTTTCTTGGCCTTGTAGCAGGCGTTGGTGAATATCATCATTTGTGAGATTGCGGTGTTAAAGCGCAGATTCTCAATATCATCGGCAACCTTCTTGATTGTCTTGTGCAACTCTTTCACAACAGCGCTGTCGTCGGTCAGGCCATCAACCACGTTCTCTTTCTCGCTGAAGAAGCGGAACACGCGCGCAAGGAAGTTGAACACGCCCTTCACGCCACTCTCGGCCCACGGTTTCACGGCGTCGAGCGGTCCCATAAACATCTCGTAAAGACGAAGGCTGTCGGCTCCGTAG
>JAFYYA010000108.1 GCA_017557785.1 Salinivirgaceae bacterium
GATATGCCTGCAGGCCCGTCGGAGGTGCTGGTGGTTGTTGACGACAACACGCCTGTGCAGTTTGCCGCCGCCGACCTACTCTCGCAAGCCGAACACGGCCCTGACAGTCAGGTTGTTCTGGTGTCGCTGTCGCAGAAGAAGATTGAGGATGTTTGGCAGGAGACGCAGCGCCAACTCGACGAACTGCCACGACGCGAGTTCGCACAAAAGGCGCTGGCCAATTCGCGATTTGTATGCTTCAACGATATCGATACGGCTATGGACTTTGTAAACGCTTACGCCCCCGAACACTTGATTCTGTCGGTTTCGAACCCCGAAGAATGGGCGCTGCGCGTACGGCAGGCAGGCTCGGTGTTTATGGGCTACTACTCGTGCGAGAGCGCAGGCGACTACGCTTCGGGTACCAACCATACGCTGCCCACCAACGGCTATGCCCGCGCCTACAGCGGCGTGAATATCGACAGTTTTATGAAAAAGATTACGTTTCAGCAACTTACAGCCGACGGAATCCGACATATTGGCCCGACGATTGAGACAATGGCCGCCGCCGAAATGCTCGACGGACACAAGAATGCGGTGACTGTGCGACTGAAGGCGGTGAATGGATGAGTAAAGTTGAATGAGTAAAGAGTAAAGAGTAATGGTTTAAATGGACTACGGACAACGGACTACAGACAACGGACAAAATTGAGTAATGATTAATGTGTAAAGTGTAATGATTCGTAAATCGTAATTCATAATTCGTAATTCTCTAATGCCTAAGCCTAACACCTAACACCAATAAAACAAACAAATTACAATAAGTTATGTCAAGTTTTGATTTAAATAAAATTGTCCGCCCGAATGTGCTTGCAATGGAGCCTTATTCCTGCGCTCGCGACGAGTTTGAGGGCGAAGCCGCCGTCTTTCTCGATGCGAACGAGAACTCGCTCGGGTCGTTGGCTGGCGAGGGCTACAACCGCTACCCCGACCCGCGACAGACACAGTTACGGATAAAAGTGGCGAAAATAAAGGGCGTGAAACCCGAACAGGTGTTCTTCGGAAACGGCAGCGACGAGCCTATCGACTTGCTTTACAGGGCTTTCTGCCGCCCGACAATCGACCGCGCAATCATTAACCCACCCACTTACGGAATGTATAAGGTGCAGGCGGCCATTAACGAAACGCCTGTCGATGAAGTGCTGTTAACACCTGATTTTCAGTTGCAAACCGACAAGATTCTGGCTGCCGTAAAGCCTGAAACAAAGCTCATTTTCGTTTGCTCGCCCAACAACCCGTCGGGCAACCTGATGAAACGCGAGGCCATTATCGAGCTTCTGGAGAAGTTCAACGGCATTGTGGTTGTGGACGAGGCTTATATCGATTTTGCTGAAACAGAATCGTTTACAAAACTGATTGACCGCTACCCCAACCTGATTGTGCTGCAAACGTTCAGCAAGGCCTGGGGAATGGCCGCGCTGCGCTGCGGAATGGCTTTTGCGCAGAAGGAAGTGATTGACGTGCTGTTGAAAATAAAGTACCCCTACAACATTAACATTCTCACGCAAGAGACTGTGTTTAAGGCACTTGACCGCGAAGCTGACAAGAACCGTATGGTGAGCGAGATTCTGGCCAACCGCGCCAATCTGATTAGCAGGTTAAACAGTTGTAAATGTGTTGAATGCACCTATCCTACCAACGCCAACTTTGTGCTGGCGAAGGTTTGCGACGCGCCCGCAATCTACCGCTATCTGGTGAGCCGCGGAATTGTTGTCCGCAACCGTCACAATGTGGCTCTCTGCACCAACGGACTGCGCATTACGGTGGGCAAAACTGGCGAGGATGACGCTTTAATCGACGCTTTA
>JAFYYA010000109.1 GCA_017557785.1 Salinivirgaceae bacterium
ATCGGAAACAGGCGTGAGAGGGGGCTTCGGCGAACACTCACGGAATAAGGCGGTTGGCAACTGATGCGTACTATTGTTGCTGATTTTTTGCATAGTGATGAATTGTGATTTTTGCCCAAATTCGGGTAATTCTTTCCGAAATCACACAAACCTTTCCCCCACGAACCCACGACTGACTTCGCCTGTTTCGAGGTCGAAATGTTTGAAGACGGGCGGCGTTGGCTCAAGGTCGTAATAATCAATCGCGTCGGGCGTGAGGCGGAAATATGCCAACTTGTCGAACGATGTGTAGAGTCGCGGCAGCACGGGATTGTGCTCGTAAATCCAACGCTGTGTGGTTTCGTCAACTTCGAAACAAACCTTGCCGCGGCACCGCACCGAAACACGTCCCGCAAACGCCAAAATCTCGGCGTTCGGATTTGCCTTCAGTTCCTTGTAAACGGCTTTTTCTGCCGAAGTGGCGAAATACAAATCCGCACCTTCCTGCTTCATAATCTGAAAGATACGAATTTTAGGAAGATTGCCCTCGCACGTGGCAAGGGCAATCTCGTTGTGTTCCTGTAGGAATTGTAACGCTTGTTGCATAGTTAGTAAGCTACGGTGAAACGTTCCTTGTGGTGGCGTGGTGTTTCCAACTCGTCAATCATTGCCACAGCATAGTCTTCAACCGAAATGAAACTTTCGCCCTTTTCGTCAACCAACAAATCGTCTTTTCCGACGCGATATTTGCCCGTTCGTGTTCCTGGTTGCAGATTTCCGAGATTTGCCGCAGGCGAAAGGAAAATCCAATCAATATCCTGCTCTTTTGTCAAGGTGTTAAGATAAAATTCGCCCAACGATTTCACGCCTGGCAGCCAAGCGTCGGGCAGTGTTCCCGTATCAACCAAGCGCAGACCTGGCTTCACGAAAAGAGTTCCCGCCCCACCAACAATGAGCAAACGCTGTGCGCCACCGCGTTTGGCCGCTTCAACAATTTTCGGATAATTTTCCAACGTTTCTTCGTACTGGCGTGGATTTGTCCAACCTGGATTGTAAGCCGATACAACAGCGTCTTTACCTTTGACAAGATTTGCAATTGCTTCAATGTCAGTAATATCGGCTTTTACTGCTTCAACATTCTTTTTTCCCGCCAATTTTTCGGGGTCACGAACTACTGCCGTCACCTTGTGACCGCGATTTACCAACTCGTTCAACAGTGCCGAGCCAACAAAGCCCGTCGCACCAATCAACAAAACATTTTGTGCCATTTTATTTACGTTTTAAGTTCGACATTCATTTTTTGATAACGCAAAGATTGTAACATTCTGAATATCTTGCAAGTACGCACAGTTGGGTCTGCTACTTACAAAAAAGTAGGAATTGCGTGAACAGGGATTTCAAAGGGTAAAAATTTTTTTTAAAATTTTTATTACCCAAAGAAATATGGTTACCGAAAGTTAGTTTGTATATTTGCGGCGTATATATTTATTTGTGATATGAAACGAATTGCAAAACCCGTCGACGAGCGGTATTTGAACTGTCCAATCCGCAATGTACTCGACAAATTCGGCGACAAATGGTCGTTGCTTGTGCTCTATTATCTTCATATTGAGGGAACTATGCGTTTCAGCGAGTTGAACCGCAATATGGTTGACTGCTCGCAGAAAATGCTGTCGCAGACACTTCGGCGGCTTGAACAGATTGGGCTTTTGTCGCGGAAAGTCTATCCCGAAGTACCGCCCCGCACCGAGTACACCCTAACCGCCACAGGCAACAGCCTGATGCCCCACGTTGAGGGACTTATCGGCTGGTCGGTGCAGCATTTCGGCGAGATTGCAGGAAAGTGAGTGCGCCGAAATCAAGGCAATTCTTTCCGAATTCCGTTTATCGCCAAAAAATCGAAACCGTCGTATATTTGCTTGTCGAAATTCAAAAATCGCGAAACTGACATTTGAAAACTTGATGAATGCCGAATGTAAAATATTGAATACCAACACTGAACATTGCCTGCCCACCGATTTCAGGGCAAGCCACCACGTGCACGTGCTGGTGCGGCGCGGACTAATGTCGTTTTCCGACGGCAGGACCGATTTCCGCGCCGAGGCGGGTGATTTTGTCATTTGGCAGATGTCGAACAACATTCAAAATGTTCAGTATTCCAACGATTTTGAGGCCGATTTTCTGATTGTCGCACCCGAATTTCTGCAACATTTCAATCCCGAAATGAAGTGGGCCACAAAAGGTTACGTCTTCATTCGGTTGCACCCCGTCTTCACGCTCGCCGCCACCGACCTTGAACTGATAAACGCCGATTTCGACTTGTTCCGCAGCCGCGGCGGCAATGCCGACAATCTGTTCCAACGCGATATTGTTGGCCGCGTGCTTCAAATCTTCCTGTTCGACCTTTGGCAGATTGTCCGCCATAGCTTGTCGGCGATGAATGTCAGCGACAACGCTTCGCAGCAGTTCTTCCGCTTTCTCAACCTGGTTCAGACACACGTTGTTACGCAACGCGGTGTGGCTTTCTATGCCGACAAAATGTGCATTAGTGCCAAATATCTGTCGCAACTCTGCCGCGAGGTGACCAACCTGCCACCCACCACGTGGATTGGCTATTTCGCCACCTTCGAAATAATCAGCCGCCTTGACAATCCCGCACTTTCACTCACTGAGATAGCCGACGAGATGCAATTCTCGTCGCTGCAATTCTTCTCACGCTACGTAAAAAGCAATCTTGGCGTGTCGCCGTCGGAATATCGGGGGCGATAACCCGCCACTTTCTTCCCTTTGTGCAACCTTTGCCGAAATCTGTGTAACAACCCGACAGCCACAGTGCCATACTTTTGTATCAGTGATTTTTGAGTCACCTAAACAAATGTATAACATAAAGATAAGAAGTATGGCAAACGAGACTTTTATTGTTGACCCGCGGCAGACAACACCTGCCGAAATGGCCGAAGGGCAGCGTCAGGCGCAAGTGCTTTTCCGCCTTCAAAACACAATGCCCTATACCGACGACTACAACCGTCTGGTGAGTGAACTTTTCGGCGAAAATATAGGCGAGGGCTTCACCTTAATGCCTGGACTGACGGGCGTTTGTTTCGACCGTGTTAAAATCGGTCGCAATGTGCTGATAATGAATAATTGCCTGATGATGTCGCGTGGTGGAATCACTATCGACGACGGTGCAATGATTGCCGCCAACGTGCAACTCATTTCCAACAACCACGACCTTCACGACCGTCAATTGCTCATTTGCAAGCCCGTCCACATTTGCCGCAATGCGTGGATTGGCGCGGGTGCGACCATTCTGCCTGGTGTGACGGTTGGCGAGAATGCCGTGGTAGCGGCTGGTGCGGTGGTAACCAAAGACGTTGCCGCTAACACCATTGTGGGCGGAAATCCTGCCCGTTTTATCAAAAATGTAGAATAAAACAGTTTGATTATGAGAAAATTAAGTTTAATCCTTCTAATATTTATTGCAACTATGACAACACGTGCACAACAACCCTATCTAACGCTCAACAACGGCGTGCAGATGCCCCAATTCGGGCTTGGTCTTTATATGATTCCCGAAGGCGACGAGGCCTACAACTCGGTGCTGACAGCCCTTTCGGAAGGCTACCGACACTTCGACTGCGCCCACGCCTATCAGAACGAACGCAGTCTGGGACGCGCAATCAAAGACGGCGGCGTTGACCGCGACAGCCTTTGGATTACAAGCAAACTCTGGCCCAACGAGTATGGCGAGGGCAAGACACTCAAGGCAATCGACCGTATGCTTGGGCGGCTCGGGCTGGACTATATCGACCTTGTGTATTTCCACCAACCAATGGGCGATTTTATCGGTGGCTGGCGCGAAATGGAAAAGGCGCTCGAACTCGGGAAAGTCCGTGCCATAGGCATTTCAAACTTCGATGTAAGCGACCAAATCTTCGATTCGCTTGTCAATTCGGCAAAAGTGAAGCCGCAAATCATTCAAATTGAGTGCCACCCATACGCTCAACGCAAGCACTGGCAGCAACGCTGCGCCGATGCTGGTATTCAGATTGAGTGCTGGTTCCCGCTTGGCGGACGCGAAAGCAAAGGCGAGATTCTGCGCGACCCGACTATCAACGCCATTGCCCGCAACCACGGCAAAAGCGCGGCGCAAATCATTATCCGCTGGCATTTGCAGGAAGGTTTCTCGGTTATCCCTGGAACTTCAAATCCCGATTACATTAAAGAAAACATTGATGTGTTCGACTTTAGCCTGTCGGACGACGAAATGAGCCAAATCCGTGCCCTTGACAAGGAACGCCGCTACTTTAATATGTCGTACGAAGAGCAAGTGAAGTGGTTCAGCACGTGGAATCCAACCGATTGATAATCAAATTGTCACATTCCGTCCGCAACTCGTTTTTTGGGGTTGCGGACGGATTTTGTATTGTTGAAATCCCCCAAATTCGGGTAATTCTTTCCGAAATCCGTCTATCTACCGAAAGGCAAAGCCACCGTATATTTGCTTATCAAAATCGGAATGATATGAAGCATACAATTTTAACATTGTTTACTTTACTGATTATGAGTACGGTAACGGCGCAAAACCGCACTTTGGTGGCCTACTACAGTTACACGGGCAACGTGCGCGCCATTGTTGGGCAAATAACCGAGCAAATTGCCGCCGATGTGGTTGAAATTCAGCCCGCTGAAGAAGGTCTGAAATACGAGGCCGACAACTACGCCATTGGCAGCGCACTCATTTCGGCCATTCGCGAGAACCCCGACAAGGCCGACAGTTACCCCGAA
>JAFYYA010000110.1 GCA_017557785.1 Salinivirgaceae bacterium
CGAACGGAATACCCATAACGGCTGATTTACAGAACGCTTCGCGGTGCGGACGGTCGGCGAAAATCCACAGGTCGTAGTCCATTTTGATGTTAACTCTCTTCTTCTCGTTGAACACGAAATCGGCCTGTTTGAAAAGGCAGTGCGTGATGTTGTACTTTGGTGCGCCTTCAAGGCCGATGAATTTGCAGAAATTCTTTAGGCACGCGGGTAGCCGGTCAATCTCTTCCGCCGAACAAAAGCCCGCATTTTCAGCAGTTTTGCCTTCGCGCTCTTGCATTTCGGCCTTAAACTTTCGGTAAATATCTGATTCACCGCACTTAAAGAAAACCACAATGCCGCCGATGACGATAAGAATGATTCCTGTTATGAGCATAAAACGTTTCATTATTCGTAATCGTATAGCGATATATGCAGGATTTTCCACTCGCCGCAGGATATTCGCGCGTGTCGGCCTTGGTGGTCTTGGTCGCCGTTGTGGCGGCGCACAAAGTTTATCGCGCCCTGGTCGTCAATGGTCACTTCATCGACACTGAGAATGCCCTTGCGCGAACCCTTGAACGGACTGCCGTTTTGCGTCGGCTTGTCGTTGCCGCCTGCGGCTATGAAACCGTCTTCGCCCAGCACAAGTTGCTGCTCGTGAGCCTTTTCGTAGGCCGAAGCGAACGTCACCACAACGCCCGTTCCAGCCAGCAAATAGTGGTTCGGGGCCAGTTTCAAGAGTACGGCGCCGCCTTCGGGCCAGACAGAGCCGTCGGTGGCGCGCGGGTCCCAAGGCAGGGTGAAGTAGTGGCGGCAGGTTATCACCATATCGTTGTCGGTAATGACGCGCTCTTTGTCGTCGGCGTCGAACAGCAGGCCGTAAGATTGCAGCGGCTTGATTTTGGTTTGCCGATTTCGAATTTGCTTTAGTAGTTTGTAGGCTTCGGTAACGCTTTGTGTCTCAGCGGGCTGCGCCTGGTCAATGGCGAAGGGTGAAAAGCCAATGGCTCCGTGTTGGCCGAAAGCGTACATCGCTCTTGCGCCGCTGTTCTCGCAGCATCGGCTTTCGGGGATAAACAGCGGATTGCCAGGCAGCGCGTACTGGTCGGCCCAGCCTTTGAATCCAGTGTCGTAAATGTCGGGGGCTATGCAGAGCAGTTGCGGCGCGCCCGCCCGCCAAATATCGATAAGGTGAGCCAGCGGTCCTGCCGACGGATATTGCCCAGGCAGGCGTCCGCGGCTGTTCATTGCGGCGTTCACGTAGAGCGGAATGTTGGTGTACTGCCTTGCTGTCTCGCAAAGGCGGCCCACATATCGGGCGTAGTTGTAGGCCATAAAAATCTCATCGGTATATACGTCATTTCCAAACACTTCGGTCCAACTGTGGCCGTTGGCGTTGAACCGATTTTTGAGCCACGGGTGCAGTGTGCTGGCGTTGTTTTTCAAGTAGTCCATCAATTCCTGCGGAACGCCTTTGTTATAAACTTCGTCGGCCAGTTTTGAGTGGTCGCGGGCATCTTCGAGCATACCAATCTCATTCTCAACCTGCACCATCGTCACCACATCGGCGGCCGTCTGGCTGATATGCTTCATCAACTCGCCAAAGGCCTTGTTGTCGGCTTTGAACACGTTTTCCGAAAAGCAACTTGCTATCTCGAGTGGCTTGCCGCTGGCTGTCCGCGCCCGCGGAAACTGCCTGGTGTCGGTCTTGAACCACGACGGAGCGTAGCACGACATTGAGTTTTTCCAGGCCCCGAACCACAGAAACACCACTTTGAGTTGCAGTTGCCGCGCCTGCTCAATGGTGCGGTCGATAAGCGTGAAGTTGAACTGGCCAGGCGAAGGTTCCATCATTTCCCAATAGGCGGGCACCAGCACCGTGTTCAGCCCCAAGGCCTTCATCCGCGGCATCACATCGTCAATGTCGGCGACGCAGGTTGCGGCTGAATTGCTCAACTCGCCGCCCAGAATGAACAAGTCGCTTTGCGCCGCCGCCGTCATCGCTGTCAGCCCCGCAAAAATCGAGAGAAATATCCTTTTCATCATCCTTAACTGTTTTGTCAAAAATACGAAAAACTTCGGCTTTGGCGGTGGTTGCGCGCCTTGAATTTATTCATTTCCCCTTCACCATTGCCTCATAAAGCCCGAACAACCGCTCAACAATTTCCGATTCCTGCAAATCTTTCGGCCAACCGTAGGCGGCGAGAACGGCCTCGTCGTTTGCTTTGTGCGCCTTGCGCAGTTCGGGTGGCATAGCGGTAATTATCTATTTAAATTTAAAAAAAATGTCCGCTCCGCACAAGGTGGGGCGGACATTCAGTAATGCTTATTCTATCGGTATTTGAATGATAGTCAGCCATTTCTCCGGGTCTTTCTGATTCCACGCGCCGTCGATGTAGCAGGTGCGCGGTTGCCCCGAAA
>JAFYYA010000111.1 GCA_017557785.1 Salinivirgaceae bacterium
TGTCGGTTGAGTATGCCGAAACCACATATTCGGCTGCCGGATAAGGGTCGATGCCCAAGTTGCGAAGTTCTGTAAGGCTCTGACGGCGTTGCAGTTCCTGCTCGCTAAGTTCGATGTTGCTCATTTTCTTGCTATGTAAAATTTTGTGTGCAAAGATAGTATAAGTGAGTAAAGTTTAAAGAGTAAAGAGTAATGTAAATGGTGTTGAAGTTATCGGGACATTGCTATCTGAATTAGGAATGAATGATGGTTAGGTTATTTTATATGCCATACCTGAGTCATGCATAAAATACGGAACTGAGATTTTCGCTGTTTTCATTTTTTATTTCGTTTACGTTTTTTCTATCTTTGATTGATTGTTAAACGTAAAAAACGAACTGCCTATGTAAATTCTTTATAAGACATACAAATAATTAAGCGTTGCTTTATTCTCACCTTCAGGAAATCGCCAAATTTCAAGCACTTGAGTTAAAGTTGATGCTCACGCTTTTGCGTGGGCTAGACTCGTATATGAGTGCTAAGGTGTTTGGCGATACCTCTGAAAGCGTAGACGAAGTTTTAGTCCGCGTTTTTTTATTATCTTTCCTCAAAATCAGGACTGTCAACAAATTGTATAACCTTAATAGTTCATAGTATGAGAAACATTTTTCAAAAATCGAAACGTATGCTGGCTGTTGCCGCTTTGTTAGGCATGGTTGGCAGTGCATTTGCGGCTAATATTCCGAATCCGGAACTAACAACTGAAGGCCAGATTTGGCGCCATGAAACAACTAGTGGTGTAAATCAACTTCTTGAACCCGTAAATGGAGTATATGGCCTTCACACTTTTGCCGCTGATGCGAACGACTGGGATTCACAATTTTATTTTGTATTTGCCAATGCGGTTGTTCGTTCTGGCACACCAATTCATGTAAGTTTTCAGTATAGAAAAACATTAGAAAGTGGTGATGTAAGATTTAACGCACAAGGACATGCCAACCCAGGCTCCTACGTAAACAACGACGGTTGGAGTACACTTGAAGCTACCGAAGAGTGGCAGACTTATACGGGTAGTATTGATGTATCCGGCGAGATTCGCTGTTTTGCAGTGAATGCTTCAATAGGTAGGGACAATGGAACACTTTTAATGCGAAATATTGTTATTGATGTGGATGGTGATGAAGTTCTTGTTACCAAAGAGACAGATGCTAATGATTCCGAAATAGGTGAAGCGCCTATAATCGAAGTGCCTGAACCAACAACAAAAATGGATTTCACAAGATACTTTGCTTCAGTTGACACTATAACAGCACATGTGGAGCAATCATATTTTGTTGCTACCAATTATTTTGTTACTACCAATCAAAGAGTGATATATATCCCCAAAACCGTGAAATTTGGTGATGACAACGTATTCGCTTTTGCAGTTGACTCAACTTGCCCGGCTCCTTGGAATGTTCAATTCTTTGCTTACTGGACTCGGGAAATTGTTGACAGTTCTACCATATCACCATCTGAAGTTATTCTGTCATTCGACTACTGGTATGATTGGGAAGCTGCCACTTCAGGAAACATATCGCACGATGACCTTATCACAGGTGCAGGCAACCAAGGCGCTAAATGGGGTGCTCTGTCTTTAGCTAATGACGCTGACGGCAAAGCTATCATCTTCAAAGATGGCAAAGTTGCCTGGGTACACTATGAAGATACCATTAAAGATAAGAAATGGTTCTTTGAATTGCACCTTGGTGCTAACAAACCTAATTTCAGCTACACCGCTTTCCTAAAGAATGTTGAAGTTAAGGTCAACGGCTTGGTTGTTGCTTCTATGAATAATTTCAGTTCCGCTCCAAATATTGATATTGAAGTATTCCCTAAAGAAATAGAAATTGAAGGTTTGATATATAAAATCAACGAAACACATAGTGCAAGAATAACCGGTTATGATCATTATGCTAACATTAGAGATATTACAATTCCTACAAGCATATCCTTTAATGGAAAGGATATTCCTGTCACAGGCATTGACATAGAAGCGTTCCGTGGTTGTACTAGTTTAAAATCCATAAACATTCCAAACTCAATTACATATATTGGCAGTTATGCGTTTGGTGGTTGCAACAACCTAACATCAGTAACCATTAATAACTCAATCACATACATCAGTACAGGTACGTTTGATGGTTGTAGCAGTTTAACATCAATCGAAATACCTAATTCAGTCACACTCATAGGTGACAATGCATTCCGTGGTTGCAGCAGTTTAACATCAATTGACATCCCAAATTCAGTTTATAGCATTGGCAGATATGCATTTGGTAATTGCAGCCGTCTGACATCAATAAATATTCCCAATTCGGTTACAAGCATCGGCAGCTCCGCGTTCTATAGTTGCAGCGGTCTAACATCGGTCACTATTCCTAATTCCATTACAAGCATTGGTGAAAGTGTGTTCAGTAATTGCAGTAGCCTGACAGAAGTCATCATTCCCAGTTCGGTTACACACATCGGTTTATATGCATTTTCTTATTGCAGCAATCTAACATCAATCAACATTCCCAATTCGGTTACACGCATCGACAAACATGCCTTCGCAAGTTGCACTAGCCTAACATCGATAACCATCCCTAACTCGGTTACGAACATTGGCGAATATGCGTTCGATGGTTGTGGCAACGTGATATCGGTAACTATTGGTGAATCAGTATCCAATATCGGACAATGTGCATTCAATGGCTGCAATTCCATCAAAAACATCATCTGCAAAGGTTTGGTACCACCAAAAGTTGTGAACGAACTACTGACTGATAACATTATTAGCGATGCCAAACTTTATATGAATGCAACGCTCACACGTCCGGAAAATGCAAAGTTGTACAAGACTCTACAGCCATGGTGTAATTTTGATGCACCAGATTCAAACACAGTGCATACTGGTGAGACTATTTATGTTATCGGTAATAATTCCGTGCGTTATAATATTAAAATGACATCAGCTGATACCAAAATGGGAATAGCTATTGGTACTGGCAAATACGATAAGGATGAGACTGCAGAAATTGTTGCTATTGCTTATTACGGTTATCATTTCACCAAATGGAGCGATGGCAACACGGAAAATCCCCGTTTTGTGAATGTAATTAGCGATAGCACTTTTACTGCGGAGTTCGAAGTCAACAATTATTCGGTTTTAGCGGCAGCAAACGAAAAAGAAATGGGCAAAGTTGAAGGTGCAGCCACGTATGCATACCTGTCGCGCACGCAACTGAAAGCCACACCAAATGCCGGATATCAGTTTGAAAAATGGAGCGATGGCGAAACTGCCAATCCTCGCGACATTCTAGTTTACAGTGACACCACATTTACTGCCATTTTTGAAATTGCTGGCTGTGAACCAGTTGTTACATCTGTTTCAGAATCAGCTGTCAGCGCCACAAACATCTACGCCTACGGCAACACAATTGTTGTTGAAAATGCTACGGATGAAATCCGCGTTTACAATGCAATGGGCGTGTTGGTTTGTAGAGACGCGGCGCGCCACGTCTCTACGGGGATAACATCAATACCCGTCAACGCCCCCGGTGTTTACATTGTGAAAACCGGCAGCACTGTGAAACGAGTAATGATAAATTGATGATACCAAACACCAACAAAAAAAAGGCGGAAGTGATTCCGCCTTTTTCCTTATATGCAAACTTATGATTAAGCGTACATAGCAACAATTGCTTCGTAAAGCTCTTGTTGACCTGAAGTTCGATAAACGAAGCCTTGCCCATAATGCGGCGGCTCATGATACGGCCGGCGATGGTCACGTCGCGCTGCGGGGCGTCGTCGCTGAACTCGTTTTTAATGTCGGTTGAGTAGGCCGAAACCACGTATTCGGCTGCGGGATAGGGGTCGATGCCCAAATTGCGAAGCTCTGTAAGGCTCTGACGGCGTTGCAGTTCCTGCTCGCTAAGTTCGATATTGTCATTTTCTTGCTATGTAAAATTTTGGGTGCAAAGATATGATTTATTTAGGATTTAGCGGTTAGGATTTAGGATTTGCTTACGGCGAAGAACGCACAAAAAAAGTGCAGCCGGAAACCCGACTGCACCCCAACCAAATTATTAACCTATGAAAAATTAATTCTGATTCTCGTACAGGAAGCGTTTGATGCTCTGTTTCGGTGTTTTCTCAAACTCTTTCTCCTGCAGTTGTATGCGCGATACCTGCATAAATTTCGGCAGAGTGTCGTTCAACTCGCGGCGGTTGTTCTCCATAATTTCCTCAAGGTCAGCCATCTGAAGGCCTTTGTTCTTCATCAGGTCAACATCGGGATAAACCAACGCAACAAGTTTGTTTTGGTCTGAGATAACCAACTGCTCCTGAACGTAAGGCAGGGCGTTCAGTTTGGCCTCAATTTCCTCAGGATAGATGTTCTCACCCGACGGGCCAAGAATCATACTCTTGCTGCGGCCTTTCAGGTGGATGAAGCCGTCTTTGTCGAGTACGCCAAGGTCGCCGGTGTGCAGCCAGCCCTCTTTGTCGATGGTCTTTTCGGTCGCAGCCGGATTCTTGTAGTAGCCGAGCATTGCGCCCTCGCCGCGAACCATAATCTCGCCGGCCTGTTTCTCCGGGTCCGGTGAATCGATGGTCATCTCAAGAGCGTCAACCAGTTTGCCGCACGAGCCCATACGGGCGCTGCGCCAGCCTGCATAACTTACCAGCGGGCCGCATTCGGTCATTCCGTAGCCAACCGAATAGTGGAATTTTATTTTGTGCAGGAACGCCTCAACCTCAGGATTAAGGGCAGCGCCGCCAATCACAACCTCGCGGAAGCTGTCGCCAAACGATGCGGCCAGCGATTCGCGTATCTTCTTGCAGATGATGCCGCTGAGTATTGGTGTGTGCATTGCGATTTTCATACCAGTGGTGCTGATTTTCGGCAGCACTTGTTTCTTGTAAATCTTCTCGATGAGCAGCGGAACCAGCAGCAAAAGGTGCGGTTTCACAACCTTGAATGCCTCGAGCAGCACCGACGGACCAGCCGAGCGGCCCAGGAAGGTGATGTGGGTGCCCACGCAGAGCGGCCACAAAAGTTCGAAAGCGCAGCCGTAGGCGTGAGCCAGCGGCAGAATGCTCAACATACGGTCGCCCGCGTCGAGTTGCATATTGCGGATGGCATACTCAATGTTGGCCATCAGGCTGCGGTGCGGCAGCATAACGCCCTTCGAGAAGCCCGTTGTGCCCGATGTGTAACTGATTACGGCCAGTGCCTCGCCATCAACAGCAGGATAGTTCACATCGTTGGCGGTGAAGCCGTTGGGGTATTTCTTTGCAAAAAGTTCGTCGATGTTGTCCATCACGGCTTTCACGTTGTACTCGTCGCGCTCAAAGGCCACTGTGAAGTTGGTCATATTGATGATGGCGCGCAGCAACGGCATTTTTTCGGCTGAAAGCGATGGCAGAACCATATCGCCGCAGAAAAGCATCACCGCATCAGAGTGAGTAATAAGGTTTTGCACGTCGTTCGGATGAAAATCGACCAGAATAGGCACAATGGTGCAACCGTAAGTGATTGTAGCGATGTATGATACAGCCCAATGCGGGTGGCTCTTGCCGATAAGAGCGATTTTGTCGCCAGGCTTCACACCGCACTGCCCGAACATAATGTGGATTTTCTCAATCAGCACGGCCATATCGCCGTAGGTAAGGGTTTCGCCTTTGTAAATTGACAGGGCGGCCAAATCCCAGTGTTTCTTGAAGGTCGACTCGAAAGCCTTGACCAAATTACCTTGTACAACCATAATTTTGCGTTTTTCTAATAATGAGTTGATTTACAAACAAAAAATGTGCCAAGCGTTGCCGTTGCGCGGTTTAATTGACGAACGGCCGCCACCTTTTAGAGGTGAATATAGTGTTGAAGAATTGCTCGATGGATGATTTTTTAGTACAAATCCCCAATGTCTGACGGGATTATTTCAGTTGAACCAATTCGTTTCATTTTGCACATCTGCTTTTCAGCGTGTTAATCATAGAAAATTAGTTTTGTGTGAATTGCCATCCCTTATTGGAGATTTAATGGATGCTGGGTTGTTGACAAAAAAATGTTTAGTCTGCAATGTTTGTGTTCAAAGTCAATGAAAAACTATATTTGCACCCAGAAACGGGAAATCCGTATCGAGATATTTTGAATTGGAAATGAACGAATTAGAATCGCGTCAGCAACAAATAATTGACGAGTTCGGCGTCTTCACCGACTGGATGGACAAGTACGAGTACCTGATTGAGCTGGGCAAGGAGCTTGAACCGATGCTCGACAGCGAGAAGACCGAGCAGAACCTTATCAAAGGCTGCCAGAGTCAGGTGTGGCTCACGGCCAGCTGCAATGGTGGCATTGTCACCTTCCGCGCCGACAGCGACGCTATAATCACCAAAGGTATTATTGCTCTGCTAATCAAAGTGTTGTCGGGACTTTCGCCGAAAGAGATTGCCGAAGCCGACCTGCATTTTATCGACGCAATCGGCTTGCGCGAGAACTTGTCGCCCACACGCTCAAACGGCCTTGCAAGTATGGTCCGCCAAATAAAAATGTTTGCAATTGCTTTTGCTTCGAAATAATGTTGAATAGTAATTCAGTCATTCAATTAATCAGTCAATCAATAAATGCCTATGGACCAACTGCTTGAAACCAAAATAATCAACGAGCTGAAAACCGTTTACGACCCCGAGATACCTGTCAACGTGTACGATTTGGGGCTTATCTACAACCTGAAGGAAGACAAGGGCGTGCTCGATGTAGAGATGACCCTGACTGCCCCTGGATGCCCCATTGCAGACCAGATTCTGGACGAAGTGCGGATGAAACTCGAGTCGGTTCCGGGCATTCATCAGGTGAACATAAACCTTGTGTTCGAACCCGAATGGAATCAGGATATGATGAGCGAAGAAGCCAAGATGGATTTAGGATTTATGTGATAAAAGCAAATATTGTTTATTGTCCGCGTTTGGTGTAAATCACAATGGCGCCATTGCCGCCCATGGCACCGAATATATTGGCGTCTTTCAGAATCTCAACATGGTCAATAGCGTGGACGTCAATGCCCAACAGCGTTTCAACAATCACACCGTCAATCACATACAGGGCTTCAGTGGGTCCGTTGATTGATGTCGTGCCTCTAATGTAAGCTTTTGTTCCTTCTCCATTATTGCCGCGCATGACATTCAGGCCTGGAACCAACCCCATCAATGCTTCAAGAACATCGTCACGGCCGGTGCGAACAATATCTTCACCTGAAATGACACTTGTGGCGGCATTGTAGCGTTCGCGTGTACGCACATAGTCGAACCCAATGCTTACAAGTTCATCATCGTTTTCGGCAGTATACTGTGTCTGGGCCAGACGGATACGGATGCCCTTGCGGTCGTCAACAGGAATGTCATACTGCACTTCATTCCATTTGATGTGTAGCGTATCAGTAGGCTTGACATCAGTCAGGCCGAAGCGTCCCTTGCGGTCAGTCAGTGCGTAGCGATTTGCGTCGGTAACATAAATGCGCGCCCGTTTGACCGGCTCACCATTTATATCTACAATCTCGCCGTTGAACGGCACACCTTGGTTACTGTTTTGCGCTATCGCGGCAAGCGGCAACATTGCTAATGCGACGATTAACCTTTTCATATTCAAAAATTTTTGCACCAAGGTACGATTTTTTTGCGGATAGCGTATCGTTTATCGATGTTTGCCTGAATTTGACGGCTGAATGGCCGAATAGGATAATCGGCTAACTGATTCCCCAAAAAATTCGTAAACTTGCAGTCCGATTCTAAAACGACGCAGAAATGATAGTGGTTACGGGAGCCGCGGGCTTCATCGGCAGTTGTGTGGTGAGCCGCCTCAACGCCGACAATTTTAATGACATTGTGCTGGTTGATGACTTTGGCAACGCACAGAAAAACAAGAATTTCGAAGGCAAACGGTTCACTGCGAAAGTCGACCGTATGCAGTTTTTCGACTGGCTCGACGCCAACCACCGCTTTGTGGAATTCATCTTCCACCTTGGCGCGCGCTCGGCCACAACGGGCTTCCCGAAGGAAGTTTACGACACGCTCAATCTGAACTACACCAAAACCCTTTGGACAAAATGCGTTGAATACGGACTGCCGCTTGTATATGCCTCGTCGGCAGCCACTTACGGAATGGGCGAGTACGGATTCGACGACAACCACGATGTCATCTACAAGCTCAAGCCGATGAACCTTTACGGCGAGTCGAAGAACGATTTCGACAAGTGGGCGCTGCAGCAGGAGCGCAAGCCGTTCTTCTGGGCCGGTCTGAAATTCTTCAACGTTTACGGCCCCAACGAGTACCACAAGGGCCGGATGGCGTCGGTCATTCTGCACGCTTTCCATCAGATTCAGGAAACCGGCAAGATGAAGCTCTTCAAATCGCACAATCCGAAGTATGCCGACGGCGGACAGACGCGCGATTTCGTCTATGTGAAGGACCTTTGCGAAGTGATGATGTTTCTGATGCACCACCGCCGCGACTCGGGGCTTTACAATGTGGGCACGGGCAAGGGCCGCACCTTCGCCGACCTGACAATCAACACTTTCCGCGGTATGGGACTTGAGCCGAACATCGAGTACGTCGATATGCCGATGGACATCCGCGACAAGTACCAATATTTTACCGAAGCCAATATGAGCAAACTGCGCTCTATCGGCTACGACCGGCCGTTCTACTCGCTCGAAGACGGTGTGGCCGACTACGTTAAGAACTATCTGATTCCCAACAAATACTACTAATCGATGGATACGATTTTCCTACTGATTTTCATTGCGTTTATTATTGGCGTGCTGATGTTCGACCTTCTGTTTGTAGGGCGGGGGCATCACGTGGTCAGCATCAAGGAAGCATCGGTGTGGACGGTGGTTTGGGTGACGCTGGCGCTCGGTTTCTTCCTGTTTCTCAGGTTCGACGGCCATCTGGTCCACGGCATCGACACGTTCGACGAGCTGCTGCACGTGACGCAGAAATACGGCTTGAGTTTCAAGTACGACGGGCTGCCGCTCGAACAGGCAATGGCCAACGGACTCACCATTGAGTCGGCCATCAGCCAATATCAGCACAGTATGTCAATCGATTTCCTTTCGGGATATCTGATTGAGGAGACGCTCTCTATTGACAACCTTTTTGTGATGCTGATGCTGCTTACGGGCTTCGGCGTGCGCAAAAAAGATTATAAATCAGTGCTTTTCTGGGGCATTCTGGGCGCCATCATTCTGCGGTTCTCGTTCATCTTCCTGGGCTCGACGCTCATTCAGAAGTTCAACTGGATTCTGCTTGTTTTCGGCGTCTATCTGGCTTATATGGGCGTGAAAATGTTCTTCAAGAAGGAAGACGACAACGCCAATGCCGACCCGCGCGACCATAAGTTGGTGAAGTTCCTGTCGAAGCATTTCAGCGTCTATCCGCGTTATGTGAACGGCCGTTTCTTCATCCGCGACCATCGGCACAAACTCTTCATCACCCCGCTGCTCATTGTGGTGATTACCATTGAGTTCACCGACCTGATTTTTGCATTCGACAGCATACCCGCCATATTCTCAGTCACTTGCGACCCTTACGTGGTGTTCTTCTCGAACATCTTCGCCATCATCGGTCTGAGGTCGCTGTTCTTTATGCTCTCGGGCGCAGTGGACAAGTTCTGCTATCTGAAACAGGGCGTTGCCGTGCTGCTGCTCTTTGTGGGCGCCAAACTGCTTCTGCACCATTGGCTCGACGAGATTGGCTTCAGCTCGGTGCACTCGCTCTACGTCATTCTGGGAATCATTACGTTGAGCATTGTGCTCTCTCTGCTTTTCCCGAAGAAAGAGGCAGAAAATAGTTAGGATGTAGGATTTAGAAGTTGGAAGTTAGAAGTTAGATATTTGTAAATGGTGTTGGGTGTTAGGTGTTGGATTTTAGGCATTAGGCACTAGGAATTAGGAATGTGCTGAGTCCGTAGTCTGTTGTCTGAAGTCCGTTGTCAAACAATCGATTCACCAATTAAACAGTTCACCGATTAAACAATATAGTATGAAGAACCTGTTTTTTGCATCAACAATTTTTGCCGCAGCCATTATGGTGCTGACAAAGGAAGCCAACGCGCAGTTTGTGGTTAGCGGAACCGCTGGCATTGTATCGGAAAATAGCGCTAACAATGGCGACAAGGAATCGTCATCATTCAGTTTTGAAGTTGTGCCGTCGGCTGGTTACGTAATGGGAAGTTGGGAAGTTGGTGTGGGGTTCGGCTACAACCGCAGCAAGACATCGGTTTGGTCAGACGGCCGGAAAAACACCGAGTCGGAATCGAGTTATGCCATAGAGCCTTACCTGCATTATGATATTCTTCAGGTTGGCAGATTAATTTTTGGTGCCGAAGCTGTTTCGGCCTTCGGGTTTGCCGACAGCGAGCGAAGCATCAAACTTGAGTTGCTGCCCGTGCTCACAATTGAGATAAACGACCGCTGGGATTTCGACCTTTTTGCGAATGTGCTGGGTGTGAATTATTCACACATCAAAAACAAAGATACCGACCACACCACATCCCGCTTCGAGCTTATGGCAAACAACGGCCATCTGCTGAATATGGGGTTCACGTTTAAGTTTTAGGGAACAGAAATCTTCGCAATATTCCACAAAAAAAGCCAACCTGCAGGCTGGCTTCTTTGTGTGATTTTTCGTATCCGATCTTACTCGGCAGTCTCGTCGGCTGCTGGTGCTGCTGTCGGGAAGTTACCCATGAACGACTCGGGAGTCTCCTCGATCTTCTCTTGAAGCATGCTACCTTCAACTTCGGCTCCGCCGCGCGGAATGAAAGCCGATGCCAGAATGCACAAAACAAGCAGAGCACCTGCCAGTGTCCACGTTCCTTTTTCAAGGAAGTCGGTAGTCTTACGGACACCCATAACCTGATTGGCGCTGCTGAAATTTGATGCCAGACCGCCGCCCTTCGAGTTTTGTACTAACACAATGAGTATCATTAAGATGCAGACAAAAAATACAAGAACTGTGATAATTGTAAACATTTCTTTAAGTTATTTATTGTTAATAATTTCCTTTATTTCTTTAATTCGAGCCGCAAAGTAAGCGTTTTTTTCTGGATTATTCAAACACAAATTTTCATACGTCCGCAGTGCGGCTTCATATGCACCTTTCTTTAAATAAATCTGCGCCAGCGTTTCCGAGAACAGGTCTGGTGAGGCAGTAGAACTTTTAATTGCAAGGTCGGCTTCAACTGGCTGATTTTCATCGGCTTCTTCAGGTTTCAAATCGAATCCTTTGAAATTGTCGAGCAGTTCGGCGTGACGTTCTTCCTTGGTTTTTGGTGTCGGTTTGTTTTTTTTGCCGAAGGTCTGGCGGAAATCGTTCAGATCGAAGGTGTCGCTCAGATTGTTGAAATACGGTTGCACAGTTGTCTCGCTTCCAATCAGTTTGTCGAGTTCTGATTTTGCCTTTTCTGCAGCCGACGGCTTCGTTGTAAATCCTGCCAGTTCGGCCATCTTTGTAAAGTCGAACACTTCTGCTTCGGCTTCAATCTGGTCGGGTGCAGCGTCGTGTTTTATGATGACGCGCTCATCGAGCAGGAAGAACAACTTGGTGCGGTTGGTGACAAAAACGGCAGTCTCGCGCAGCGCCTTGCCGTAATTCGAGTAGCCTTGGTTTCGCAAATTCTTGACGTACAGCATTCTGGCCGACTGAAAACACGGGTATTCATCAACCAGTTCCTTGACTTCGGGCAGATTGCGGTCGCCCAAAAGTTCGGGATTCTGCATATACATCAATAGTTTGCTCTTGTCCATTTCGTCTAAATTACCAGTTGACTACTGCTTTTGTAAATATGTCATCCACAAGGCTTTCGACAATTGTTTTGACAAGTTGGTCTTCAACATCGGTCAGGTTGTACTGGCTGTCGTAGTCTTCGTAGCGCGAGAACGACGTATCGAAGTTGGCGTTTTTGTCCTTGTTGTTCACAAACTTCACTTTCACGGTGATTGTCAAGCGGTTCTGCGCTGCCACATCGCCCGTTTTGATTGCCACAGGCTGAGTACCGTAGGCTGTTATCGAGCCTTCGAAATAAAGGTCAGCGTTCTCGTCGCCCAGTTTCAGCGATGTCTGCCCAACAAATTTGTCCTTCATTGCTTCGGTCAGTTCGTTGGCGAGCGATGGGTTCACCAGCGGTGCCACGTTGCGGAAGTCTGCAACAAACACGGTTTTCGCGTCGGGCGGAATAGATGCCCCCGTGAACGAGTAACTTATTGTGCACCCCGTCGCTAAGGCGATGATTGATATGAATATTATCAGTTTGCGCATTTTCTTGCTTGAGTAAGGTGTAATGTTTAGTGAGTAATGAGTAAAGTCTAATGTTGAATGTTAAATTATAAATGTTTAATGTTAAATGAGTTTCTGCATTCGTAAATCGTAATTCAAAAATGTCTACTCAATATTGTACTCTTTTATTTTCCGATAGAGTGTGCGTTCAGAGATGCCTAAATCTTCGGCTGCATACTTGCGCTTGCCGTTGTGCCGCATCAGTGCCTTGCGAATCATTTCCACTTCTTTGTCTTCGAGTGATAGCGACTCTTCCACGAACTCTTCAGTGTCCTGAATATGAGCGTTTTGGGTATCAGCGTGATGCGTGATAATCATTGGCGCTTCATCGGTGTCGGCAAAGTTGGATTTCTGGTCCGAATAGATGCTCTGTATGATGCGTGCGTGGTCTTTTGAGAACTGGGTGTGGTCGCCCTTTTGTTCCATCAGGTCGTGAACCAGCCGCTTCAGGTCGTTCACATCGTTTTTCATGTCGAAAAGCACCTTATATAATATCTCGCGCTCTGATGCGAACGACTGCTCGTCGGCGTGCCCGACAAGGGCTGGCAGGTGAGCGCCTTCGCTTTCGGGCAGATAGCGCTGCAGAGTTTCAGCCGTTATGGTGCGGTTCTCTTCAAGAATCGACAGTTGCTCGGTGATGTTTTTCAGTTGGCGTACGTTGCCAGGCCAGCGGAAGCGTTCGAGCATTGCTCGGGCTTCTGGTGTAAGCGTCAGGGGCGGCATCTGAAATTTGTCGGCAAAATCGGCTGTGAATTTGCGGAAAAGCAGATGAATGTCGTCAACGCGCTCGCGCAGGGGCGGAATTTTGATTGGCACGGTGTTGAGACGGTAGTACAGGTCTTCGCGGAACTTGCCAGTCTCAACCGCCTGAAGCACATTCACGTTGGTTGCCGCCACCACCCGCACGTTGGTCTTCTGCACCTTCGACGAACCGACACGGATAAACTCGCCACTCTCGAGCACACGCAGCAGACGAGCCTGTGTCGATAGCGGCATCTCGGCCACTTCGTCAAGGAAGATGGTTCCGTTGTCGGCCACTTCGAAATAGCCCTTCCGTGCTTCGTGTGCACCTGTGAACGCGCCCTTCTCATGACCGAAAAGTTCCGAGTCGATGGTGCCTTCGGGAATGGCCCCGCAGTTAACGGCAATATATTCGCCGTGCTTGCGCGAGCTGTATTGGTGGATAATCTTCGGGAATGTCTCTTTGCCTGTGCCGCTCTCGCCAGTTACCAGCACGGACAGGTCGGTAGGTGCCACCTGGATGGCGCGCTCAATGGCGCGGTTCAGTCCTTCGGCGTTACCGATTATCCCGAATCGTTGTTTGACTTGCTGTAAGTCCATATTGTTATCTTTAAAGACTGACAAAATTACATTATTTATGCAAATTGTGTCAGTTTTTTGCCGCAGTATGCAGCAAAAAAAAGCGGCACGAAAGCCGCTTTTATATTAAATATGTATAGTCCGATTAGACAATTGCATTGCGCATGGTCTTGACAACACTGGCCACAGCTTCAAATTTCTCTAAGTTGTTCATGTCGGCCTTCAGTGCTTCAATAGGTTCTTGAAGATTGTTAAGGGTCTGGAAGAATTCGGCAAAATCTGAGTTGTCCTTTCTGCTCTCAAGATATTTGATAATTGTAGAAGAATACTCGAAATGGCTAACAGCCACCTTGATGAAATCCATGTTGTTCGATGCCAAATCCGATGCCGATACACAGATGTAAGCGCTCTCAACCCAGCTGCCGATAAGGAACAGCAAGGCTGTCTCAGTCTGGCTTGTCTGGTTCAGAATGTACTGCGACTCTTTGAAAACGTCTTTCACAACAGAATTCAAACCTTCAACATTGTCGATGTTGCTTTCAAACTTGTTAGAAATCTTGTCGGCATCAATGCTGATGTTCAGGTCGCTGGCCATAGTCAGAATGCAGCGCAGATACTCTTCAGTTTCGGCTTTCTTTTGGTAAGCTACATCGTAACTCAAGTCGGCTGCATAAACACCCAGGTTCAGAGCTTTCTGCTTGGTGCTCAAGTAACTTTCTTGATTTGCCAGACTGTTAGTCACGTCGTACAAGTAGGTGAGCCCCAGTTTGTTAATCATTTCCATCAGCTCAACAGTGGTCGGGGTGGGAATGCTTTCCAAATCTTCAATTATCTGGGCAACAGACACATCGTCGATTTCTGCAGTCGCTGCTTTATTTGTTTTGTTTCCGCTATTGCTGCAAGCTGCAATCACAGCGGAACCCAAGATTAAAAACGCTAAAAGTTTAATTGATTTCATAATTTGCTCTATTAATAGATACAACTTGTTATTTGGTAGACAAAAATACATTTTTTTGTGATAAAAAATATTGTCGGACCTGTGTTTTTGGCATTTTTTTTTAAATGATAGGCAAGCGTAATTCTGCATTTGCAATTTGTTGAATTTTAATAAATTGTATTTGTATAAAAATTATCGAATGAAGAAATCCCCGACGATGGCAGCAGAAAAAAAGCATATCACGCAACCGCAAGGGCGTCAAACTCGTCTTTCAAATGATGGAAAACATCGCAAAGTGTTTTTTCAATTAGTTGCAATGGGCGGCTTTTCGGGGCTGCCCGCTTTTTTTCGTGTACGACAAAAAAGAGTACTTTTGGCAAAAAAAACACAGACTATGAGAATTGAGAAAAGGGGGCACATTTATGCAACGCCCGACCGCGTATTTTCTTTAATATCAGACTTCAGCCGAATCAACTCGGCCATGTTGCCGCAAAACGACAAGATAAAAGATGTTGAAGCCACTGCCGACTCGTGCACGTTCACTATCGACAAGGCCGGCCGTTTCGGAATGCGCATTGTTGAGCGCGATCCAAACAACCTGCTGAAAATTGAGAGTATGGACTCGCCGCTGCGGTTTACAATGTGGATTCAACTCAAAGAGTTCCACGAGACGGAAACCGCTTTCAGAGTAACTTTCGATGCCGACGTCAACGCACTGATGGCGGTGATGGTGAAAAAGCCACTGACCGAATTTGTCGACACGCTTGTGGCAAAGATGGAAATGATTAGGTAGGCTAAAACTCTTTCTGCCGGCTGTCGATGATGATGGTCACAGGACCGTCGTTAATCAGTTCCACATCCATCATTGCGCCAAAACGGCCGGTTTGCGGCTTTATGCCTGATGCGGTCTCAAGTTTTGCCACAAATTCTTCGTATAGCGGAATGGCTTGTTCGGGGCGGGCGGCACGGATATATGACGGCCGGTTGCCATGGCTGGTCTGCGCAAAAAGCGTGAACTGCGACACTACCAGAAGCTCGCCACCAACATCGATTACCGAACGATTCATCACGCCGTTTTCGTCATCAAAAATGCGCAACCGGGCAATTTTACCACACAAATAATCGGCATCGGCGCTGGTGTCGGCCGGCTCAATGCCAACCAGAATCATCAGCCCCGCGCCAATCGACGCCACCATTTCGCCGTCAATTGTCACGCTCGACCGTTTAACACGCTGAATAACAACTCTCATACTGTTCCGTTTAATGCTTTTCGATACCCATAAATTTCGGGCATTGAAAGTAGTGATTTATTGGTGAAGTGCGATGGTGAAAAGCGTTTTCGGCAACCGAAAAAGCGAACTGTTTAATTATCAATTTTTTTCAACTTTCAGACATCCTTTTTCAGTGCTCTTTGAATTGTAACTTGTTGTGCTTCAGTTGTCTTTTATTTTCAATTAAGTGTATTTCTTATTTAGTTAATAAACATTGGCTGCATAAATATGCACACTGAGAAAAATAGTTACCTTTGCATCCTGAATGAATCAGAAAAAAACATCCTTCAATGGAAAATAGGAGCCAAAGACTGGCCTTGATAACAAAAATCATTCAGAATGAAGAAGTTGACTCACAAGACAAACTTCTTCAAATACTCAATTCAAAAAATTGCTCGGTTACGCAGGCCACGCTATCGCGCGATTTGAAACTGCTGAAAGTGTTTAAGCGTCCGACACGCGACGGTCGCTATCTTTATTCCCTGTCGAACACAGCACCAGAGCAAAAGCCAAATATTGCCAAATCATCGTCATCGATGGACGGATTCCTGTCGATGGAGATTTCGGGAAATCTGGCTGTTATAAAAACAGTCCCGGCGTTTGCCCAACCCATCTCGCAGGCTATCGACGATATGGACATGCCATCGATAATAAGCACAATTGCCGGAAACGACACTATTCTGGTGGTCATCCGCAACGGTTTCACGGGCACGAATGTGGCGCAGGATTTTGCGCACTATTTTCCGGAAATCGCCAATAAAATAAAATAAAAAAACAAAGATAACATTCAGAATATAAAGAATATAACTACAAAATACAGAGAATATGAAAGAAGTAAAAAAAGTGCTCTTGTTAGGTTCGGGAGCGTTGAAAATCGGTCAGGCGGGAGAGTTTGACTATTCAGGTTCGCAAGCGTTGAAAGCTATGCGCGAAGAGGGTATATCGACAGTGTTGATTAACCCGAATATTGCAACAATCCAAACATCCGACGGCGTGGCCGACAAGGTTTACTTCCTTCCGATAACACCGTATTTTGTTGAGAAAGTGATTGAA
>JAFYYA010000112.1 GCA_017557785.1 Salinivirgaceae bacterium
ATGAAGCAGGTGCCGTTGCCCCAGCAGAGCCAAGCATCGTTGCCGTCGATATAGACTGTCGGGTCGATGTCGTTCCACCAGCCGCGGGCGCCGTTGTCGGTCATTGTGTCGCACACAATCGGTTTGCCGATAGCGTCAACAAACGGACCAGTCGGGCTGTCGCTCACCGCCACACCGATGGCGTAGCCGCTGTACGGTTTCTGACCTTGCATTGTGACGTAGTAGTAGAATTTTCCGTCGCGCTCAACAGTCTGCGCAGCCCAAGCTGTGCCCACTTTCGGCGTTACGGTGTCGGCCCAGGCAAAATCGCCAGGACGCAGCACTGCGCCGTGGTCGGTCCACGTTTTCATATCGGCTGTCGAATAGCAGAGCCATTCGGTGATGTTGAACTCTTTGCCGCCGCCAGCGCTGTCCTGACCAGCATAGTACTCGTCGTGACCAACGTACAGATACAATCTGTCGCCCGAAACCATTGGTGCGGGGTCAGCCGTAAACTTATTGCGAATGAGCGGGTTGCCTTCGAATGTGAAGGTGTTTTGCGATTGCTGCGCCGTGCAGCCCACCGCCAGCAGAGCCAGCCCGAAAAGAATGTTCTTGTTCATTGTTTCAATGTTTAATCGGTGAATTGGTGAATCGGTGAATCGTTTAAAGGTTTAAAAGTTTAGAAGTTTAGAGACTAAACAGCGAAGCGACTTACCCCCTAAACCCTTACCAACACCTAACACCCAACACCTTTCTGTTAACAACTTATAACTTAATAACTTATAACTTATTTAAACAGATGCGGAATAAACTGATTGAAGCAGCGGCGCCAGGTCAGCCATTCGTGGGCAGTGCCTTCCGAAAGGTAGAATTGGGCGTCGGCGCCGCACTCGCGCAACTGTTTCACAAGGTTCTCGGTGCCGAAATTCTCTTCAGAGCCGCAGCCCAGGAAGAAATAGTGGAACTTCTTATTGAAATCCTTGTCGTTGAAAATGCCGTTGTAAGCAGTCTTTGTGTTCAGACCGAAGATGGCACCGCTGAAAGCGCCTGCGTACGAGAACACGTCAGGGTTGTTGAACACTGTGTTGAATGTTTGGAAACCACCCCACGACAGGCCAGCCATTGCGCGGTTGTCGCGGTCGGTTTTGGTGCGGAAGGTGGCGTCAATCATAGGAATCAAGTCCTTGATAATCACGTCGTAGAACGATGCGCCGAACTCATTCATTCCGCCTTTGGCAGGATTGAAGCCTTCAGCCACGTCGCCATTGTCCATAACAACAATCATTGGCGTAACGTTGCCAGCCGCAATTTGGTTGTCCATAATGTTCTGCATAAAGCCTTGAGTTGACCAACCAGTCTCGTCCTCGCCCATTCCGTGCTGCAGGTAGAGCACAGGGTAGCGTTTGTCGCCCGATGTCTCATATTCGGCAGGTGTGTAAACCATTGCACGGCGGAATTTTTGCTGTGTTTCAGAAAAATACTGAACCGAGCGAACCTGTCCGTGTGGCACTTTTGCAGGACGGTAGTAGTCGCCTTCCTTGCCTTCAGGAATCTCGATGCCGCCAGCCACGCGGCTGCAGCCGAAGTAGGTTGTTGTGAGCGGGTCGATGACCGAGATGCCGTCGGCAATCAGGAAATAGTAGTGGAAACCCACAGGCAGTGAGTCGGTTACAACGTTGAAGAATCCGTCGGCGTCTTTCTTCATTTCAAATTTCTTGCTGCAAATGTCAACCGTAAGCGCCTGAGTGTTAGGCGATTTGTAGTGGAAATAAACGCGGTTGTGGCTGTCGGTGCGCGGAAACTCGGCACCAGGAATGTTGGTTTCGGCAGCGCGTGTGTTCTTAATCAGTTCGTCGATGTTGCTGAACGGGTCAGCGTCTTGTGCCACAGCCATAAACGGCACAATGGCGGCAATTGCTAATAAAATCTTTTTCATTTTTTATAGTTTTTTTGACATTAAATTCATATTGGCAAACATAATTAAATGGTTTTTAACCACAATTTTCCGCAATATTGAAAATCGGCTTATTCGTGCGCCGCAGATTGGTGTTCGTAGATTTTTTGTTTTGCCTTGCGGCGAATGGCGGCTGTTTTCGCGCATTGTCCCGATAATTATCGGGACGATAGTTGTCGGGACGATAATTGTTGGGAACACTGATTCTCACAGTTCGTGCCCAGCAAATAAAATCACCGTTCTTTCATCTCATCTTCGAGATACGAGAAAACATAGCCCGGACTTTGGAAGAAAAGTCCCGTTTCCGAATCGGATATTTTTCGGAAGGTGTCTGATTCATAATAAAATCTGAAGGCATCTTCCATTGTCATATTCTTGCGCTCCATTAGCATTGCAATAAGGTCTTTCGACAAAGTTTCCTTCAAATATCTGAATTGTGACTCGGTGACATTCATAGCCGTTTCAGTTTTGATATTGCCAAAGGGGTGCAAAAGGCATATTGGAATGTGATACCTTTTTTGTACTCAAGATTTTTCAGAAATTCATCCATCGAGATTTTGCGTTCGCGCAGGTCGCGAATCTGCACGCCCACGGTGTCATTGGCTATCGGGCCGTAAACAATGTCGTAGTTGTGTTGGAAATTTTGCCGCTCATCGCGATTGTTGAAAACAAAATCTGCCCATTCCTGACTATAACTGTCGAACTTTTTGATTCTCAAGTCACTTGTGTTGCTTTCGTCGAAATCGAAAGTTGTTATTTTCTCATCGCCGCCAACTGTGAGCGCCTTAAAACGAGCCATACTCAACGCCTGCTGCTTGTCGGATGAAAGATAGAACGCCTTGCCGAAATCTTTGTAAGGTCGCGATTTGTCAAGGTCTATCTCGCTGATTTCCATATTTGAGCCGTGATAGAGAATCATTATAGCGTTCCTCCGTGCCTTCTGCAATACGATGCCATCCCCGCCACGCCGTCGGCAAACGAAAGGGTGTGCATTATGTCGTAGCACTCCTCAATCAGTTTCATTCCGTTGCAGCGGTCGATGTAGCCGAAAGCCTCCGCTTCCGATAAGCCGAACTTTTTGGCAAATTCGTTTATCAGCGCAATCGTGTATTCAATAATATTCACTCTGTCTTTCGACATAGCCTTTCGTTTTTAGACATACAAACATACAACATTTCAGCGGATTCTCATCTGTTCGGCAGGGGTTTTGTTTCCACACCAACAATCACCGCTACAATGCCCACCCTTGCCGCCTGCACAACGTGGCGCGCCGCGTCTATACGTTACGCCACGTTATATAATGCCGCAGGCGGTGCAAAGGTCGCCCCCTTGTTGCTTGTTTTGGCATCTCATTTCTTTAACGGACGGCTTTTAGGGGGGGGTATATGGCCAATTGATTTTCTTTTTTCAATCTGCCAACTCCGTTATCCGCACAGGTTTCTTGTATTTCTCTATCTCTTCGGGCGTTGGGTGCCACGATATGACTTCGTTGTATTCGGAATCTTTGTTTGAGAGTTTCATCAATATAGTATCGCCTTCATGAATATTCTTGAACATACTCATCTCGTGCTTCCATAGTTTATTCTTCTTTATGCCAACATATACCATTGTGTTGAACTGCTTGGTTATGCCCCGCGAGTCTTTTCTGAATATGTAGCCGATTTGCATATAGTAATTAGTTGGATGCCAATCGAGAACTTGATTTAGTTGTGGAATAGAATCAGATACGTGCGCAATAACAGTATCGCCTATGCTGACAGTTTTATAAATCTGCTCATAATCTTTCTCGAATGTCTTAAACAGATAGGTTCGTGTATGATTCTCATCTATTCCAACTTCAAGGTACGCGCCTATATGTTCGTCTTGATATTTGTCGTACACAAATGCCAAACTCTTGTGCGAATTAAGCAACATTTTATCTTCAAACTCTTTGCTGCAGTAGCTGTAATCTTTTATCGCCTTGTAACTTGCATATTCTGCAATTTCTTTCTCGTTAGGCTGCCAACACAGCACACGGTTTATTTCAGGCATAGAATCTGACACTTGCAGTATCACCGTGTCGCCAACATTCAGCCTTTTATACACTTTCGGATAATTGCGGTCGGTCTCATAAAACTCGTGTGTGGTAGTATGCTCGGCATCGATGCCTACTTTGACCAAATGGCGGAAATACTCATCATCCGTTTTTTCAAATACATAACCTATTTGGCTATGCGACACCCGCAGCATTGAATCTCTCTTTGCCGCGGAATATTGCTCGTATGGTGGTTTTACTTGCAATTTGCCGTTTATGTAGTGTTGCGGCACTTTATAACGCTCGATTTCTTCGTGGGTGGGGAATAGGGTTTTGATATATATGCAACCATGACACGTCACTCTTATTATAATGGTATCTCCAACATTAACTTTGTTGAATGTTGTTTTTTTTATATTTTTTCCCGCTTGTATTTTATTGCTCACCAATATTAAAATGGATGGATCTGTATGCATGCCTTTTGAACCTATATATCCTTTATTTTTCTCGTAAACAAATCCTATTTGACGATAACAATCTTTATGGCATATATATAATTCAAAATATCGAAGTAAATCCGAAATACAAAAAAAACTCACAAACGTAATAATTATGGTTATAATAGGGTGTTTATTATAAAATGAAGTTGTTTTTAAGACGTCTAATACCAGAAGTATTAAACACAAAAACGCAGGAATTCTCGCACCATCAGGCCATGTTTGTGGCACTCGAAAATTGACATAAAAAGATTGAAGTACAATCCAGACCAATAGTATTAGCGTAATTGTTAATTCAATTAATAATTTATGTTTTTTGTGGACTTCATTATTCTGATTTATCTTCTTCACAACTTTGTTTTAATATGTTTTTTATCCCTTCTCGAATAGCAGCCTTTGCAGTTCCTTCGCTAATGTCAAAATCAATCTCCAAACACTCCGCAGTATCTTCTTTCCAAACCTTGTAATAAGACAGATGGTAATCGTCACGTTTATAATACCATTCTACAGCATCCAAATTATCATTTAGGAAGAATTCTTTGACTTTCATCGTCTTACCATCTATTGTGATGGTCTTTTTGAATTTGTCGCTGTAAACGATGAGCGGGCCGCTGCCGCCGTGCACAAAGCCGCTGCCGTTGGCGTAGTCAATGTTTATGCCGCTGTGGGTGCTATCTGTCCGCAAAGTTGTCATAGGCCAAAGTTAAAAAACTTTTCGCACTATTGTGCGGACGGTGCTGAAGTTGAAATGGTTGCGCGGGGGCGAAAAAAAAATCATCCCGATAAGTTGTCGGGATGATAGTTATCAGTATGTCAATAAATCTGCCAATCAGTTTATGGCTTCGCGAATGGTGGCGTTAATCATGTGGACATCGGTCAGATTGCCGCCGGTCCATACAACCCAGTATATGCCGCGTTCGCCATCATCGTCGGCCAGCTCGAGCATGTGCCGGATGTCGCCTAAAGGACATGTAAACGCCTGTTCGCCAATCTTTTTCAGTATTATGCTCCGTCCGGGGCAGACGGCTTCAATCACATCGGCGCTTGAGCATACCATGCCGATTACCCAGTTGTTCATCGGCACGACAGTGCCTGAATCAGATACGAATGTCATCTCGCCATTGGCATAGTAGTTGAATGAAACCAAAGCGTCATCGCTATAGCCGTCGAATTCCGATGCGTCGATAAAGCTGTCGTGCATTCTCAACTCATGGTTTTCGCCATACTGTGTCGCCTTGCGGAATTCAGCGCTTTTAACCACAATGTCGCACGGACGCTTGCTCATCACGTAGGCTTCAACCACGTGCGACTTGCCTTCCGGGTCAAGGTCGACGCGCAAGGTGGTGCGGCCGTTGACTATCGGTGCCGACTCTGATGTTACGATGCTCGATGTTGTGTATCTGACATTCAGGAAAAGTGTTGTGGTGTCGGTGGTGATGTTGTCAACCGTCACAACCAACTGGTCGTAATCGCTGAAGTTGGCGGCAGGTTTAATGCTGTCGTCGCCAAACGACCAACCGCACCCTGCCCAGTTTTCAGTATAGTGCATGCGGTGTGTCTCCGCGTTATATTCGCCACGCCAAGTAAGGTTTACTTCATCGGGGCTAAGTATGTATTTTGTGTCGCTTGGTGTGCTGCACGCAACGGCAAAAGCTGCCGTAGCCAGCAATGCAATTTTGTTGAAAAATTTATTCATGTTCCCTTTTCGTTGTTAGTAACCGAAACTCATACGCATTGTTTCAATTTTGGTTTTGCTTTTTTGCACTATTTATTTAAAAAAACGGGCGGCGCAAACAATGCACCGCCCGGCTAATTTCTTTTTGCCGTCAATCAGTTGATGGCTTCGCGAATGGTAGCGCCAAGAATATGCACATCCGTGACATTGCCGCCAGTCCACACAACCCAGTAAAGCCCGCGCTCGCCGTCATCGTCGGCATAATCGAGCATATACCGAAGGTCGCCAAATCTGCATTCAAACGACTGCTCACCAATCTTTTTCAGGATTATCTGTCTTCCGGGGCAGTTGTTGCCAATCACATCGGCGCTTGAGCAGATAATACCAATGCCCCAGTTGTTCATGGGCTCAATGGTGCCCGAATCGGAAACGTGAGTCATCTCACCGCCCGCATAATAATTGAACGAAACCATCGCATCGTCGCTGTAGCCTTTGAATTCCGATGCATCGATGAAGCCATTGTTCATTTTTAGCTCATGTTCCTTCTTGTACCGAGTTGCCGTGCTTAAAACAACGCTCTTCACAACCATGTCGCACGGATATTTTGACATTACGAAAAACTCAAGCACGTGTGATTTGTGCTCGGGGTTCAAATCGACATGCAATGTGGACTTTCCGTTGATTACGGGTGCCGACTCTGATGTGATAATGCTTGTTGTTGTGTACCTGACATTCAGAAATAAAGTTGCGGTGTCTGACGATACGCTGTCGACAACAACCACAATCTGGTCATATTTGCTAAAATCGGCTGGCGGTCGACCGTTGCCATCGCCATACTGCCATCCGAAACCGGCCCATTCGCCGGTGTAGTGCATCCAGTGTGTTTTATTGTCATAATCACCGCGCCACGTCAGATTGGCCTTGTCGAGATTCATCACTCGCTTCAGTCCATCGCTATTGGGCGAGCAACCTGCTGCAAAAATCGCTATTCCTATCAGCAGTATTAATCTGCCAAAATCTTTCTTCATCTTCAGTTTAGTAGTTAACTGGCTCTCTTACGAATTGTTTTTGTTTTGGTTACACACATATATAATATTGGCGAAAAAAAAACTGCCAGTCAGTATCGATAAAATGCCAACTGGCAGTTATATTCCTTATTGTCAATAATTTCTATTTAAACAATTTCTGTGCAAACAAATACAAATCTTCGCGCCAAACAGGCCAAGTGTGACCGCCTTCTTTCGAATCGTAGAATTCGTACTTAATACCCATAGTATCAAACTTTTCCATCATCACTTTGCAGTTGTTGTAGGCAATGTCGGTTGAACTGCCCTGCGACAGCCACAGCAATTTGATGTTCTTGTTGAACTGGTCTTTGTTGGCTTCCAGATACTTGTAGCATTTTGCGCCCGGGTCGTTTGGATTGCCCTGATTATTAGCGAACCATCCCGAACTGAACACGCCCAGATAGTTGAAGAAGTCGTTGTGCGGCATACCCACATGCATTGTGTAAAGTCCGCCCATCGACAGACCGCCAAGAGCGCGCATTTGCGGGCGTGCATCAACGCGGTAGTTCTTCTCTACAAACGGAACAATGTTGTCCATAATCTCTTTCTCAACGTCGTCGTAGCCGCCCGCGTTGGCGTCAAGGCTGACAAGAATCATCGGCACGGCCTTGCCTTCGGCAGCCAGATTGTCGAGAATGATGTTTCCGCGACCTTGGTTAACCCAACCGCGGCAGTCTTCGCCACCGCCGTGAATAATGTAGAACACAGGATATTTTTTGTCCTTGTCGGTGTCGTAGCCGGCCGGTGTGTAAACGTACATTGTGCGCCACGATTTGGTCACATTCGAGAAGTAGTTCTCGGTGCGGACGCAGCCGTGCGGAACATCCTGAATCTGATATTGTTTGCCTCCGTCCAAGTACGGAACTTCGACGCAACTCATCATACGGCCGCAGCCGAAGAAGGTCTCGCTGCCCGGGTCGTTCACCGACACGCCGTCAACAATCAGGCTATAGTACTGAATGCCGCTCACAATGCGCTCGGTCTTGCCCGACCATACGCCGTCGGCGTTTTTGGTCATATCGTACTTTTTCCCGCAAATGTCAACTTGCACCTTCTGTGCTTCAGGTGCGCGCAGTTGGAACTCGATGGTGTTGTCGGGGTAGATGGCGGGATATTTGCTACCCTGAATGTTTGTTGTGGCCGGTGTCTGTGCCACGGCTGTTGCGCAAAGTGCCAGTGCCGGCAGAAGTTGCAGTGCTTTTAATGCTTTCATTTTTATTTCGATTAAAGTTTAATTCTCATTCAACTGTTTGCGTTGAATCGTCATTTGCAAATTTAATATTGATAGTCGATTTTTCAACACATTTCATTTTTTCCCGCTTTCGCGAAAAACTGCAAAGCCCCTAACCGCTTAAAATCAACGTCCAGCAACCTTTCAACCCCCCGTTGTTGATAAATCGGCCGACGGTCCAAAATCCAAATTTCTATATTTGGCGAAATTTTCTTTAAGAATACACCATAATATGGCAATCAGTGACGATAACAATGCTTTGAACGGCATTGTGGGTAGCGATTACGGCGATGACAACATTAAAACGCTCGAAGGCCTTGAACACGTGCGGTTGCGGCCTGGTATGTACATTGGTAAACTGGGCGATGGTAACAGTCCCGACGATGGCATCTATGTGCTGCTCAAAGAAGTGATTGACAACTCGATAGACGAGTTTAGAATGAAGTTCGGGTCGACTATTGAAATCAGGCTCGAAGACCACACGCTCACCGTGCGCGACTATGGCCGCGGTATTCCGCAAGGCAAGATGGTGGCCGCCGTTTCCATTATGAATACTGGCGCGAAGTATGACACCAAATCGTTCCAAAAATCGGTTGGTCTGAACGGTGTGGGCACAAAGGCCGTCAATGCGCTGTCGTCGAAGTTTTCGGTTTGGTCGTTCCGCGATGGAATGGTGAAACAGGCTGATTTTGAAGCAGGTAAACTCGTCAAGGAGTACGATTTGCAGCCCACCACAGAGCGCAACGGCACAATGGTGCAGTTCACACCCGACGAAACGGTGTTCGGTCCATACAATTTCCACACCGACTTCATCGAGACAATGCTGCGCAACTACACCTACCTGAACACTGGCCTGACGCTGGTTTTCAATGGTCAGAAGTTCCTGTCGCGCAATGGTTTGCTCGATTTGCTGCAAGAGCGAAACAGCGAGGAGCCGCTCTATCCGATTGTCCACTTGAAAGGCGAAGACATCGAAATCGCCTTCACCCACATCGACCAATACGGCGAGGATTACTATTCGTTTGTCAACGGACAGTACACCACACAGGGCGGAACACACCAAAGTGCTCTGCGTGAGCATCTTTCGCGCACAATAAAAGATTTTTATCAGAAGAATTTCGAACTCTCCGACATTCGCGGCGGCATTGTGGCAACCATCGCCATCAACGTCATTGAGCCCACATTCGAGAGTCAGACCAAAGTGAAACTCGGCTCGGCCAATATGGCGCCCGACAAGGACAGCGAAGGCCATCCGTACGAATTGAGCGGTGTGAGCGTCAACAAGTTCGTGGGCGATTTCATTAAGAAGGAAGTTGACGATTTCCTGCACAAGAATCCCGACACGGCCAACATCCTGCTAAAGAAGATACAAGACGCTGAAAAAGAGCGCAAATTACTCTCGGGTGTGCAGAAGTCGGCTCGTGAACTTGCCAAAAAAGTAAACCTGCATAACGACAAACTGCGCGATTGTCGTATTCACTTGAACGATAGCAAGGCTGTTTATCCCAAAGGTGTAACTGAAAAATCGGATGTTGAGGAAAAAGTGGATTTGCGCTACGAGTCATCGATTTTCATCACAGAGGGTGATTCGGCGTCGGGTTCCATCACCAAAAGCCGAAACGTTGAGACACAGGCGGTTTTCAGCCTTCGCGGTAAGCCGTTAAACTGCTATGGTGAGACAAAAAAAATTGTGTATAACAATAGGGAATTCAATTTCTTACAGGCCGCACTTAACATCGAGGAGAGTCTTGATGACCTTCGCTACAACAAGGTGATAATCGCCACCGATGCCGATGTCGACGGAATGCATATCCGCCTGTTAATCATTACTTTCTTTCTGCAATTCTTCCCCGATTTGATTCGCAAGAACCACGTATATATTTTACAGACACCACTCTTCCGCGTGCGTAACAAGAAGGTGACGAAATACTGCTACAATGACGAAGAACGTCAAGCGGCTATTAAAGAGATTGGCGCATCGGCAGAGATAACGCGATTCAAAGGTTTGGGCGAGATTTCAGCCGATGAGTTTAAACATTTCATTGGCAAAGACATACGACTCGATGCGGTGAACATCAAGAAAGGCGACAACATAGCCAACCTGCTGTCGTACTATATGGGCAAAAACACACCGCAGCGCCAACAGTTTATCATTGATAATCTGCGAATTGAGGAAGATATAGTTGAAGAGGAAAAATAATAAGCATTAAATATGTCAGACGAATTTGACGACAAGACACCAATGGATTCTGAAAACGAGGAACTGAACGAGAATCAGGAGTCGGCATCGGAAAATATTGATGCAGAAGAGTTTAATAGTGAATCGGACTCACTTGAGGCTGACGGCGATGGTGTGGTTTTGGATGCTGAAGGCGTGAAGCCATTCAGCGGACTTGCCAACGACCTGACCGACATCTCGAGCGTCACAGGTATGTATCAGAACTGGTTCCTTGATTACGCTTCGTACGTGATTCTGGACCGTGCAGTGCCAAACATCGACGATGGTTTGAAACCCGTGCAGCGCCGCGTATTGCACGCTATGAAGCGCATCGATGACGGTCGCTACAACAAGGTGGCTAACATTGTGGGACAGACAATGCAGTTCCACCCGCACGGCGACTCGAGTATCTACACTGCGCTTGTCGGATTGGGACAAAAAGACCTGCTCATCGACTGTCAGGGAAACTGGGGCAACATTTTCACAGGTGATGGCGCTGCCGCACCGCGTTACATCGAGGCTCGCCTTTCAAAATTTGCTCTCGACGTTGTCTTTTCGCCAAAAATCACCGAATGGCAACTCTCGTACGACGGTCGCAACCGCGAGCCCGTTGCACTTCCCGTCAAATTTCCGTTGCTGCTTGCGCAAGGCGTTGAGGGCATTGCCGTTGGTCTGGCATCGAAAATTCTGCCGCACAACTTCAACGAACTCATCGACGCAAGCATTCTCTACCTGAAGGGCAAGCCGTTCGAGATTTATCCCGATTTCCCGACGGGCGGACTCATCGACGTCTCAAAATACAACGATGGCCAACGCGGCGGTGCGGTCCGTGTGCGCACACGAATTGAGAAAGTCGACAACAAATCGCTGATGATTAAGGATGTGCCGTACGGAAAAAGCACGGCGTCGCTTATCGATACCATATTGAGTGCCAGCGAGAAAGGCAAGATAAAAATCAAGAAGGTTGACGACAATACTGCAGCCGAAGTCGAGATTATGGTCTATTTGCAGCCTGGCGTTTCGCCCGACAAGACCATCGATGCGCTTTATGCCTTCACCGACTGCGAGATGTCGATTTCGCCCAACTGCTGCGTCATCGAGAACGACAAACCTTGCTTCCTGGGCGTGTCGGAACTGCTGCGCCACTCGGCCGACCACACCGTGGAACTGCTTCGTCAGGAACTGCTTGTTGAACTCGACGAACTGGAGACCGATTGGAACTTCTCGTCGCTCGAAAAACTCTTCATCGAGTTGCGGATTTACAAGGATAAAGAGTACGAGACGGCCGAAAATTACGATGTGGTAATCAAGCACATACGCAAGCGCATCGAGCCTTATACCGATAAATTCATTCGCCCCGTCACCGATGACGACATTCGCAAGTTGTTCGAAATCAAGATGCGGCGAATCCTTAAATTCTCAAGCGACGAAGCCGATGCCCATTTGCGCGATTTGGAAACCAATATTGCCGAAGTCAAGAACAATCTTGAGCATATTATCGATTTCACAATCAACCATTTCCGTCAGATTAAAAAGAAATACGGCAAAGACCGCGACCGCCGAACCGAAATCCGCAGTTTCGACAACATTGAGGTGGCGAAGGTGGCCGAATCGAACCAAAAACTCTACTGCAACCGCGAGGAGGGTTTTGTTGGCACAAGTCTGAAGAAAGACGAGTTTGTGTGCGACTGCTCTGATATCGATGATATAATTGTATTCCGCGCCGATGGTAAATACCTGATTACCAAAGTTCAGGATAAGAAATTTGTTGGCAAGGACATTATTCACGTGGCTGTGTTCCGCAAAAACGACGAGCGCACCATCTACAACGCCATCTACCGCGACGGAAAAGAAGGCGCAGTTTATATGAAACGCTTTGCTGTTAAGGGAGTTACACGCGACCGCGAGTATGATGTGACGCAAGAAAAGCCAGGCTCGAAAGTGCTATATTTCACTGCCAACCCCAATGGCGAGGCCGAAACGGTGAAAATCTACCTGCGTCCGAAACCAGGAATGAAAAAGCACATTTTCGAATTGGATTTCAGCAAGTTGATGATAAAAGGCCGTCAAAGTCAGGGTAACATTCTAACGCGCCAGCAAGTACACCGCATTGTGCTCAAAGAGTCGGGTGTATCAACGCTTGGCGGACTGAAAATCTGGTTCGACGACGTTGTTATGCGCCTTAGCACCGACGAGCGTGCCGTTTACGTTGGCGAGTTCCGTGGCGACGACCGCATTCTGGTCATCACTCGTAGCGGTACCTACCAACTCACCAGTTTCGACCTTACAAACCACTACCCCGACGACGTGCTGCTCATCGAGAAGTACGTGCCAGGCAAGGTGTTCACCGCTGTTTTCTGGGATGCCGGGCAGAACTTCTACTATATCAAGCGTTTCGAGATTACCGAATCGAAGAAAACCGAACTCTTCATCAGTCCCGAGGAAGGCTCGCTTCTGGTGCTACTCACAAGCCACCGCTGGCCGCAAATCCGCGTCACCTTTGGCGGCAAAAACGCCGAGCGGCCTGCCGAAGACATCAACGTCGATGAGTTTATCGGCATTAAGGGTTTCTCTGCCAAAGGCAAGCGCCTGACTACCTACGAGGTGAAACACATTGAGGAGATTGAACCGATAAAAGAGGACGAACCGCTTGAACCAGAGGAAGATGAACAACCCGAGGAGATTGTCCCAACCGATTCTGACGACAACTCTGGCAATGATATTGTTCTGCCAACAGGTTCAGGAGAGCAGATGTCGCTGTTTTAAGGCTTAAAATCTGATTAAATAAAAAAAGGAAATCCCAGCCAGGATTTCCTTTTTTATTTGAATAATAAATTGTCAATCTTTTATTTGCAAGCCTTCTTAACCTTTCCTGCAAGTACCTTTCCTGCTCGGGCATAAGCTTCACCGACGCGGTCGGCAACAGAAAAGTCATAGCCCATTGCCGTATAGCCTAATGATTTAAGAATCTGCACCGTTGCGACTTCCTTGTTCGAATTTTCGGTATCCAGAATTCTAATGGTCACATCGATGTAGGCGTCTTGACGCATCACGCCAACATTGAATCCAGGCTCAAAAAAGTCAGTATTCACCTGAATGTCATACTTTTGCTTTTCATCTTTGCAGATAATTTCGCTGTGCTTGGTAAACAACTCACGGAATTTTGCGGGATAGACATTCTGCTTGTCGCTTTCCCACGCTTCACGCCATTTGTCACCACGTCCGGCTTCCTTTTCGTTGCCTTCTGTAGTTTTTTTCGTTATGTAGTCGGCTTCAGACATTTTCCCCACTTTCATATTATCGTAGGTGAAGTTGATACTTACTGCGTCGACACCCTTCAGACATTTAAGGTCGCCCTTGACAATCACTTTTTGTGCCGATGCAAACATGCACGCGCACAGGCCAATAGCCAATAATGATAATTTCTTCATTGTTGTTGTTTTTATAATTCAAGTAAAGATAGATGTTTTTTATTTCAATGATACAAAAGAATAATGTTAGTTATAATACTGAATATCTGGCAATTATAACTACCAATAAAATTTTCTTCAAAAAATATTTGTTTGTTACCGGCAGGTTACATACTTTTGTAACCGATAGGTAACAAATATTGATTATGGCAAGTAGAGATAGAAATCTGACAGAAAAACGCATACTCGAGGCCGTTGGCAAGATTGTGGAGGCCGAAGGCTTCGAGGCTGTGGGTGTAAACGCTGTGGCAAATGTTTCGGGCGTTTCGAAAGTGCTGATTTACAGATATTTTGGCTCAATCGAACAACTTTTGGCCAAGTATCTGGAAGACAACGATTTTTGGCTCAACACCGAATTCCCTGCGATGCAACACGACAACGTGAAGGAGTTTTCAAAAACCGTTTTCCGTGCCTATATTGATATGTTGCGCAAGTCGCCTGCACTGCGCAAACTCTATCGTTGGGAACTCTCGACCAACAATCCCGCTATTGAGAAACTGCGTGAGCGCCGAGAGCAAACCGCGATGGGAATCATTAACGCAGTGAGCCAAATGTCGGGGCAGAGTCTTGATCGCGTGGCAGGTATATCAACGCTGATAACTGCTTCAGTGTCATATCTTTGTGTTTTGAGTGAGAATTGCGGAGTTTTCAATTCGCTCGAAATCGACAACGACTCTGGCTGGGATAAGTTGTTGGAAACCATTGATTTTATGTTTGATAAAATATTTAGTTGAAATGGAAAATCTCACTTTTTTTGAAATCGCTAAAATCCTGATTTCATTTGCCGTTTGTGCGCCGTCGGGGCATAATTCGCAGCCTTGGAAGTTCCAAGTTATTGGAAATACGATTGTTATCTCGCCCGATTTCACGAAACGGCTGCCCGTTGTCGATTCGTCGGACAAGGAGTTGTTCATTAGCCTAGGTTGCGCGCTCGAGAATTTGCAGATTGCCGCCACCAACTACGGCTACGTGTCTGACTACGATTATACCGATGGAAAAATTGCTGTAACATTCACGAAATCGGACAGTTGTGTGGCAGACACGTTGTTTGCGCATATAAAAACGCGTTACACACATAGGGGCAGCTTCACTGGAGCGAAAATTCCGATGGAGCAGCTCGAAACCTTAAAAATGATTGATAATAAGAGTATTGCAGTCTTTGAATCAGGCTCATCCGAAGCCGATTTCATTTGCCGTGAGATAGCGGACGGCAACGTGATTCAGATGAGCGATACGGCATACAAACGCGAACTGCTGTCATGGATGCGGTTCAACAAAAAGCACATTGAACAAACACAAAACGGCCTGTGCTATAATGTTTTGGGTTTTCCTGCCACGCCACAGTTTATGGGAAAAAGGATTGTGAAAACGTGCTTGAAACCCGACTCGCAAAACAAAACCGATGACAAGGTAAATGCTTCGGCATCACACTTTTGTTTGCTCTGCACTGATGGCAAATCGGAGAAGGATTACATCGCCCTTGGCAAAACGCTTGAGCGTCTGTTGCTTACGGTCTGCGGCTCGGGTTTGGCCTACAATTTCAGCAATCAGCCTTGCGAGATTCCCGCACTCACCGAGAAGTTGAGGTCGGAATTGAACATTGCCGGCCATCCATCAATTCTTCTGCGACTTGGCTACGGCGGCGAACCGAAAAGCCGAGCGCCGCGCGAAAGTGTTGAGAGTGTGATGGTACAATAAGACTGAAATCAGTCGGTTACGCAAAAACAGGGTTGGCAGATATTTCGCCGCCCTGTTTTTTTATTGGCGCCATTTTTAATAAAATTGCGGTGCGAAACTATTGGATCAAGACTATGCTAATCTACCTTATAGGATATATGGGCGCAGGCAAAACCACTTACGGCAAGCGCCTTGCCCGCGACATCAACTACACGTTCCTGGACCTTGACCAGAAGATTGAAGCCGATCATGGCAAAACCATTGCCGAGATTTTTGCCGAACGTGGCGAGGACGGCTTCCGTCAGATTGAGCGCGAGGCGATGATGCAGACTTTCGGGCTTGAGAACACCATTGTGGCTACGGGCGGCGGCACACCATGCTTTTTCGACAATATGCAGCAACTCAATGCCCACGGAGCAACACTCTATATCGAATTGAAACCCAAAGAGTTGGTGTGGAATCTGATGAACTCGCACAAAGACCGCCCGCTGCTGCACGACAAAACCTACGAGGAACTTGTGGAGTACATTGAGACGACGCTGCAGAAGCGGCTGCCGTTCTACACGCAGGCAAAATATGTGGTTGACGGCATCGGCATCACATCGCAGAAAATGATTGAGGCACTTCACGATTGCAAGTTATGAACCGCAGCGTTATCATAGTAGCAGGCGGCTCTGGTAGCCGTATGGGGAGCGATGTGCCAAAGCAGTTTCTGCCGTTGGCTGGGCGCCCGATTCTGATGCACACCATTGAAGCATTTCATCGGTTTGATAATCAGATGAATATTGTGCTTGTTCTGCCGGCCAATCAGCACGATTACTGGCGCAGGCTTTGTGCCGAACATTCATTTAATAAGATTGATTATCAGTTGGTTGATGGTGGCGCGACTCGTTTCCATTCAACGCTGAACGGCCTGACAAAAGTTCCCGCCGACGGTATTGTGGCTGTTCACGATGGTGTGCGGCCGCTGGTGTCGCAAGAGACGCTGCAACGGTGCTTCAGCGCCGCCGAGCAGTGCAAGGCTGTGGTTCCTGCCATTCCTGTGAATGAGTCGGTGCGGCAGATTGAGCCCGATGGCGGCAACCGCGCTGTCGACCGCAGCGGTTACCGATTGGTGCAGACGCCGCAGGTTTTCGATGCCGCCACGCTGCATCAGGCTTTCTGTCAGCCATATAGCCCGCTTTTCACCGACGACGCATCGGTGGTTGAGCGTATGGGCGTGAAAGTGTCGATTGTTGAAGGCAACTTCGAGAACATCAAAATCACTCGGCCGGTGGATTTAGTTCTGGCTGAGGCGATTATGAAGAATAATGGTGGTGCGCGTTGAACATTCGGTTCAATGTTCATTGCAAAAAATTTTTCAAAAAACGACCAAACTTCCACTCTCCTATTTTCCGTCTCAACTTTTCTTATATTTGAATCACAAAAAACGAAACAATGCAACAACTACCATCGCGACTGCTTGAGAATGTGGTGAACGAGTTTGGGAAACTGCCGGGGATTGGCAAAAAGACTGCACTGCGCCTAACACTGCACATGCTCAACCAACCCAACGACGAAGTTGAATCATTTGTGTCGGCCATCAGCCAAATGAAAACCGACATCATGATTTGTCCTGAGTGTCACAATATTACAGAGTCTGAAGGCTTGTGCGGCATCTGCGCCGACGAACGCCGCGACCACTCACTCATTTGCGTTGTTGAGACCATTCGCGAATTGATTGCAATCGAGAATACAGGCCAATACCACGGCATCTACCACGTATTAGGCGGCCGCATATCGCCGATGGACGGCATCGGACCAAAAAATCTGAACATCGACAGCCTTGAGCGGCGTGTGCAGGAAAACACCATAGCCGAAGTGATTCTGGCCACAAGCACCACCATCGAAGGCGACACCACCAACTTCTACCTATTCCGCAGGCTCAGCCCGTTCGGCGTGCCAATTACGACTCTGGCGCGTGGTTTGTCGGTGGGCGACGAACTTGAGTATGCCGATGAAATAACTTTGGGACGGTCTATTCTGAACCGGGTTCCATACAAAAATTGAAGTGTTGAGCACAAGTAAAGGATTGGTTGTCAGAGAAAAACGAAAAATAAATTGTTGGCTGTTGGACATTTGAATAAAACACTAACTTTAAAGAGAGTTCTTAATACCAATTCACAACATCAAAACATATAATGACTATGGAACTTTCAGACAAAATAAAATATTGCGCCATCTGCCGAAACTCAAAACGCGACATTGAACGCGGCATTGTGTGCGGGCTGACAAACGAAAAGCCCGCTTTTGACAAGCATTGCGCTGATTTACAAGCTTCTGCCCATGAAATTGCCGAACTGGAAGAATCGCTGATTGGCGGCTCGCAAAAATCCGCCACTAAAATCATGACCGCAGTTGTTATTGTGGTGTTTGCTGTCGCTATGGGCGTTATGTGGCTGATTCACGACATTGAAGACAAATCCGAGCAGAAAACCGAATCCACCGTCAAGATGGAATCCATTATTAATAAGAAAATGGCAACACTGCCGCAACTCTTCGCCGAAGGCATAACTACAGACAGTATTATTCTTAAGCGGAAATATGTCAAGATAGCGCTCACACTTATTGATACTTACCTACGAGATTACTCTGAAGAGCGACTCATTTGTGAATCGAAATACCGCCACAGCCAAATGCTGAAACACCTGCCCAACGAAGACCGTGAGTTGCTTAACGCCTGCCTTGACGACTCGTTGCAAATACGATATGCATTCTATGAATCGAAAAATGAAACCACGACGAACGCTGTAATCCTTGACCCTGTGTTTCCGGCCATGGAAAAACCACAGAATCAACGCATTTACGCCATTGTCATCCATCCTGCCGATATCAAAGACGCACTCACTTCAACCGAGCCGTTCCGCTGCCCGCGAAAAGACTTCGACCGCGTGCTGAAATCCGACAAGAAGGGCATTCCGTTTGACATTGTGAGCAAGGTTCAATTGTCGGCCATAAAAATGGACTACAGCGCAAATAAACTGACGCTGAATCTGCGAAGCCGACGGAAAGATATTACCAAAGGCGCGGCAACAGAGAATCTGGTCAAGACCGATTTGTGGAAAAACGCCAACGACCTTTATGCGGTTAAAATGCTGATGCTGAACGAAGGAAGCATCGATTTCCGCTTCATCGGCACCGATGACCGGCTTGTGGAATCAGTAGTGATTGGCCCCGATTTCTACCAAAACAAATAAAAAGCGATGAGAATTTTCATAATCGGAACAGGAAATGTGGCCACACACCTATCGGCCGCTCTGCTCAAGGCCGGACACGATATTGCAGGTGTTTGCGGTCGCGATTTCAGCCACACCGAAGAATTAGCAAAAAAGTTGAATGTCAAGCCGTTCAGCAGTATCAGTTCGATTCCTGCTGATGCCGAAGCATATCTGATCAGCGTGAGCGACGACAGCATTGCCGATGTAGCCGCGCAGATGCCTGACGTTGAAGGCATTGTGGCACACACAGCCGGCAGCGTTCCAATGAATGCGCTGGCACGTTTCCAAAACCATGGCGTTTTCTATCCACTGCAATCGTTCAGCAAAAGCCGGGCAATCGACATGAGCCGGGTGCCGCTCTGCATCGAAGGCTGCGACAGCAACACCGCTGGCACTCTCATGGCTCTGGCCCGCACGCTCAGTTACGATGTGCGGCCAATGACTTCCGAACAGCGCGCTCACCTTCATCTGGCAGCCGTGTTTGCAAGCAATTTTGCCAACTGCATGTACACCGAAGCGGAAAACATCCTGAAAAAGAACGACATACCATTCGACATCATGCGAGAGTTGATTGCCGAAACAGCAGCCAAAGCCGCCGACATGGGCCCCACTGCCGCACAAACCGGTCCCGCACGCCGCGGCGACAATAGAGTGATGAGCCGGCAATTGGAACTGCTGCCCGACATCGGGTTGCAAAAAATGTATAGTTTTGTGTCGGGAAGAATTCAAGACAGATACAAACCAACCGACAAATAAGTTGGCTGTATCATCCGATGAATCAAAAGTTTACACAAATGACGAATTTCAAGGAAGATTTGATGAAAGTGAAGGCGTTTGCCTTCGATATCGATGGTGTCTGCACCGACGCCACAATGATTTGCCTGGCCGACGGACAACAAGTTCGCCAATCGAACACGCGCGACGGCTTTGCACTGCGATTTGCGCACGAGCAGGGCTATCCCATCGCCATCATCAGCGCGGGCAAGAACAACGCCGGTGTGGTGCAGCGCTTTGAGAGTTTGGGCCTGACCGACCTTTTCATTGGCGACCTGGCCAAAGTGCCGGCCTTCGATGCCTTCCTGAAACGCCATAATCTGACCGATAACGACGTGCTATATATGGGCGACGATGTTCCCGACTATCCGATTCTGAAGCGTGTGGGCGTACCCACCTGCCCTGCCGACGCCACCAACGACATCAAACCATTTGTCAAATACGTGTCGGAATTCAACGGCGGACATGGTTGCGTGCGTGATGTGATTGAGCAAGTATTGCGCGCTCAAGGTCGATGGGTAAATTTTGAGACTGAGAACTTTTTGTAAACGGTTCTCAAAAAAGCAATTTCACCCCAAATTGCACAAATACCCCAACTTGTAAAAACCAAACATCCGTATCGACGGTCTGTTACCCAACAAGTTGCGTTCAAGCATACGGTGCAGCAGACGGAACTTGAATGCGACACATCCTGTCAAATGCAGTTTTTGTAACTTACTGTAAGTCTGTAACAACTGACTATACCCACGCAACTCATCGGCGTGCGCCTTCAAGTTTTCGATACCACGACGAGTTTTTTCAAGAAATTGCTCTGCCGTGTCGGTATCATCATGATAGACCGGATTTTGAATATGCAGAATCGGTTCACCGGCCAACTGCAGTTTCTCGCCGAATAGTGTGTCTTCATGGCCATAATCCACGAACGTTTCATCGAAACGGATTTGTTGAGCCAATTTACTGTCAATCAAATAGTTTGATGTTTTAAAACTCTGATACGGGCAAGCCATTCGTTGTTTCAGTGTCAGCACTTCGTGAGTGATACCGTATTTATAACGTAACGGATTGACATTCTGCCCATTGCCGCTTCGATAAGCCAATCCGCCACAAACCACTCTCGCCTGCCCCATCGCATCAGCGTAACGTTTCAAAAAATCGGCATCGGCAGGAAAAACATCGGCATCCAAGCACAAAATCCACTGATACTTAACTTCTTGCAGCAACCGATTACGCATTTTGGCAATATCAATTTTCTCATCGAGCCGAACAAAACGGCAATTAGGCATTGTGGCTATCTGGCTGTTTTTCTGCACAATGGCAGCATCGGTCGAAGCGTCGTCAACCACAACAATCTCGTAAGCAATCTGTAAAGCGTCTGCTTGCCGCGACAGTTCAGCAACCAACTGATTACAAGCACAATTATATGTCGGTATCAGAATTGAAAGCACTTCAGTTTGTTTTATGCAAATGTATAAAAACACAATGAGACACTGACGCATTTCAGCATTTAAAACACCGCGAAATACGTATAAAATGGTATTCTTTACATATTATTTCAATAGGTATATTTGCAGCCGATTTTTAAAGATTATAAAAACTTAATTTTCAGATTATGAGTTACAAAAGAATCCTTACCATTCAAGACATTTCGTGCGTCGGACAGTGCTCGCTGACCGTTGCGCTTCCAATCATATCGGCTTGCGGTGTTGAGACCGCAGTTCTGCCTTCGGCTGTGCTTTCAACACACACGGGCGGCTTCAAGGGATTCACTTTCCGCGACCTGACCGAAGATATGCCGCTTATTGAACAGCACTGGAACAAAGAAGGCATCAAATTCGCAGCCGTTTACACTGGCTATCTTGGTAGTACAAAGCAAATTGACTACGTTATAAGCATCATAAACTCAACACTCGAAAGTGGCGCAAAAATTGTCATTGATCCCGCAATGGCCGACAATGGTACGCTCTACTACGGTTTCGACGACGTGTTTGTGAAAGCAATGGCAAAACTCTGTGCCAAAGCCGATTACGTTCTGCCGAACATTACCGAAGCCTGCTTCATCACGGGCACCGAGTACAAAACCGAATACGACAAGGCTTACGTTATGGATTTGCTGCAGAAACTTGTGGCAAACGGCGCAAAGAACGTAATTCTGACCGGTGTAAGTTACAAACCCGAAACCACAGGCGTGGTTGTTTACGAGAACGGCAACTATAACTACTACGAGCACAAGAAGATAGCACAAGGATGCCACGGCACAGGCGATGTTTACGCTTCGGCTTTTGTGGGCGCGCTGATGAACGGCAAACCTGCCTACGACGCCGCAAAAATCGCCGCCGACTACACGGTGAAGTGCATCGAGAACACACAAGACGGCTCGAACCACTGGTACGGCTGCAAGTTCGAGACTGCAATCGCTGATTTGCTCAAGATGTTGGGAAAATAATTCCTTTCTGAACAAATTTACTACGCAAGTCGATTCGGCTTGCGTTTTTTTTGCCAAAAAATGTGCAATTTTGGCACGTTTTAGAGCGTTTTTAAACGAAAGAAAATCAAACGATGACTCTTCGACATATATTTTCAATAGCGATTCTGCTACTCGTAACCATTTCAGTATCAGCACAGGATTCCGAGAGTGAGCAGCAGTACAAGGCTGCAATGCAGAACGCCAAAACCGCTTTCAACGCAAAGATGTACTCCGAAGCGCTCTACTTCTATCGCGAAGCGCTGAAAATCAAGCCCGATGCCAAACTACCGCGCTACAAGATTGAAGACATCCGCACCATCTATATCGATGATGGAAAAAAAGAAATTGCTGAGAACAAACAGATTTCGCAAGATGAAATTCAAAAGCAAGCCGAAGCCAAAGCCGACGATCGCATTGAAAATGAGATTGAACAAGCGCAGAAAGAACTTGAAACTCTGAAAGTTGCAACAGTCATCAGCATCGATGAAGAGACTGTGGTTGATGACGATGTTGTGGAAATTACTGATGTGGAACCGACGCTCGAGACTAAAAAGATTGAACCTGAACCAGAGCCAGAACCCGCACCACAACCTGAGCCAATCAAACCTGAGCCCGAACCGGTTGTAACTAAACCTACTGAACCCGTTAAAGAAGAACCACAACCTGCCGTTGAGCCAAAGAAAACAATAGTGGAAAGCAGACCGCAACCCATTGTCAGCAAGCCAAAGCCGCATCCAAAACTTACCATGACCGATGAAGAGAAAAAAGCATGGAAAGATGCCGAAAAACAAAAACTGCGAAAACAATATCCCGAGCAAAAGACAGTGCTGGAAATTGACCAGCCAGGCAAGCATATTACACGTGTCATCATGAATGTTGACAATGAGATAGCCGTATATTTGAAAGTCAAACACAGTTGGGGCGCGACATTCTTTTTTGAAGAAGAAGTTGGCGAAGACCTACGCAGCATTACCGAAGTGTATTTCAACAAAATGACTGATTTGCGAAACTATGGACATTAAATTCTACCAATACATCGACGCATCACCCGAAGACGTGTTCATGTCGCTCACCAATCCGCGCTCAATCGAGTTATGGTCGAGTCTGCCAGCCGATATGAGTGCCGAAGAAGGCTACGAATTCTCAATTTTCGATGGCGATATTGTCGGACGGAATCTGAAAGTGGTTGAAAATGAGATGCTGCAGCAGGAATGGTATTTCGGCGATGACAACGCCGAGCCATCAATCGCCACCATCAAACTGCATCCCGACAAGAACGGCACCAGCGTTGAAGTGCGCCACACAAACATCCCCGCCGACGCTTTCGACAACATCAACGAAGGCTGGCGCGAATACTACATCGGCGCCATCAAGCATTTCTGCGAAGACGAAGAGTGAGCGCAAAAAAAACGTGCGAATTGAAATTCTTCGCACGTTTCAATCTGCAAAATTGTCCGGATCACTTCAGCAATTTATTGAAATCCGATTCTGTCACTTTCCGGTACGATGAATAAATGTACGACGGTGTGCCATCGCTTTTAACACCAATAAGTCTGATTGCTGTAAAACCCGCTGCATTGGCATTCAATATTTTAAGGTCAGGCATATTATCACCATCGTAACTCAAAACAACAGCCCTGCCATTGCTATAAACCTGACCGCTTTTGATGTACGAAATCGACGGATCGTAGTCAACATACAACACATAATTGTAAGCGGAATCGTCAGCAAAATAGTAGCCATCAGGACCAATGCCTATCATACCTTCCCAAAAATTCTCTTTCGACAAAGATCCATTTTGTTCAATCCTGCGGCCATCAGTTTGTTCGGCGAAATAATTATTCTTCAGATACTTATCGAAATCTTCAGAAGAAATCAGCCCGCCTTGGGCCGGCGATGGAATGCCATTGATGTCGATTGTGAATTCTGCGTTTTTGTTGATTGTGATTGTTTCGTCATCGTCTTTGCTGCACGCTGAAAACAGCACCACCAGTGCCGAAATCAGAAATAGTTGTTTTTTCATATGACTAGTTTTATTACGAACCGAAAATAGTAAAAAAAAGCATTTCCATAGGCTGCCGCGATAAAACACATTTTTACCCCAACGGCAACCTTTCAGCCTATTCCCCTACATACACCGCACTGTCGGCGTAGTTTGGGGCGTAATCGATTTGTGCGGGTACGGGCTGGGGCGCTGTCACTGTGTCAATTGCGGTTCCGGCAGTCTGGGGTTCGGGTTGCGAGCCGCCGGTTGAGAGCCACGCGGCACCCACGCCCAGCAGCAGGGCGACCGATGCGGCGACAAGCCACACACGGCGGTTCGATGATCGGCCATCGAGTTGCTGCTCAACATTTTCCCAAACCGATTCGGGCACTTCAGCGGTGTGGTTCTCAAGTCCGCTCTTAAAAATCTTGTCGATGTTGTTCGTAGTCATAATCAATCCACTAACAAATAATTACACATTCTTCCGGCGACGTCCGTAAAGGGCTTCAACCTTCTCTTGCAGCAAACACCGCGCCCGCGACAGGTTCGATTTCGATGTGCCTTCCGAGATGTTCAGCATCTGGCTGATTTCCTGATGCGAAAATCCCTCGATGGCGTAAAGGTTGAACACTGTGCGATACTGCGGCGTAAGTTGCTGCACCATCTGCATCAACTCATTGCCCGAGATGGCGCTCAGCACGTCGTCGGGCGAGAGTTGCGTGTCGTATTCAGCGATGTCGTCAATGGCAAAAAGCCGGCTCTCGCGACGGAAGTACGTCAGCGCGCAGTTGACCACCACACGCCGCGCCCATCCCTCGAATGAGCCTTTGAAGTCGAACTGGCCAATTTTCGTGAAAATCTTCACAAAACTGTCCTGCAGGATGTCTTCGGCCTCAGCCCGATTGCCGGCATAGCGCAGGCAAACGCCGAACAACCTTGGCGACAGCAGTTTGTACAGTTTACTCTGCGCGTCGCGACGGTTCTTCTTACACTGCCTGACCAACTCGTCGAAATCAGTTGTCTCAGTCATTTCAATATTCAATCAGTTGCGTTAATATGACTCAGCGGGGTGTCAAAAGGTTGCGCGCCGTTGTCTTTTTTTTGCAAAATCCACAATCCGGCAAATGTGAGCGCCCCGTTTATAATCAAAAGTTCGTAACCCATTTTGTAACCGTTCAGCAATATCGGTGCTAAATAGTTGAGCACTATGCAGATGCATGGTGATGCGACAGCCACAATCCACACCCAACGATCGCGGACGGTCTTTTTGGTGAACAGCCCGAATGCGTAGAGCCCCAGCAGCGGGCCGTAGGTGTAGCCGGCAATGGTGTAGATGGCGCTGATGACGCTGCGGTCGTTCAGGCGGTTGAAGATGATGATGACCACCGCAACCACCGCCGCAATGGCAATGTGAACGCGCTTTCTGAGCCGAGTCTGCCCATCGGGTGAAAGGTTTCGCTTCTCGATTTCAAGAATGTCGATTGAGAAGGCCGTGGTGAGTGCGGTGAGCGCCGAATCGGCCGACGAATAGGCCGCCGCTACCAATCCCACGACAAAGAAAAGCGCCACCACCTGCGGCAGATAGCCCTGCGTGGCGAGCATCGGATAAAGGTTGTCGGTCTGCTCGGGAATGGCAATGCCGTTGCGGCCAGCATAGATGTAGAGCATCGCACCAAGCGCCATAAACAGCAGATTGACAGGGATAAACGCGAATCCGTACCAGTACATATTCTTCTGCGCGTCCTTCAGGTTGCGGCAACTCAGGTTTTTCTGCATCATATCCTGATCAAGCCCGGTCATCACAATCACAATGAAAATTCCGCTTAGAAACTGCTTCCAGAAGAAGGTTTTCTCTTTCGGATTATCGAAGAACCAAAGGCGCGAATAGTCGGACTGGGTAATCTCACGAACCACACCGCCAAAACTCAGCCCGAGCGAGTTTTTCACAGCCACAATGGTGATTACCAGCGCCGCAAGCATAAAAAGAGTTTGCAGCGTATCGGTGAAGACAATGGTACGGATGCCGCCTTTGAAGGTGTAGAGCAGAATAAGTACCATTATGGCCACCACGGTGAGTTCAAACGGAATGCCCCACGCGTTGAACACAGCCAACTGCAACACACTCACCATCAGGAACAAACGGAACGAGCAACCGATGACGCGGCTAAGCAAAAAGAAGGCCGAGCCGGTTTTGTACGACGTGCGCCCGAAGCGGTTTTCGAGATAAGTGTAGATGCTAGTCAGATTATATTTGTAATAGATTGGCAACAAGACTTTTGCAACAATCCAATAGCCAAAAAAGAAGCCTATGACCATCTGCATATAGGCGAACTGATTGAACCCCACTTCGCCCGGTACAGAGATAAATGTGACGCCGGAAATGCTTGTGCCAATCATCCCGAAAGCCACCAAATACCACGGCGACTTGTGGTTACCGATGAAAAACGACTCGTTATCGGCCTTGTTCCCGGTGAAATAAGATATTGTAAAGAGCGCGCCAAAGTAGACGAGCAAAACTATCACGATGAGCGTTGGTGACATTCTTTTTTGATGTTGTTTTCGTTAGTACAAACTTAAACAATTAAGCCAAACACAAACTTTACGGACAACAACATTTTTTTGCATTTTTAAAACCTGTAATGCCAAATCACACATTCTCTGCCACAGCCACCATTTCTTCCGCCTCGCAGCGCAACCGAATCCATTTGCGGAACCATTCCGGCTCGTTCTCGATATTGTCGAGTAGCGGACGCAGGCGGCGTTTGCCAATGCGGTTGTCGAGCACGGCTAACAGACGAATGAAATAGTTGTCGTTGGTCAGGCTTTCGTCGGCAGAAAGTACGTTCAAGTAATAGTGAATGTAGTACGGCGCGTCGAGTCCCCATATATTCCCCACAAAACCAGTTTCCCGAATTACATCTTCTTCGGTTTTCCCATTGCGGTCTTTAAGCAAATAAAATTCCGGATTGGTGCAGAGCCACGCTTCGCCGTCAACGATAATTGACAACACGTGCATTTCTGAACAATGCCACCGCCAATGTTGCTTTGTACATCTGCACTGATTGGTTCTATATACATCGTAATGGTAATCGACACGGCCTTTCAAACTGTCGGCAAGTCTGTCTTTTAATATTTGTCTTGTTTTGCTCCACATAGCATTTTTTGATTTTCGATTTTTGATTCATCCATCACTCAACGCCTCATAACCAAACCTAAATTTCAAAACATTCAAGTTTTGGCAGTTCCAACATTAACTCCGCAAAGTCTATGCAGTTTTCTACTTGTGGATTAGGCTTTTTGCGCTGATATTCTTCAAGTTCAGTTTTGGCAGCCACCAAATAGTCATACATATTGGCAGTTAGACAATCTAACATTTCATCCTCATAAGCATTTGCCAACACATTCACAATGCCTAAATCTTTGACAATATTAGCGGGGTAGTCTTCGGAATACAATGGATTCCAATCGTTTTTTTGAATCTTATCCATAAACCACTTTAAATCAGTGTATTCATCCTCATACTCATTAACTATCTGATTATAAAATTCTTTATTAGTAAATCCAAAAACCATTTTCCTGCATTCGTCTTGATGTTCTATACAACGAGTGTAATGAACACCATCGTTATCCAAAACAACTTGTTGTTTCAATAAACATTCAGCATATATGTTTGGAATAGGATTGGCATTATATTTAGCCATTAAATGTTCTATTATCTCACTTGCTTCAACCCAATAGCAAACATCACCTTCAACGTTGGCATCCTTGCCTAAAATGGCATACAATGCTTTTTTTACGTTTTGTAAATTCATAACTTTAAGTTTTAAATCACTATACACTTAATAATTCAGTTTCACCCCTTCGGGGTTTGGTTTTGTCGGCACTCCATTTTTTCCAAATACGCCTTCCGACACAAATTCATTTGTCCTTCCAAACCCTCTATCCGTTCCAAAAATTCCTTGGTATCGATATTCATTTGCCAATAATCAATGAGTATATCCTTATTCAGAAGAATCCACCTTTTGGTGTCGGCAATTTGCTCTGCGGTCATAAGGTTTGAAGCCCCTGAAACCTCGGGATTGTCGCACACCGAAAACGCGACACAACGGCCGTCAATAAAGATTCTTACCGTCGGCTGCGGCTCCTGAATTTTCATCGCTATCCAAACTTTGTGAAAGAGCCCCGTCCACTCCGGAAGTAAGTAGTCCATAAAGAATTCGCCTCTTTTAAAAAACAAATCTTCCTCCGTCACCACTTTAATTTTGGATTCTTCTATCGGTTCAACTTTAACATCCTTCAGTTCAACGATATAGCCTGAAAACGAGCGTTTGGTTGTTTCATCATCCGCTAATTCGCTCTCCCAACCATCGGCCGATTGCAACTCGTTGTAAATCATAGAACAATCTTGACCGTCGGTTTCTTTGGCGGGCGATTCGCAACATTCGGCCACAATTCGTGTCACGGTTCCTGCAATGCGGTGAGTTTCGCCGATATGGTGCTCCTCGCAGAAATCGATAGCCATTCCGTTGCAGATTTTTTTGTTTTCAGGAATGGTGGCAGTCCATTTCACCTTGCTGCCAATGCGAAACGGCTTGCCGCAGCACTGTATCTGCCACGCTTCGTAATAAATTGTGCATTTGTCCATCGTTTTGCCCTCCAACGTTTTAGTCATTTCCTTATTGCTTGCTTATACAAATCGGAATCTTTATCCAACCTGTAAAAACCTTTTCCTTCGCCGCCCAAATCCCACGAAGGCACGGCCTGCCACATCTTGAACAAATCGTTTCGGCGTCGGAATTTGCGGTGGCATATCTTTTTGCCAATTTTCTGCGATTTACAGCAAGCCCACGTGCCGCCCGCAATCTTTTTTCTGCTTCTGCTCATAATGAGTTGTGTTCTGCGTTTATAAATTATTTTTTTTCGTGTCTTTCGACAAAGAAATCCTTCCCGAAAAAGCCCGTTGGGCTGTCTTTTATCGACCGATACAAATTATCAATATCCGCCTGTGTTTCACCGTGTTCGTTCTCCAAAGTGTAGTAGTCGCTGTTGCGGTCGTAGTTTGGATTGAAGAAATACTCGTCGGGACAATCAGCAACGTTGCGGCGGCGGGTTTTCGGGGTTGATTTGCTTGTTTTCATAGTATCTTTTTTTAATGTTCGCGCTGCAAAGAAAACCGCAAGGTGCGCGAAATTGCTGCGCAGGTTTTGAAAAAAATTCAGTTTTTGCGAAAAAAGCAGCCGTACACTTAAAAATGCACGGCTGTCTGAAGTTATACCAGGGGACGACGATGTGCTATAGTGCAAAAAACCACAGCAGGGATTTCCCCCTATCGTTCATACGCCTTAACAAGCGTACACGGCAGTATCCGATTTTCTGCTCGTGATATAACATTCAGGAATGATAAAACTATTTATAAAAATCGTCATCAATCAATTCTGTCAGGCCGGTAACAATAACCTTGCTCAACAACCGACACATCAGACAAGGTTATGACATAATAATCAAAAGCATCGCCACATTCAGTCCAACCATCAACAAACGAAACTTCAACTTCTTTATATGGCTTCTCCTCAACCACTCTATCTATTGTTTTGCGGTACTTTACAACGATTGATTCAACCTTACCGCACAATTTGTACATAAAATCCTCGAACAAACCTTCCGGACAAATATAGTCAACCTCATTGGTGCGGCGCTCTGCACAAAATAATGTTATGCGGTCACCAACCGTAATCGGTGTGCCGCAATCCTGCATCAGCCACACCTCATAATAGATGCGGCATTTGTCGATATGCACGGCAATGGGTTTGTCATTGTCGTTCTTTCTATGGCGCAGATTGAGCGGATTGATGTTCCAACTGCGTATTTCGGCAGCCGTAAGAGCACCTTTTTTCACCAATAGTTGCTCAATTTTATTGAGTGCATTGATTTTCTGACTCGAATCATCACCAGCGCTTTCCTCAACAGCACTGATTGAAGCCCGAATGTGGTCGAGACAACTATTCCCGTTGTACACAACCATTAGGCAACTTTCGTTACTAATTGCCCATTGAATTTTTTTGTAAGCGTTTTGAATATCCGCATCGCTAAATCCATCGTGTAGAGCGTCATAGGCTATTTTCCGGCAAACGTCATAAACTGCTTCTTTTTCCGAGAACGATTCTTCGTCTACCAGATAGTTAATAAAATCTCTCTCATCTTCCCAAACCAAACCTTTGTAGCGTCCGCTTATCTCTTGAAGCCCGAAGAAATCATTGTAAAACGACTTGTAAACTTTGTCGGTCCAGTTGTTTTCCTTACGGTATTCTTTCAACGTGTCGAGCAGTAATTGCTTTTTTTCTTTGTATTCGCTTAAGGTTTTGCTTGCCAGCATTTCGCTGTGAATGTCGTCGAGTTTGCAAGGCCAGCGGTCGGTAAAGTAAATCACCTGAAACATCTTAACCATACCGTCTTCTAACGAATCATCGTAACCAATTGTAACGCAATCCAATGGCAGACCAATAGCCGAGTCTTCCAAATTCTGATATTGGGAAACAAGTTTATTTATCTCCCTTATCGAAATTTGTGTGTTGCGGTTTGTCCAGATTTTAATGATGTAGTTCCACGACGAATCATAACATCCCATACACGTAAATTGGCCAAGACAATCTTCAATCGGCGTGTCCGACTTCGATTGGGCATAATAAGCAGAATAGATATAAGTGAATTCGCTGTAGAAATGGTCTAATTGGTCGATGCCATTGTCCCAAATCTCGCAATTATTTTTCACAATATCAGCCACTTCTGATTTCATAATTCTGTCCAGCCGCACATTGTTTCCCAGACAGAAACACGATTGCGGGTCGCTCAAATCGGCAACCAACTGCATTGTTACAAGCGTTTTGCGGTCTTGCTCCTCACCGATATAGTAAGGCATACATTTATCGTCAACGCCATCGAATTTCCGATAGGTGGTCAGAATTTCTTCGTGTTTCAAGTTGTAATAGTGAAACTCATCGCCGATGCGGGTGTAGAAAACATCGCTGTCTTCCGACCATTGGAAAATCTCATCGTAGATGGCGGGGAAAAGCACCGTTCCATCTGATTTTTTTAGACCTTTTTTGCCATTTTCACAAAATTCGTCGATATCGCCCAACACTTCTAAAACAGAATCTTCCATAGTTGTATGATTTTGAGTTAAAAATAATATTTAAACCTACTGCCTTTTCTATAAGCCATTAAATTGTTTCATTTCCAAGCGGTTTCATAACTCACTCCTTTCGACAAAGAAATCCTTCCCGAAAAAGCCCGTTGGGCTGTCCTTTATCGACCGATACAAATTTTCTATATCCGCCTGTGTTTCACCGTGTTCGTTCTCCAAAGTGTAGTAATCGCTGTTGCGGTCGTAGTTTGGATTGAAGAAATACTCGTCGGGACAATCGTCCACGTTCCGGCGGCGGTTTTTCGGGTTTGATTTGCTTGTTTTCATAGTCATCATTTTTAATGTTCACGGGGCAAAGGAAAATGTAGGGTGTGCGAGATTCAGGTACAGGTTTGTTTTTTTAGAATAATTTTTTTGTATGGCTTAAAAATGTTACATCTACCTACTCACTCACGCCATTTGTATCCGTTATAATGGCATCCCAAATAAGGTTTATCAGGATTATCACGGCTGAATAATGTTCCGTTTTTGCTGAAAAACCACGGATTACGTTCATCAACATCTATGTATGGGGTTTCCTCATCGCGCCTCTGAATTGGTGCGTCGCAAAAGAAATCTTTGTCAATCTCGCGCATAGTGGACGGAAACCAGACATAACCTGGCGACCATACGGCATCGCACTTTATTGATTCCACACCTTCAGGCAATCGCAGTTCCTTTAAATGGCTGGCGTGAAAGGCGCTGGCTTCAATTTTCTTTACCGAAGAAGGTATGACAACATTTGTAAGATAATTGCCCGCAAAACAGCAAGCGGGTATTATTTTCAGACTATTTGAGAGTCGCAAGTATTCAATCGGGCAGCCATCAAAACTGCATTCGCCGATAGCGGTAATTCCATTGTGCATATTCACACTTTCAAGATTCTCGCAATCACTGAACGCATTGTCATCAATTATGCGGACTGACGTTGGAAATATCAAATAATCAACAACTTTGTTTCCGCAAGCGGCATACCGCCCAATGATTTCAACGCCACTGGGTATTTCAACGGCGGAATCAACTGGCACGTGAACCCAAATCAGTCCGTCGCTGCTGAAAGCCATACGGTTGCTGACTTTGAAAACGCTGCCGTACTTTTTGTTAAGTATCATTTTCTCAAGAAGATAAATCTCATCTTTGAAAGTGTCGTCAGTTATATCGTCCTCATAATCTTTTCTTTGCGTATTTAGTTCGCTAATGTCAACCATCACCGTTTGGCAAAATGACAACAGTTCTGACATTTTCTTAACATCGTCATCGCTGTATTCGCCTGAAATACACAATATTTCCGCATCCCCGTTTTGGTTTAGCCAACTTTCAAACGATTTGACTTCTCCATTAAAAACCGCCCGTTTTTGTGTGTTTTTCGTTTCCATAGTCGTACAGTTTTATGTTTTTGACACCGCAAAGAAAGCCGCAAGGTGCGCGAGATTGCTGCGCAGGTTTAGGGAAATTTCAGTTTTTTTTGTTTCACCCCTTCGGGGGGCGGCTTTGTTGGCATTCCGCATCCGCGGGTTTACACCCACGGCTATGTTGTGCCAGGCCTTCGGCCTTGTCTTTTAAACAACAATTAAGGAATCTTTGATAAAACTCTTCTGCCGTCATTGTTCCTGTGCAAGTGTGGTAATCTATCCAATCACGCTTAGTCCAATTCTTACAAATAGGCACAAGTTCATCATTGGACATTTTACGATACTTTAACATCTCTTGTCGGCGTTCTTCGCTCATCGGAACCACTGCATCTTTTATCTTTTCCATACTTTGTGGTTTTAAATGTCCCAATTTCTTTACCATTTAACATCTTTAATATTGATACATCCCTGTGATTCAAGGTATTCAATAAATTCTTCATAAGTCATATCTTCAACAACGATATTACCAAACCCATTCTCATCGATTTCTGTATGATATTTCAACCCTTTGAGAATACTATCCATTTCTCTATCATTGTCGGTAACCTGCGGTTCAAAATGTTTGTCTTCTTTCATACCCAAAAACTTATAACTTATTAACCTATAACTTATCACTCAATATATTACACTCCGAATAATCCACTTCGAAACCGCTGTTGAAATCGCGGCAATAGATTAAATCGGTGATTGCGAAGCCCGTATGCTCCCAAAGCGTGTGGAACTGCATAATCAGGTGCAGGTTGGCGGTGAGTTGCGGGTCAAGGTGTTCGTTCCAGTTGTCGTCCTCGCCGCCAATCAAATCGCTAAAACTGTCTTCAACAGGAAATCCAATAGAGCCAACACCAAAAGAATACCCAGGATTCCAACTGTCGTCAGTGAGTATTTCCCAAAGTTCCTCGCGACGCTCATCTTGCACGGGGTGCAGCCGTGGGTAGCCATCCATATAGCATTCGGCGTTTACGCTTACATCGCCCAACGCTTTGCAGACATCGTAAACTTCTTTTGTCCGTTGGTAAGTTCGGCGAAGAGCCTCGCGCAGGGCATCGTTGAAGGCGATTATGTCGGGCATCAACTCCGCTTGGTGCTGCAGCGCGAAATCGTTGATAATGATTTTCCTTGCCTCAAGCAAATGTCTTCCGCCAAAGCCATCGGGACGAAGGACTATAGGATGCTGATTGTATGCGTGAATAATCTCCCATTCAATATTCTGAATCAGACGACTTTCTAAAAATTCTTTGATAGTCATAGCAATGTTATTTATTGATTAACAATCATTTTTATCGCAGAACGCAGGTCCATCGTGTTCAAAACGAACCGTGACAGAGTCGAAACGGCTAACGGCTGATTTTTCAATAAGCAACTCTGCAACGCCTATCAGCGAATTGCCATCGTCATCCACCTTAATTCCGTAATAATCAGGGCGGTATATTAGCAATACAGTATCAGCATAGTGGTTTATGACTTTCGCGAAACGCAAATCATACATATTCGGATAGTGGATTTCGCGTTGCGGCGACTCGCAACTTCGCGTCAAACTGCTCAACGCAACAACAGGAATGTTCACATCGCGCGACAGTTGCTGCAGTTTTTCGGTGACGGCCGCCACTGTTGCGTAATTACCCGTACCAAAATTATTGATACTCAAAATATTATCAATGTAAACAATGTCGATATTCTCGATTAGTTTCAGGCGGGCAATCTCGTAGCGCAACTCGTTAATCTCGAATTGTGCGCTATTGTTCACAAATATTTGGTTTTCAAATTTATAACCACTCTCTTTCTTGCCAAGAATGTTGTGTATGTTCTGCAGTCGGTTTGCGATTTCGGCTTCAGAGAGCGTGACACTGAAAACAGCGACTTTCTTCCCCGCGCACGCCTGATTGTAGGCGCACGTCAGCGCCAGCGTGCGGCACCCCATTGCGGGCCGCCCTGCAATCACCGCAAGATTCGAGTTGCGGAAACCGCCAGTTATTTTATCAAGCGCCTCAAATCCCGACGCCACGCATTGCTCATTGCTGAAGTCTTCTTTTTGTACTTCGGATAATAGTTTTGCTGCCATAGTTTATTGATTTTTAATGGTTTGACTTGTTATTTTGCTTTAATCCCATAAATAATGGAAATACTTGCTGAATAGACGGAAAAACTCGTTTTTGCACTTTTCGCGGTAGCGTTCTATTTTCATCTCATATTTTGTGTGCAAATCCATTATTCTTCTGTTTTCATTTCCATTAATAGGGTCGCTGTCAGGCAAATAGATTTGGTGCAGTTTGCTGTTTTTTTCTTCATCGGTCTGCAATTTTTCGCCAAACGTTCCGTATTTCTTCTCAAAGGCTCTGCTTACTCGGTGCCACTCTTTTTCGTATGGGTTTTTCATTGAGCATTTGTCTTCGTCCATCTCGTCGGCAAGAAAAGCCAAATGCAGAATCGCATCTTTCCAGCGCTTTGCATACATTTCGTCTTCCTCGTCGGTAAGATTACCGCTCGGACTGATAAAATCGCCTTTCTCGTCCAATCGGTGGAATCCGTGCATTGTTTTTGCCAACTGCTTCAGCATCGGGCTGATAGTGTTGCAAAACCAGAAATCAATTGACCACACATCGCTGTCGCAGAACCCGCGTTTGGCTCGCTGTTTTGCCATCCGTTCCTCAAATGCAATGTCGCTTTTCGTTTGTTGTGTCTGTTTTTTAGCCATAGTAGTAGGTGTTTTTGTTTTAGAATATTTTCGACACTATTTTCTCCAACAAATTATTGTCAATCATCTTCTTGTACTTTTCCACACAGTCTTCGGGGACAACAATTCGCTTCAAATTGCCACATTGGTCGAAAGCCCACTCGCCAATGCTTTCAAGTGAGTTGGGCAGCACAATCTCTTCAATTGAACTGCCAATGAAGGCTCCATCCTCAATCCTTATAACAGATTCAGGCAGAGATATTTTCTTAAGCGTTTGGTTCGCAGCAAAAGCCGAATTGCCAATAGTGTTCACTACGTCACGTTTGTAATGGCGGTCTATCACGCTGTCTCCCAAATCGATATGAGTATCTCCTTCCACAAATGACGGAATATCCAACGTTTCAGCATTTCCCAAATAGGAAATCAGAACTTGAGCCAACCGTTGGTCACGATAAGTAAGCATATCATATTCAACAATATAATCTTTGTCTTCGCTTGCCAGCGTCAGACTGCCACAGCCCACAAACGGGTTCTTGAAAACGAGAACGGTATTCTTTGGCAAAGTGAGTTGCTCCAGCCGCCCGCAGCACGCAAAAGCCGCATCGCCAATAGTCAGGTACGAGTTCGGAAGGTCGGCCTTTTCGAGCGACTTGCACCCTGCAAACGCCTCGCTACCGATATACCTAATCGATTTCGGGAATACCACCTCGTGCAACGAATCGCATCCGCGGAATGTGGCATCGGCAATAACTGCAACCGACTGTGGAATAACGATTTTCTGCAACGACTTACAATCCTCGAACGCCTGAAAACCAATGCTGACAACCGAATCGGGCAGAGTGATTTGCTCCAGCCGCGGACAATCGAAAAACGCCAGATTGCCAATGGTTGTAACGGTGTCGGGAATCTCAATTTGCCGCGGATTGCTGTATTCAAACGCGCCGTCGCAAATGATTTTTGTTCCCTTTCGGATTGAATATGAATCTATTTCATCGTTTTCGCAATGCAGAAGCCGCTCCCCGTCGGGGCTGTAAACAACACCGAACTCGTCGCGCACACCATCCTTAATCTTGCAACAGTCGGTGGTTGACGCAAGGCAAAGCCTGTTCACCTGATACGATTCCAACATATACTTGCTCTTAACGCGATTCATTTCCTTTTCGGAAACGACAATTCGGTGAAGCCTGTAGCAACATTCAAAAGCATCATAATCAATAAATTTCAGTGAGTCAGGCAGATTGATTGTCCGCAACTGCCCGCACTCGAAAAAAGCACTAAAACCGATTCGCGTAATTGTATTCGGCAGCGAAACCTTCCGAAGGTGTTTACATCTGCTAAATGCGTCATCTCCAATAACTTTTACCGATTCAGGCACTTTTGCAACAGACATATCGTTCAAGCACGAAATGAGACGGTGTGTTTTGGTGTCTATAAGCATATCATTCTGAACCACAAAGCGTGGCGAATGTGATACAAGACGAAGATAAGTCTCGCAAAACGGATTGCAGCCAATCCCTATAACTGATTGTGGTATTTCCAACACTTTTAACGATTTACACCACGAGAACGCGTTGTCGCCAATGTGCGTGATTGTTTCGGGCAGAGTGATTTGTTCCAGTGAATAGCAACTGCTGAAAGTACTGTCGTGAATGTTTTTCACCGAATCGGGAACTGTGACTTCCTTTAACGAACTACAACCGTAAAATGCATGCTCACTAATCGTTGTAACAGATTGTGGTATAACAATTTCCTGCAATGCCTTACAACTAGAAAACGCACTTTTGCCAATGGTTTTAACCCGACGGGGAATGTTGATTTTCTGCAAGTTCTCGCAACTATCAAATGCCGATTCTCCAATTTTCGTAACCGATTCGGGTAGAACAATCTCGTGTATCGCATCGCACCCGTCAAAAGCCTCATAACCAATGATTTTTATAGTGTCGGGGACTATCACGGTTTCAGCATTGCCAAAATAAGTGATTAGTCGGTGTTCTTGCCTGTCAATCAAAAAGTTGTCTTGAACCACAAACCGTGGTGAAAGGCTTTTTATTGCAGTCAGACGCACACAACGGCTGAACGCGCCATCACCAATCTCCTCAACCGACGCAGGAATGGTGATTTCAGTAAGATGATAGCACGACCAAAACGCATTTTTGCCAATACTTTTGAGCGCATTTGGTAAAGATATTTGCTCCAAATTAGTGCAATAATTAAAAGCATCTTTGCCTATGGTCGTAACCGAAATTGGAAGTTCAACTCGCTCAAAATAGCAACTTTCAAAAGCCCAGTCGCCAATGGCTATGACCGTGTCGGGGATTTCGATTTGCTTCAGCCATTTGTTTGAAAAGGCCGAATCGCAAATAATTTTAGTGCCGTATCTCACTGTGTATGAATCGAAACGGGCTTCGTATTCGCAACCTGTCAGTCGTTCGCCATCGGTGCTGTAGAAAACACCAAACTCGTCTTTTACGCCGTTGTGTCTCTCCTCCAAAGTCCAACTTGTATATAACTTTTCCATAGTCAATCGCTTTTAGGGTTTTAAATAATTACTCGTTTATTGTGTTGGTTTGTGTTTTCTCCAAAACATCAACTCTATATCCTTTTCAGGCGGATAGTAGGTCATCTCGTAGAACAGGCCAGCGGCCAATTCTGTTTCGGTCAACTCAACGTCGCGGTCGCAGCCGACTGACATATTCAGAAACTCGTTGCGCGAGTCGTGGGCGAACACCGCTCCGCAACCTCTCAAATCGCGGCGCTCAAACACGGCGCAGTTCATATCGCACATCGGCGAGCAGTACTCCCAGCGCCAAATAATGCGGATATGGTACGGCGTTTCCTGCGGCTGATATTCGGCCACCCATTTGCCGAAAAGTTCTTTCCAAAGTCCGAGCGTCTCCTCGGTCAGTTTCTGCCTGCTGTTGACTTCGAACAGGTGGGCGAAGTCGGCGGCAAACTCGTCGAACGGGTGCTTTTTAAGAATGCTGATAACTTTCATAACTCCTCCTTTTTTATGTTCACGGGGCAAAAGAAAACGCAGGGTGCGCGAAATTGCTGCGCAGGTTTTGTTTTTTTTCGTAACCGAAAATATTATTCAAGTTATTTTTTGCGGTTCTCCATTACTAAAAAGGTATTTCTCGCCAGTTAGAATGCTGACAAACAACAAATCGGAATCGCTTGGTAATAGCGATTTTATCTGTTTCGACAGTTCTATCCCTTGCTTGCACCATTCGGCTAACGCCTCTTTTTCAACATTTTTGTGGTGCAAACAAAAATCATCTTCGTACTCGCACCATTTTGAGTACCATTTTTCCAGTCCTGCGATTGACGAAAGGTCGATTTCTATTTCGTTCGGTTCTTCGTAGTTCAGATACAACACATTGTGGTGACCTACAAGATTTTCCTCCTCGTCCCAAAACAATGCGTCGCCAAAATCGGGGTTGAGTGTTATTAAGTGTCGTCTCATAGCCATTTTCTTTGATATTCAATAATTTATAATATGTATCCAAATAGCATTTCCTCTTCATATTTTCAAAATCACGCTGCAAAGAAAACCGCAAGGTGCGCGAGATTGCCGCGCAGGGTTTGAGAATTTTTGAGTTTTTTTGAATTTTCGACGCTGCAAAGGAAAACACCCACTACGCAGCCTTTTTGCGTAACTGAAAATATTTTCAGTTTTTTTTGATTTCTCATCACATTCCCCGATAACTGTTCTTCCACCCGATTCCTTCCGATTCAATCAGATTTACACGTTTTCACGCCGTTTTTCTCGTTTTTTTGTGTTCCTCAACCAGGGACCTCCGATTTTGCTTCTTTTATAAATCACTAATTATCAGGCGTCAATCCGCCATTCTGATACCATTTCAAACGAGTCACGACTTTCTCTGTCGAATTATATATATAAATAAAAAAGGTATGTATATGGAAATCGGAACCCATGAAACAACGCAGAACAAATCGCCACCCCGAAGCGGGTGTAAGGCCAAAGAATCCGCCTTGAAATGTGAGTCGCGCAAAATGGCCATAGATAATTGAGCAACAAAAAAATACATTTCAGGATTTTTAAAAGGATTCCAGTATTATAAATGTCTAATATTATAAAAAATATGAAATAATGAAAAAAAATAATATTGAATCACGTACAAATCGTACAATGAATTTGCGTAACTTGCGAAATAACAAAAGAATATGTGATATGGCAGTTAGAACAGAATATCTGAGACACAACACCACTGGCGACCGAGACGCTGATTTCAGGGCGTTTTTGGACGCTTTCCTCGTGCGTGGCAGTTACAAACTGATTCCAATGGGGCATTTGGTATTTGTCGACGGCAGCGAAGCCGATTTTTGTATCGAAAAGGTTGAAACTGAAACGATTTTCGACTACTACCCCGAATACAGATTTCTGTATGCGCGCAACCTCAAAATCAGAAATTGCAGAATCGGTTCGCTGGAAGGATTGCCGAGCGAAGTTTTTGGCGATTTGATTTTTGAAGATTGCAGCAAAAAATTTTCGCTCAGAGACAAGGAATTGAATCTGCCAATGGTTGTGCACGGCGACATTTCTATAACAGATTGTCCGTATCTGCATGCGTCGGATTTTAAAAAGCCGACAATTGTGCACGGCAAGATTTACGATAGTGTTACGGACGGTTTTGTGGACGACGACAGCCCCTTCACCGAAGGCCAGCAGTTGATTCTCGACTACGCCAGCGATTTGGGCGACGACCTTTTCTCGGCCGACGAGTGGAACGATTTGGAACAGTTCTTCCGCGACCAGAACTGAAACGTGGCTGTTCGATAACAAAAAAGCGGATTTCCCTGCTTGGAATTTCCGCTTTTTGTTTGCGTTTTGCGCTTTTGCGATGGTTATTTCAAAAAGCCGTATTCATACACTTTCGGCTGAATGCTTGCTCCTAAACGCTTCATTGCAACTTGCAGATTGTAAAATAGTTCGTTGTATTGAGCATCGTCTGATGTTTTTTTCATTCGCCCATTTTTATCGCGGCCTTTGAAATATTCCTTGATGTCGTAAAGCGATGCATTGACATTTGCATCGGGTTGTTGGTGATAGTAACGCCACAAATCGCGACCAGCGTCTAAAACCGCCTTTGCCTCATCGGTAAATTGTAGAGACGCATTGCATTGCGTCTCTACCGATGCATCCGTAAACAAATCCTTCGGTTTTCCAGACACAATTTTCCCTGCCAAAAAATCAATCATAAAATGCGATTCAAACCTCTCTTTAGCGTTAACTTCCGATTCTGAGAACGGAATCCAATGGTTTACATCTTGTGTCACCGATATTTTATTTTGTCCATGGAACAAAGTGTATATCAAACAATTAGTTTGAAATTCTGCATCCACTTTCCAACCATCATTCGGGAAAAGGAATTGGTCTTTGTTATTAAGCCATCTAGCCGGAATTATTTGTCTAACTGCGAGATATATAGAAATAGGCAAAATATTCTTTTCAGAGATATAAATGCCCATACTATGAGCCGTAATTACAAATGATTGATGTGTAATATATACATACCTCTGATTTGCAAAATCATTGCCGCGCGTATCCAAAAGACCTTTTGCATTTTCTTTTGTTTCAGAAAATTGTCTCACCCAATTATTTATCGGCAATGAATTTTCATCATCTACTTGGAATTTGCGTTGTCCGATATAGTTTTCTTGCGCATCAAAAGCATCTGTAAGAATCTCGCTAAACACTTCCTTCTTTTGTGTATTCCATATTAAGAAACCTATCGGAAAGTCCCCATTTACATTGTCAAATGTTTTCGATGGAACAACAAAAGCCTTTTCGAGTTTTGCCTGAAAAACCTTTCTAAATTCCTTGAAACTAATAGACTGCAGAAGTTTCATTGTTGAAAATTCCGCAAGCATTGCAGATGGCAATTCCTTGTAAACACGAATGAAAAATTGCGCATAAACTTCGTTTGTTGCCTTACCTATTATGTTTTTATATTTCTCGTAAGTTTTGTGAGACGTAGCAACACCCGCCTTATTTGAGCCAGTACCAGTTACAGTTGTTGCTGTTGTACCTTCAGCATATGGTGGATTGATGTAAATCACTAATTTCTTGCGTTTTTCAGGATCGGAAATAACTCTTTTCAAATCTTCAGGAACTTTTTCTGAATTGAAATCATCGTTCAAGAAATCAAATTGAAAAACGTGATTATCCAATAGTTGTGCTCCGTTGCGAATGCGTTCGTGCATCACATCAACATCTTGTTGATCGATGGTGCTTGCCCAAACATTATACTTGTTAGTCAAGCCCACTTCCATATTGCCTGTACCAGCACAGCAGTCCCATATGTAGTACTCGTCTTGCCAGTTCTCGCCCAATACGTCAGACAAATACTGTTGGCTTTTTTCAACCCATTTTTGCGGTGTAAAAAAAGACCCCTTACGCTCACGAACATCTTGCGGAACAAGCAAATCAACGCGCTCTACAATATAATCCCAGTACTCATTCTGTGGTGGACGACGATAGCGTTTCCAAAAATCGGTGTAGTGCCGTAAACCATCTTTTTTAAACCCAAACGGAATGACAAACTCCATACCGAAATTGTCGGTTCTTTTGAGTTGGTATGGCTTTTCTGACTTTGCATCAAAGGTGATATAAAAATCTCGGTTAACTATTTTGTCATCGTGTGCTTCTGTGGTTCCGTTATCATCGATGTTCAGTTCAGCCAAAAAGAAATCACGGTCGTAGACGCTGTAATTCTTTTTAAGCAAATCCCAATCGGCTGCAATATAAGGTATTACCATCTTTTGCCACTTCTGATAAACAAAAATGAAGTTGTTTTTGTCGATAAGTGTCGAGAACAGATTCGTATTTGAATCAAGGTTAAAATTGGCTTTAATGAAATTTTTCAGTTCAGTACGGTCGGTATCGAAATAGAAAGTAAAAATACGGTTTGCATTAATCGTATTACGCACTGTTTCAATGGTTTTTGCATCAACCGCAGATGGTGTTTGTTTCCAATTAAAATCGTTCACGTTGTGAATTGGCAGCACGTAGTGGTACTCGATGAAAGCGATTTTTTCACAATCGAAACAACCAATGAATTTTGGCGGCACACGGTCATAAGCATCAGCCCTAATGGTCAGAATTAGTTGCGCCAACATTTGATAAACATCGGTTGGTTGTTGTTTGGCTTCCGCCCAAAGCAAATACTCATCTTCAAAATCAATAGATGCGGCGTCTCGTTTGATTTTTACTGCAAAATCAATGCGTTTGATGATGTCGGTGCAGTCGAACTTTGGGAACCAGTCGGCGGCAACCTTCAGTTTTTGCGATTCCTCGCGAAGATTTTCGTAAGCCATAATAGATTGATAGTTTGCGCATCAACCATCAATCTCATTATCGAATAGAAGAAAGGTGCGAGCCTTTCTATCTTGTCCACGGGGAGCCTGCAAGAACCCCGTTCAATCCGCAGAAAACACCCACACCCTTCAGTGTGAGCATCAACTCTTTGCGGATTGAAACGGAAATACAGACTTCCCGTGGATTAGCGATTATCCGATAATTCTAAATCATCAGTTTGCAGGCTTTTGATTTGGACAAGAATAACAGCCAATGCTTTGTTAATAAATATGTTAAATCAAATTTGTTTTTACTTCATTCAATAGTGTTTTTTAGTGTTCTATGTTTCATCTAATTAAGTCTCCCTAAAATCTCGCTGCCCGACACTTGCATTTTGCAGAAAGCGAACCACCGTTTGCCCAAATCTTTGATTGACGCGCCAATGTGGTAAACATCGTTGTCGATAATCAGGAAACGGTCGTGCGATTTTGTGAAAACGGTCAGTTCCACTGGCTCGTACTGCTGGTTGTGCTGCTGCAGCGCCACGTTAAACGACGGCGAAGTCTGCTGCGTGCAGATTCGTGCCTTCACTCCGCGGCCGCGTTCGGCCAACCGAAGCAGAATGGTTTCGTCAACATAATTGTCAATCAGCACAATGCGCCGTTTGGCGGAACGAATCAAACCATTGACAAACCCAAACGGCTCAAGCATATTGCCGTCGTAGAAAATTCCCTCAACGGGCGGCAGTGCGGTGCGCACAAAGAAATCGATTTTCTCAGAGTGTTGGGCAAGAAGGTTTTGCTGGCTCTCCAACTGGTTCTCGATTTTTGTCAGTCGCTGGTTTATGGCGTAACCTTTCAGCAGATAGTCTTTCAGCACGCGGTTCGCCCACTGGCGGAATTGTGTGCCGCGAATGGAATTGACACGGTATCCTACCGAAATAATCATATCGAGATTGTAGAAATCAATCTGACGCGCCACCATTCGATTGCCTTCCTGACGAACTACTCTAATTTTTTGAGTAGTTGCCCATGGCTCAAGTTCGTGAGTTTTGTAAATGCCTTGTATATGATAAGTTACATTATTTTCTTTCACTCCGAACAATTCCGCCATCTGCGCCTGCGTGAGCCATACGGTCTCATCCTCGAGCCGCACTTCGAGTTTCACAGCATCGTCAGGCTGGTAGAGTACTATTTCGCTGGAATATGTCATTCTTCCGACTTCATTGTAGTATTTGCATCACAAATATAGTTTTTCTGCGGCAAGTCGCATCCGATATTTTTAAAACCACTCAATCATAATCAGTTTCCGAAGCCGATTGCCTTTTTCTCGTTCTTCTCAATACGTTCGCCGTCGCAGTGGCGGATGAGTGTGGCGAGTGTGGCCGCTTGGTCGCTGTGCAGAATGGTGTCGATGGTGTAGTGCCGCGCGATGTTCTCAATCTGTCCGCCGCTGAAATCGTACTTCTCGGCCAGAACGCTGATGTCGGCATCCGACAATTTGGGCAGCATTGTGCGCCAGATATGCTCGCGCGCCTCACGTGTCGGCTTGTTGAACCTGACTTTGTAAAGGAACCGGCGCTCGAAAGCCTTGTCGAAGTTTTTGGCCAGATTGGTGGTGGCAATCAGAATGCCGTTCAATGTCTCCATCTCCTGAAGGATGATGTTCTGCATGGAGTTGTACATCTGGTCAACCGAACGGTCAACATTTTCGAACCGCTTGCTGATGATAGCGTCGGCCTCGTTGAAGAACAAAATGGGCGTAACCTTCTGTTTCTCAACCATTGCGCGATAGATATCGAACACCCGCTTGGTGTTCTTCTCGCTCTCGCCAACCCACATGCTTTTTATCTGCGAGATGTTGACCTGCATAATGTCGCGCCCTGTCTGGCGGGCAAGTTGCAGCACCGATTCGGTCTTGCCTGTTCCTGGCGCGCCGTAGAACAAGCAGGTGAATCCGCAACGGTAGCCGCTGTCTTTCATTCGGTTGCAGATGTCGCGATAGTGCTCCTCATCGAGCAGTTGGGCTAAATCGGAAATCTGCTCCTCAACGCTCTTGTCGAAAAAGAGCTGCTTGGGCACAATGTCCTCGTGCTTAACCACATCGCGGCGCTTGGTGTCTTCGGCTTCCGCCGCATCAAGGTCCAATTCGGGGAAAAGGTCCATTTTGGCAGAGCCGGAAATGCGGAACGATTCTGTATTGAAAAAACCGTTATTCTTTGTGCACTCAATGATTTTCGCTTTTTCAAGCGGATGCAAGTTGCGACCTAACTGATTCTTGACATTTTCGAACGCACGCTTTCGGTCGTAGAAAAAATCGATGTCGCGATAGCCAACATGGTCATTGTTTTCATTGATAAGCAGATGCGCAAAAATCAAAAGCAGATTTTCATCTTCGGCATCCAACTTATATTTCTTAACTTGCTGAACAAAAGCCAGATGGCTATTATCGGCCATAAGCGATTGTAAGCGTTCAGCGGCCATGTCGGTGCTTATATCGCTCTCGGCACGCTGGTCGAAAATATCGCACACGGCACCAAAAAAGTCCTCGTTGGTGAGATTCTGATACTTGGTCGGTTCGAAATCCCTATCGTGAATAAAGGCATCCACCACAGGCCACGGCACGCGGTACGTTATTCCACCGCCGCTGCCGTCGAACCGCATCATCCGACGTTCGCGGTTGCAGCGCACCATATCGCGGTTCACCAGACCGTCAATCTCTTTCAGCAAACTCAAAATGCGTGTTGTGCTGCAACCCAAATGCTTTGCTAGGTCGCGAACGCTGGTGCACCCATCGTCGCTGTTGTTGATGAACAGAGCCATCAGCACGCACTGCTCTGGTGTGAGTTCGAGCCTGCCAGCCAGATAGTTGATTGGCTCGGCGGCCGCACTGAAGAATTCGGGTTCGAGCCGCGAGTCGCGCGACAGTTCCACAATCTGCTCCACTGCTTTGAGCAGCGTCATCTCCTGTTTTGTTGATTCAATAGTCTGCATAATTGCTCCTTTCTTTTTTGGTTTAACACCGCAAAGAAAAACCCCAAGGTGTGCGAAACCCGCGCATAGGTTTGAAGAATTTTTATTTTTTTTGCTGCGGTGTTTCTCAATAAACCTCACTCGAATTTATAAAGCCTTTCCCACCTTATATATTTTTCGTACCCTACGTGGTTCATACACCAATCAACAATCGCGCTGTTGCCATTGAAATACTTGTCGATATTGGTTTGCATTTTTGCCGAAACATCGGCAAGAGCCTCGGTGGGTAATGTGAATTTATAACTATCGCCTTCAACGGCATAGCCTGTTGCTAATCCGTCAGGGAATTGAAAGTCTGTGATTTTGTCTTTCTTTACATAATCGTTTGAAAACCAATTGTATGGTTTGTTTTCATTTTCCGCCGCCCAGTATTCAATAACACCGTTTTTGACATCCGCAAAACAAAACGACGGCAGACCGCATTTTTCGGCAATCTTTTTCACATGGTCAAATAGTATGTTTGTGACAATTAACAAATTACCAGTGTAACCGCCAACACGACCTTCGGCGGGCACGCTGACATAACTTTTAATATTGTCGGACACCGATTCGCGCGTTTTCTTGCCTTTCGAGTGAGTGTCTGCCGTATCGGAATTTTGCACCGCCAGCACGGCAAATGTCAGTATGTTTCTAAAACGGCCTTCGCGAGTAAAAACCTGAATATCAGGATTTATATGCTTTGTTTCGTTGATGTCTCTCCAAATATTATTCCCCCGTGCGTGCATTGCCATTGCGCCAAGAACACCGTGAGCCCAAGCGTATGTTGCGCCATCGGAACCAAAATCCTGACTCTCACCATTGAAAAACAGACTATTATTGTCGATTTCGGGCAAACCGCCACCGAACGACGAAGCGGAAATCCGACGCAGATAATCGTTCACCGCTTTGGCGCAGAACGCGCCGCACGAGATTTTCACATTGTAGCCCAATTCGGGGGACATATTTGTGCCCACGCACACAGCATCGGTAGGCTTTTCCCCGTCTTTCGCCTTGAAAAAGAAGCAATCCTGGTTGAAGTATTCCGCCATTTCGAAACATTTTTCGAAGAACTTGGCATCATCGAGTCGGTTGATAACAACAAACACTTTTTCAGTGCTTTCGGGTGCGGTTTTATCCATTCCGAATGCCGATTTCAACTTTGCAACACCAAAGAGAGCCACCACCAAGGCGGCCCATAAACTGTTTTTGCGGTACTCATTCTCATCTTTTGAATAGATATGGCCATCGAGGTTCCAGTCTTTATTCAAGGCCTCCTGTGTGTAAGGCGTAGCGTTGGTGTAAGCCACCCGACTGGCTGTTATAATTGCAATGTCGTGCTCGGCGGTCCACTTTTCGTATGAAGATTTTATTGCGTTCATAGTTTTAAGTTTTAGGTTGTTCAACATCTTTTTGGGTAAAAGAAAACCGCAACCTGCGCGAGATTGCCGCGCAGGTTTTGAAGATTTTTTTGCCACAGGTCACAAAACATCACTTTCGCGCTTTCAAGAAATCTTTAATGTATTCAAAATAACCGCCGTCGGAAATTGAATCTCCGCGACCAAAAATCTCGTTAATCGACTTCACCTTAAAGTGGTCCAAATCGAACTTCCTCTGCTCCATATTCTTGCGAAGCGGCGTGAAAGCCTTCTGGTAGCCTTTGTTGCCGATAGAGCCCGCGCGCAGGCGGTGTTTCAGTTCAGCCACTTCGGCTTTGTATTGTTTTTCATATTCTTCCAACTGCTTTTCACGTGCCTGATACTCAATGTAGAAGTTCACCACAGCATCTTTCCGCGCTTCTATCTCCGCGAAAATCTGCTGTTTGCGGTTTTCGGCCTCACGCTCCACAATTTGTTCGGTTTCTTTTTTCAAGGCATCAACAACGTATTGCAAAAAACTGACATACAATCGCTTGCATTCGTTAGTAGGCAGAATGGCCGATAGGTTTTTATGGATTTTGTGGATATCAATCCAAAATCCTACTGGCGCAAACTTATTGAAAGACAACTGTTTTGACAGTTCTTTGTATTGCTCGTCGAACTCGATTAGCGTCTGACGATATTTCTCACGTTCAGACGAATCATACACCTTCTTTTCTAATTCGGCCTTTTTGCGCTCAATTTCCTGCGTCAGAAAGAAGGCATCGCTTTTCAGACGGGTGTCAATCGTGCGTACGTCGCTTTTCAGCAATTCAATAACTTTATCGATAGTGTAAGCCTCGTATCGTTTTTTGGCATCGTCGTAGCGCTTGTTGATTTCAACAAACTGCCGCCACAAATGGCTAAATGACATAATGTTAAGTTCCCGCTTTTCGCCATTTGCATTCACCGCACTGCTAATATTAAAACCGCTCAACGGGCTGCCGCCAAAATGATAAATAAGCCAATGGTCGCGCTTGTCGGTAATATTCGACGACAGACAATTCTGCCACCACTCAATGTAAACGCCCAACGTGGGCTTTTGAAATCCGCTTGTACCCGTATACATCAGACCGTTCTGCACGGGCACGGGCGCCAGAAACATACGGCTGTCGGCCAAAATTCGTTCACGGTTGTCGAAAAAAAGGAAAGCATTGGCGGCGAAGTAGTCTTCTGCCTGCTTGGCTTTAGCCTCTTCCTCCTTCCGCTGTTCGATTTCCTGCGGCGTTCTCTTTTTGCGACTAATCACAAGATACTCACCTGTGGTATCGAGACGGAACGAGTTGTCAATCTCGCCTTCAGGCTGTTGCAACGGATAGCAATCAATGAACGTTCCGTTCATCAACTGGATTTTCCCTTCGGGATGCTGAAATTTTTGATTTTCCATAATCATTTTTAATTAATAGTTAAACAATCAATTCGCATCGTTTTCCCACCGTGGCATTATGGTGCTCGGTTGGGGCGGCTCTTGGCCGACTCTTGATGCACATTCACTCAAAGAACACTCTCGAAAGAGTAATGCAAATGTAGCAACAATTTTGAATTGTGCAAATTTTCCGCACAGATTTTGAAGTTTCATTTCGCACTCTTTTTAATGTTCACGGGGCAAAGAAAAGAAGCAGGGTGTGCGAAACCCGCACATAGGTTTGAAAAATTTTTAGTTTTTTTTTTGATTTTTCGCACAGATAGCGCGTTTTTATGCTAATCGATTGGAAAAGAATCGATCAGGAAGGATAATGGCACAAAAAAGCGGACTCCCTAGCACCGGGAATCCGCTTGAGAATAAGAATCTGCAAAAGATGAATCACTCCACTGCATCAAACAAGTGGTTGAAGCCGGTCATTGCGAAAATGTTCTTCAAATCGGGATTGAGACCGATAATGCTGACACGGCTGCCTTTGGGTTTGGCGTTCTTCAACACCCCGAGAAAAATACGCAGACCGCTCGACGAGATATACTCTAGTTTCGAGCAATCGAACACGATAGTTTGGCCGGTCAGTTCGTAGAGCGGCTGAATTTCTTTTTCGGTTTCGGGGGCGGCGGCGGTGTCGAGACGGCCTTCGAGAATGGCAGTGACGGTGTCGCCTTGTTGTTGAATTTCGGTTTTCATATTCGTTTCAATTTTGATGTCAAATATACATTGGATACATAATATTTACAACGGCCAGCATCGCCACAAGCAGAACAATGTGAAGCCAGACGCCCACCCGCGCGAAATCGGAAAAACGGAACGAGCCGGGGCCGAAAACAAGCATATTCTGAATGGACCCGATGGGCGACGAGTAACTGAACGTGACGCAGAGCATCAGCGACATAACAAACGGCATTGGGTTGCAGCCCAGCATTTCGGCCTGACCGTACATTACGGGGAAGAAAATGGCGGCTGCGCCAACATCGCCCACAAATTCGGTCACAACCGACGCTATCAGGCACATCACGGCCAGTATCACGTAGGGATTGGTGCCGAAAACATCGATAATGTTTTGTGCCAGAGCGCCCGAAATGCCAGTTTTGGTAATGGCCGTCGAGAAAACCACCGTGGCGCCCAGAATGAGCAGAATGTCCCACTCAATGTATTTCACCACATTGTCGAACCTGCAGCACTTGAAAATCATCATCAGACCTGCGGCCAGCATTGTGGTGGCCATCAGCGGCATTACGTGGAACGACGAGAAAATGAACATCAGCAACAGTATGGCTGCCGAAGTAATTGTCTTAGAGCCAATTTCGGGCACAAAATGCGAATCGAAGAACGTCAGACTGCGGCGGTTGTTGGTCTCGAGTTGGCTCTCGCCCTTTGCGGGACATTCCAGCAGAAGCGTATCGCCTGCCTGAAGCGTTATCTCACGCGGCTGACCGTCAACTCGTTGCCCCTGACGCGCCACAGCCACAAGCACAACGTCGTTTTTCTGTTCAAAGTCGCACTGCGTCATCGATTTGCCGATAAGGTCGCTGCCGAAGGTTATGTATGCGGTGCGCATCTTGCGGCTGGTATCGATATCGTTGATGCTCCATACGTGATGGTCGGCGGCGGCAAGACCGTGCGTGCGCTTGAGTTCGAGAATCTCGTTGATTTGTCCAGCATAAATGAGACGGTCGCCACCCAGAATCCATTCGGTTTTCGGAACGGGCATTATCACTTCCTTGTCGAAGCGGACAATCTCGACCAGCGAACCGCCTTTCACGTTGTAGAGTCCAGCCTCCTCAACCGAGCAGCCAACGGCTGGATTGTCAGTCGGCACAATCAGTTCGACGGTGTAGTCGCTTGTGGTTTCGAAGGTGTGCTCCGACGATTTGCGTTCAGGAATGAGCCGTTGCAGAAGAATCACTACGGCAGTGCCGATAACAGTGAGTATGAGTCCAGGTACAAGCGGTTCGAACACGTTCATCGTCTCACCAGTCTGTTTCAGATAAAGGCCTGCAATCACCAAGTTCGACGAGTTGCCGAGCAGTGTGCACATTCCGCCCATCGCGGCAGCGTAACTCAACGGCAGCAGCAGTTTCGACGGCGCCACACCAAGTTTGTGCGCCCACAGTTTCACCGCGTCGATGAGCAGAGCAACAATGTTGACCGAGTTCATCATTGCCGACAGCACACTGGCAGGAATCATCAGCCGCAGCATAGCGCCCACCTGTGTTTTAGGCGTTCCAAGCACATTTTTCGACAGCCAGTAGAGCACGCCCGTGTGGATGAGCGCCGCAATAATGACAAAAAACGCCGCGTGAACCACCACTGGCTCCGACCCAAAGCCCGCCATTCCTTCTTCCTCCGTCACAACGCCCGTGACGAGCAGCACCGTGAGCGCGCCCAGAAACACAACCTCCGCCCGTATGCGAGTCCGCGCCATAATGACGAAGATGCCCGCTATGGTGGCGATGGTTATCCACGCATATCCGTTCAAGCCGAGAAATACTATGCTGTCCATTTTGTGTTCAATAATATTGGTGCAAAGGTCTTATTTTTTCAGGTTTGCTATTTCAACTTTTTTCGCAGCGAAAGAACGTTTTTGCCGTCGGTGTATTCGTAATTGATACTGTCCATCAGCTGACGCACAAGGTGTATTCCCAAACCACCGATGGGGCGCTGTTCGGCCGACAGAGTGATGTCGGCATCCTCTTTGACGGTTGGGTCAAATGGGGCACCGCTGTCAGTTATGACAAACTTCAGCCGCACATCGTTGGCTTGCGCCTTGATATTGATAACTCCGTGTGTTCCTTGCGGATAGGCGTAGTTGATAATGTTCACCACAGCCTCCTCAATGGCAAGATTCATCTGCATTGTCAACGATGCGTCGAAACCTACGGCCTCGCACACACCCTCGACAAATTCGGCCAGACTCGGTATCTCATCGATATTGTTGTGAAGCGTCACACTGCGCTGGAATTTCTCGTCAATCTGTTGTTTGGTGTACTGTACGGCCAGCATTGTCAGGTCGTCGCTCTGGTCGGCATTGCCAACAAAATCGCGCACGGCATCGCTCATACGGCCAATGAACACTTCGGGCTGATGCACATCGGCGGCAAGAGCCTCACGCGACACTTGCACCATACGGTCGTCGCCGAAAAGTTCGTGCTCGATGTTCTCGGCTTCGGTCAGACCATCGGTGAACAGGAAAACGGTTGTACCACAGTCGATATGCGTCTCCTGCGCGGTGTACTTCCAGCCCTGCATCACGCCGATTGGAATGTTTGAGCCGCACTTGAGCACTCCCACACCCGACCCAATGAGCAACGGCGAGTTGTGGCCCGCGTTGCAGTAGCGCATACGGCCCGTCGGCAGGTCGAGCACGCCAATGAAGAACGTTACAAACATATTGGCATCGTTCATTTCCGACATTGCATCGTTCATAGCCGTGACAATGCGGTCTGGCGATGACTCGTGCGCCGACAGAGTACGGAACTGTGCCCTTGTGACAGCCATCACCAACGAAGCGGGAACACCTTTGCCCGACACATCGCCTATGCAGAAGAATAGTTTCTCGTCGCGGATATAGAAATCGAACAAATCGCCGCCCACCTCTTTGGCAGGAACCAGATGACCGTAAATCTCAATATCGTCGCGCTCGGGGTACGGCGGGTAAATCTTCGGCAGCATACCTTTCTGAATCTCGCTGGCAATGTGCAACTCGCTGCCGATGCGTTCCTTTTCGGCGTTTACAATCTGTAACTTGTTGACACTGCGGATTGTACGCATTATAATGAAACCCAAAAGCGCAAGGCCGATAATCATCAACCCAAACAGATTCAAGCCCACCTTGCGCAAGCCCTCGTAAATCTCGCTGTCGCGGCAGATGACCGCCATCGACCAGCCTGTACCGTTATCGACGGGCGCGTAATAGACGTAGTTCACTTCGCCGTCATCATCAGTGATAGTGGCGCAACCGCTGCCGCCCGCCATCATCTCGCGGTTCACACGCTCAACCGACGTGTCTTTGATTCCCGATGTCAGGTCGATAATGTTGGCGCGCATCACAAGGCTCTCAACGGGGCAGGCCATCATCTGGCCAGAGCGAGAAATCATCATATTCACCGACGAAGGATAGATGCGGTTGGCGTTAATGACCTCGCCAAGCCAGTCGAGCGACACATCGGCGGTGAAAATACCCACCGTGCGGCCTGTGGCGTCGTGAATTGGCATCGAGTAGGTCGACATCATCATCTCGCCGCCGCCCTCGTCGTAGTAAGGCTCACTCCAATGCGGACGGTTGTTGCGCATTGGCACGGCATACCATTCCATCTCGTGGTACTCATAATCGTCGGTACCAAGCTGCTTGCTGATGATGGTGCCATCGTCGGTTTTGTAGGAATAAGGCGAAAACTGGCGGCCTTTTTTGGGATAGTAGTTCGGCTCGAAGGCCACTGCACTACCCACAATTATATCGTTGCAAGTGAGCATTTTGCGTGTTACGGCGTACATCGAATCTGGCTGATTCAGGCACAACTCAACAATCCACTCCATATTCTGCACCGCCACCTCAACAGCGCTCATCACATTGTTAATCTTCAGGTTGCGAACTTTCAACTCGCTCTCGGCGCGATGCTGAACCTCCTCGCGGATGCCTTCGCTGGCAAACCTGTACTGCACCACCGATGTTGTTTCAATCAACACTGCGGCGGTTATGATTATGGCCAAAGTCGATTTGGTTTTCAGTGACTTACGCCATTCTCTGAATCTTGTGCTCATTCTATATCCTAAATTTATTTCTAACCAAACTTATCCAAACTAAAACCATAATCTTGTTTTAGGATAATTTAGGGTTCGTTTGGTTAGAGACAAAAAACATTAATCATTCTTATTCCAACGTCCAATCTTTAAAGGTGTCGCATACTGATAAAATATATTCTTTGCGTTTGGTGACGCGCTCTGCGAAGACTTCCTGACAATGGCGAATCACCTCGTCGGGGAACGAGTTGCTCAACGAGAGCCACGTGAAGTTGCGCAGACAGCCCACAACGGCAATCTGCTCGGTGCGGTGCTTAATGAAATCGGCGCTCTGGCCTTCGAAATAATATTGTATCATCTTCAACCATATATCGTTAGCCAACTGCTGCGAAAGGCCGATAATCTGCTCGTAATCGCCCACGAGCGACACCATTGCCGAATAGGAATGTCCCAAATCGATAATCGGGTGTCCGTAGCCAACCTCGCCCATATCAATCAGCATCAGTTCGCCGTTCTGCAACATTGCGTTTTTGGTCTGAAGGTCGCAGTGCAGAAGTCGGTCGCCCTGCGGGATTGCCTGAACAATACGCATCATAAGGTCGGTTGATGGCGTGTCGAAATAGCGGCTGATGATGCGCACGGCCTCTTCCTCACGCTCAATGCACGACGGGATGCTGCCGCCTTTTGGCACCTTGATGTCGTGCAAGTGGCGGAACAGGCTGGCGTAGAGCCTTGCAAACTCGTCGATGCGCTGCGGCTCACGTTTCAGACAGGCGGTCAGCGTGTCGGCCTTAAGCAACTCATACACAAGCCCATACTGACTGCCCACACGCACGATGTCGAACGAGATGGCGGTTGGCATTCCCAAAACGAACGACTCTTTGGCCATTGTGATTTCGGTCTGCACCTCGTCGATGGTGGTTCCCTCACGGAAGACTTTTATTATGGTGTCGTCGTCGATGCGGTAAACCACGCCAACGCCGCCACGGCCAATCACCTGGCACCCGTCGACGCTGAAACGCCGCATAGCCTTCTCGACGTTCATAATCTTTGTAAAGCCCGTCATTTCAAGCACTTGATAAACGTCGGGGCAAACCTCGGTGACGCGGAAACCCGGGTAGCGCTTGGCCAACCCAAGCAGAATACGCAGTCCCGAACTCGATATGTATTCAAGCCCGCAGGCGTCGCAGGTCAGATTGTCGATTTTGCCGCAGGCCGCCAGCTGGCTGTCGATGTCGGCCGCAGCCTGTGTTGTGGCCGAAGTGTCCATCCGCCCGCTGATGGTGAGCGTTGCCTGTCCGTTACGGTTGTTTGCTGTTATCTTCATAGTCGCTTCGTTTAAAACATTATGGTAAATGTAAGGAATTTTATGTTGAAGGATTTAGGAAAGTGTTTAAAAAATATGGTTATCCGTATGATGCACAAAAGGCCTAATCCTATCAAGATTCAGCCTTTCCTCTAATCAAACTTGAACGTTATGTTGTGCAGACTAAAACCATGAAGTAACTCTGCTGTCATTTTTGCACCGCCCTTTCAAAGCTTGAATTTTGTGCATTTATGCAGAGATTCTCACCCCAACTTATATTACACCGCCCATCTCAAACTAAATCTATTACGTTCCCAATATTCTTGAAACTCTAAAATTTGAACAACGAATGGTCTTCTTTATACTGCACCGCCCAACCGATTTTTGGTGTTAAAGCTCCAGTTGCAGCATCCACTTCATATCCAAAAACACCTGACAAAAATTCCATATCGGTTTCTTTTGTTACATTGCCTTCGCCATCAATTTCCTTATACTTGAAAGGAACACAGACCTGATTTCTCGGCATATTTTTAGTCCACTTTACACTGCCTTTGGTCTTGCCTTTTTCGTCGGGAAAGAACTTCAAAATCCATCCGTCGACTTCGGTTGTTGGCGTGTCATCGCCAGGCGAACACCCGGGGGCGCGAAATTCGTCGACAGCAATATATTGCACCATACACCGCCAAAAATGCTGACTTGGCTTTCCTTCGGCAGCCTTAATAAATTGTTTTAAAACAGGCTCCAAACCCGACACCCATTTTTTCAGTCCGAATTGTGACAATTTGCTGGTTTTGTCGAGCACGCGCCGCCAATCATCGGCTGTGCCTGTAAGTGTCACATACGGAATGCCGCACGCAGCGTAAAAAACCTCATAGTCGAAATATTCTTTCACACAATCCATCAGCGTTATTTCCGATGCAATGCGGCAAGTTTTGTCAGTAGTCGAAAAATCAGATGTAATGGTTTCAACAATATCGTTTTTGGTATTCTCTTTAATCAAAGCAGAAAACAAATCAACGGCAGAAGGCCAGTCATACGTTTCCGGTTGTAATGGGGATTCAATTTCTACACTAAGTGTCATTTTCCCTTCGTGGTCAACGAGCATCGAACGAAGTTCCTCGGAATGAGTGCTCGCATACCGCGCAAAACCTTGACAAATTGTTATCCAAATCATATCGGGCGACAACACAATCGGGCGATGGTCTCGATAAGCATCTAAAATACAACTGTATAAAGCATCGCCATCATCGAAACTGAAACATTCATTTGTAAAACTGGATGCCAAATACCTATTTCGAGTATCCTGATAGATTGTCCTTTTCGGTGCGGGAAGGTCTTCATCGACAACAAACGTGATACTGCTGTCGGTTTTTGATATGATTTTGTCTTGAGCGTGTGATGCTATTGTCGCAAAAAACAAAAGAAATACAAGCAAAGTCGTTTTCATAATCGTAAGTGTTAATTTGTTCAAAGGTACTTTTTCCTGTGGTTTTTCAAATATGACGCAGTATAATTGCACTTCCGATGGCTATAAATCTTCTTTTAATCGGGATAACATCACCATCATTTTTTTTACATTTGCGTAATAATCAAACTGAAATGAAACAGAATCTAAACTCTTTAATATTGGGCATCAGCATAGTGCTTGGCTGCTTCCTAATCTATTGCGGCATAAATAATTATGCGCAAAAAGACCGATTTGTGTCGGTAAAAGGTCTGGCTGAGCGCGAAGTATTGGCCGACAAAGTGGTATGGCCGCTGTCGTTCAACGAAGTGGGCAACAATATGGGGCAACTTTACGAACTGATTGAGACAAAACAGCAAACTATTGTCAACTTTCTGAAAGAGAATGGTATAAAAGACGATGAGATTACCGTTTCGGCACCATCGGTGCTCGACCGTCTGGCACAGCAGTGGGCGCAAGACAACGTGCGCGAGCGTTACCAAACAAGTTGCACCATCACGGTCATCTCGTCGGATGTGCCTAAGATTATGTCGATTATGAAGATGCAGCAGGAACTGCTGAAAAAGGGCGTGGCCATTGGCGGAAACTCTTACGAGAATCAGACGGAATATCAGTACACCAATCTGAACTCACTCAAGCCCGAGATGATTGAAGAAGCCACACGCAACGCCCGTCAGGTGGCCGAAAAATTTGCTCAGGACGCCGACTGCGATTTGGGCAGCATCCGCAATGCATCGCAAGGACAATTCTCTATTAGTGAAGACTTTACAACACCGCATATAAAGAAGGTTAGAGTGGTGACAACGATTGACTACTATTTGAAATAAATAAATGAAACTTTGTACAGACGTGCATCGATGCGTCTCTACTAATTGATAATTTTAACTAAAAACTTAAAACAATGAAAATCAAAAGCATGGCATTAATTGCGACAACATTGGCAGCTACTGTTGCCTGCACATCGGCACCAAAGAAAGCTGAAACCGTACAGCCAAAAGCATTGGTTGTATTCTACTCACAGAGCAACACCACACGCACAGTGGCTCAAGAGATTCAAAAACAACTGAATTGCGACATCGCAGAAATTGAGTGTGTTGAACCGTACTCTGGCGACTTCGGCCAGACCATCCAACGCTGGCAGAAAGAACAGCAAGAAGGCACTCTGCCCGAAATCAAGCCGCTTGACAAAAACATCAGCGACTACGACGTGATTTTCCTGGGTTACCCGATTTGGGGCGGCACTTACGCCATTCCGGTTGCCACATTCCTGAAAAACACTGATTTCGCAGGCAAGAAACTTGTTCCGTTCTGCACATTCGGCAGCGGTGGTCTTAACACCAGCGTTGCAGCATTGCAGCAGAGTGCACAAAACGCTCAGATTCTGGACGGTTACGGTGTTCGTCAGGCTCGTGTTGCCGCAGCTCCGGCCGAAGTTGAACAATTCCTGATTAAACTTGGCTTCAAAGAAGGCGAAGTTGAGCAATTGCCCGATTTCTCTGAGCAGAAGGATGTTACCGATGCAGAAAAAGAAATCTTCAACCAGGCTTGCAGCAGCTACCAAATGCCGCTCGGCAACCCTGTTACTGTTGGCTCTCGCCCGATTAAAGGCGGCACCGAGTATCTCTTCACTGTTGAAGGTCAAGGCGGTATGAAGTCACAGATTTACGTTTTGGCAAAAGAGAACGAAACTCCGGAATTCACTCAGGTTGTAAGATAATCAAGGCTGAAAACGCCTTAGGTTAAAAATAAAATCCACGGATGTTCAAGACATTCGTGGATTTTTTATGAACTTATTTATTTCAGCGCCTTAGCGCGCAGATAACTATCTACTTATTATTAAGTATCTTATATCGAGCTGAAGCCTTTCCCTTAATCATTGCGTTCAGCTTACCGCCAAGCATACGGCGACGGATAGGCGAAATATGGTCGGTGAAGACTTTGCCGTCAAGATGATCGAGTTCGTGCTGTGAGATGCGGGCACGCATACCATCCCAAACTTCCTGATGCTCAACAAAATTCTCGTCAAAGTATCGGATTTCAACCTTGTCAGGACGCCATACATCCTCGCTGATTCCAGGCAGACTCAAACAACCTTCGTTGAATTTAACTTCCTCATCTGTCGGGAAATCAATAATCTCCGGATTGATAAGCGTGCGCTTGAAATCTTTGCAGGCTGGCTCATCATCGGCAAAAGGTGTAGCATCAATGATGACCAGACGAAGGCTCTGCCCCACCTGCGGTGCGGCCAAACCAACACCCTCGGCGGCAGCCAAAGTGTCATACATATTGGCTATCAACTCTTTAAGCCCTTCTTGGTCTTTGGTTACGGTTTGCGCCTTCTTGCGCAGAATCGGATTGCCGTAAACTGTTATCGGTAGTATCATTTTCGTTGTTTTTGTTCCATATACGATTGCAGGATGATTGTCGCACTTACGGTGTCGATCAATGCTTTATCCTGTCTTTGTTTCTTTTTCAGACCGCCGTCAATCATCGATTGGAAAGCGATTTTCGATGTGAACCGCTCATCGACCATCTCAACGGGCGTACTGGCAAACTCTTTCTTCAATTTTTCGACAAATGGACGAATGTATTGCATTGATTCCGAATCGGTTGCATCCATTTGTTTGGCGTGGCCAACCACAAATGTGTCAACCTGTTCCTTTTGCGTGTACTGCTTCAGAAAATCCATCAATTCAGCCGCAGGCACGGTTTTCAAGCCCGTGGCGATAATTTGCAGAGTATCGGTCACGGCAATTCCGCAACGTTTGCGGCCATAGTCGATGGCAAGTATTCGTCCCAATCAGATTCCTGCTATTTGTTTGATTTCGCCCATTATACGTTGTGCCAACGCATCGGCTGACTGCTCGTTTTTGCTCTCGGCGTAGATGCGGATAATCGGCTCGGTGTTCGATTTGCGCAGATGAACCCACTCGGTCGGGAAGTCGATTTTCACGCCATCGATGTCGTTAACGCGCTCATTTGCATAGCGTTTCTTCATTTCGGCCAGTACCGCATCGACGTTAACCGCTGGCGTGAGTTGAATTTTGTTCTTCGAAATGAAGTAAGCAGGATATTTGGCACGCAACTCTGATGTTTTGCATTGGCTTTTAGCAAGATGCGTCAAGAACAGAGCGATGCCAACCAGCGCATCGCGACCGTAGTGCAGTTCGGGATAGATGACTCCGCCGTTGCCCTCACCACCAATTATTGCATTGGTTTCCTTCATTTTAGCAACAACGTTCACCTCTCCAACCGCAGCTGCCGAATACTGACCGCCGCGTTGCTCGGTCACATCACGCAAAGCACGTGTGCTCGACAGGTTCGAGACGGTGTTACCTTTAGTATTGCTCAACACGTAGTCGGCCACCGAAACCAGAGTGTACTCTTCGCCAAACATCGAGCCGTCTTCGCAGACAATGGCCAAACGGTCGACATCGGGGTCAACCACAAAGCCCACATCGGCCTTCTGCTCGCGCATTGCAGCCGAAATCTGCCCCAGATTCTCAGGCAGCGGCTCGGGTGTGTGGAAGAAATTACCAGTTGGCTCGGTATTCAGTCCGACGACGTTGGTAACTCCCAGAGCCTTAAACAGTTCTGGCAGAATCAGCCCGCCAACTGAATTGATTGAATCGAAGACAACCTTGAAGTTTGCCTTACGGATTGCCTCAACATCAACAAGCGATAAATCAACAACTTGTGCAACGTGTTTTGCGTTGAATGTCAAATCCTGCTCAATGTGTCCCAACGAATCGACATCGGCAAATGAATATTGCTCTTTTTCAGCAATTTCGAGAACCCGATTGCCCTCCGCAGCGTTCAAAAACTCACCGTTGCGATTGAGCAATTTCAGTGCGTTCCACTGTTTAGGGTTGTGGCTGGCGGTCAGAATCAGTCCGCCGTCGGCTTTATGGTGAGTAACAGCAAGTTCGGTGGTTGGCGTTGTGGCAAGGTCGATGTCGATAACATCCATACCCATACTCACGAGCGTGCCCAAAACAATGTGCGACACCATTGTGCCTGAAATGCGGGCGTCGCGGCCCACAACAATGCGCAAGTGGCTTTTGCCAGCGTTCTGCTCCTTCACCCACTGCGAGTAGGCGGCCGTGAACTTGACAATATCGATGGGGCTCAATCCCTCGCCGACCTTGTCGCCAATGGTTCCACGAATTCCTGAAATTGATTTTATTAAGCTCATATTCTTATAGTTATGCAAATAGAAAATTTGTTAAATCAAAAATATTAACAATTGCGAAAATACACTATTAAAGAATATCCGACTTGCCGGAATCTGATTTTTTGCATGATTCGAATAGCACAACAAAAAAAACGGGACCTCACAGCCCCGTTTTTCCCATTATTCAACAAATTGAATTAAACAATCTTCTCAAGTTTTGCAACGTTGCGGTCGATTTCGTCCTGCGGAAGCTCATAGTTGGTAAGATCGCCGGCCAGATACTGGTCGTAAGCGGTCATATCAATCAAGCCGTGGCCCGAAAGGTTGAACAAGATGGTCTTCTGCTTGCCTTCCTCCTTGCATTTGTTGGCCTCGCGGATGGTAGCTGCAATGGCGTGAGCCGACTCCGGTGCAGGAATAATACCTTCAACCTGAGCAAACAATGTTGCTGCCTGGAACGACTCGAGCTGCGGAATATCGACACCTTTCATATAACCATCTTTAATCAACTGACTAACAATGGTTCCTGCGCCGTGATAACGCAAACCACCTGCGTGGATGTGAGCCGGTGCAAAGTCGTGACCCAAAGTGAACATCGGCAACAGCGGGGTGTAACCTGCCTCGTCGCCGAAATCGTATTGGAACACACCGCGCGTCAGTTTCGGGCACGACGATGGCTCTGCGGCCAAGAAGACCGTCTTTTTGCCATCGACAAGGTTGTGGCGCATAAACGGGAACGAAATTCCACCAAAGTTCGAACCGCCACCAAAGCAACCGATCACCATATCGGGATACTCGCCGGCCATAGCCATCTGCTTCTCGGCCTCAAGGCCGATAACCGTCTGATGCAGAGTAACGTGGTTCAGCACGCTACCGAGCACATATTTGCAATTCGGTGTCTGCATTGCCAATTCAACAGCTTCCGAAATAGCTGTTCCAAGGCTTCCTTGATAGGTCGGGTTGGCGGTCAGGATGTTCTTTCCTGCGCGTGTGCCCATCGAAGGCGACGCAATCACCTGAGCGCCATAGGTTTGCATAATCAAACGACGATAAGGTTTCTGGTTGTAGCTAACCTTCACCATAAACACTGCCAAATCAAGTCCGAAGACTTTGGCTGCATACGACAGAGCCGCGCCCCATTGACCTGCGCCAGTCTCGGTGGTGATGTTGGTCACGCCCTCCTTTTTGCAGTAGTAAGCCTGCGCCAGAGCCGAATTCAGTTTGTGCGAACCCACGGGGCTGACACTCTCGTTCTTGAAGTAGATGTGCGCGGGTGTGTCGAGCGCTTTCTCAAGACCATAGGCGCGCACCAGCGGTGTCGAGCGGTAGTTTTTGTACTGATTGCGAACCTCTTCAGGAATGTCAATCCAGCGGTCGGTGGTGTTCAGCTCCTGCTCCGAGCAGGCGCGGTTGAATAGTCCCGACATCTCGTCAACCGTAAGCGGCTTGCGAGTCTGCGGGTTGAGCATCGGCAGTGGCTTGTTTTTCATATCAGCCACAATGTTGTACCATTGAGTTGGTATCTCGTTCTCCGTCAGGAAGAACCTCTTTTGTTTTTCCATTTTTTGATAGTTTTTAATTGATGTTTAATGTTCTGTCTGTAAATTAAAAAAGCCCGCAAGTGGAAGTGCTTACGGGCTTAAATCTTACAACAAACCGACGGGCTAATCCTCCACTTAAATTTCGGACTGGCGCCACCACCACTGTTTGCTGTTCAAATTGTTTACCATTTTGTTTTTATTAACGCAACGAAATAAATGCTTTTTAGCGAAAGTGCAAAACGTTTTTTCTATCGATACGAGATTTGCGCAAGCACTATTTGCTGTTTCAATCAACCTATTATTCGTAAATCTTATGCTGTCCTGCTAACAGCGTGTTTTTCAACAGACTGATGATTGTCATTGGGCCGACACCGCCTGGAACTGGCGTAATGTAACTGCAAAGTGGCGCAACCTCGTCGAACTTGACATCGCCTTTAAGTTTGAAGCCCGATTTGGTCTCGGTCGAAGGCAGACGGTGAATGCCAACGTCGATAACAACGGCGCCCGGCTTAATCATATCGGCAGTCACGAATTCGGGCTTGCCAATTGCAACTATCAGAATATCAGCGCGGCGGCAAATTTCTTTTAGATTTTTTGAGCGGCTGTGGCAAATGGTTACGGTGGCGTTGCCTGGGTTCGATTTGCGCGACATCAGCAGACTGATTGGCGTACCGACAATGTTGCTACGGCCCAGAACAACGCACTCTTTCCCCTCTGTTTCAATATTATAGCGTGCTAACAACTCCATAATTCCCGCAGGCGTTGCGGGCAGGAAAGCAGGCAGACTCATCGCCATACGGCCAGTGTTGATTGGGTGGAAACCATCAACATCTTTGCGGTAGTCGATAGCCTCAATAACTTTATTCTCGCTAATATGCTTTGGCAAAGGAAGTTGCACAATCAAGCCATCGACATTCGGGTCGGCATTGATTTCGGCAATTTTAGCAAGCAGTTCGGCCTCGGTTATGTCGGCAGGGAAGCGCACATCAGTGGATTCAAAACCCACAGCGTGGCAAGTCTTGATTTTGCTGTTCACGTAAGTGGTGCTGGCACCGTCGTCGCCAACCTGAATCACTGCCAGATTGGGGCGTTTCTGCCCGTTTTTCACCATCTCTTCAACCTGCTGAAGAATTTCAGCCTGCATTTGCTGGTTTATTGCCTTTCCGTCAATTAGTTGCATATCGTTTTGAGTTTTAAGTTCTAAGTTATCGAAGTTTTAAGTTCTAAGTTATCGAAGTTATAAGTTTAAAAGTTGAGAAGTTAAGACGCTTCGCTGTTTAGAAGTTTAAAGCTTAACAGGTTGAACAAGTTGAAAATTCCTAACTCCTAATTTCTAACTCCTAAATAAATCACATTCTTCCTCTCATATTTTTCATCTGGCTCATCATCTGCGCCATCCGCTTTGCGCCGTTGCCGCCGCTCACCATTTTCATCATCTTGCTGGTGTCTTCAAACTGCTTCATCAGGCGGTTAACCTCCTGAATCGAAGTGCCGCTGCCCGCTGCTATGCGCTTGCGGCGGCTGCCGTTGATAATGGCGGGGGTTTCGCGCTCGGCGGGTGTCATTGAACCGATTATCGCCTCAATGCCCTTGAAGGCGTTGTCGTCGATATCCATATCCTTCACGGCCTTGCCGATTCCAGGAATCATCGACGCAAGGTCTTTCAGATTGCCCATCTTCTTCACCTGATTGATTTGCGACAGGAAGTCGTTGAAATTGAAGGTGTTCTTGGCGATTTTTTTCTGAATGGCGCGGGCTTCTTCGGCATCGAACTGTTCCTGAGCGCGCTCAACCAACGAGACAATATCGCCCATACCCAAAATGCGGTCGGCCATACGGTCGGGGTGGAACACGTCGAGCGCGTCCATCTTCTCGCCCATTCCAACAAACTTGATAGGCTTGTTCACCACCGAGCGAATCGAGAGCGCCGCACCGCCGCGGGTGTCGCCGTCGAGTTTGGTCAGAACAACGCCATCGAAATCGAGTCTGTCGTTGAACTCTTTGGCTGTGTTCACCGCATCCTGACCTGTCATCGAATCGACCACAAACAAGGTCTCGTGCGGCGTGACAGCCTTTTTAATGGCGGCAATCTCGTCCATCATCTGCTCATCAACAGCCAGACGACCAGCGGTATCGACAATCACAAGGTCGAAGCCTTTCTGCTTCGCATATTTGAGTCCGTTAGTGGCAATCTGCACGGGATTTTGGTTGCCTTCCTCGGTATATACCTCAACGCCAATCTGTTGACCAAGCACTTTCAATTGGTCGATAGCGGCAGGACGATAAACATCGCCCGCAATCAAAAGCGGCATTCGTCCGCGCTTGGTTTTCAGACGGTTAGCGAGTTTTCCGCTGAAGGTCGTCTTACCCGAACCTTGCAGACCCGCAATCAGAATAACTGTCGGATTGCCCTTCAGATTAATGTCTTCGGCCGTCGAGCCCATCAGTTCAACCAACTCGTCGTGGACAATCTTAATCATCAACTGCCCAGGTTTGATTGACGTTAACACATTCTGTCCCAGCGCTTTCTGCTTAACAGTGTCGGTGAATGTCTTTGCGGTTTTGTAATTGACGTCGGCATCGAGCAAGGCTTTGCGCACCTCTTTCAGCGTTTCGGCAACGTTTATTTCGGTGATTTTGCCTTCGCCCTTCAGAATCTTGAAAGAGCGTTCGAGTTTATCTGACAGATTTTCAAACATTTTCTTGAATTGTTACTATTTTTTAACGAAAGGCAAAGGTAACATAAATTCGTTAACAGAAAGATTGAGCGCGGATTGAATGTGGTAGCAAAACATTTCGTAAAAATCGATTCCGTATTTAAACACGTAGGGGCGAAAAATATTTCGCCCCTACCGTTTTTATATCTAACCAATTTTATCCGATTAAACGAATATCCATCAAAAATTCAATCCTGCGCTGGCGATAATGCCCAATATCATTAATATCCAGACGGTTATGGCAGAAAGAACCCAAACGCCAGCAAAACAGAGACCGACAATGCCACAGATGCGCCCTGCGTTGGCGTTCTTAGCCGAACTTTCGGTATATTTTGCAGGGGATTCATCGTAGAGAGTTTTTGCTTTTTTGGCAAACACAATCGCCAGAATACCCAACACAATTCCAATCACCGCGCCAAAACCGCAGCAAATGCACGCAATACTCAAAATGCCCATTACCAGAGCCGCACTCGAATTTGGCAACTGTTCGCCGCCAACATTCAGATTTTCAATACGTTCTTCCATAACTCAAAAGATTTTAATTATGTAATTCACTGTTATAATGACGATGTTCAAAACAAAAAGTGACACCAAAATGCGACTTCCGTGCCGAAATTTGAAAATTAAATGCAAAGCAAGAAACACGAACATCAGAATCAGCGGAATCAGGGCGGGGAACATTGCAATACTCTCGCCAATCTTGCCTTCTAGCAGCAATTTAAGCGCCCGCTGACATCCGCACCACGGACATTCAAAGCCCAAATATTTCTTGTAGAAACAAGGAATGTCGAAATTGTAACGGATGCCGAACATACCACCCTCCCGCTCTATTCACTTACGCTCGGGCACATTCACGTTCCGCCCCATCACCTCACGAGCCTCTTTGGCGTACTGATGCAAGCGGCCCCAATTGTCGGACTTGATTGGCGCAATCAGCCCATTTTCGACATCGGCCACAGGCACAATATAAAACAGACGCTTGTCGCCAACTTTCGGATAGTGGACGTACGTAAGTTGATAGTCGGCTTCGATTTTCGGTTTCTGGCCGTTACGTTTTGTAAGTTTGATGTTTACGACTGTCGCGCCATCGCGCGGAGCGGTGCGCTGAGCACTCACAAAATTGCCCAACGAATAAACCAAAAACTGATTGGCGGTGGTGTCCATCTCCATTGGTTGCAACACGTGCGGATGTGAGCCGATTATCAGGTCAACGCCCTGTTTTTTAAGCATTTCGGCTTGCTGTATCTGCGTGCGGCTTGGCATTGTGTCATACTCAATGCCCCAATGCATACAAGCGATTATCAAATCGGGATTCTGCCGTTTGGCTGCGGCTATATCGTTGATAATGTTTTGTTTGACAATGCGATTAACAACCGTGCCTTTCGGGGTTGGCAGTTCGTTGGTGCCGTAAGTGTAGTTGATGATGGCAAGTTTCAAGCCTTTAACGTTGTAAATCAACGGATAAGTGCGGCGCCACTCGGCCGAATCGTGGAATGTGCCTGTGTGCACAATCTTCAGTGAATCAAGCACATCGAGCGTACGGACTACACCTTTCAGACCGCCGTCGCAAGAGTGGTTGTTGGTGGTGAGCAGAATGTCGAAACCGCAATCGCGGACAGCAGTGGCCAACTGGTCAGGTGACGAGAACTGCGGATAGCCCTTGTATGGCGGCCCAGCAAACGTGACTTCCAGATTAGCAACCGCTAAATCGGCTTTTTCAACATACGGGCGGATATAGCGGAAACAGTCGGTGTAGTCATAGGTTTTGGTTGAATCGTTGTAGGCGGCGGCAATCTGCGAGTCGTGCCCCATAATATCGCCCGCAAATAGCAGAGTTACAACAGAGTCGGCCGTCTGCGCGCTGGCAAAAGTGGCAACTGACATTGCCGCAACAAGCATAATATTTTTCAGTCTAATCATCATACGTCAAACTCTCAATCCTTCAGTTATTCTGTCATTCAATCAGTCAGTCCTTCAGTCCTTACTTCTTTCGATAAATATTCAGGAATACAGGCAAGTGGTCGCTGTAGCCGCCCAAATACTTGTAACCTGCGTAGGTGCGATAGGGCTTGAATCCGACATTGGTATCGTCTGCCTCGAGCAGGAACGGCGGATTGAACACACGCGCATCGTCTTTCGTGGTGGTAAGCGGACCATTGCCGTCGAGCAACGAGCCACTGATTATCATCTGGTCGAGAATGCCCCAAACACCATCGTACTTGTGTGTGCCCCAACCTTTTACAAACTGCATATAGTATGCCAGATTATATAACCGAGATGTCTCAATGGTTGAGAAATCGGTCTGCGCCTGCAACTCAACGCAGACGCTGTTGTTGTCGGGATAGTCGTTCAAGTCTCCCATTATAATGATTGCAGCACGCTGATTATCAGCCTGAAGCGAATCAACTTTCGAGCGGACAATCTTTGCCACTTCGCGGCGCAATTCATCGGTTTCGGTCTGCCCACCCCACCGCGACGGCCAGTGATTGACAAAGACGTGCAGCGTGTCGCCGTGAATGGTGGTTCCCGATGCCATAATTATATCGCGCGTGCCACGGCCGTTCTTGTTCACATACACAGGGATATACGACACATTGAATGGCTTGAACCGCTTCGGCTGGTAAAGCATAGCCACATCGATTCCGCGGCTATCGGGCGACTCTTTGTGTAAGAATTTGTATTCAAACCGCCGCAGGTTCGAACTGTTCACAAGGCTCTCAATCACCTGCCGCGACTCAACCTCACACAGCCCCACAATATCGGGCGGTGTCCAACCGCCAACGGCCGTTATCACTTTGGCAATTTGCGCCCGTTTGGTGTAGAAACGTTGCTTGGTCCAGTGTTTTTCGCCATCGGGCGTGAACTCATCGTCGTTTTTAAGCGAATCGTTCTCAATGTCGAAAAAGTTCTCGCAGTTGTAGAACATCACACGCAGATAACGCTCACTTTCAATTGCTTGACGCAAATCTTCGGGCAACTCAGTACCTTGCGGAAAAGCCGCAACCCCAATCAGCGACAATAATAATATGGTCAGTGTACGTTTCATTGCTCAATCCTTTCATATGCGCCCAAATCGGGCAGGCTGTCGCGCATAACGCCATCCAAATCAAGCGGAAAATCAATCAAATAGGCGGCATTGCCTTTATCTTTTGCCGCCGACAGAGTATCAAGATGAAAATCGCCTTCAGCAGGATTGACAAAGCGCGGCAAGTCGGTAGGTTCTGTTATCATATTGACAAACAAACTCGTGTCGCTAATATCAAACTGCGGATTGATTTTGAGCATACAATTCTCGAACTTGAAATTGAAATCGGATTTAACAGTTTCGTCCAAAGCTCTGTCAATCACCAGCTCCGAAGTAAGCGAACCATAAATTATGCTGTTGGCAAAATGCGCATCGAAGTCGAAAATATGAATTTCATCGTCACTCTTATAAAAGTTGGTTAATACCAACGACGGCATTAAATGTCGCGCCATATAGTTGACCAACGTTGTATGGACAAAATTGTATTTTCCACCCAATGTGAGCGCTGCCGCATAGTAGTCGCAATTGTAAATCAGCGTGTTATAAACATTCAAATTGGCTGTTTGCGCATAAACACCTGCTATCGACATATTGTAAATCACCGTGTTAGAGAGCGTCAATGTGGTTTCGTCGTCAACGTGATTGTCTATTTGAATGCCTTTGGTGCCATTTTTGATTATGGCGTAATCAATTGTATTTCCGCCACTTCCATTTAGGATATGGATATTGCCGAAGTAATATTTGTTTCCGTCAATCTTGTAGGAAGCACCCCACTGGCCAGGTTTGTCTGCATAATAATCTTCAAGCCTATCGCCTTGAAAAACAACTGGTTCATCTTTGGTTCCATTAACATGAATCTGTCCTTTGACAAGCAGACTCGAATTGTTATGAAAATAAAGTTGCACACCAGGATCTATTTCGAGCGTGCAAAGGCTGTCCACCATCACTGAATTATATATAAGGTATGGCTTGTCGTTAATCCAATGGGTATTGCCGATGAGCGAATCGTTGTAGAAATGCACATCCTGACCGAATGCCATCAACTTGACATCCTGGACGTTACCATTTGTGTTAAACTGTATCGAATCGAGCACGACAATAGGCGAATTGCTGTTTTGTGGGTCAATTGTCACCTCAACAAAAATGTAGGCGCTGTCGTTTCCGCGGATTTCAAGATTGGCGAAATTATTGGTCGCCACGCCATCAACATTCATCCGGTAATAACCTTTATCGGCCAACGAAACCGACGTGCGAACGGCTTCCTTGTTGCGGTTGTAAACTCTGAATTGCTTTGTTACAGAGCCAATTGTGGTGAAAACGGTATCGAATTTGACAGTATCAGTCGAGAATTCGAGCCGAACCGACGGAGAATCAGTGAATTTGTCGTTGTCCTGACACGAAAACAGCACTACGCCGCTCAACAGCAGACCGCACAAATGGACTAGCCTCATAGCAATGTTTTTTTGAACAGCGACCGACTGAATTACTCAGCCTCAGCGCTTTGAATGAATGCCGTGTATGTGTATTCGTTCTGCACTTTTGCGCCTGCAAGAAGCATAATAACCGGCCGTTCTGCACCGTCCTTCGCGTGGATGGTTGTCTCTTTGCGAACACCAACAAACTTGCGTTTTTCGGGATGCAGCAGGTTCGTCATAAATTCATCTTCGTCGGCAGTGTACTCACGGAACAGCATCTTGATGTTCTTGCCCAGAACCTCGGTGCGCGAGTAGCCCCAAAGCGTCTCAGCCGCACGGTTGAAGAATTCGACATCGCCCGACTGGTTGATGGTGACAATGGCATCGTGAGCGCCCTCGAGTGTTTTCTCGTTGCGCACTTTGATTTTTTCAATTTCCTGATACTGTGCCTTAACTTCACGACGGGCTTCAGCCAACTTAGTTTCCAAATCGGCTTCGCTATCCTTAAGCGCCTGCTCTTGTTTCTTAATCTGCTCGTTTTGTTGCTGAATAAGCGCTTCCATATTCTTTTGAGCGGTAATGTCGTTGGCTATGGCCACAACCTTCGAGATTTCGTCCTTTGCATTCATCACAGGCGTATAGGCGACTTCGAGCCATTTAACCTCACCGCCAGACGTTGCCAGTTTCGACAGGCCACGATACGGTTGCCCTGCAATAATATTGTTCCAAGTTGTCTCAAACTCATTCTGCTCATTGTCAACCACAAAATTGAACACACTGTAATCTTTAAGTTCATCCTTGCTGTAGCCGATGGTATCGATAAACAACTGGTTGCAGTCAACCAAACGTCCGCTCGGCGCATAATCAATGACAATATTCGAGTTATTGACAGCCTTAATCTTGTTTTCAAAATCGATGTTCTGCTCTTGCTGCTCGGTTGTGTCAATGGCCAAAAGCAATATTTTAACCACCGTCTGCATGCTGTCGCGTACGCATGAGATAGTTGACAGAGTCCAAATATCATGACCACTCTTGGTGAGCAGTTTCATATAGCCTTCATAGTGATTCCCGCCTTTGACAAGTTCGTCCCAAATCTCGTTGAACTGATGGCGGTTTTTCTCACTGATAAACATCGATATATGATGTCCGTCGACATCAGAGTTCGATGAGTAGCCCAATTTTTTCAAGAATTTCAAATTGGAATAAACCAATATTCCGTTCAGGTCGAACTCGGCACGCATCATTGTGTGGTTCACCGAGTTGTTGAAACTGATGAACTCTTCAGCCTGTTTAGTGGCTTCTTCCTGAGTGGCCTGAAGTTCTTCCATGTTCTGGCGCATCTCTTCTTCCTGCTGCGAAAGACGATCGGCTTGTTCCTGCGAATCAGCAAGCAGTTTTGTAGTGCGCATATTGATTTTCACTGTCGATATGGTTGTGGCGATGCTCTCGGCAACCTTCTCAACAAAACTGATGACATATTCGGCAAACGGATGGAACGACGAAAGTTCGAGCACACCGTGAATCTCATCGTTAACCTTGAGCGGCACAATCAGCAACACGCGCGGATTGGCTTCACCCAAACCAGATGTTACTTCTATGTACTCTTCCGGCACTTCGTCCAGATAAATCGTGTTTTTCTCATATGCCGCACGACCAACAAGGCCTTCCGACAACTCAACACGCTTCTGGCTGAATTTCTTGCGCCCGTAAGCGAAATGGGCTATCAATTCAAAGTGTGAATCTTCGGCAATCTCATCATTCAAAATGAAGAATCCGCCCTGAACTGCACCAATATACTCACTCAACTGGCTAATCACTTCGAAAGCCAACTGATTGACATCGTTATTGTTATTACGCAGAATCTCGCCAAATTTGGCCAAACCGCCGGCTGTCCAGTTACGCTGCTCGTCTTCTTCCTTGCGCTTCATCTCTTCCTGCTTGTTGTGCTGAAGATTGTCGCGCAACTCAATCATAATGTTGCCCAAGGCATTCCCCTTCTCAGGCTCATACTCGCTGTTCAAATTGCCCTTCGACAGTTCTTCGGCAAAATTGAATAGTTTTTTCTGGCTGTTATCTTTGTATGTTTCAAGGTCGTAGAGTTTTTCAGCCACCCGATAGGTGTATTTTCCGGCAATCCAGCCAACAATAATAAACACTACCGGCAGCAGAGTCACTATCAACAAATGCGGGTTGGCGGCATTCAGCTTGACAATGTTGCCAAGCGTGAAAATAAGATCGCTTTCCCTAAGTGCAAGAATATATGCCACAACTGCTATTGCGGTTCCAACGCCAAAACCTATCAACGAAAACTGAAATACCGTGTTGGTTATATTCTTCTTAACTGAATTCTTTTTCATATCGATACACCTATTGTAAAACGTAAAATTACAAACGTTCAAATTTAATAATTTATCGATTGGTGATACAGAAAAGTTGCAGATTGGGTGCAAAAGTTGTATGGTGTCGGTCTAAACAATTGAGAACCATGGGCTTTAAACAGCCTATCGCCGGCAATTGGCGGATTTATGACGCGATTCAGCCGTTACCGTCTCGCATTACAACAAAAAAATCCCCGCCAGAAACAAATCCAACGGGGATGACAATTAAATTTTACAACTATTCAATCACTATAAACTCTGTACGGCGATTGAGTTCGCGATGCTCTTTGTCGATTGGTTCCGACGAGCCCTTGCCTTCGGTCTGCAGGCGATCGGCCGCAACACCTGCCGAAATCAAATAATCAGCAGCAACCTTTGCACGCTCAACCGACAGTTTTTGGTTGAAAGCCGCCGTGCCATCCGACGATGCGTGACCAACAATGCGCAGTTTCACATTCGGATGTTTTTGCAGCATTGCAGCCAGTTCGTCAAGCACCTTCTTCGACGCGTCACTCAGTTTGGTCTGAGCGGCTTCGAACTGTGCGGCATTGAAATCCTTCTGAATGGCTTCGACCGTATCGGCCGGAACCACAGTATCAACAACTGCCGGCGCAACAGGCTCGGGTTCAACAGCTGCTGGCTGTTCCTTATTGCAACTACGCATCAATAAGATTATCAGTATAATAATCAGCAACAAAATCAATGGCAGCAGCCACCAGTTGCATTTTTTCTTTTTGGTCTCTGTTGACTCGGCCGGTGCCGGATTGACCGGTGCCGCAGCTACGGGTTCGGGTTCTCTTTCCGGCTCAGGTGCTGCAACGGGCTCAACTGCAGGTGCTGCCACCACTGCAGCAGCAATAGCATTTTTGTCGTACTCGAGCGTGAATCCGCCCTTTTGGAATCCTTCAATCGGCTTACACTCAACAACTTCAATGTCGTACTGCTTCACCCACTCTACAAGTTTGTCAAAATCTTCTTTCTGCCACAATTGCTGCATGGCCACTTTCTGGCCGTCTTTCAATGTCAGCAACTCGTCATCCTTCTCAAAGAAGTACATCTCATAATTCGATTTTCCTTCGGCATTCACAAACTTGCCGGCATCGTTGACATCAATAAAAATGGTGTCGCAACGATTAGCCGAATTCAAATCGCCCGGGAACGCGGCATTCAACTCGTCAAGTGTAACGTCAGGGTTTAAAACCAGATAGGCGTTGGCGATACCCAAAGCCGTTCGGCTTTGAGCCTTTCCGTAAACTTTAACTTTATTAGACATAACTGTGTGGTTTAGTGTTATTATTACAAGTAAAAAAGTTTCCCCGCCGTCGTCGGCAATGCCGCACCGTCACTCGTTATCCGCCCCTTTGCCGAACTTAAATAGAAAGTATCGCCAATCATCTGACAATCATACCATAAACATAGATTTATTTTTTTACAAATGCAAATGTGCCATTTTATGTAATGCGGCATTAAATATTATGCCAAAACACACATTGTGGTAACAGCAAAAAAGTTTGTTGACAGACACTTGCGAACATCATAATGCGGTGGCAAAATTTCGATACGATAAATTATTGAATTTCAACAAGTAACTCCCAGGGCTCATTTTTTTTATTTTTTTTCGTTCGCACTCTTGCTCGAATCAAAAATTGCCGTACATTTGCAACGCTTTTGAGAAACAAAGCAACGAGTTCTTAAAAAGGGCGCTTAGCTCAGTTGGTTCAGAGCGTCTGCCTTACAAGCAGAGGGTCGGGGGTTCGAATCCCTCAGCGCCCACAAAGCCTTGCGATGAAAATTGCAAGGCTTTTTTGTTTCCGTTAATCACGCATTTGTAGTTACTTTGCCATCGATTTAAAACAACAAAAGATATGAAACCAACACTTTTAATATTGGCCGCCGGAATGGGCAGCCGCTATGGCGGTTTGAAACAATTGGACCACTTGGGAACATCAGGCGAGACAATCATGGACTATTCGGTTTTCGACGCCGTGCGCGCCGGATTCGGCAAGGTGGTATTCGTCATCCGCCGCAGTTTCGAAAACGAGTTCCGCGACATGTTCATCAAGAAACTCGAAGGCAAAGTAGCAGTTGAGCTTGTCTATCAGGATTTAGAGAATATTCCGGCCGGATTCAGCATCCCCGCTGACCGCACCAAACCATGGGGCACCGGGCACGCCATTCTCATGGCAAAAGATGTTATCAATGAGCCATTTGCAGTCATCAATGCCGACGATTTCTATGGCGCAGGCGCATTTGAAGTGATGGCAAAATATCTGAGCAACGGCGTCAAGGACACCGAATATGCAATGAACGGCTACCAGTTGAGCAAAACGCTGTCCGACTTTGGAACGGTTGCCCGCGGCATCTGCTCAGTTGACGCCAACGGCTTCCTAACCGACATCAAAGAGCGCACCAGCATTGAGCGTAAAAACGGCAAAATCATTTTCACCGAGAACGACAAGGAAGTGGAACTCGATGAGAACGTGCCGGTGTCTATGAACTTCTGGGGCTTCGCACCAAATTTGTTCAAACATCTCGAAGAGAAGTTCGTGACATTCCTGAAGGCCAACGCTGCAAACCCAAAATCGGAATTCTACATTCCGTTTGTGGTTGACGACCTGATGAAAGAAGGCAAAGTGAAAACCAAGGTGCTGCCCGCCAACGCAACATGGTTCGGTGTCACCTATAAGGAAGACCGCCCCGCAACGGTAGCCAAGATTGCCGAACTTGTCAAGCAAGGGCTCTATCCCGAAAAACTGTGGTAATCCGCATATTTACAATACGAAAAGCCGTCACGCAAAGACGGCTTTTTTTGTGCCGCCACACATATAATATATAATCCGAAGATTTGCATCGGGCAAACGATGTGATATTAAATGAGAAAGCCGTAGTCGTTTGTCCGAACTTTTTTGTTCCTTTGTCATCATCAAAAAAAATATGGGAAAATGAACATCGACTCTATTCGTTTCACAAACAAAATACTGCTGATTTTTGCGGTTGTGCTTGCGCTATACATTCTTAAAGTGCTGTCATTCATTTTTGTACCATTGGCATTCGCATGTTTCTTCTCAATAATGTTCTTACCGTTTATGCGGTGGGCAACGCGAAAAAAACTACCAAAATATTTTTCACTCATCATTGTAATGGTGATGATTGCCATTGCATTAGCATGCTCGTTCAAAGTTTTGGAACTGTCGGGAAGCGAGATTCTTGAAGGCCGCGCCGAGATGTACCAGCGGCTCGACGACAAACTGGGCCGTGCAGTTGAGCCATACATCCAACTGTTTGAAATTGACGTTAAAAAAGACGAAGGAATAATCAAAGGCTTGGTTCACAACAGCGATGTGACCAAAGCTGTTGTGAGTCTTGTCGGCCCAGGACTCATCCACATCAAAAACTTCTGCACAACAGTGGCAATAACCTTGTTCCTGATGATACTGATCATGGCCGGCTCAATCAACTTCAAGCTGGTGATGCAGGAAACGCTCTTCTCGCGCCCCACGCAAGCCATGGACGTGTTTATGAAAATTGAAAGCGCGATATCAAAATTCCTATCGGTGAAGATCGGCACAAGCCTGATAACAGGTATCTGCTTCGGACTCGCCTGTTGGGCTTTTGGCGTAAGTTTCCCGCTGCTTTGGGGCATTCTGGCTTTCGGCTTGAATTTCATTCAGATGATTGGTTCGATAATCGTTACCATTGCCGTCTGCCTGATGGCTCTGATCGACATTGAGCACCCGGGTGTACTTACAGCCGCCATAATCATTTTCATCGGCATACAGCTGCTTGTGGGCTCGGTGCTGGAACCAATATTTATGGGCAAGTCATTCAAGATCAATATTGTGACCGTTCTGCTGATGCTGCTCTTCTGGGGCTTCCTTTGGGGCATTGCCGGTATGATTCTGGCTGTGCCGATGGCCGTGCTGATAAAAATCCTTTGCGAGCAGTTTGAACACACGCAAGGACTTGCACGGATCATGAGTTAATAGCAAATTCAACTGATTTACTTGTTGTTACTGCCAAGACATTTTGCTTATTGCGACAAAAAAAGTTTTTGCGACAAAAAGTGCATTTTGTATTTGCAAAAGCCGATATTGATTGTACCTTTGCAGCGCTTTTTCAGAAAAGCTTTGAATCATTAGCTCAGTAGGTAGAGCACATCCCTTTTAAGGATGGGGTCCTGGGTTCGAGCCCCAGATGGTTCACTCACAGAATCCTTCAAGTCACCGATTTGAAGGATTTTTTATTGCATCTACCCTACTACTATTCAAAATGCACACAACAAAAAAAGCCGACTCAAACGAGCCGGCTTTAACTATTCTGTGAATCACCAAATTAATGGTTTCTCAAGTTCCATTTTGAGTTGTCGCTCTTCATATCGAACTTACCAAGACCAACGGTGCTGTCGCCAGTTGAAACCAGCACAACCTCACCTTCAACGCCCGGTGCCTGTTTCGGCATCAGACGGTAGGTGCCGTCAGTCAGTTGGTCAATGCGCCAGAGTTGAGTGTCGGCGCCGGTGTACTCCGATGCGATAACTTCGTAGTTTGCAGCTGCAGTCAGAGCGCGGTTGGTGCCTTCAATCACAATCTTGCAATATGAACCGCCAAGGAAGCCTTCCTTTTCAGGAAGAGCCACAATGCTCCATTTCTGGTGCGGACGGGTCATATAGTCGCCTGCGCGAACTGCCAAATCACCTGCTGGCCAAGTTGCCTGAACATCTTCAAGTTTCTGTGAAGCAACAGGTTTGATAGGTGTGGTGTCGTTTCCGCGACCGAACCAGCCACGCATTGCCATAGGCATACGAACAAAGTCAACTGCCAACTCAAGAGCATAGCCGCGGCGCTCCGACTCAATCTCATAAACACCGTCTTTCAGCAGATCGCCAGCATACGGCCAATCGTTCTTCCACAAAAGCGGACGGATAGCCAAAGTGCTGCGTCCTGCGAGGTCGAGGTCAGCCTCAAAGTGGCACGACATCTTCTCAACACCTTCTTCAACAATGTAGCGTCCGAAGTGGCCAGGACCCATAACGCGGTCGTGAGCGGCAATCACCATACGGCCACCGCCTTGCAGCATATCGCGGCCCATATTGTCGAGATAAGGACCAGTCACCTTGCGTGAGCGGCCAACAACAATATTATATGTAGAGTTTGCACCGTCGCAGCAAGTACCATGAGTACCGAGCAGATAGTACCAACCGTTGTTGTACATCAAAGCAGAAGCCTCGCAGTCGATGGCGATATTGATAGCTTCGTTGCCTTCAACACGCTTGCCGGTTTTGGGGTCGAGCTCCACCAGACGGATGAATCCGAAATATGTGCCGTATGACAGCCACAGACGGCCATCAGTCGGGTCGAGAAGCAGACCTGCGTCGATAGCGTCGCAGTCCTCATCATATTCCGACGAAGCAACTTCAATCTCTTCACTGAACTTGAAATCAGGTGATTTCGGATCGAGAGTTTTGTTCCACATTGTAACCACCTTGCCAGCGTGACCGCCGCCTAGACCACCACCTGTTTTACTGTAGGCAATCAGATAACGGTCGCCGATTTTGATAGCATCGGGAGCTGCACCGCCACCCGGGCGTTCAGCGCCGCCGTTCCAGGTCCAGCCGTCCTCCGAGATGAGGCCGCCGCCACCTGTTCCGAATGTGTAGTATTTTCCGTCGCACTCAACGATTGTCGATGGGTCGTGGATGAAAGGTTTGCCAATCTGTGCGTTTGCATCTTTCGCTGCCAAAGCAACTGTCAATGCGCAAACGCCTAAAGTTATAATCGGTTTCATATTATTTCTCATTATTTTGATTTTCAATTACTTGTTGGTGATAGTGAAGTTCTTGACAGGTTTGCCTTCAAGGTCAAGGAAGCGAACGCAGAAGTCGCTCATGCCCGGGCCGTTGATGACAGCGCCGCGCAAAATGTTCTTACCCTTCTTCAGGCTGATGATTGGTGAAACGCAATCGTCGACAACCATACGGCGGTCGCCAGAGAGCAACAGCACTTCCTGGCCATCGAGCCACCACATTGAAGCTGAGTTAGAACCAACAGCCAAGCGGACATTCATATCCTCATCACAGTTGATTACAGTAACAGCCCAGAAAAGAACGCCATAGCGGTCTTTGTTGAGGCCAGTAGCCAAACGGAACAATTTAACATTGTAGAGTTTGCTGTCGAAAGCATGCCATTCGAGTGTTGCTTTCTCGATAATTGGCTTCTGCTCCGGGGGCGGCATCATCGGACGGCCGGCCTGAAGATTTACAGGAGCCTGTTTCTCGACCTCTACCTTGATTTTCGAGCCGGCTTTCGGCAGAACTGTCAGCTGGTTCGGAAAATACTGTTTTGCGAAAACTTCGCGCAGGTAGCTATCGGTGAAGACAGTGTTGCTGCGGTTTGGTTTGCTGATTGGGTCAAGCAGCAGCCAGCGGCGGATAAAGCCCTGGTCGTCTGGTTTCATCGCATCGGCAGTCGATGGAGTAAAGTAGTTGTCGATGCTTGGTCCACTTGGCACACCCTCTTTCAGTGGTTGGGGTTGTGCACTGGCATTGTAGGCCTGTGCGCCGATGATGGCTGCCAGACCAATTGCCAACAGAGTTGTTTTGTGTTTCATGATACTTTTTTAGTTATGTGTTTTTTTATTCAGACCGATATCAGTCTGCGAATGCAAATAACGCAAAAATGAATGGGAATTAAAATTATTATTGGTCGATAAAATTAGGTTTTCAATCGAAAATGATGATTGGCGAGTTCTTTTCGGGGCATTTAAAAAAAACTTTTTTCTATCCCGTTTTTTCTCTATTTTTGCCAAACAAATGTCAACCATTTTGAAAACAATATATTTAAATATAACCGATTGAATTATAGTAAAAAAATACGAATATTTAAAGCTAACAACATGAAAATCAAAAACTTATTTTTGGCCATAACCGCCACATTGGCCACTATGGCAGCCATGGCGCAAGCCGACGGATTCTCGTATCAGGCGGTGGTACGCGACGCTAACGGTGAGTTGGTCGACAACTCGAAAGTAGGTCTGCGACTGACGCTGACTTCCGGCAAGGACGGAGAAGCCGTTTACCAGGAAACGCACACGCCGACAACCAACAGCTACGGCGTGCTGACAATTACTGTTGGAGCCGGCACCCACGCCGAGGGCCAGAGCCTTCAGAACGTGAACTGGGCAGGCGGCGACGTGTGGATGCGCGTTGAGATTGACCCGCGCGGCGGCACCAAATACACCAACATGGGCTCAACCAAGCTGCAGTCGGTGCCATTTGCATACTATGCTGCCAACGGCGGCAATGGCGAGAAGGGTGACAAAGGCGACCCGGGCGAGAAAGGTGAGCCTGGCGAGACCGGACCGCAAGGTATACAAGGCCCCCAGGGTATCCAGGGCCCGGCAGGACCCGAAGGCCCGCGCGGACCGCAGGGTGAGGCCGGAACAGGCCTGACCAACAAGGGCGAGTGGCAAGCAAACTCCACCTACAACGTAGGTGACTACGTCTTCTCACGCAGCAGCAACAACCCGCTGGTAAACTCGATGTGGATAGCCAAGAACAACGGAATATCAGGCAGCAACGAACCATACGCCGACAAGGTGAACTGGGTTGAGTTCCAGGCGCCGAAGGGCGAGACTGGCGACCGCGGCCCACAAGGTACGCAGGGAGAGCAGGGTATCCAAGGCGTTCAGGGACCGCAAGGCCCCGAAGGCAAGCAAGGTGTTGCCGGTGCAACCGGTGCAACCGGTCCGCAGGGACCTGCCGGCGCAACTGGACCGCAAGGCCCGAAGGGTGATAAGGGTGACCCGGGCGTAGGCCTTACCAATAAAGGCTCATGGACATCGGGCACAACATACAAATCGGGCGACTATGTGTTCGCTCAATCCACTGACAACGAAAATGTAAACTCAATGTGGATTGCACAAACACAATTGGCAGAAGGCTTCACTTCTACCACCCAACCAAAGGCCGACCCAACAAACTGGATAGAGTTCACCGCTCCGCAAGGCGAGAAGGGCGAAACCGGTCCGGAAGGACCGCAAGGACCTGCCGGCGCAACCGGACCGCAAGGCCCGCAGGGTGAGCAGGGACAGAAGGGTGACCAAGGCCCCGTTGGACCGCAAGGCCCGCAGGGACGCGACGGAATGCAGGTTGACGGTGTGAAAGGCCAGACTTTGGTGCACGACGGCACAACATGGGTTGCCACCGACGAGATAACACTCAAGAAACTCGACGTGAAAGGCGAGACCATTTCCGACGACGCTCTGTTCGAAGTTAAGGACAAGGACGGCAACGTGGTGTTCGCCGTTTACCCAA
>JAFYYA010000113.1 GCA_017557785.1 Salinivirgaceae bacterium
CGACGACGGTACGAAAGTGTACATCGACGACCAGCTTGAGAATGACGCGAAGATGAAACGCAGCGGATTCCTTGTAACAGGCCGCGAAGCAACCAAAGACGGCAGCACGCCAAACTATATGAAGGTTGCCACCGACGGTACGCAGGTGAAATTCGACACCGACGCCAGCAAGATGAAACGCAGCGGCTTCCTTGTCACAGGCCGCGACGCCACCAAGAGCACTACAGAATCCGATGTGATGGAAGTTACCACCGACAGCACCCGCGTTTATGTGAACGGTGGCGGCAGCAAGAGCGGCTTTGCAGTTGAAGAGGATGGCGATGGCAGCAAGGCCGGCAGTAGCAAGAGCGGCTTTGCCGTAACCGAGAAAGGCGCAAGCAGCAAGGCAGGCTACATGAACATTACCGCGCAGAACTTCTTTGCAGGCTACGATGCAGGTAAAGCAACCACCGGCGCCAATAACACTTTTGTTGGCAACAGTGCCGGTATAACAAATGTTGGAGGCGCAAACAATGTGTTTGTTGGTTATGAATCGGGTTATAAAAATAGCGGAGCTTCTAACAATGTATTGATTGGAAATTTAGCTGGTCGCAATAATCAAAGTGGTGCTAATAATGTTGCTCTGGGTAATGAAGCCGGAAGATATATGTATGGCTCAAACAATGTGCTTTTAGGTTATTTTGCGGGTAAAGGCATATCACCCAACAACACTGGTAGCAGCAATGTTTTTATCGGATACTATTCTGGAGCAAACAACTCTAATGGCGGAAACAACGTATTTATGGGTTCTAATTCCGGAAAAGAAAACTACACCGGCAATAACAATGTTTATTTGGGAACCAACGCTGCAACAAATGTGAAAGGTGGTGAAGACAATGTTGTCTTGGGAACAAATGCGGCTCAAGCAGCTGCAAAGATGACTAGTACCATTGCTATAGGCAAAGAAGCTGGCAAAGGCAGCTCAGAATCGACAAGTGTGAACGATGCCTTTATCGGCTATCAGGCTGGATATAGCAACACCACTGGCAAAAACAACGTGTTCTTGGGCAACAATGCTGGTTACACCAACAGCACGGGCGGTAACAACGTATTCCTGGGCTATCAGGCAGGTAACAAAAACACTACGGCTTCAGACAATGTGTTCTTGGGCACCAATTCCGGTTTTAGCAATACCATAGGCGCAAGTAACGTATTCCTTGGCAACAACACCGGTTACTCCAATACGGATGGTTACAACAACGTATTTATTGGAAATAAAGCGGGATATAAAAACAAAGGATATTCAAATGTGTTTATGGGTAATGAAGCTGGTTATTACAACATAAATGGATCGAAGAATATATTTATTGGAGACAGTGCAGGAATGGGAGCTTTTGCTACTCATGATCATTTTAACCTATATACAGAATCTTCATGCGGTTCAAGCAATATCTTTATAGGAAATGCAGCAGGTGTCAATCACGTAAGGGGTTCGAGGAATATTATCATTGGTGACCATGCAGCACGAATGAATTTAGAGGGAGAAGGTAATGTCATTATCGGCCACAAAGCGGCTCCAAATGATGAAGTTCTTTACAATCATTTTATTATTGGTAACGGATCTTATTATTTAATTGAAGGAAAGTTTGGAACAAACCATATGGGGCCACAAGGAAGATATATCACTGATACTGTTGGAGAAGTAATGGTTAACGGCCTTTTTATGGCCGATTCAATTAGGGTTTATTACGGCCTTGTCCCGCATGTTGTCCCAGGCAACACTAACTGGAGAGTTCCATCTATAGGCTCAGCTTCCAAACGCTGGGAAAAAGTATATTCCAATGGAATGGATGTTGATGGTCAAATTGTATCACGAGACATACGACCAACAAAAAATGGATGCTATGAATTAGGAAGTCGTGACAAATATTGGCAAACCATCTATTCACAAGAGCTTCAAATCAGCGGTTCGGCAAGTTTCGGCTCAGGTTGGTTTAGCGGAAATGTAACCCCGTCGAGTTCAGAAACATACAACTTGGGATCAACTTATTCAAAATGGAAAGATTTGTATGTTTCTAATATAAATGCATCCCAGCTGAATACAAGCGGAACAGCAACTGTCGGCGACCTGAGCAGTTCAGGCTATATCTCTGGTGGAGAGCTTTATGTATTAAGAACAGCCACAATTGGAGGCGCAATCTCAAGTGCAAGCCTTTCAACATCAGGAGCAGCCACAGTTGGAGGCAATCTGACAGTTTCTGGGCAAGTGGCTTCGGCACTGACGCCATCAAGCACAACCACATATAATTTAGGTACAACAAATAACCGCTGGAATTATGTATATTCAAAATATCTAAACGCAAGCGGTTCGGCAACAGTCGGCAAGCTGATCAGTTCTGGTGCAATCTCTGGTATGAGTTTGTCTATAACAAATACATCCACAACAACCAAAGCCATTGAAGTAACTGCAACAAACACGTCAACAGACATGTATAATTATGGAGTATATTCAACTGCTAATTCTGAGAAGTCATCGGTTATGAACATTGCCATCATGGGCAAAGCCATTGTTGGCTCATCAACAAACTTTGGTGTAGATGGCGAAGCCGCAGGAAGTGGTTCGTATAACTATGGTGTACATGGTTACGCTCATGGTACTAAAACCAATTACGCCTTACATGGTAGTGCAAATAGTGGTACGACCAATTATGGCGTATACGCTGGAGCAAATGGTAGTAACGCAACAAATTATGGCATATATGCTACAGCGAGCAACGGCTCAACCAACTGGGCTGGTTATTTTAGTGGCAATGTGAATGTGACAGGATCGCTGAATGCAAATGGAACGACAACCAACAATCTGACAGTTTCCAATAATGTACAATCTTCACTAATTCCTTATAACGACTATTGCAATTTAGGTTCAACATCACAAAGTTGGGGTACAATTTACGCCAATTATTTTGGCAAAAACTTTTTACCATCAGCCAATGATTCGTATGATATAGGTTCATCTACATATAAGTGGAGATATGCATATTTCTCGCAAAGCATTTCTGCTTATGGTGTTAAACCTGCCACCGATGGCCAAAATATTCAATTTTTCGGCGGATTGGAGCCATACACACACAATGTTTATGACGTAGGCACATCTTCTTATCGGTGGAAAAAGATGTATTCGGTAGATGGTTTCGACAAATCGTCAGATGTCCGGTTGAAAACCAATATCAAGAACATTGAAAACGCATTGGAAAAAGTGCTTACTCTTAATGGTGTAACTTTTAATTGGCGTGCCGAAGAGTTCCCCGACAAGCATTTTGATAGCAAAAGTCATATTGGTGTCATAGCGCAAGAGGTTGAGAAGGTGTTCCCACAATTGGTTTCAAATGGCGATGATGGTTTCAAAGGTGTTACGTATGAAGATTTTGCACCAATCCTTATCGAGGCCATGAAAGAGCTGAAGGCTGAGAAAGATGAGCTGCAAGCTGAGAAAGACGCTCTTCAGACCAAGGTTGACAACCTTGAGCAACAGATGGAAGAGATGAAGAAGATGATGGAAGAATTGCTGAAGAAATAAGACGAAGAATAAATAATTTGGTTTTGTAGAGACGGTGCATGCACCGTCTCTACGCATTTTATGGGGATTGTAGAGACGCGCCATGGCACGTCTCTACGGTTGTTTGGGTGAATGCGTAGGGTTACGCCATGCAATTCCAACATTCACGGGTGAGCAGGTTCATGTGTGCGGTGCGCACATCGCCCATCAGCGGAACATTGACATTTTCGATGGTGTGGTGATAGATGAATCCGATTTTTTCCTGGGCGCGTTTCGATTTCAGATTGCCGTCGTAGTAGCCGCACCAAACAGCAGTCTGATTCAGGTCGTCGAAGGCGTGGCGCAGCAACCGGCGCGATGCTTCGGGTGCATAGCCGTGGCCCCAGTGCGGCACACCAACCCAGAAGCCAAGTTCTGCTTCGGTGTCGCCAATGGGTGCAATGCCGTCGCCATTGAACATCAGCCCGATGCTGCCAATCGCACGGTTGTCGGTTTTCAGCGCAATGGCGTAAGTCTCAGGCTTTGAGAGCACCGTGCGGATAATCTCAAGACTGTTCTCAACGCTTGTGTGCTGCGGCCATCCGGCAATGGGGCCAACCTGTGGATCGCGGGCATATAAATATAGGTCTTCGGCATCGCTTTCAAGCCATGGACGCAGAACCAGACGATCGGTTTCAAAAATCATGTTTATACAATGTTTAAAAGTGCGGCAATCGGCATTTGCCAATGCGACTGCAATTTGAGCAGAATTTCTACTTTTAGCAAATGTTTTGTGCGGTCGCCGCCGATTCTCAGCATAGTGGCGACAGGCAATCATCAAATCAGATAAAATATTGATATGGAATTAATTGGAAAATTAGAAGAAGTTCGCGACGCCATTCAGCGCACAGCGACCTTCACGGTAAGAGAGTTTGTGTTGGAAGTTGAAAATCCGCGCAACGCGCAGTGGAACGACCATATTCTGTTTCAGGTTTCGAACAACAATGTCGGTCTGCTCGACACTTTCAATGTTGGTCAGATGGTGAAGGTTACCTTCGACATCCAGGGCCGCCGCTGGACAGGTCAGGACGGCACACAGCGCGTGTTCAACACCTTGTCGGCATGGCGCATTGAGGCAGCCGAAAACGCTCAGGCAGCCGCACCGGCATCAGCCCCGGCAACACAACCGGCCGCAGCACTTGCACAACCGGCGCAACCCGCTGCTCAGCCAACAGCGCAAGGCTCCGACATGGAACCCGTGAACGATCTTCCATTCTAACACTGAGGTATGCAGGCAGCACTGAAGGAACGGATTTTGAACCGCGAGTCGGGATTTTTGTTCTACGGTCTCACGCCCCCGAAAGCGTCAACCAGTGACGAACGGGTGCGCGAGATTGCCGAGAAGCAGATGGCCCGCGTGCGCGAACTGAACGTTGACGCACTCATCTTGTACGATTTGCAGGATGAGTCGTCGCGCAACAGCAATCCGCGGCCGTTCCCGTTCATCGAGACGCTCAAGCCCGATGTCTACAGCCGCAATTATCTGGCTGACTTACAGTTGCCGAAAATCATCTACAAGAGCGTAGGCAAATATTCGCCCGCCGAATTTGCCGACTGGGTGCACACTGCCGACAACGAGTTATCGGTTTTTGTGGGCTCGCCATCGAAGACGCAGACCGACAGTCTCACCCTGCGTGATGCCTATCAGATTAAGAACGAGCAGAATCAGGCGATGATTCTGGGCGGCGTCACCATTCCCGAGCGCCACCATCTGAAAGGCGACGAGCACCTGCGGCTGTTCAGCAAAATCGACAATGGCTGCCGGTTCTTTGTGTCGCAGTGCGTCTACAGCGTCAACCACACACTCGATTTTCTTTCGGACTACTACTACACAGCCCTTGAGCAGCAGCGGCCGATGGTGCCTGTCATCTTCACACTGACGCCCTGCGGCTCAACCAAATCGCTCGATTTCCTTGACTGGCTGGGCATCGACGTGCCGCACTGGCTGCACAACGATCTGCAACATTCCAGCGACATTCTGCACCGCTCTGTTGACGTATGCCGCAGCACAGCTGCACAAATCACTGATTTCTGCCGCGAAAAGGGTATTCCGATGGGATTCAACATTGAGAGCGTCGCCATACGGAAAGAAGAGATTGAAGCATCGATTGAACTTGTCGCCAGCATACACGCAATGCTAACCCACTGACCGCACAATTCCGGCAGCATCCCCTACCCTGTTGCGGAATCGTTTCCACCATCACAAAGCAGACATTATCAGCACAATAGACATAAACAGCATGGCTTTGTCGGCTGACAATCGTCAAAAATACGGCGCACAAAAGCCAAGATGAGGCTCTGAAAATTATATTTGCAGCCGGAAACATCGTTTGTTTTCAGGGGGGAAATCAAACTGAATAATATATGAAAGGTTCATCGAGCCAGATAAAGAATTTGAGTTTGGTGGGTGCCATTGTCGCCTTGGGCATCATCTTTGGCGACATCGGAACATCGCCGCTCTACGTTTTCAGAGCAATTTTAGCATCAATCGGCGATGTCACGGCCGACACCATCATCGGGGCGCTGTCGTGCATTGTTTGGACGCTGACTCTGCAAACCACTGTAAAATACGTCTTTATAACGCTGAAGGCGGACAACCGCGGCGAAGGTGGCATTTTCTCGCTCTTTGCGCTGCTGCGAAAGAATCACCGCAAACTGTTCATCATAGCCATCATTGGCGGTTGCTCGCTGCTGGCCGACGGTGTTATTGCACCGTCAATCACCGTGCTGTCGGCGGTTGAAGGTCTGTCGATAATGAATCCGCGACTGCCCGTGCTGGCTATCAGTGTGATAATCATAACTTTCCTATTCTTCATCCAACAGTTCGGCACCAACACCGTGGGCAAGTCATTTGGACCTATTATGTTGGTTTGGTTCAGCACGTTAGGCATTCTGGGGCTTGTCAACCTGATTGACTGCCCGATGGTTCTGAAGGCGTTCAACCCATACTACGCCGTGCGTCTGCTGGCTAGCCACCCTGCAGGAATCCTGCTGCTGGGCGCCGTCTTCCTTTGCACCACTGGCGCCGAAGCGCTCTACACCGACCTTGGCCACTGCGGCATCAAAAACATCAAGGCAAGTTGGACATTCGTTAAGACAATGCTGATAATGAACTATATGGGACAGGGCGCGTGGATTATCGTCAACGCCGACAGCATCGACGGCAGCGTGAACCCGTTCTATGCCATAATGCCCGAATGGTTCCTGCCGATTGGCATTGTGCTGGCCACGATGGCGGCCATTGTGGCTTGTCAGGCATCGATAACTAGTTCATACACACTGATTAGCGAAGCCATATCGCTCAACTTCTGGCCGAAAATCCGCATCAAATATCCGTCGCAAGTCATCGGGCAGATGTACGTGCCCACCATCAACTGGATTGTGTACGGCTGCTGCATCTTCTCGGTGTTCCACTTCCGCAACTCGGCCGCGCTCGAGAACGTTTACGGATTCACGGTGACCATCACAATGCTGATGACATCGACATTGGTAGTTGTCTATCTGCGGCAGAAAAACAAGCCGCTGTGGGCCATTGCGCTATTTGCAGCCGTTTACCTGATTGTGGAAGGCTCGTTCTTTGTTGCCAATGCACACAAATTCAGCCAGGGCGCGTGGTTCACCACGATGCTGGCCACTCTGCTGACGCTGATAATGGTGATTCTGCACACTGGCCGCCGCATCCGCAACCGATTCATCACATTTGCAAAAATTGGCGACTATCTGCCTGTAATCAAAGATATTAGCGAAGACGAAACGCTGCCGAAATACGCCACCAATCTGGTTTACACCACCCACGCCAACTTCAAAACCGATATTGAAGCGAAGGTTATCGACAGCATTATCAGGCGCATTCCGAAGCGCGCCGATGTCTACTGGCTGCTGCACGTCGATATTCTCGACACGCCATACACTCTCGAGTACAAAGTTGAGCATCTAGTGCCGAACAAGGTCATCCGCATCGATTTCTTCCTGGGATTCAAGATGCAGCCACGCATCTACGACTATTTCAAGCAGGTTGTCAACCATTTAGGCGAGGAAGGGCTCGACCTTCGCAGTTCGTATCCATCGCTGCGGAAGCACAACATTCCTGCCGATTTCCGCATCATCCACATTGAGCGCCGTGTGCCCAAGCAGGCCGACCTGTCGTTTGGCGAGCGTTTGGTGCTCACACTCTACTACCCGCTCAAGCGTATGGGCCTGACCGATGTGTCGGCGTGGGGCTTGGATGCTGGCAATGTCTCAACAGAGTCGATTCCGCTGACCATTCCATCGAAAACATATATTCCTGAAATTGTCAGGGCCGAGTGACCTAATTCTTTCAATGATGAACAGGTCGTTGTGGCTTCATATCGTTTTATTCCTACTTCTGCCGGCACTTGCATTCGGGACACAAGATGCTGAAGATGAGTTCGTTTCAGACCCAACACAACCAAAGGTTGACAGCATTCTGTCGCTCATCACAACCAACACATCCGACAGCATCAAACTGCGATGCTACGACCACGTGGCAACCATTTCAAATAGTCCCGACACGGTTCTAAAATACGCACGACTGGCACTTGAACTATGCGATGAGTCGGATTTGTACCACACATCCAACGCCTACGACTGCATCAGTTGGGCCTATTATATGAAAGACGAAGCACGGCTATCGTTGCAGTATGCGCTTAAGGCTCTGCCTATTATAGAAAAAATTGGGAAGAAAAATAAAATAGCCGAAGAGTGCATTTCCATAGCCAAAACCTATCACGAGCTGAACCTACGCGACAGCATTTTCATCTATTTCAACCGCGCGCTCGACATCTATCTCGAACTGAATGATTCTGCCTATATCGCATACACATACCGCTCAATAGGCATAGTCAACTCTGATCTTGATTTCAAACAGGCCGCCACCGACTATCTGCGCAAAGCCTTTGTAATCGACTCGATGTTAGCAAATTATCTTGACATGGCCGATGATTATCTCTATTTGGCAATGGCAACAGCAGATGCGATGGAACAATTCGGCTACCTGAAAAAATCGGTCACACTGTTCGATTCAATCCCAACCAACGATGCATTTTACATACGAGAACGGTACAGCGCCAACCAAAAGCTGGCAAGAACATATATCTTTTTAGCACGGGAAACCGGACGGCGTGATTATGCCGATAGTTGCTACATGTATCTCAAAAAAATAGGTGTTGACGATGGCGGTTCCGACAATTATGACTGGAACGTTCTCAGCTATCTCTGCCAAGTCGAATACCTGTCGTTCTGCAACCGTAACAAAGAAGCGCTCAACATATTGCTCAAATGTGGTGACTATCTGAACCACAACGAAGTGAATGTGACTCTGCTTGCCAATTACTACAAGCTTCTGACGGATGTTTACACTAAACTTGGCGACTACAAAAACGCATTGGAATGCTTTGAGAAAATGCACAAGTATAAAACCGCTTACGCCAATGACAGCACGCTCAACGTCCTGGCATCTTTTCAAACCGAGCAAAACATGCGTGTGCACGAAGCCGAGAAAAAACAGCTGGAATCGGAAACGCGCCGCTTGAAAACAGTCCGGACATCGCTTCTCATCGGCTTGATACTTGTTTTCATCTTGGTGGTCCTAGTTTTCAGAATGCTGATAATCAAACGCAAAGCCAACAGAGATTTACTCTACAAGAATGAGATGCTCGACCAGCAGAATGCCGAGATTCTTGCCCAGCAAGAAGAGATTGAAGCTCAAAGAGATTTGATAACGGAACAATGGCACGAAGTGGAAGACGTCAACCAAAAACTGCTTGGAAGCATAAACTACGCAAGACGCATCCAAAGAGCCGCACTATCGTCAGCAAACGAAATAAGCCGACTATTCCCGCAAAATTTTGTTTTCTACCACCCCTGCGATATTGTTAGCGGCGATTTCTATCATGCAACGCAATGCGGACGCTACCGTGTGCTGGTGACAGCCGACTGCACAGGGCACGGCATCCCGGGCGCGTTCCTGTCGATGCTGGGAATTTCGGCTCTGAAAGAATTCTGCGTCACTGAAGAAGATGCCGCCAACCCCGGCACCATTCTCGACCGCATGCGCAACTTCATTAAAACCACTCTGGTTTCCGACACCGAGTTTTCACTCGACGACGGCATGGACATGACTGTCTGCTGCTTTGACTTTGAGACAATGCAAATGCACTACGCGATTGCCAACCAGACCGTATTCATCATCCGCGACGGCAAAGCCATCACTCTCAAAGGCGACAAAATGCCCGTCGGACGGTATATTGTTGAAAAAGAGCATTTCACGTCACAAACCATCTCTATGCAAAAAGGCGACATGGTTTACTGTTTTTCCGACGGCATTCAAGACCAGCTGGGTGGCGAGCAATCGAACGAAATTGGCGACAAGTTCTTGCGAAAGAATCTGTTGAACTTTTTACAGACCAACAGCGACAAACCGCTTGAAACACAATGCCAGTTACTTGACCAAACAATCACCAAATGGCGTAACGGCCGCCAGCAGGTTGATGATATGACACTTGTGGGTATCAGAGTGTGAGTTGGAAACGGCTCTATCAACCGTTGTATTACTTTGCGTCTTCAATCTTGATTCTCACCGCGGCAAACTTCCGCAAGCCATCGTCGCTCAGGCAGCGGCAGGCTTCCTCATAACTGGCGGCGTTATCAACAATAGTGTCGAACATCTGCCAGCGGTAGCCCGACAGCAGCGACTCCTCAACCCAATACGAAAATTCGGTATGCGGATTCAAGTATTCCAGTTTCTTCATCCTCAAATACATCGGCAGGCCATCAGAAACGTCGCGCCAGGTGTCGGCAAAGGCGTAATCGAATTTTTCGGCGGGCATTTGCTTCTCGGCGTACTCAAAAGCGTCGGCGCAAACTATCCTAACCTTTTCAGGATGAGCAAATTGCGGCAGAATGTAAGTCTTGAATAGTTCAATCACATCTTTTGAGCGCTCAATAATGGTTATGCTCTCCACATTCGGCTTTAGATGAACAAGATACGGATAGTAGCCCATTCCCAAGCCAAATGTGGCAACCTTGCCGTGCGCCGCCTCAACGGCAAAGCGGATGGTGGCCGTCTCGTTGGGCTTTATAGCCATCCACTCGTGACCATCCTCGTGAACGGCAGGATAACTGAAATCGCTGTCGAAGAAGCCGATGCGCTGAATCTCCTTGAAGTCGGGGTCGAGAATCATCTCATCGCAGACAAACGCCTCGTAGGCCTTGTAGTGCTCATATTTCAACTCCCAGCGGCCAAACTTCACGTTCGGAATGCGGATGTTTTTGTAGTACGGGTCCTCAGCATAGGTTTTGGCATCGAGTTTGACAACCGAACGGCGGAAATATTCGTCGAGCAGGATGCGGTCGTCGGGGTTTTCATCGGGATTGAGCCCGCAGAAACCGCTGAGCAGCGCCGTGTAGATGGCCTCGTCGGGCAGCAGTCCGCCTGGGTTCGATTCTTCCATCAAATCCTTGGTTATCAGGCGCGGATTTTGATCCAAATAGTCGCAGAGCATCCACGCGTAATCGTTGTTGCGCTGGCGGATTCGCTTCAGTTCCTCAATTTTCGACTTGTCGCTTTCGCCGAGTATTTTGTTCATTATCAGTTTTGTACCGATTAGAAATTGAACACAGCCGCAACTATGAAGCGGTAGTTTCCAACGTTATAGTCCGACTCGTAGTGGTATTTTTCTCCATCGTCGACACGTTTGCCGTAGGCGGCGTTGGTGTACTCAACTTCGCCGAAAAAGTTCAGATAATCAGTCGGGTAGAATCCAACACGCGGCTGCACGCGCCATACATATTCAATGTCGAATCCACGGCCAAAGACGGTGGCGTTTGCGTCAACATCATCGCCAAAATTGTTGTTGCGGCCATAGCCCACAAACAAACCAGGGCGGCAGACACCTTTTGTGCGGCCCAAATCGGCCCAAATGGTTGTGGTGCCCAAGTTGCTGTATTTATATTTGTTATCAGTTTGCAGGCTGCTCTCAATGTAGCCGCCCATCAATCCCTGCTCAAACAGGTTGTCACCATAAATTCCTTGGAAACGAATGCTTAACTCGCTGACATTAACCTTGCCGAAAACTGATACGGCGGTAGAGCCAATTTTTGTATCGGTTTTAAAGGCTCCATCATTAGTGGTTATCGATGTGCGCGGCTGAAGCAGAACGTAGTTCACCATAGCGCCAAGTAACATATTTTCAGTGCGATAGCAGAGTTGTGCATTGAGTTCGGGCACGCAACTATTGCGCAAATATTTGGTGCTTCCGCCTTCGGGACCAGTGGCTTTGTTGTCGAGTTGGAAAGCGGCAATTCCGCTCAACTCAAGTCCGCCAAAATATTGAGTATAACGTGCTTGCACGTAGCGAGAATACGGGTGGAACGGAATGCCCATATTGAGCGGGCGAGTGCCTGGCATCACCTCGTGAGCCACCATCGGGTGCCAGTATTGTCCCAGCAGCAGGTTCGATTTCTGCCAACGCATATTCAAATAAGCGTGGCGCAGGCGCAGCATATTGATTCCGCCGTCGGTGGCACCTGTGAAATCGCCTTCCAGATAGCCTGAAATCTTGGCGTTGAGTGCATCGGGCGCACTGATTTTCATACCGATACGCGCCGTGATGGCAAGAGCGTTATTACTAGGCTGAGCGTTGATATCATTGCCTTCATTGTCGAGTTTTTTCGGTGCGGGATAGAAGAGCATCTGCTCCTCGCGTGCGCTCACCACCTCGCGGGTGTCCATATAGAACTGCGGGTCGATAAAGCCGCTCATTTTGTAGGTCCATTTCGGTTCCGAAGCGTCGGATTGGGGTGCGTCCTGAGCCGCAGCAGCGACCGCCAGAGCGCTAAAGATGGCTAATGCCGATAGTTGTTTAATCATAAGTTTTACAAATAAATTGCTGTTTTTGTCGGCGCAAATAAAATGAAAATGCGCGTTAAATGCCATACGTTTTATGCAGTTTTGTTGTCGCATTACAAAAAGAATTACTTTCGGCAAAAAAATTATGGCCGAAGTCGAACTTCATCCGTTGAAACCGTTTCTGCCGCCATCGGCTAAAGTGCTGATGTTGGGCAGTTTCCCTCCGCCGCAAGCGCGTTGGTCGATGGATTTCTTCTACCCCAATTTTCAAAACGATATGTGGCGCATACTGGGCCTTGTCTTCTTTACCGACAAGAACCAATTTGTGATTGCCAACGAGCGACGTTTTGATTATGAAGCCGTTGTGCGGTTCTGTACCGAAACGGGAATTGCCATTTTCGACACGGCATCGGCAGTACGGCGGCTGAAAGACAACGCTTCGGACAAATTTCTTGAGATTGTTGAATCGACCGATTTGTCGAAATTGTTAAGCCAAACACCTGATTGCCACACCATTGTAACCACTGGCGAGAAGGCCACCGATGCCATTGTCAACCGCTACGGATGCACAAAACCGCAGGTTGGCACGTTCAGTCCGCTCTCAATTGGCGGACACGGCTATCGGTTCTACCGAATGCCTTCATCGTCAAGGGCTTACCCGCTGGCACTTGAGAAGAAAGCGGATGCCTATCGGGCAATGTTCAAAGCAATAGGAATGCTGCCATAAGTAATTACAAATTATGAATTACGAATTACGAACCACGAATTTTAAACTTGTTAAACCCGTTAAACTTTAAACATTACTCTTTACACTTTACACTTTACTCTTTACTCTTTACACTTTACTTTTTACACCTTTCACCTTACTCTTTACTCGCAACACTTTTTTAGGTAAATCCCCTAATTGTATCATCATTTATTTCGGCAGAAAAAATTGTGTGCTTATATTTGCCAACGGTAACTAATGACTTCAACTGACACGCAACCGCGAGTTTAGTTGACAGTCAATCAATGATTTAAAAACGATGATTCTTACCATTTTCAAACTTCTTGGCTGCCTTGCCTTGCTTATGTTCGGTATGAAGACGATGAGCGAAGGCTTGCAGAAACTCACCGGTGGCCATCTGCGCAACGTGCTCGGCACAATGACAAAAAACCGTTTCACAGCTTTGCTCACTGGTACTTTCATCACGGCCGCCGTGCAGTCGTCAACAGCCACAACCGTGCTCACCGTAAGTTTTGTAAACGCTGGCTTGCTCACTCTGACGCAAGCCATTGCTGTTATTATGGGTGCCAACATTGGAACCACCGTCACGGGCTGGCTGATGGCCATTTTCGGGTTCCAATTCGATATGACAAGCGTGGTTTATCCGCTCTTTGCATTGGGCATTGTGCTGTCGTTTATGAAAAGCAGTGGCACCAAGTCGTTTGGTGAGTTTGTCTTCGGATTTGCATTTATGTTCCTGGGACTCACCACTTTGCGCGCCAACGCCATTGAAATGGACTTGTCGCATAATCAGGCGGTTATCGATTTCTTCGCTTCGTGCGGACACTGGGGCTTCTGGACCACTCTGCTGTTCCTGCTTCTGGGCGGATTCCTGACAATGTGCGTGCAGTCGTCGGCGGCAATTATGGCCATCACCCTTATACTTTGCTCAAGCGGCGTTCTGCCTATCTATCAAGGCATTGCGCTTGTAATGGGTGAGAACATCGGCACAACCGTAACGTCGAACATTGCCGCTCTGAACGCAAGCACACAAGCGCGAAGGGCTGCTCTTGCACACTTGATTTTCAACCTTTTCGGCGTTTGCTGGATTCTGATAATCTTCCATCCGTTTGTGAATATGGTCTGCCACGTTGTGGGTTTCGACCCCGATTTTGTGCCGCAGACACCCGACGAAATCGCGCAAGCGTCAGTTCGCGTAACTTACGCTCTGACAGGCTTCCACACCGCTTTCAACCTTTGCAACGTGATGCTGCTCATTTGGTTCATCAAGCCGCTTGAAAGGTTTATCGGCCGCGTCATCAAAAACAAGGAAGAAGACGACGACATCCGTCTGCGCTTTATCAGCGGCGGTATGATGTCGACTTCGGAACTCTCGATTCTGGAAGCGCGCAAGGAAATCAATCTGTTTGCCGAACGGTCGCTGAAGATGTTCGGATTCGTGAAAACGCTGCTGCACCTTGACGATGTGAACGAATTCTCGAAACTCTACTCGCGGATTGAGAAGTACGAAGGCATCAGCGACAATATGGAAATTGAGATTGCCAACTACCTGAACAACGTGGCTGAAGGCCGATTGAGCCCCGAAGGCAAATCGACTGTCAGGTCGATGCTGCGCGAGATTTCGGAAATTGAGAGCATCTGCGACAGCAACTTCAATATGAGCCGCGTCATCAAGCACAAGTTCGATTCGAAGGAAGATTTCACACCCGAACAGTACGCTCACATCGAGCATATGTTTGAACTGGTAGAAAGTGCTCTGACTCAAATGATTAAGCTGATTGAAGATACCGAAGGCACAGTGCTTGCCGTTCAGTCGCTCAACATCGAAAACGAGATTAACACCTTCCGTTCGCGCCTGAAAGAGAACAACATATTCGACATCAACGACAAGAAGTACGACTATCAGATGGGCGTCCACTATATGGACATTATCTGCGACTGCGAGAAGTTGGGCGACTATGTGATTAACGTTGTCGAAGCCCACGCGCAGGTAAGGCTCACCGTTTAAGGATTGAATGCGTGAAGGATTGAAGGGCTGAATCAAATTGCCGACAGTTGTCCGCAGTCTGTTGTCCGTAGTCCTATCTGCCTTTCTGCTTTTTCCACTCGCTGGCCACAAGGCAAAGTTCGTCGTAAAACGCTTCGCCGTATTTACGTATCAGCGGCTCTTTCAGGAATCTATAGACAGGAACGCCCAAACGCTCGCCTTTTTCGGTGGCTTCGAAGCAGAGCGGGATGCGCTCGTAGTTGAGAGCGTCATAATCGCCGCAGCGCTTGATGCGGATGGGGTAGAGATGGCACGAAATGGGCTTCTGAAAATCGACTTCGCCATCGCGCCAAGCCATCTCGATGGCGCATTTCACAATTTTTCCGTCATTTACGGCGTAGGCGCACGGCCCGTTGTCGACGAGCGTTGTAACCTTGTCGCCGTCGCGGTCGACAATCCACTTGCCTTGCGCTTCAACGGCCGCCACACCTTCGGGCGTCAGCCGCGGACGGATGGTCTCAAAAATGCGGTCGAGAATATGCGTCTCGTCATCGGTGAGCGGCGCGCCCGATGAGCCTTGCACACAGCAGTTTCCCTTGCAAGCGGTCAGGTTGCAGAAGAATTTCTCTTCAATCACATCAAGACTGACTAGTTTTCCGTCGATTTCGAACATATCTGAAATTTTGCAGGCGCAAAAATATAAACATACAGCATTCCCGACGTAAACATCACAAAAAAACGGCAACCGATTCACCACAAATCAGTTGCCGCCAAACACAATTATACTTTTACAACTCTAAAATTTGCATTGGTATAAGCAATATTTTCCGTTCGTATCCATCGCAGTAACAAACATATTTTTAGTCTTCTCGTTATAGGAAACACTTCCTATTAAACTCAATTTGTTTTTACATTTAAACCGACGGACAAGGTTCATATCATTGTCGAAGCACCATATCTCTTGATTCTTGTGTCTGGCTATAGTGAAATCGATGGTCTCAATCCATTGAATTCCTCCTTTTTTTTCAAATTCCTCTCTTGAGATATGTCCTCTTCCATTATTGGCGAAAATGTAATTATCTGTTTGGCATGCAAATCCAAAAAAGCTGTCGAAATCTTTCATCAAGAATCCTGAACCATCTTCACGCACTTCGTTGTCCTTGAACTTGTCATCGCGATACATTTTCAAAAGATTGAAATCCTTATCATAAATTGTTATGATAGGATATCTACTCCAAAATGCTATGTATTTCGAGTTGCAATAGGCGATTGTTCGTCCTGTTAAATTTGCGGGGAAGTTTTTATCATTCTTTTTATAGTCGGCTAGCGGTTTGCCCGTTTTTGCATTGTACTGTATGAATTCGGGAAGTCCATCCACACCATACCCGTCGCTTATATACATTGAATTTGCCATTGTAATTGTGTTTTCATCAACATAAATGCAAGGTAACGTAGGCAACTGGGGAGTAATGGTGGGTTTATATGCATATTTCTCGGTCAAGACAGAATCGACGTTAAATCTTGCCATAATGTGCGCGAAGCCGTCTCCCACCATAAGAGTATTGCGGTACATAATGCCCCCTCCCTTACCAATTTTATCTGACCAAGTACTTGCTAAGAAAAAACCTGCTATTTCTTTTTTGGTGTTCAGATTGTAGAACGTTACAACAAACGGCAGCGGGTGCTGGTTGTTGATTATAATCAGAACGCTGTCATTATAGACAAAATACTGAGCATCGGCGTATTTTTCGGGCAGTCTTATCTTTTTCAACGTGAAATACTCAACCGCAGGCATATTTTGGTCGGTGAGCCTGACAATGTTGTCTGTGGTTGGATATGGTTGTGCAATGGCCGCCAAACTGCTGACTGCCACCGCAATCATAATTATAATTATATTTTTCATAACTTATTGTTTTTGATTTGTTTGCATCGGTATAAACAATACTCATCGTTAGCATCCTTCGCATTGATATAAAGGCTGTTTGACTTCTCGTTATATGAGACTTTTCTTATAAAACTCATTTTGTTTTTACATTTCAACCGACGTACAAGATTCATATCATTGTCGAAAAACCATATCTCCTGATTTTTGAATCTGGCCAAATTATAATCGTCAGTCTCGGCCCATTGGATTCCTCCTTTTTCTATAAACTCTTCCCTTGTGACATGGCATCTTCCGTTGAAGGCCAAAATGTAATTATCTGTTTGTCCGGCAAATGCAAAAAAATCTTCGATATCTTTTGCCAACAATTCTGAATACTCTTCAACCACTTCGGTATCATTGAACTTGTCATCGCGGTACATTTTTAGAAGATTGAAATCCTTGTCGTAAATGGTTATAATAGGATAGTTATACCAAAAGGCTATGTATTTCGAATTACAATAGGCGATTGACCTCTGAGTCAGATTTGAAGGATAGTTTTTATCGTTCTTTTTATAGTCGGCAAACGGTTTCCCCGTTTTTGCATCGTACTGTACGAATTCAGGAAGTCCTTCCACGCCATACCCATCGTTTACATATTGCGGATTAGTCATTGTGAGTGTGTTTTCTCCGACATAAACGCAAGAATGCCCTGAACCCAGTTGGGTAACGGCAGGGCGGTATGCATACCCATAAACCAGAACCGAATCAATGTTCAACTGAGAAACAATGTGCAAGAAGCCGTCTCTAACAACAAGATTGTTGCAGCGCAAATCGCCCGTTGCCATCACCAATTCTCCTTTTTTGAAATACCCTACAATTATCTTTTTGGTATTCAGATTGTAGAATGTTACAACAAAGGGTTGCGGATTCTTGTAGTTGATAATAATGGCAATGTCATCCTTATAGATATGATATTCGGCATTGGCAAATATCTCGGGTAGTTTTATCTTCTCCAACGTGAAATACTCAACCGCAGGCATATTTTGGTCAGTAAGCCTGACAATGTTGTCTGTTGTTGGATATGGTTGTGCAATGGCAGCCAAACCGCTGACTGCCACTGCAACCATAATTATGATTATGTTTTTCATAACTTGTTGTTTTTGAGTCACAACTTGCAAACACCTACTTTTTCGTGGTTACAATCACCACCCCAACGTTCGGGTCATCGGTGTATTTTTTTGCGGCTTTGCCCTTCATCGCCTCAACCGATTTGATTTTGTTCTGGTCGAGAGCTTTCATATCGGCTTCGGTCGATTTTTTACCATCAATTATATAGATTGTATTGACAGTAGGTTTTGCTGAATTGGTAGTGTAGCAAATAATGCCGTTTTTGGCTCTTTCGCCATACTTTGCAGCTTCGGGCGAATTCGGATCAAAGATGTTGACACAATTAATATCCTGTGGTGCGGGTGACGCAACCGATTCAACACCGTCGACAATTATCAATGGCATACCTCTTCCTGGTTCAACACTGACTTTTATGGACGGGCCGTCAGGCATTTTGAAGTCCGATGTTTGAATGTGATGGATAATTATAAGCTTATCCGGCTGAAAAGGCAAAGGCGGCATAGTGTCCATTTTGTATTTGACAACAGTTTTTCCATTCAACTGCGAGCCGTCGAAGTCATAGACAAATTCACCATCAATTGAATATTTATTTTCAATATCCCTTTTTGTCGTTTGAGCACTGGCCACCATTGCGGAAGCGCAAAGCCCTAAAATTAAAAGTGTTCTCATTGTTCTAAAATTTAAGTGGTTAAACTATTGATTCCGCCACGCGAAGTAGGTTGTCAAGGCGTCACCGTCGCGAGTCAGAATGTAGGTGCTCGAGCTGTTGTCCTTCATTTTGGTCGTGATTAAGACGTTTTTTCCACAAGGTGTGGCGGTTATCGATTCTATCTCGTCAACCGACAGACTCATCATCATATTGAGCGTGTTGGCTATCTCGATTGGTGTTATAGTGCAATGATTATCAATATATGACACAATGCCGGTCCGGACAATGGCAACCACCGCAATGGCTGCCGCAATGCCTGCCACCCAACGCAAGGTGCGTTTGAAACCGATTCGGTGGCGACTTTCAATCAGGCGGTCGTATTCGCGCTCGCCGCTGTTGCTCAACGATTTAAGAGCAGCGTTGCCAGTCAGAACAAGTTTGGCGAAAGCCGCTTCGTCGGCATCAGGCTGATTCATTGCGTAATACTCAGCCAGAGCGCGCTCTTCAGCCACGGTTGTCTCGGCTTCCAAATAGCGTTCTATCAGCGCTTTACGTTCCTGTTTGTTATCAATATTCATCATAGCATTCGTTTTAATTGTTCCAACATCTGCTTTCGCGCCACCGAAATGGTCGTCTTTACGCTTGCCTTCGGCTTGCCCGTCACAGCGGCAATCTCATCGAGCGAAAGGCCGTCTTCGTTTCTCATTTTCAAGCACATCTGCTGCGCCTGTGTCAGGCTTCCGATTATCGATTCAGCCATCCGTGCGCTGTCCTCGTCGTCAACTATTGCCGACGCCGCCATTCCGCCTTCAAAATCGAGTCCGTTCATCGGCTGCTGCCTGATTCGCGCCTTGCGATAGTGCGCCACACAGGTGTTTTTGGTGATTTTCACCGCCAGTGCTTCGGCGTCGCGTATCGGGTAGCCCTTTTCCGACAACTGCCAGAGCGTAACCAGAGTCTCTTGCGCTATGTCGTCGGCATCGTCGGCGCCGCCCGTTGCGCTGTTGAAATTTCTGGCCACTGTCAGCAGTTTCGGCCTGATTTTGTTCGATATGTCCTCAAATTCGTGAAGCGTCATTTTTGTGCGTTTCTGCCTATAGGTAGCAAAAACTTACCGAAAGTTAATCGGGAATGTGTTTTTTTCAAAAAAAACGCGGTGCAGATTGCAATCCACACCGCGCTCGTTTCTTATAAAGACTTGTGATTCTTACAATCCCAAATACTTCTTAACAGCGATTTCAATTTCCTCGCCACGCAGGTCGCGCTCAAGAATTGTTCCGTCGGGGCCGAAAAGCATGATGTGTGGAATGCCCATTATTCCGTACAGGTCGGCGCAGCTGTCGGGTGTGTTCAATATTTGCGGATAGTTGATGCCCAACTCTTCCATAGCACGCTCGCTGTCCTCGGGGTGGTCGTTAATTGTAACGCCCAGGACATTGAATTTTTTGCCTTTATACTTATTATATGCATTAACCAAGTTTGGCGTTTCGGCACGGCATGGTCCGCACCAGCTTGCCCAAAAATCGACCAGCACATATTTGCCCTTGCCCACAAAATCAGACAGTTTAGTCGTCTTGCCATTATATTCAGCTGCAAAATCCTTAAACATTGAGCCAACAGCCGTGGCTTTCTGTTTCTCGGCCACTTTTGCCATATATTCCTCCTGAAGTTTTTGTCTTTCAAGCCGACTATTGATCAAATTCTTAAACCGACCATCTTTAAATTCCGGTGCAGCCAAAGTGTCAATCAGTTTTCCTAACGAAAATCCGCTTCCACCAAACGCTAATTCATAAACAAGAGGTGCTTCTTCATTGTTGTGTGCTACAATATACTCTTCCGTGCTTTTACCAATATTTTCAACGGCCTTCATATATGCATTCACCCAATTGGTATCTTTTTGTAACTCAACATTTTCACGATATTGTCCGTATAGTTCATCACGCTCCTTTACGTACTCATTCTCTTTTTTAAATTTAGTGTAACCGCCCCACTGCTGATAGAATCCGGAATCACCATTGAGTTCATAAAATCCGTTGCACACTTTCAGCTTTGCTTTTTCGCCAGGAACAAGTATAAAATCAACTACAGCACTGCAAACCGTTCCGTCTTTGAAAATGGCCTGAAGGTAAATCCATGTCGGATACTCCCAATCGACTGAATAACTGAATTTCTTGTCTTTCACAATTATGGTGTCGCGAAGACAATTCTGATTAATGTTGAAACTAGAATCGCCGATGTACACGAAATAAGCAGTGTCAGTGATTTCTTCGTCGACTGTACCTTCGATTGTGAAAGTTTTTGATTTTTGGGTGCACGATGCCAGCAAACCTACCGCCAACGCGCCGCACAGAATGTGCTTTAGATGTTTGTTCATAATAATTTTAGTTTAGTTTTTAGTAAGAATGTTCAAATATAAGAAAAAGTGTTTTGGTTGATGCTCGGATTGAAAACAAAAAAAACGCGAAAGGTCAAATCCCTTCGCGTTCTTGCATTGATACAACTCTTATAATCCCAAATGTTTACAAACAGCGGCTTCGACTTCTTCGCCAAATAAGTCGCGCTCGAGAATCCTGCCTTCAGGACCGAAAAGAATCACGTGCGGAACGCCGCTAATTCCATAAATGAAAGGACATGAATCGTCGGTGTTTATCATTTGCGGATAATTAACCTCCAATTCCTTAATGGCCGATTCCGTATCTTCAGCCTTGTCCCATACAGCCACACCTACAACATTTAAATTCTTGTCTTTATATTTATTATAAATATTTATCAGGTTTGGAATCTCGCGACGGCATGGTTGACACCAACTCGCCCAAAAATCGACCAGCACATACTGTCCTTTGCCAACATAATCAGACAGTTTCTGCGTCGTGCCATTATATTCAACAGCAAAATCCTTGAACATTGTACCGATGAGAGTGTTCATCCGATTCTCGGCCAAGTGTTCCATATATTCACTATCTGCCTGGCTGCCTTCAATAATAAGGTCGATAATATGCGAGAACCGACCATTTCTGATTTCCGGCGCTGCAATTGAATCGAACAACTGTATTGCTGAAAATCTACCAGAAGTGTAGGCGACAATAAAAGCACCTTCTTCGGTGTTATGTGCCATGAGATAATCGAGTGACAATTTAGTGATTTCTTGATCTGCCTTTAGCATTTCGGCGTTCCAAGCAGAATCTTGTTGTAACTCTGGATGGCTTTGACATTGTTCCTGCAACTCTTCAATGCGTTTTTGCGAGTCATTATCCCGCACAATTTTCACGAAATTATTGGCTTGATGATAAAATTGTGAACCATCGAACTGCAAAAATCCATCAACTATTTTTAAATCAATCGTTTCGCCAGGTACTACCCAATCACTGCATCCGGGAACCAAAGAACCATCGTCTGTAACTCCAACCAACAAGAATAATGTCGGGAAATCGAAGTCAATAGAATAAGTGAACTTTTTGTCTTTTACAATGATAGTGTCAATCGGCGTAGTGTCGGTATTGACGCGTAAATCCCTGTCGCCAAGGTAAACGTAAAAGGCTGTCGCGTTTATTTCATCGCCAACAGTACCATTGATTGTGAAAGTTTTTGATTTTTGGTTGCACGATGCCAGCAAACCAACCGCCAACGCGCCGCACATAATGTGCCTTAGATGTTTGTTCATAATAATTATGTTTAGTTTTTAGTTAGATACCCCAAATATAAGAAAAAGACTTTGGGTTGGCGCTCGAATTGAAAACAAAAAAACGCGAAAGGTCAAAATCCTCTCGCGTTATTGCATTAACATCTTTCGATATAACTCTTACAATCCCAAATATTTCTTAACAGTGATTTCAATACCATCACCCGACAATCCTCGCTCAAGAATTGTTCCGTCAGGACCGAAAAGAATAATTTGCGGAATGTACATTACACCATACATCTCGGCAGCTGATGTGTTGTTCTCGCCCAAAATCTGCGGATAATTGATACCCAACTCATCCATGGCGCCTTTGCTGGCCTCAACCCCATCTCTCACCGTAACACCCACAACATTGAGATTCTTATCCTTATAATTATTATAAACATTGATTAGATTTGGAATCTCTGCACGGCACGGACCACACCAGCTTGCCCAGAAATCGACCAGAACATACTGCCCTTTGCCCACATAATCAGATAGTTTCTGCGTTTTTCCGTTACATTCAACTTCAAAATCGGTGAACATTTTTCCAACTGCAGTATTTTTCTCGCTCTCCGCAAATCTTTCCATAGCTGCAGCTTGCTCCTTTTCCGATTCAATAATAACATCTATGAAATGCGAAAAACGTCCATTTCGAACTTCCGGTGCAGCTATAGTGTCGAACAGTTTTTTTGCCGAAAAAATCTCATCAGAATAAATAAATGCATAAACAAGCGTTCCTTCATCGCTGTTGTGCGTAGTAAAATAATCAATCCTTGTTTTAGACCTTTCTTGCATTGCCAAATTCAGTTCTGCATTCCAAGCTGAATCTTGGGTAATACTCGGATTATTCTGCATCTCAGCCATCAATTCATCTACACGCTTTTGCGCATCATTCTCTTTATACATTTTTTTGAAATTGCTGACTTGCTGATAAAATGCTGTGCCATCCATCTCCAGTGGGCCGTTACAGAATTTTATTTTTGCTGTTTCACCCGGAACAAGCACCCATTCGTAACCATCGTTCAACGAATCATCACTTAAAATTGCCCTCAAAACCGCAAATGTCGGATAATCGATGTCAACAGAATAGCTGAACTTTTTGTCTTTCACAATGATGGTGTCGTTTGGCACACCGTCGGGATTGATTTTGAAATCCGCATCGCCAATATAAATAACATAGACCGAATCATTGATTTCGTCGCTTATTGTACCTTCGAGTGTGAAGGTTTTTGATTTTTGGTTGCACGATGCCAGCAAACCTACTGCCAACGCGCCGCACATAATGTGCTTTAGATGTTTGTTCATTAGTTTAAGTTTTTAGTTAGATAGCCCAAATATAAGAAAAAGGCATTGGGTTGGCACAAAAAAAACGCAAAGCGAATGAAAACCACTGCTTTGCGTATTCTGTTGTCCGTTGTCTGACGTCTGTTGTCGAAAATTTACTCTTTATGCCGCGCTTTGAGTTCGCGCGCAAGGTCTTCAATGCGCAGGCCTTTCTCGGTGAGCAGCACAATAAGGTGATAGATTAGGTCGGCACTTTCGTAGAGCAGTTGTTCCTGTGTGCCGTTTGTGGCTTCGATGATTGTCTCAACGGCTTCTTCGCCAACTTTTTGCGATATTTTATTGATTCCCTTTGTGAACAGTTTTGTGGTGTATGAGCCTTCGGGCATCTCGCGTTTGCGGCGCTCGATAAAATCTTGAAGATAAGACAAAAACGCAAGGTCGGCGGCGTTTTTCTCGCCCATAAACGAGTCGGCGCCTGTTGTCGATCCATCGGGGGTGGCCTTGATAACAATGGCCGCACCGCTGTTGTCGGCGGTTATTGAGCTGACAGCCACAGGTTTGTTATACTCGCCGCCGGTGAGCAGTTCAGGTTGGCCGCCATTGAGCAGATAAACGTTCTTTTCTGTTTCCATCAAGTCCACGCAGGCGGCATTGGCATAGCCCACGCGAAGAATCCGAAGTGTACGGCTGTCCTGCACAACTGCCTGAACCTGACCGTTATTTTTTGTGAAATCGATATTCATAAAATCATTTTTGTTGCGGCGGCAAAGATAAAAGAGATTTTTGTTTAATCGAGGATTTTGAAATGGTTAGCGGTGAGCGGTTTTCGCGTTTCGCCAATCACTCAATCTCAAAACTCTCTGTCTGTAAATCGCAATAGTAGCGACCACTTGTGGCAGTGAATTTTAAAACGCAATAATCGGGGTCGGTTACGCCGCCTTTGTAAAAAAGAGTGTCGCCGCGTTTCCAAAGCATTGTTTTGCTTTCCTGGTCGGTCAGGACTTCCATTGTGCCTTTGAACATTACACCCTGGTAGCGAATCAGGCCCTTGCGGTAGAAATAGATACTTGCCTTGGGGTTGTTCTGATATTGCCTGACTCTCATTGAAGAAGTGTTGGTTGAAAAATAGAATTCCTTTAAACCGACGCGCATACGAGGTTTCAGCATAGCCTTTACATTCGGATAGTTCTCGCCGTCGACCGAACAAACGAAAGCCACTTTGCGGCGGCCGACAAATTTTTCAAGTTTCTTCAAATCCATTTTTTACGAAATAAGCGACATCAATTACTTGTACTTTTCTAAAAGTGTTTTTATTTCCAACAGCAATGAATTACTTTCTAAATAATCGAATTCAATATTTTTTACTGTCTTAGATATAGAATCGGCATCAGCTGATGAACAACTATATTCTTTTTTTAACGATTTTATACACCCACCATCTTCATCAAAATAGAATCTGTATTCTGCAGTTGGAAACGCGCGAGTATCAAAATCGAACAATGGCGATTGAGATTCACAAACATATATGAAATATATGCCAATAGAATCACAATAGCATTCTACTAATTGAGTAGAATACGTATCGTTATTATCTAACATACCATATATTTCGACTTTTTTAAGGGCTTTACTTGGTTTCCTATAATAACGTGTAATTTCTTTCTTATATCCATATCCATCTGATTCTTCCGTACTATTTTCCTTATAGTACTCATCTAGACCTAATATTGAGTTGTAGTATTCATATGAAAAGTCTATTTTTTTCTCTTCATACAAATAACTATTCAATCTATAGTCTGTCATATATGCATTGTAAGCCTTTTTGATGTATGCAATTCGATTAGTGACATTATAATGTTGTTGTGACATTGCATTCACACACAATAAAACGCTGATAAACATTATTGGAATCCTTTTCATATTATTCATCATTATTTTGGTTGCTTCTGAAGTCGTAGTTTTTATAGTCCAACAAAACGCATATTAAAACCTATAAGTAACAATTAATTATTACTCACAAATATAGGGTGTTTTTAACCCGCCCCATTCCTATTTCCAAAATTCTAATTCCTAAATCTTAAATTAAACTGTATTTTCGCAGCAAATCGGAAAAGGGATGAAACTTTCGGTCGTTATTGTCAACTACAACGTGAAATACTTTCTTGAGCAATGCCTGTATTCGGCTCTCAAGGCCGCGCAAGGTATTGACACAGAGATTTTTGTAGTCGACAACAACTCGGTTGACGGTTCGTGCGCAATGGTTACCGAAAAGTTCCCGCAGGTGAAACTGATTGAGAACAAGAAGAACACGGGCTTTGCGGTTGCCAACAATCAAGCAATCAGACAATCGACGGGCGAATATGTGCTGCTGCTCAACCCCGACACGCTAATTGAGGAAGACACCTTCAGCAAGACGCTGAAATTTATGGACGAGCACCCCGACGCGGGCGGCCTTGGCGTGAAGATGATTGACGGCAAGGGCAACTATCTGCCTGAAAGCAAGCGCGGTTTCCCGTCGCCAATGGTGGCTTTCTACAAGATTTTCGGGCTGTCGAGTCTGTTCCCGAAATCGCGGCGGTTCAACCAATACTATATGGGGCATTTGAGCAAAGATGCTATAAATGAGGTAGATGTGCTTGCAGGTGCCTTTATGCTGCTGCGCCGTTCGGCTTTGGACAAAGTGGGCCTGCTGGACGAGGACTTTTTTATGTACGGCGAGGATATCGACCTGTCGTACAGAATTATAAAGGGCGGCTACAAGAACTACTACTTCCCCGAAACGCGCATTATCCACTACAAGGGCGAGAGCACCAAAAAAGGCAGCGTGAACTACGTGCGGATGTTCTACAACGCAATGTCGATTTTCGCGCAGAAGAACTTGAGCGCGCGCAATGCCGCAATATTCTCATTCCTAATCAATTGCGCCATTTATTTCCGCGCCTTTCTGGCCATTGTGAGCCGATTCCTGCAACGCATAGCGCTGCCGCTGGCCGACATTGCCATAATGTACGCCGGAATGGTGCTTCTGGGCACTAAATGGTCGGCCTACATTTTCGAGGGGCACCACTTCCCCACAGAGTTTTTCACGATAGCGGCTCCCGTGTATATTCTTATTTGGACGTTATCGATTTATTATTCAGGTGGATATGAAGCTAAAGCGAAACCATTGTCAGTGTCGCATGGAATTGTTTGTGGCACACTTGTCATTCTGATTGGCTATGCTCTGCTGCCCGAAAATATGCGTTTCTCGCGAGCGATGATTATGTTTGGAACAATGTTCAGCCTTTTGGCAATCAATATTTTCCGCATTGGCGTTAGCCGATTTTTCCCCAACCGTTTCCAATTCGATATGGGGCGCAAATCGCACATTGCCGTTGTGGGCACGCAGGCCGAAGCCGACCGCGTTGTGGAAGTGCTGAACCAATCGTCGCTCAAATATCAGTATGCAGGATTCATAAACCCCGCCGGCACCGACAACCGAAAGGCTATCGGCGATATTAGTCAGATATCTGAAATAGTGAAAATCAATAAGATAGACGAACTGATTTTCTGCTCTGCCGATATGACGGCGCAACAGATTATTGCGCAGATGCTGCAATTGGACGGCGACGAGGTGCATTTCAAGATTGCGCCACCCGAAAGTCTGTCGATAATCGGCAGCAACTCAATCGACACTGCCGGCGACCTTTACACTGTGAATTTCAACACAATAGTGAAGCCGCAGAACGTTCGCAACAAGCGCTCGTTCGACATTCTGTCGTCGGTGCTGCTGCTTGCCGTGTCACCGGTGCTGTGGTTCGTCTGCGGCCACCCGGAACGGCTCTACCGCAACATTTTCAGCGTTATGGTGGGACAGCGCTCGTGGGTGGGCTTTTCAGGTAAAAGCGCCAATCCCGCACTGCCCAAAATCAAGCGCGGTGTGTTGAGTCTGGCTCTGATAAAATTCGGTACCGACGCAACCGCCGAACAATGCGAGAAAACCGACCTTTTCTACGCCAAAGACTATCAACTTCGCAACGACCTGGCGATTATGGCGCGCGGGGTTCGGCATTTATCGATATAAACGTGTAACAATTTAAAAGACAACGATATGCTACTATCAATGACAGGGTTCGGAAAAGCAACCTGCGAAATCAAGAACCAAAAACTAACGGTTGAAATCAAAAGCTTGAACAGCAAACAGTTCGATTTGAGTAGCCGCATTCCGAACGACTACCGCGAGAAGGAGTTGGAAATCCGCAATATCTTGGCAAACAAACTGATACGCGGAAAAGTCGATATAAGTATCTACACCGAAGTGAGCAACGCCGATGCCGCAGCCGCCGAAATCAACGCCGATGTGGTGAAGGCTTACTACAAGCAACTCAACGAGTTAGCCGCCGAACTTGGCATTGTGACAGGTCCCGAACTGCTCTCGACAATCCTTCGCCTGCCCGACGCAATGAAAACCAATCGCAACGAACTCGACGAGAACGATTGGGCGCTGATTCTCAAGACAATCGAGGACGCTGCCGACCAACTTGTGGCTTTCCGCCAACAGGAGGGCAAGGCTCTGGCCAACGATATCGCCACCCGTATCTACACCATTCAGAATCTGCTGTCGCAGGTGCCGCAGTACGAGCGTCCGCGCATCGACCGCATAAAAGAGCGCATCAAAGGCGACCTTGAGGAGTTCATCAAACTTGAGAACATCAACCGCGACCGCCTTGAACAGGAAATGATTTTCTACATCGAAAAACTCGACATCAACGAGGAGAAAGTGCGCCTGGCCAACCACTGCAAGTATTTTCTCGACAC
>JAFYYA010000114.1 GCA_017557785.1 Salinivirgaceae bacterium
AAACTAAAAACGAAAACACAAACTAAAAACGAAAACACAAACTAAAAACGAAAACACAAACTAAAAACGAAAACACAAACTAAAAACGAAAACACAAACTAAAAACGAAAACACAAACTAAAAACGAAAACACAAACTAAACATACAAACGCTAACAGAAAACACTAACTGAAAGCGCAACAAAAATATGGTGCAAAATTAAACAAGGAAACCGACAAACAAAATAGAGAGTAAAGTGTCGAGTGCATGGTATAATAATGTTTGACAGAAAAATATTTAAGCAAAAAAAGAGACGGGATAAAACCCCGCCTCTTCATGTGCCAATTTTGATAATTGATTGTTACTTAATCATCACACGTTTTGCAAAATTACCCACTTTAACAATGTAGACACCGGCGTTGCTGATTCTGATTCCGGCATTCTCTTTGTTGGCAGTTGCCACAAGACGGCCCATGGTGTCATAAACATTGATTCCTGCGCTGGCGTTCGTCACGAAAATGGTTCTGTCCACAGCATAAATGCTGACCGCACTGGCGGCTGATTCGTTGACCGCCGTTGTCGGATCGGTTTCGCCGCTCAAAGTTTCAAGCGCTTCAAAAACAGCCGTGAACGTTGTATCAGCATTAGCGATAACTGTACGCGGATTTGTGGTTACGCTATCAGACCACATCACAAAGCGATAGTTCTCTGCCGGTGTGGCTGTGATTTCAACTTGCCCACCTTTGATAACAGAACCTCCGCCAGAAACTGTGCCGAAAGTGTTGTCAGCAGTAGCCACAGTCACATTTGCATATTCAATCGGCAGAATAACCTTGTCCTCCCAACCAGACGCTGCTTTATACGCAGACACCGAATTGGCCGGAACATAAACAGTATCAATTGTTGTTGAATAATTAATGAAGTTTGCAGTTGGCGGTTCGGTTGCCAGACAAACAATCGTTTTGAGTTTTGAGCAATCCAGTGCACAACCTTCCAATTCTGTTATTGTTGATGGAAGGATAAGAGATTTAACATAGTTGTATGCGAGTCCAAATTCTTCAATTTTCGTTATGCCTTCTTTTAAAATTATCGTCTCTGCTTCGCAAGCACAGAACGCGTTCTTGGTGATGGTTTTAATATTACCCGGAACTACCAGCACTTTGATTTTAGAACCGTCGAATACTTCCTTGCCAAAGCTTGTCACTGTGCTTGGAATTACCAATGTGTCGAATCTCTTACTTCCCACAAATGCTCTGTCGGCTATGGTTACCACACCATCGGGCATAACTATTGATGAGGCTCTGAACGTACCGACACTGCAGTACGCTTCAACGCCAATGCGTGTTGCTGATTTCGGGATGTTGACAGTGTCCAAATCCCAACATCCATAGAACAACGAGTCAGCAACGTTTGTAATGCCATCGGGAAGAGCTACGGCTTTCAATTCTTTGCATTGGCAAAATGCGGCCCTTCCAATGCTTGTAACAGAATTCGGGATGGTAATTTTTTTCATTCTCTCACAAAGAAAAAATGCCGAATCGCAAATGGTCGTCACACCATCGAGAATGGTTACGGTCTCAGCATTACAACCCCAGAATGCTGATCCTCCAATGGTTTTCACGCCACCGGGAATGGTAACAGACGTCAAATTGTTACAATGGTCGAACGCTGATGTACCAATGCTGGTAACGGAATAGGTTTTCCCGTCGTTGGTAACTGTCTCCGGAATTACCAAATCGCCGGTTGGCTCGTCACAATGGTAATAAAGATCCGAATAAATTCTTTCGGTTGTGGGGAATGTGATTTCAACCGTGTTTGCACCCGTAGTACGGAAATAGAGTGTTCCGTTGTCGGTTAGTTCAACGGCAAAGTCGTAATGCTTATACTCTGCTGCCGGTTCTGTTGCCAGCGCCTGTCCAACAAGCGCAAGGCCAATAACTGTTGTAAAAACCTTCTTCATCTTAAAAAAGTTTAAGTGGTTAGTAACTAAAAGTTTAATTGTATAGGCAATGGCCGCCAAATAACGGTTTTTGCCTTGTTTTGTTTGTTATCAAATTCGAAAGTACATAAAAATCAATCGATTTCATCACAAATGTGAAACCAAATGCGATAGTAAGATGCAGAAAACAGGAAAAAGGTTGCGTGGGTGCTTTCAATTTTTCTTTATCGACTGAAGTCAAATTATAGAACATCAGCCGGTTGTGGGAATTCAGGCAAGAATTCAACTTGGCCTTTAGCATCCATTCGACAACAGAAATGGTGCAACCCGTTTGTGACAATCAGATGCCGGACATTGAGTTTAAGATTGTAGGTTGCAATCTGATCGAAAACCTTCTGGCTGATGGCCACGCTTGGCGCCTTGCATTCCACAATCAGACACGGCTGAGCCTGACGGTTGAACACCACAATGTCGCAACGCTTGCGCAGACCATTATATTCAATAGGGTGTTCCGATGCCATGAGCCCCTGCGGGAAACCCAGAGCCGACAAATGCTGCACAATGTTCTGCCGCACCCACTCTTCAGGTGTCAGCGCAACAAACTTTTGGCGCAAAGGATCGAAGATGAGCCCCGCTTGAGCCTTGATTTTGAGCAATGCCGAATAATCGGGCAGATTGAGTGTGTCCATGTGCCAAAGATAGATATTTAGTTAGGAACTATACTGTGGATTTTATGTTTTGCATTGGTTATTAATTATGCGGTTTCTCGAGTCTGTTGTCTGTAGTCTGACGTCCCAAAAATCTTTCTACCTTTGCAGAAAATAAAAAAACAGAATCATCATGGAAGAATTGACACCACGACAGAATAAAGTTTCGCGTCTGATACAGAAAGATTTGGCTGAGATGTTCCAAAGTTATGCCCGCTGCTGGTTCCAAGGTTCGATAATCACTGTGTCGGTGGTGCGCATCAGCCCCGACCTTTCGGTGGCTAAAGTCTATTTGAGCATTTTCCCCGACAATCGGCGCGACGAGATAATGAACTCTATTTCAGCGCACAGCAAGGAAATCCGTTTTCAGTTGGGCAACCGCATTCACAATCAGGTGCGCATCATTCCCGAGCTGAATTTCTTCATCGACGACTCGCTCGACTATCTTGAGAACATCGAGAAACTGCTTAAAAAATAACCGTTTACGACAATGAACCTGTCGGCATTTGTGGCTCGCCGCTACTTGTTTTCTAAAAAATCGCACAACATTATAAATGTCATTTCGGGCATTTCGCTGGTTGGCGTGGCGGTGTGCACCATGGCGCTTGTCATTGTGCTGTCGGTTTTCAACGGGTTCGACGACCTGATAAAATCGATGTTCAGCAATTTCGATCCCGACATCAAAATCACGCCTGCGCAGGGCAAAGTGCTTGAGCCACAAGAAGAAAAATTGGCAGCGGCCTGCAAGTTGGATTGCATTAGTCTGGTTTGCGAGACGCTTGAAGAGAACGTGCTGCTTGAGTACGACAAACACATGAATCCTGGCATAATTAAAGGTGTGCCAGACAGTTACAGCCGTCTGACGGGCATCGACACAACACTCATCAACGACACTTTCACTCTCAACGACGGCCACCGTCCGATGGCGGTTGTGGGCGCGGGGCTGGCCTACTACCTGTCGGTGAACATCAATTTTGTCAATCCGCTGCTCATCTACGTGCCCAAACGCAGCGGCCGCATTTCGATGAACCCCGAGCGCGCCTTCAGCAAATCGTACATCTACCCGTCGGGAATTTTTGCCATCCAGCAAGAGATTGACACTCGCTATATGATTGTGCCACTTGATTTTGCACGCGATTTGCTCGAATATTCGACGCAGGCCAGCGCGCTCGAAATCAAACTCAAGCCTGGCACCGACCCTATCCGCGCCCGCGATGAGATTCAGCAAGCGGCTGGCAGTGAGTATGTTGTGCGCACGCAGTATCAGCAGCACGAGTTACTCTACAAGGTGATGAAGTCCGAAAAATTCGCCATCTATCTGATACTCACTTTTATACTGATAATCGGCAGTTTCAATATGATTGGTTCGCTTTCGATGCTCATCATCGATAAGAAAAACGACATTAAAACCCTGAGTCACATTGGGTTGAGCAAACGTGGCATACGCCGCATTTTTGCAAGCGAAGGCCGGCTGATCAGCATCGGTGGGGCTATGGTGGGGTTGCTGTTGGGATTTGTGGTGTGCTGGCTTCAGCAGACGTTCGGCTTCCTGAAACTCGACTCGATGGGCTCGTTTGTCGTCAGCAGTTACCCAGTGAAGATGATGTGGACCGATTTTGTGCTGGTACTCGTCACGGTGGTGGGCATCGGGCTGCTTGCCGCCTGGTATCCAATCAGGCTATTCACAAAACGTTATCTGTCTGATTTTCTTGACGAAAACGAAGGAGTGTAACCGCCGATTTATCATCACATTCCGCCAAAAGTTGGCTCACCGTTTTTCCAAAAACAGGATGCACAAAATCTGCCGCTATTTCGCACATCGGACGTAGCACAAAATTGCGGCGATGCATTAGCGGATGCGGCACTTGCAGGTCGGGCTGGCTGATGATTTGGTGGCCGAAAAATATAATGTCGATGTCGATGGTGCGGGGCTCGTAGCCGTTGCCGCTGCGGGTGCGCCCAAGTTCGGACTCCATCTGCAGGCAACGCTCTAGCACGGCGTGCGGCTCAAGTTCGGTTTTCACCGCAACCACCTGATTCAAAAACCATTGGCTGCACTCAAGTCCCCACGGTTCCGACTGGTAAATTCCTGATGATTGCGCGATTGTACCTATTCGGCTCTCTATCAGGCCGATGGCTCGGTTCAAATAATCGTGCGTATCGCCCACATTTCCGCCCAGGCAGAGATAAACCTTTTCCATAATCAGTTGAAAATGCGCAAATAAGGTTCATTATAGCTCACGCGGTAGCTTTTGAGCGAGTATCGCGCCTTGCCCGATGAGGGCATTCCGCAATTGACAAGCTCATATTTTGAGCCGCAAACCGGGCAGACGGCACCGGCAATGTTGCCTTCGTCGAGAATAACGGCGCAGGTGTCGCTCACTTCGTAGGTGCAGGTGCAGTCGAAGGCGTTGAAATCATTGCCCGATGTGTGGCAAACAATTATCCCGTTGCCGCCGTAACCTTCGTTCTTTATAATGACTCGCCCCATTGGATTCTGCAAATCAATATATTTCGCGTCAAGCGTATTTATTTTCACCTTAACTTTAACCCACGGCACCACATCATCATAGTTGTTAAAACACGAAACGCACGCTGCCGCGGTTGCTAAAATGCAAAAAGTGAGTACCTTTGACAAAGATTTGCAAATCATTGCGCTGATGAAATTTATTGTCGCAAATATATTGTTTTTATTGCTGATGGCAGCGCCGTTTGCTTCGTCGGCACAATATCAATATCTGTTTGACAACAAATCAGACAAGCACAAGCACAGCGTGAAAAGCGACATCGAGATGCTGAAAGCAAACGTGGAAGAGTACAAAAAGATGAAGCAGGAAGCGAAGGAAGACCGCAAGGCGTCGCGGCAGACGATGAACCATACCTATCGTATTCAGAAGCGCTACACGCGGCGGCGGATGATGGAATCGCGCTGCAAGGCGGCCGAATTCAACGGTGACCATCACTTCTGGTGCGAGCCGCTTCACCGCTTATGGCGCCACGGCGATTTCATGCCGTACATTTTCGCCCACAACAAGGGCAAATGCAAAATGAGTGTGAAAAAATAGGCGGTTTTGTTTTTTGCATGCCCTAACGGGCAGAAATTGTAAGAAAATTTAAAACAAAATTGTTCATAATCAGGTTCTAACCAAATTAATCCAAACAAACCCCATTTTTTTAGGATAAATTTGGGTTCGTTTGGTTAGAGATAAATGATTTAAATTCAATTTTTTATAAATTTTATATCCATTTTTCTAAAAATTTCTCGCGCAAGCGACACCGCTATTTTTTTTTGATTAATTCAGGTTTGTTTGGTTAGAGATAAATAACTAAAAACACATCGCGTAAGCGGCACCGTCATTTTGTGTTGGCAAAACCGCTATTTTAAGTACCTTTGCACTCGTTTTAAAAACAACAATATATGTTAGACAAGATAAAGGAATTGGCAGGCTCTGTTCAGCAGTTCCAGGCCAATTCGGCGGAAAGCCTTGAGCAGTTCCGTTTGAAATTCTTAAGTAAGAAAGGCGAAATCGGCCAGTTGTTCGATGAGTTCCGCACCGTTCCAGCCGAAATGAAAAAGCAGTTTGGCGCCGAAATCAACAAACTGAAACAGTTTGCACAGCAGAAATACGACGATGCCGCCGCGGCTCTCGAAAATGCAGTGTCGGACGACAGCAAGCACGACCTGACGCGCCCTGGCGAGCCGTTTGAGATTGGCACCCGCCACCCCATTTCAATCGTCAAGAACGAGATTGTGGACATCTTCAGCCGCATCGGGTTCACCGTTGCCGAAGGTCCCGAAGTTGAAGACGACTGGCATGTGTTCTCGGCCATGAACTTCGCCGCCGAGCACCCCGCACGCGATATGCAGGACACCTTCTTTGTTGAGAAGAAATCGATGGAACCCGACCCGCACGACATTCTGCTGCGCACCCACACATCGAGCGTGCAGTCGCGCATAATGGAAAAACGCCAGCCGCCAATCCGCATGATTTTCCCTGGCCGCGTGTTCCGCAACGAAGCCATTTCGGCCCGCGCACACTGCATCTTCCACCAGGTTGAAGGTTTGTATGTGGCTGAAAATGTTTCGTTTGCCGATTTGAAGCAGACACTTTTATATTTTGCCAAAGAGATGTTCGGCAACGACACCAAAATCCGTCTGCGCCCGTCGTACTTCCCATTCACCGAGCCTTCGGCCGAGATGGACGTGTCGTGCTCAATCTGCGGCGGCAAGGGCTGCAACATCTGCAAGGGCACTGGCTGGCTCGAGATTCTGGGCTGCGGCATGGTTGACCCCAACGTGCTGAAAAACTGCGGCATCGACAGCGAGAAATACACTGGTTTCGCCTTCGGTATGGGCGTTGAGCGCATTGCCATGCTGAAATATCAGGTGCGCGACCTTCGACTCTATTTCGAGAACGACATCCGATTCCTGAAACAGTTTAAATCAGCATATTAAAGGACTACGGACAACAGACATTAGACTACAGTCATAGCGCCTATTTAACTTGTAACTAATACCTTGTAACTTGTAACTTATAGCGGCAAATAATTATTTTCAAAAATTGTAAAAACGATTATTTTTGCCCCGTTTATTGAAAATTCATTTAATTATGTCGAAAAACGTTAAAGACCAACAACCTGACAGTTTTGAAAACGTTCAGGAAACACTGAATAGAGCCGAATTGTTCATCAACGACCACAAATCGGTAATATCATATGCAGTTATTGGCATTCTGGCCGTAGTGGCCATCTTCTTCGCTGTACAGCGCTTCTATCTGGTGCCGCAAAACAACAAGGCAAGCGCCGCAATGTTTGCAGCCGAGCAATATTTCCAGAGAGACTCGTTTGAAGTTGCTCTCAACGGCGACGGCAACTACGCTGGTTTCCTGGATGTTATTGACGATTATGGCATGACTCAGACCGCCAAACTGGCAAACTACTATGCAGGACTGTGCTATATGTACACTGGCGACTACGAGAGCGCACTGAAGCATCTGAAGAAATTCAAATCGAAAGACATCACCCTGAGTTCAGTTGCACTGGGCGTGATGGGCGACGCATATGTTGAGTTGGGCGACGAAGCAAAAGGCGCATCGTACTACGAGAAGGCTGCTGGCAACGCTGACAACGAGTTCACATCGCCGCTTTACCTGAACAAGGCAGCACAAGTGTACGAGAAGTTGGGCAACTACAAGAAGGCCTTGGCTCTCTACACTACCATCAAAGACAAATATGCCATGTCGCAGGAAGCAATGAACGCCGACAAGAACATTGAGAAGATGAACGCTGAGATTGCAAAATAATGGCAACAGCACTTAAAAACTTATCAGAATACGATGCAGCGACCATACCTTCGGGCAAAGGTCGCTGCTTTGTTATTGTTGTGGCCGAATGGAACGCACAAGTCACAAATGCCATGGCCGAAGGTGCCATTACGACACTGAAAGAGAATGGTGTTGAGGATGATGACATTCTTGTATGCCACGTTCCGGGTACATTTGAGCTCACCTATGCCGCTGCCCGCTACTCTCACGGAAGTTTGACTATTGACGGAAAGCGCGAGGCTGATGCCGTTATCTGCATTGGTTGTGTGATTCAGGGTGAGACCCGCCACTTCGATTTCATCTGCGAAGGTGTGGCCAACGGTCTTTCGGCACTGAACGCTGAGGGCAAAAAACCTGTCATCTTTGGTGTGCTCACCACCGACAATCTTCAGCAGGCTCTCGACCGTTCGGGAGGCCGCCTTGGCAACAAAGGCGTTGAAGCCGCCGTGACAGCGCTGAAAATGCTACAGTTTGTGCCGAGATAAATGATATTTGCAACAGAGCCGAACAGGAATAAGCACCGGTTCTGTGATAAAGTTCTTATCCGCCGTAATGAAGCTAACTTTGTTACGGCGTTTTTTATTTTAAAATGGTGCAATCCAAATAATAAAAAAGCAGACTGGAACACCAATCTGCTTTTGCTTATTTGTGTTTGTTTCTTAATCAATAGAGCGAGCCCAGAGCAAAATTTGAATTCTTGCGTGGGTTGACGCACATTACAGGAATACGTGCTGTATTGGCGATAATGTATTGCTCACTTGCACCCAAAACGTAGTCGAGAGTTCCGATGTTCTTAGTGGTCATAATCATCATAAGGTCAGCTTCGATGCGCTTTGCGTATTCAATGGTCTGATCTTCAAATTTACCGCCGCTGGCTGTCTCAATCTCGTACTCAACTTCGTATTTGGTCAAGTATTTCTTTGCAAACGAAAGATTGGTGTTCACCTTCTTCACAAGGCTCGAGTCGCTGACATCCTGCTTGATGAAGCAGATTTTTGCGTTGAAAATCTTGCCGAAATAGATGGCCCAAACCAACTTCTCGCGGTTTTCGTTCTTGAAATCGACAGGGAAGACTATCTTGCTATAAGTTGAGTTCTCAAGCGGAGGGTCTTGCACTACGATGAATGGAGCATAACAGCTAACAATAACCTTGAGTGCCCAACTGCCAGTCAGTTTCTGCATGCCCTTCATTCCGTGGGTACCCATGATGACAAGGTTTATGTCGTCATTGTCTTTTGTGTATTCGCCAATGGTGGTGAAAATGGTACCTACCAAAACTTTAGCATCGATTTTGATGCCGTTAGCCTTCTCTGCGTCGGCGGCTACCTGTTGAAGTTTGGGCAGGGCTTCGTCAACATCCTTGTCGGTTTTGGCAATGTGAAGCAGCGTGACGCTGTTTTCCAACACCTTTGCAATCTTAACTGCATGAGCTAATGCATTTTGTGCCACTTCAGTGAAGTCCCAAGGCACAATTATTCTTTTACCAGATTCCATTTTAAGAAGCCTTAATAGTAGATAATTTTCAAATATAGCGTATTTTTAAACAAAACGTGCACAAAGTGTTGCATTTTTTTTGCAATACGCATTTTTGATGTGCAACCGATAGTCTATTTCCTGCTTGTGCAACTCGGAATAATTCCGCGCGGGCTGTTCTTTATAAAATCAACAATATAGTCACGCTCGGGGCTTTGCGGCAGTGTTTTCATTATGGTGTCGAGAGCCTGCGATGTGTTCATTCCGCCTTGATAGATAATGCGATATACATCGTGAATGGCGTTAATGGTCTCATTTGAGAATCCGCGGCGGCGAAGGCCGACAAGATTCAGTCCGAAGTACGAAGCAGGCTCGCCACCAGCGATTACGTATGGTGGAAGGTCCTTGCTTACTCTGGTGCCGCCCTGCAGCATCATATACGATCCAATGTGAGTGAACTGGTGAATCAGCGAGCCGCCGCCAATTACAGCAAAGTCATCAACGTGAACTTCTCCGGCAAACTGTGTGGCGTTCGAGATAATCAGATTGTTGCCCAAAATGCAGTCATGGCCGACGTGGGTGTAGGCCATCAGCAGGTTGTTGTTGCCGATTACGGTGCGGCCTGTCGAATTGGTTCCGCGGTTGATGGTTACAAACTCGCGGATGGTGTTGTTGTCGCCAATCTCGCAGGTGGTGTACTCACCCACGAATTTCAGGTCCTGCGGCACGGCGCCCAGCACGGCGTGTGGGAAGATGCGGCAGTTTTTGCCGATGCGTGTGCCTTCAAGGATGACAGCCCCGCTCATTATCTTGGTTCCGTCGCCAATCACAACATCTTTATCGATGGTTACAAAAGGTCCGATTTCGACATTCTGTCCGATTTTGGCATCCGGATGGATTTTTGACATCTGGTATTCCATTATTCTTCAGTATTTGTTTCGTTATTTTCTTCGCCAGTCTTGTTGTGCACGAGCTGTGCCATCATTTCGGCTTCCATAGCAAGGCTCGAGCCGATGAACATCTGTCCGCGCATGTGGCATATTCCGCGGCGCACGGGGGCCAGATACTCGAGTTTGAAGATGAGTGTGTCGCCCGGTACAACCTTGTGCTTGAATTTCACATTGTCGATTTTCAGGAAGTAGGTCGACCATTCCTGCGGCTTCTCAAGGTCTTTCAGCACCAGGATTCCGCCAACCTGCGCCATGGCTTCAATCTGAAGCACGCCGGGCATTACGGGTTCTTGTGGGAAATGGCCCACAAAGAACGGCTCGTTCATTGTTACGCATTTGACACCCACCACTGAGTTGTCGCTCATTTCCATAATCTTGTCAACTAGCAGGAACGGCGGCCGGTGTGGCAGCAGCTTCATAATATCGTTGATGTCGTAGATGGGTTTTTGGTCGGGGTGGAGGATGGGCGCAACGCCGTTTTTCTGCTGAAACTTGATGCACTGCCGGATTTGTTTTGCAAACTCGGTGTTGGCAAAGTGTCCGGGTTTTTTGGCAATGAACTTGCCTTTTATCATCTTTCCGGTCAGGGCTAAGTCGCCGATAATATCGAGCAGCTTGTGGCGCGCCGGTTCGTTGTCGTATTTCAGGTCTTCGTTCAGAATTCCTTCGCGGGCTTTCACGCGCGGCTTATTGCAGAAGTCAGCAATGCGGTCGAACTCTTCCTGCGATATTTTGTTCTCGACAATCACAATGGCGTTGTCGAGTTGTCCGCCGCGAATCAGGTTCATATTGAAAAGTGGAACCAGCTCGTGTGCGAAGACGAATGTGCGGCAGTTGGCAATGTTTTTTTCAAAATCGCTGATGTTGTCGATGCTGGCGAACTGCTGCCCGAGCACTTTCGAGTTGAAGTCGATGAGCACATCAATGCTGAATTTCGAGTCAGGATAGGCGATTATCTCGATACCTTTCTCTGCGTTCACGTAGCGGATGTTCTCTTTCACTTCAAAATATTGGCGCTCAGCGTCTTGCTCTTCAATTCCTGCTCCTTTCAGAGCATTCAGGAACTCGATTGAGCTACCGCTCATAATCGGTGTTTCAGGTCCGTCAATTTCGATAAGGATATTGTCGATGCCGAGGCTGTAGACAGCAGCCATCACGTGCTCGATGGTCGAGACGCGGGCGTCGCCACGGCCGATGGTTGTGCCGCGCGATGTGTCAATCACATATTCGGCAAGTGCCGGAATAATGGGTTTGCCGTCTAAATCAACACGTTGGAATTTGTATCCGAAATCTATAGGGGCGGGTTTGAAAGTCATTTTCACATGTGCCCCGGTGTGAAGTCCGGTTCCTTCAATCGAAACTTCGCTCTTGATAGTTTGTTGCTTTTCAATCATTTTCAGCAAGCGGATAATTCACTTTAAAAATCGTGCAAAAGTAAATGTTTTAGCAGAAAACGCAAATGCAAGCCGTGCGGTTTTTGGAAGATCGGGCATTAGTCGTTTTTTTGACGCAACAATAATGTATAAGTGTTTCGTCTTTTTCTGCCAATTAGCAACAAAAACCACAGCATCAATTTCTCAATTCTCCATTCACCAATAAAAAACTATATTTGCGCGTTTTTTCGAGAAATCAATATAAAACATCATAATTATGAGCGGTAAATTTCCTGAACACAAGCAATTGGACTTGTCACAAATCAATAAGGACATCCTTGCCGAATGGAACAGCGAGAACACATTCCAGAAAAGTATCGACACACGTGCCGGACATCCTAAATTCATCTTCTTCGAAGGGCCGCCGTCGGCCAACGGAATGCCTGGTATTCACCACGTTATGGCACGCAGCATTAAGGATATAATCTGCCGCTACAAGACTTTGCAAGGTTTCCTGGTCGACCGCAAGGCTGGTTGGGACACTCACGGACTGCCTGTTGAGTTGGGCGTCGAGAAGCAGTTGGGCATCACCAAGGAGGATATCGGCAAGAAAATCAGCG
>JAFYYA010000115.1 GCA_017557785.1 Salinivirgaceae bacterium
GATGTTGCCGAAGTTGCCGCTCGGCACGGTCATAACCACGTCTTTCCAACGCTCTTGCGGAATCTGCGACAGCGCGTATGCGTAGTAAACGCTTTGCGGCAGGAACCGTGCAAGGTTGATTGAGTTGGCCGATGTCAGTATTCGCTTCTCGTTCAACTCTTTATCCATAAAGCACTCTTTCACCATTCGCTGGCAGTCGTCGAACACGCCGCTAACCTCGTAGGCAGTAACGTTCTGTCCCAAAGTGGTGAACTGCAACTCTTGCAGACGGCTCACCAATCCCGACGGATAGAGCACGTGCACTTTCACACCTTTCACGCCCAAAAAGCCATTGGCAACGGCGCTGCCCGTATCACCCGAAGTGGCAACAAGTACATTGATATCGCCTTGATTGCTTGCAAAATACGACATTACGCGAGCCAAAAAGCGTGCGCCCACGTCTTTGAACGCCAACGTTGGTCCGTGGAACAGTTCAGCAGTGCTGATTTGGTCAGTTATCTTGACCACCGGCACTGGGAAGTTGAACGCGTCGTTGACCATTTTGCGGAACGTATCTTCCGGAATATCGGGGCAGAAGTAAGGCTTGAGCATTTCAAAGCCAATCTCGCCCATTGTTTTGCCCGGAATATTGTCCCAAAACGATTTTGGAAGAGTTGGGATAGTTTCCGGCATATAAAGACCTTTGTCGGAAGCAAGTCCCTTCAAAACGGCCGTTTTTAAATCAGCCGTGTTGCTTTTATTATTTGTACTATAAAATATCATTGACTATCAATTATTAAAGTCTGTGTTATCAGTGTCGTCAGTGCGAATTTTAAACTCTTACCATTTACCATTAAATCACATATTTGCAAGCCTCATCATATCCGCAAACACGCCCGAAGCCGTAACGCCCGGACCGGCGCCTGCGCCCTTGATGACGAGTGGCTGGTCGTGGTAGCGGCGGGTGTAGAGCAAGATGATGTTGTCCATTCCGTCAAGGTTGTAAGCCGGGTGGCTTGCGTCGACGCTTTGCAGACCTGTCACAGCCTTGCCGTTGTCAAACTCAGCCACATAGCGCAGTTTCTTGCCAGCAGCGGCCGATTCGGCGCGGATGGCTTCAATCTTCGCGTCGTTACGCTTCAGGTTGGCCAGAAGTTCGTCGAAGTTCTTGGCTTTCAATTCGTTTTCAGGAATGATGTCATTCTTCAGCACGTCGTCAAGTTCGAGCATATTTCCGCCCACGCGCGCCAGAATCAGAATCTTGCGGCGAACGTCGAGACCGCTCAAATCAATGGCGGGGTCGGGTTCGGTCAGGCCCTTCTCACGCGCCTGAACCACGGCCTGCGAGAACGGCACGTCGCTGCTGATGGTGTTGAAAATGTAGTTCAGACTGCCCGAAAGCACGGCCTGAATCTTGATGATTTTATCACCCGAAGCCACAAGGTCCTCGATGGTCTTCAGCACGGGCAAACCCGCTGCCACGTTGGTCTCGTGCAGGAATTTCACGCCGTAGGCCTTCACTTCCTTCTTGAAATTCAGATAAGTCTCAAGCGGCGACGACGCCATAATCTTGTTCGACGCCACAATCGGGATGCTCAGTTGCGCCACGCGGCTGTACATTTTCGGCAGTTCGTGCGACGCCGTGTTGTCGATGAAGATGCTGTTGCGCAGGTTCAGCGTTTTGATGTTCTCGATGAACGCAGGCAGATTGGCCGCTTCGTCGGCGTTGGCCAGAAGGTCGCGCCAGTTCGTCAGGTCGATGCCTTTGCGATTGAAAATCATTCGTTTAGAGTTCGAAATTCCCACCACGCGGATGTCGATTCCGTACTCATTTTTCAAGAAATCGGTTTGGTCGCGCAGTTGGTCGAGCATAGTGCCGCCCACCGTGCCCACGCCCACCATAAACAGGTGCACGCGTTTGTATTTCGACAGGAAGAAGCCGTCGTGCAGTGCGTTCAGCGCCTTCGCCACCTCTTTTTCCTTGATAACAATCGATATGTTGCGCTCGGTTGCGCCTTGCGCGATGGCTCTGATGTTGATGCCGTTCTCGCCCAGCAGGCGGAAAGCCTTGCCAGCGATGCCCACCTGCTCGCGCATTTTGTCGCCCACCACGGCAATGATTGCTAGGCCGTCTTCCGACTCGATGGTGTGCACAATCTTGCGCTCAATCTCAATCGAGAATTCCTCGTTGAGTCGGCTGCAGGCCGCTTCGGCGTCGGTTGTGTAGATGCCGATGCAGATGGTGTGCTCGCTCGACGACTGCGTGATGAACAGCACGTTCACATTCGCGGCGCAGAGAGCCTTGAACGCCCGCATAGCCACGCCAGGCACCCCAATCATTCCGCTGCCCGACACGGTTACAAGCGATATGTTGCCGATTGACGAGAAGCCCTTAACCGTGGCGTCGCCGTGGTTCGGGTGCTCGGTGATGAGCGTGCCCTCGTCGTCAGGCGCGTATGAATTTTTTATGCCGATAGGGATTTTCTTCTCAAGCGCGGGCTGAATGGTCGGCGGATAGATGACCTTCGCACCAAAGTACGAAAGTTCCATTGCCTCTTCATAACTCATTGATTTGATTGGATATGCGGCCGAAACAATGTTTGGTGCGGCAGTCAGCATACCGCTCACGTCGGTCCAGATGTCGATGAGCGACGCGTCGAGATAGTTGCCCAGCAGAGCGGCCGTGTAGTCCGAACCGCCGCGGCCCAGAGTCGAAGCCTCGCTGTCGTGAGTGCTCGAAATGAAGCCAGGCACAACGGCGATTCCCTTGAAGTTTTTGAATTCGTTGCGCGTTTTCTGTTCCGACAGGGCGTGGTCCACATTGCCTTGCAGATAGTTGCTGTCGGTAATGATAATGTTGCGCGCGTCGACGAGTATGTTCTTCAGTCCCAAATTGTTAAGCGACGCGCTGATGAGTGTCGACGACATTCTCTCGCCCATAGAGAGCAATTTGGCGCGGGTGCGGTCCGAACATTCGTCCAAAAATTTGATGCTTTGGCAAATCTTGTTGGCTTCTGCGCAGCGGTCCTTGATGAATTCAGTCATTGCGGTCTTTTGGTCGTCGGCCACCAACTCGTTGATTATCTCAATGTGGCGGCGGCGAATCTCGTCGATGAACTCGGTGTATTGTTCCGAGCCTTCGAGCGCGGCTTTTGCGCTGTTTTCCAGCAGGTTGGTAACGCCCTGCAAAGCCGACACCACAACCACCAAATCCTGTTTACCATATCGGCCCACTATTTTGGCCAGTTGTTCAATGCGTTCGGCATTGGCAACCGATGAGCCGCCAAATTTTAATATCTGCATAATAAATTGATTTTTAATAGATTAGTAAAATACTTGTAAAATTGCTGAAACCACATATCACATTCGACCCCCGCAAGGGGTAGTGGTTGTGGTCGAAGGAATGTAGGCGATTGTGCACCGCGTTGATGGCGCGCCCGTAGTGGAAATCCCTCTGTTTATGTTGTTTAGTACAAGCATTTATTCTCTCTTTTTTGAGTAGCGCAAAAGTAGAAAATTGTTGGAAAAATGAAACATTGTTGACTGCTATATTTTTAGATGGCTCAATTGCCAATTTTGATGTTAGTGAAATTCGACAAAAAACACTTATTATATTATTCGAAAAATAATTATCGAAAAACGATAAAATTTTTCTGTTTTTTGTTGCGAATATCAAAATTTAATTATTTTTGCGCAGTAATTATTTATCGTTTAACAATAAAAAACTTACTACTATGAACAAAAAACTTAAAATCTACAGTGGGCTGTTTTTGGCCACATTACTCGTATTAATTGTAACGAATGTTTTTCACTTCAACAAGTCAATTACCACGTATTCATCTAACGATGAGAAACTAGAATTTGTGGACGATATTGCTGAATTCTCAACTTACGACACTCTTGTAACGGGCGAAGTCGTGGCAAAGTTCAACAAAACTTTCTCTATGGAAGTCTTTGTCAAACCCAAGAAGGGAACCAATGTACTTCGCTCTACTGCTGCAGACCAAATATACAAAGTGGATATGCAAAAGGTAAAACTCGTAACTCCTGCTGACACAAACACATTTGGCAAATTTCCTTTTGTTTTTGGAATTATTTCTTCTGTGCTTGGTATGATTATAACCATTTGGATACTCGTAATGGTATTCATACTTATCCACAGCATCCGTAAGGGTAATGTTTTCGTTGCACAAGTATCTAAATATCTCGAAATCACAGGCATCCTTCTTTCGGTCAAGTATGTTTATAATTGGATTATTTCCTACATCATACAACATTATCTAATAAACCACGTCAGGATGGCGGGATACGATATTGTGTACAAATACGAAAGCGCAAGCATATACATCATCATAGGACTTGCGCTGTTAATCATCTCGCAAATCATCCTTATGGGCAAAGACCTGAAAGAAGATGTTGATTTAACCGTTTAACTTATAAAACTTACTACTATGAACAAAAAACTAAAATTCTATTCCGGATTGTTCCTGTTTTCAATCCTGTTTGTTGTTGGATTTGCAGTGTTCACACCCACAGACAAGCCACACTATTCACGCCTCTATATCCACGATAATGTCGATAGTATGCCGACTGTTGAGCGCGATGCCAACCCGTTGGTTACAACTAAATCGGACACCACCTATCAAGTTGTTACCGATTCGTTGGGCGAAATTGACACAGTTGATGTATCGATAACCAGGAATTGGCGCCCTATGTGGTTCGACGTGAATCTGCGAAAACGTAGCCACACCAACTCACCGATTATTTACGCGACCAACTCAACAACTAGTGGTCTGATGTACATAGGAAAAGCGAGAATCCTATTTCGGACAACAAGAAATGTTTTTGTCAAAATGTCGGTTTTAACTATAGTAATTGCTATTGTTTACCTTGTCGGTTTGATATGGGTTATACGATTGATTATAAGGGTGATTAGAAACATTCGCAAGGGGAATATATTTGTGTCGCAAATGACGGTTGACCTTGAGCGTTTGGGCATACTGATGACAATATTCTTTGTTATCGGATTCATTGTGCAGATTGTCGTTTACTTTACGGCTTGCGGTATCCATTTTGAGGATTATCAGGTGGTTTTTGGTCCGATAAACAGACGCGCCTGGCTTATCGCAGGTACCGGCCTTATGCTTTTGTCGCAGATATTCAGTATGGGCAAAGATTTGAAAGAAGATGTTGATTTAACTGTTTAACTAGTTGATATTATGAGTATAATAGTAAATCTGGATATAATGATGGCCAAGCGCAAAATATCATCGCAGGCGCTGGCGGAGCAGATAGGCATTACGCAGGCAAACCTGTCGCTGCTTAAGACTGGCAAGGTGCGGGCAGTCCGCTTCTCAACTCTCGATGCTATCTGCAAAGCCCTAGACTGTCAACCTGGGGACATTCTTGAGTTCAAGGACGACGAACCAACTGAGTAAAAACACTACAAACAACTAACCATCGAAAAGCACGGAATCGTAAAACATTTCGTGCTTTTTGCTTTAGCCAACAACGACTAAATCCATTGGAATATCAGTCACTTCTGTTGGTATCTGACTGAAAATCTGACAACTGTAGGCTGCGCCTATTTTGAATGCCTTTGAGTTTGCAAGCAGACGGTCGTAGAAGCCGCGGCCGCGTCCCATACGGTTGTTTTGCAAGTCGAAGGCCACGCCAGGAACAATTATCAGCCCGATTTGCGCTACATTGTCGAGTTGCCGCCCCGTTGGTTCCAGAATGCCGAACGCGCCCGCAGTCATTCGGTCAGTACCTTCGAATTGCTTGAAAATCAAATCGTCACCCACAACCACGGGCAGCCAGAGCCGTTTCCGATTGAACCACTTTTCAATAAAACGGTGAGTGTCAATCTCGTCGTCGAGCGACCAATAGACGGCAATATCGGTAGCGGCTTTAAATTGCTGAAGTTGTTCAATTTGCGCAAACACGCTATCGGCTTGCCGCTGCTTTTCGCCTTCAGTCAACAGTTTCTTCAACTGCCCCACCATTCGCCGCAGCGACGGTTTGTCCAAAATAGTAATCTGACCTTTCATTGCCTGTCGGTTTTGGTGGTGAATGTAGTAAATTTTCACCATCGGTCTTTTCAGATACGGTCTTTCACCCTCTATTCACCCCTTCAAGCATCGGCACAAACATACAGTCGCCGAAATCCTCTTTAGTGAAATCAGTTTCGCTGGTGCGGACAATACGGAACATCCGCTGGCTGGTATCGCCCACGGGCACAACCATCACGCCGCCAACCTTCAGTTGTGGCAACAGTTTTTCGGGTATCGACGGTGCGCCAGCCGTAACCAGAATCTTGTCGAACGGGCCGTAGGTGGGTTTGCCAAGGTAGCCGTCGCCGTAGAAGAATTGCGGATGGTAGCCCATAGGCGGCAACATCTGCTGAACTTTTTGGTACAGTTCGCGCTGACGCTCAATGGTATACACCTTCGCCCCCATTTCAAGCAGCACCGCCGTCTGATAACCCGACCCGGTGCCAATCTCAAGCACCTTATCGCCCTTTTTCAATGCAAGCAATTGGGTTTGGAAAGCAACTGTAAATGGCTGACTGATAGTTTGTCCGGCACCAATTGGGAAGGCCTTGTCGGCATAAGCGAAATCGATGAAAGCGCTGTCCATAAAGAAATGGCGCGGCACCTTGCCAATGGCGGCAAGCACGTTTTGGTCGGCAATGCCTTTTTTCGCCAGTTCGGCAACCAGTTGGCAGCGAAGCCCTTGCTCACGGTAACCGTCTGATTGCATAACTATTGCAGTTGCAGTTTGTGCAGGTTGGCCTTGTCGAGTTTAGATTTGGCGTAGTCGAGCGTAACGGTGAACTCTTTCACCTTTTCCGACGGCATTTCAAACATTGCGTCGTTCATAATAATCTCGCAGATTGAACGCAGTCCGCGCGCGCCAAGTTTGAACTCAACTGCCTTATCCACAATGTATTCAAACGTCTCTTCGCTGAATGTCAGTTTGATGCCGTCAATCTCGAAGAGTTTCACATACTGCTTGATGATGGCGTTTTTAGGTTCGGTCAGAATATTGCGTAAAGCAGTGCGGTCCAGTGGGTTAAGATGCGTGAGAACAGGCAGACGGCCGATAATTTCGGGAATCAGACCGAAGGCCTTCAAATCCTGCGGCGCCACATATTGCATCATATTCTTGCGGTCGAGTTGGGCAGTACGGGCGCTGTTGCCGTAGCCAACAACCTGAGTGTTAAGGCGCTGCGCAATTTTTCGGTCGATACCGTCGAAGGCGCCACCGCAGATGAACAGAATGTTCTTTGTGTCGACCGGAATCATTTTCTGGTCGGGGTGCTTGCGGCCGCCCTGTGGCGGAACATTCACAATTGAGCCCTCGAGCAGTTTCAACAAGCCTTGCTGAACACCCTCGCCGCTCACATCGCGCGTTATCGACGGGTTGTCGCCCTTGCGGGCAATCTTGTCAATCTCATCAATGAAGACAATTCCGCGTTCAGCCGCCTTCACATCGTAGTCGGCGGCTTGCAGCAGACGAGTCAGAATGCTCTCGATATCCTCGCCCACGTAGCCTGCTTCGGTCAGCACCGTGGCATCGACAATGGTAAACGGAACATTCAGCATTTTGGCAATGGTGCGGGCCAACAGAGTCTTGCCCGTTCCGGTTTCGCCAACCAAAATGATGTTCGATTTCTCAATCTCAACCTCGTCCTTTGTCTCGCCCTGCGCCAAACGTTTGTAGTGGTTGTAAACAGCCACCGAAAGGTACTTTTTCGCATCGTCCTGACCAATCACATACTGGTCCAGAAATTCCTTTATCTCTTTCGGTTTCAGCAGTTTAATATCATCCAAATCGAATTTCTGCTGATGCTGAATTTCGTCTTTGATAATCTCACTAGCCTGGCTCACGCACGATTCACAGATGAATCCGTTCAGTCCCGAAATCAGGATTGCCACCTCTTTGCGCGAGCGTCCGCAGAACGAGCAGCGGTCGATTGTTGTATTATTCTTCAATGTATTGAGTGTTAACGTTTAAAAAACGAAATAGATTCTCGGCTGGCCGAAAATCTATTTCAATATGTTCATCGGTTCCGCTTATTTTTTCTTCGGTTCCAGAATCTCGTCAATCATTCCGTATTCCTTTGCCTCGGCGGCTGTCATCCAATAGTCGCGGTCACTGTCGGCCCAAACCTTGTCGTATGGCTGACCCGAATGTTTGGCGATAATTTCGTAAAGTTCCTTCTTCAACTTTTGAATCTCGCGGGCAGTGATTTCGATTTCCGAAGCCTGTCCTTGCGCGCCGCCCATCGGTTGGTGAATCATAATGCGCGAGTGCGGCAGAGCCGAACGTTTGCCTTTGGTTCCCGCAGTCATCAGCACGGCGGCCATCGAAGCAGCCATACCAGTGCAGATGGTGCACACATCGGGCGCAACAAGTTGCATTGTGTCGTAGATGCCCAATCCTGCGTAAACCGAACCGCCAGGCGAATTCAGATAAATCGAAATATCCTTTGTGTTATCGACTGATTCAAGGAAAAGCAGTTGCGCCTGAATAATATTGGCCACATCGTCATCGATGGGCACGCCCAAAAAGATGATGCGGTCCATCATCAAACGCGAAAACACATCCATCGAAGCCACGTTCAACTGACGCTCTTCAATGATGTTCGGCGTGATGTAACTGTCAACTGCCGATGCGTAGCGCTGGTAGGTCAGACTGCTGATACCCGCGTGTTTTACGGCATATTTCCTGAATTCGTCTTGCGGAATCATATCGTTATTACTTGAAAAGTTCGTTAAATTCCTGTGTTGTAACCTCTTTCGATTCAACTTTCACAGTCTCTTTCAGCCAGGCTGCAATCTTCTCATCGAGTTTGCGGTCGTGCAGATGCTGACGCTCGTCCTCTTTCGAGAGCGATTGTTTTGCGAACTCTGTCAGTTGCTCGTCGGGCAGAGTCGACAGGCCATACTGGCGGAACTGCGACGAAATCTGCTCTTTGGCTGCGTCCAGAAGGTCGTTTTCTGAAATCTCGATGTTGTTTTCAGTAGCGATTTTGCCCTTAATCAACTGCCAAGCAAACTCTTTACGCATTTCGGGGTACGATTTCTCGACGTCCTCTTTGGTAGTCTTCTCGTTAGCCACAACAATCCAGCGTTTCAGGAACTCGTCAGGCAGTTTCATATCGGCCTTCTCAACCAGTTTTTCCTTCGCGTCGATGATGAACTTGAAGTCGCTCTGGATAGCCAGTTCCTTGCCAAATTCCTCTTTGATTTTTGCGCGATACTCATCAACCGAGTTCACAACGCCCTTGCCGTAAATCATATCAAACAAATCCTGATTCATAACGGCAGGTTCGTGACGGCTTATATCGTTGATTGTCAAGCGGAAGTTGCCAGTGAGTTTTTCAGCGGCAGCCGCTGTGATGCGCAGCATTTGAGCGCGGTCAGTATTGTTGGCAAACGCTTTCGCGATGTCGAAATCGATGATGTCGCCCTTCTTAGCGCCAATCACCAGTGCGCGAACTGAATCCTCGCTGATGCGGTCAACAGCAAACAGAGCGTCTTCAGCCTTCACGCCACCCTCAAGCACGCTGCCGTCGTCGGCCAATTGCTCGAAAGTACCTTTTACAAGGTCTTTTTTCTCAACCTTGTCAGCGCTTACGGTCTTGCCGAAGCGGTATGAGTTGCTCTCTACCATTCCGTCAACCATTTCTTCGCCGACTTTAATCTGGTAGTAGTTGATTTTGTCTTTCTTGCTCAATTTCAGGTCAAAAGCAGGTTTCAGGCCCAAATCGAAAGTAAACTTGAACTCTTCTTTGTTTTCCAAATCGATATCCGACGGGCGCTCGGTGCTAGGCAGCGGCTCGCCAAGGAAGTCGATTTTCTCGTTCTTCAGATATTCCATCAGGTTCTTCGACACCACGCGGTTCAATTCGTCCCAAAGAATGGCTTTGCCATACATTTTCTTTACAAGGCCCATAGGCGCGTTGCCAGGACGGAAACCTTTAAGGCTCACCCTTTTGCGATAGTCTTTCAATGCTTTTTCAACTGATTCCTCGTAGTCGCTTTTCACGACATCCAGTGTTACAACGATGTTTTGCTCGTCGATGTTTTCTTTTGTGATGTTCATTGTTTCTCTTTTTTGAGAGTTTTATCCAGATAAAAATTTAAAAAACCGCCACCGAATCGACGGAAGGCGGTTGAAAACTGTGCGGATGAAGGGACTCGAACCCCCACGCCTCACGGCACTAGATCCTAAGTCTAGCGCGGCTACCAATTACGCCACACCCGCGGCAAAAAGCGGTGCAAATATAAGGTAAGTTCCTAAAAATCCACAATCAGGCGAATAAAATTTCTGCATCGGCATCGGCCAGCGCCGACGCTGTTCGCCACAGCGCTTTGGATTGTTTCCGATTATTTTAAAGTTGCGACAGCATTGTGCGGAACGCACTGTTTGGAATAAATCCGGATTCGTCAGCAGAATATTCTGGTTTCAGCCGGTTTACAAAATACATGTCGATTTCACCCTTGTGCTTGGCCGGAATTTTCCCGCGATATTCACATTCGAAATAGTCCTTAATCACATCGTATGTGGTTTTCGAGATGTTGATTTTACCCGGTTCGCATGCCGATTCAAGCCGGCTGGCGGTATTCACCGAATCACCCCACACATCGTAGACCGTGCGGGTTTTACCCACAACACCCGTTACCACCGGGCCTGTATGAATGCCTATTCGCATCAGCCATGGGTCGCCACCGGCGCGGGCACGTTTTTCGTCAAGCGCACGGACCGCATTTTGCAATCCAAATGCTGCCAGTACAATATCGAACGGATGGCTGTGATTTGGCATCGGAAGTCCGCCGGCGCACATATAGGCATCGCCAATCGTCTTGATTTTCTCAATGAAATTCTGTTCCAGCACATCGTCGAAAGCAGAGAATAACTCTTGAAGCGTATCAATCAGAGTGGTTGGCTCCAGTTTTTCCGACCACTGGGTGAAGTCCTTTATGTCGGCAAACAGAACCGACGCGCAGTTGTAAACACGCGGCTTGGCCGCACCGCTCTTCTTCAACTCTGCAACAATGTCCGATGGCAACATGTTGAGTAGCAACTCGTCGGAACGTTTCTTCTCGTGTTGCAACTCCATTTCGGCTTCTTTTACATTGGTGATGTCGAGTTCTGATACCATAAAATATGTATCACCGGTCGTGTCACAGTTTTTGTTCACATTCACTTGCTTCCACACGCTACGCCCCCTTCTGCCTTCCGACTTACCAACAAACGATATCCCGCCGTTGCGGCTATAGTGCTGTTCCCCCGACCATTTAAGATAATCAGTCAGTGTTTTCCCGACTTTTTTCACATACGATTCGAATGTGAATCCATACAAACGGCAGAAGGCCGAACTAACTGATGTCACTTCTTCGAATTTGTCAAATACAAGCAGGACATTCGATTCGTTTATGGCGTTCAGCATTTGCTTCAGATGGCTGTTCTCGTTTTGCACAAACCGTTGGGCGCGTTGCTTTTTCAACAATACGGCTACAGCCACAGCACCAGCCACGGCTACAGTACATAGGCACACCAACAAAACCATGTTGACATTTATGGTCATACTGCCATCAGTTTTTTTGCGCTATTTAGCAAATGTTTGTTCAATTACAAAGATTTTTTTACAAAGAATCGGGTAGGTTGGTCGAATTGGCGTTTTATTGTGGGAAAAAAAACGCCAGGGTTTAGTTGCCGGTCCGTTTCCGACGATTCTGCTATAAAAAACGAAGCGGACTCTTTCGAGCCCGCTCTTCATTAAAAACTTAATTTTAGTATGAAAAACTTATTCATCGTCAGGTTTTGAGTCGATTCTCACCTTGAGCAGGAAGAAATAGTTTGCTTTGTCTTCCAGCGGCAAGAATTGATAATCGAGTTGGCGTCCTGTTTTGCGGGCAATGTCGATAAGTCCTAGTCCGGCGCCGCCCTTCTCTGACAGAGATCCTTCGCGTATCTGCTTTTTGTAAAGCGCGTTAAGGTCGTCTTTGTTCATGCTGTTGATGGTGTCGATCGATGCTTTAAGGCCTTCAATCTTTTCCTTCAAAATCTTATTGGCGGTGATGACACTCCAGTAACCGTCTTTTTTCCCGACGATGAACAAGCCATTGCCGACACCGTCGTTGCGGTCAACATCGTCGGAATGCTTGGTCATGTTCTGAAGGCACTCTACCATCACGTGGAAAACTTTGCGTTTTACAGATTTGTCTTCGTTCGATTTGTCCATATCGCGTTCGGCCATCGATGTAAACATCTTCATAACTTCGTGGCTGAACTCGCCTTCGTAAACCAATGAGAAACCGTTGCTCGCCATCTCGTCGTGCAACGAAAGAACTGATTTAATAAGATTTATATCGGCACTCATAAAAACTTTTTTTGTTTTAATCGTATTCGTTTAACGTCTGCTAAAAATAGAGTTTTTTTAAATCATCGCAAAAAAAAATCCATTTATCGCGCTTTGTCCGTCACTTATTTTTTCTTGGCTTTCGCAAGTTTCTGAAAATCTTTTGCCAACATGCCTTCTTTAGCCTTGTCGCTGATCATGTGCCATGCAAAATAATAGAGTTTGGCATCTGATGCGCCGACAATGACCTTGTAGCAGCGCACATCTTTCTTGCGGGTGCCTTCAGGGCCTACTTTGTGCAGCAGAACCACATCGGGGTCGCGGCGGTCGATGGCGGCTTCTACTTCTTCGCGGCTAACAATCTTGAACTTGAACGGATACAAAGCCTTGATTTTGGCTTCGGTGTTAAGGTCGGGATTCAACTCTTCTTTGACAAGATAGAGTGTTTTATCGTGAATGTCGGCCATTTGCGAGTTGTAGTATTTCAGAATGTTTTTGCTTGTAAGTTGCGGATTCTCAGTCGTCAGTTTGATGTGGTTCTGCAGGAAACGGCAGAGCAGACCAAGTTTGTAACCGTACGACTCTTCGGCAACGCCGCTATAGCAGATTGGCACCGAAGCAATGTCAGGCATCTGGCGGATGTACTCATAGTCGCCGCCAAGTTCAACGCACAGATAATCGAATTTCGATTTCGTCTTGTCTTTGTCGTTGTAAACGGTGTTTCTTACTAAAAATGATTTTGTTGAGTCTTTCCGTGCCTTCTCAAATTCTGATGTTGAGAAAGTTATGATTTCATATTTGCTGATGTCCCAGTGCTTTTCAACTGTTTCTTTGATTTTGAAGTTGTATTCAAGCATCGGGTTGTTCTCGAGCACAACCATTGTTGTTGTGTTTTTGAATCGTTGCAGACTCTCGGGGCGGCCTACGGCCTGTTGTGCTTGCGCATTGTAGAACAACGCGCCCGCCATAAGCATAGCAATTGTTTTTTTCATCGTTTTACTTTTTTTCAATAATGCCACAAATGTAAAAATAAAGTTAGTGGCTTTAATAAAAAACAAGGTTTTTCGTCTTTTTTGTGCGAGACGGCATGGTAACATCTGATTATCTGTTTTTTACAATTGCTGTCGGCAGACAGGTTCTCTTGTCGGCGGTATGGGTAGGCTGTTTGGTCAACCGTTTTGGCTTTTTGATGTAATTTGCCGGCCGATACGCGGCAATCCACAATAAGATTCTTACATTTGCGTTCACAATATAAATATGTAAGGCGATGAAAAGAATTTTGCTTGTCGGCGTCAGCATTCTGCTGGCTTTTGCAGGAATTTCACAGACAAACGGGCCAGTTATCAGTTGGGATGAGTCATCGTTCAACTTTGGCGACATCAAGGAATCTGACGGTCCTGTTACCCATAAATTCGAGTTTACAAACAAAGGCGGTGAGCCATTGGTGGTAACATATGTGAAACCTTCGTGCGGCTGCACCACGTCAGATTATACCAAAGAGCCGGTGATGCCTGGCGCAAAAGGCTTTGTGTCGGCCACCTACGACCCGAAAGGCCGTCCCGGACCATTCAGCAAATCGGTTAGCGTGACAACCAACTGTACCCCTGAACTGAGCACCATCCGCTTCTCGGGCAAGGTTATCGAGCGAGAGAAAACTCTGGCCGACCTGCATCCGCGCAAAATCGGAGACTTGAACATTGAGAACAACCACATATCGCTGCTGAAAGTGAAGAACACCGAAGTGCGCACTGACAGCACCAGCATCGCAAACCTGACCGACAAGCCGCTGAAAGTGACTTTCCGCAACGTGCCTAAGCACATCAACATTGAAGCCGTGCCTGAGACACTGCGGCCGAACCAGAAAGGCAAGATTGTGGTTAAATACGACGCTACCAAACGTAATGAATGGGGCTTTGTGATGGACAAGGTGACGGTGGCCATCAACGACGACACCAACAATAACAAAAATCAACTCACAGTGAGCGCAACCATTGAAGAAGATTTTTCGAAATACACTCAGGAACAACTCGATGCCGCGCCGAAACTGGTGTTTGAGTCAACAACCTTCAACTTCGGGACAGTGACTGAAGGTGATAAGGTTACTCACTCGTTTGTTTTCCGCAACGACGGCAAGCAAGATCTTGTAATCCGAAAAATATCGACATCATGCGGTTGCACGGCTGTCAATAACAAAACTGACATCATCAAACCGGGCGAGTCATCGTCGATTGACATAACCTTCAATTCGACTGGCAAATCGAACCGTCAGAACAAAAGCATAACCGTCATTTGCAACGACCCGAAGAATGCACAGCAGATACTTCACATTGTGGGTGACGTAAAAAAGAAATAATAAACAACTGAGACACAACAGAATGTGGCGCGTCTTGCCGGAACCCTGGCGACACGCCACATTCGCATTTTTTAATAGCACCAATGCCGAGAATCAAACATCTGTTCACTATTGCAGTCATGACACTGCTGACTGCCGCCAGTTCGGCGCAGAACAGCATTCTCGACACACCCACCGACATAAACACCGCAGGGAAAACTCTGAAACAGATTATTACCGAAATTGAAGCCGGAAGCGATGCCCGATTCTCGTACTCAGACAACCTGCTACCAAAGAAACAGTTCAATGCCGTCGACAGGCGGCAGACGCTTGGACGGCTGCTCGACAACCTGCTGCACAGCAACGGCATCGATTACAAGATTGTCAACGGGCAGATTGTGCTGTTCAAATCGGAATCGGACGGCAACAACAGCCTGATTTCAGGCTTTCTGGTCGACAAGAAGAGTTCAGAGAGCGTGATAAACGGCTCGGTGTATGTGGCCGACATTGGCATCGGCACCACATCGAACAACTACGGATTTTTCACGATTGAACTGCCCGAAGGCCGCCACCATCTAAAGTTCAACAGTCTGGGGTATATGCCTGCCGACACCATAATAAATATAAGTGGCACGCATAATCTGGTATTCAAACTTGAGCCTGTGTCGTATCAGATGAGCGAGATTGTGGTAAAGGAAAACGGCGGCAGCGATTTTATGGAATCGGCCATGAACACCATCGCCAAACTCAACATTGAGCAACTAAAACAGATGCCGAACATTCTGGGCGAGCACGACGCGCTACGCAATCTTGATATGCTCACGGGCTTGCAAATCAGCGAGTTCTCGACAAGCAACATCAGCGTCCGCGGCGGCACTGGCGACCAGACAATGTTTATGATGGACGAAGCCAACCTGCATACCGCGTCGCACCTTGGCGGGTTCTCGTCGGTTTTCAATCCAGATGTGGTGAACCATATCAAAATCTACAAGAACGAACTGCCAGTGAGCGAGTCGGGGGCGCTGTCGTCGGTCATTGATGTGCGTTTGCGCGACGGCGACATGCAGCATTGGCACACATCGGGTTCGTTGGGGCTACTCACCGTCCGCGCCACGGTTGAAGGGCCGCTGAAAAAAGACAAATCGTCGGTACTGCTGGCCGTAAGGCGGACATATGCCGACCAGTTGCTTAACAACTTTTTCAAGAACCGCAATTTTGCTTTGCAGTTCTACTACTACGACATCAATTTCAAGTTCAACTACAAGTTCAATCCGCATGACAGGCTCTACATATCGTGGTACTCAGGGGCCGACAAACTCGACCACTCAATGTACCTTAAGCGCAAAGACCACATCTCGACCATCCGCTGGAACCACATTTTCGGTGAGAATCTGTTTTTCAACTTGTCGGCCATTGGCTCATACAGTAGCACACGCCTGCTGAATTTCCACAACTACGGTGCGCTGAACTGGCAGTCGATTTGCTGGAATACGAAGATGAAACTCGATTTTTCGCACTATGTCAGCGACCGCATCAGTCTGAAATACGGCATTTTGGGGTCATACTACAGCCTTGAGCCGTTCGACTTGTCGCCCGAAGAAGACGAAATGGCGTACAAAAAATCACGCATTCACGCGCAGACAATCATGAACCATGGCATCTATCTTGATGAAACACTGAAATTTGGTGCAAGACTGTCGCTGGAACTTGGCGCGAGACTGAACGCCCATTTCGGTCCGACCGACTATCTGAACAGCGGCGACTCAATAATCATATACCCCGAATGGAACGCTACGCTCAACTGTAGAGCGACGGACAGGTTGCTGCTTAAACTGAACGCATCGTCGAGAAGCCAGCCGCTGCACCAGATGCAGGTGAGTTCGTACGGCATAACCATTAACCGATGGATGCCTGCAAACTCACGATTTCTGCCTGAGCGCAGCCTGAACCTGTCGGTCAGCGCCGACTGCGAAATCAGCGATTGGCTTAATGCTTCGGCCGACATCTACTGCCGACAGTTGAAGAATTTGATTGAGACTATGCAGGAAATGCGGCTTGTGTATGAGATTAACCCCGAAAAATACGCCAAGCACTCATCGGCGGATGTGATTGGGTGCGAAGTGTCGGCAATTGCAACACTCGACAATCTGAAAATGTCGGTATCATATGACTATACCAACTCGCGCTGGCTGACTCAGGGGCTGAACAACGGCAAGAGTTACCCTGCATCGTTCATCCGCAAGCACACGGTCCGCATAGCAGGAACCTATGCGCTCAACGAGCACATCAGGCTGTCGGCGTCATGGCAGATTGCATCAGGAATGCCGTACACGGCGGCTGTGGGCAAGTATGTGATTGACGGCAAGACAACACTGCAATTCGATGAGAACCAGATAAACACCATGCGCCTGCCAAACTACAACCGTCTCGACATCAGCATGAACATCGAAAACAAGAAGAACAAAATCCGGCGATGGAAAAGTTACTGGGACTTTGCCATTTACAATGTCTATGCGCGGAAAAACCCGCTCGGCGTAGCCTACTTCACAACCGACGAAAAAGGCAAATATGTGCTCAAGCCTGGATACTACTATTTCTACCAGTTTGTGCCGTCGGTGTCGTACAGGTTCAGGTTTTGAACAAAAAGTTGATAACAATTTCGGCACAATGCCGACACGGGCTTTTTTCTAAACATTTTTGACTATATTGCCACTCATTCTGACACAAAAAACACTATAGTGATGGCAAAAGAGATATTGGAACTCGAATACCACTTTAACACTTCGTCGAAGGTCCTGTTTCCGCGACTTAGCACGGCAATCGGCCTTAACGAATGGTTTGCCGACGAAGTGAACGAAAAGGATAAGATTTTCACGTTCCGCTGGGACAGTGAAGAACGCAGCGCTGAGTTGCTGGCAGTGAAAGAAGGAAGAAGCGCCAGATTCCATTGGCTCGACGATGATGACGAAGAATCGTATTTTGAATTCACCCTGTCGACTACAGAACTAACCGACGACCTTGCGCTCAGAATCACTGATTTTGTCGACGCCGATGAAGCATCAGAGATGAAGGAACTCTGGGACGCCCAGATTTCTGACCTGAAGCGTGTGCTTGGGGCTTGATAATAATTGCATAAAAAGCAGATGCATTCATAGCATCTGCAAGACGACGAAAAAGATACAAAAGAACCAACCGCAACTTTTCTTGCCATCAGCCGGCTGATACGCCCAAAAATAAGTAATATTGCGGATTATTTGCGGACAACGAACACCGCGTCTAAACATCATAAAGTGAAAAAGTTAGACAAGTTCATATTGAAGTCGTACATCGGGCCGTTCGTCCTGACTTTTTTCATATCGATATTCATTCTGCTGATGCAGTTCCTTTGGCGCTATCTTGACGATATTGTCGGCAAGGGGCTTGGTGCCGCTGTAATAACAGAGTTGATGGTGTATGCATGCAGCAATTTGGTAACGACGGCTTTGCCGCTGGCGGTGCTTCTGAGTTCGATTATGACTTTCGGCAATCTGGCCGAGCACTACGAACTGATGGCCATCAAATCGGCAGGAATATCGCTTGTGAAGATAATGCGGCCGTTGATTGTGTTTGTCGCAGGTGTTACCGTGTGTGCGTTTCTGTTCTCAAACAACATTATGCCGTACACTAATCTGAAAATGAAGACATTGCTTCATGATATCAGACAGCAGAAGCCTGAAGTGTCGATAACCGAAGGCGTTTTCAGCGACGCCATTGACAACTATAGCATCAAGGTGGGGCGTAAGAGCCACAAGGGGCCAATGCTCTACGACATAATGATTTACAACCACTCTGAAGACAACGGCAACCGCGATGTGACGCTGGCCGATTCAGGAACGATGATTATCACACCTGACAAGCGATACATGGTAATCACACTCTATAGCGGCACCAATTATGTTGAAGAAATAGAAAAACGCCGTCGCAGAAGCGAGAAGGAATACCCGCAGCGTACAACCAGTTTCCAGGAAGAGCGCTTTATGATTGACCTTTCGGGAATGGATTTTGAACGGTCGAATGAAGCTCTTTACAAGACAAGTTACGAAATGCTGAACATAAATCAGTTGCAATACACAACTGACTCACTGAAAAAGAATTACAGCAACATGATTGCCGGTTATCACAACAATCTGACACGGGCTCAATATTTCCAAAAGTTGGACTATCGCGGTCAAGATAGTGTATGGTACCAAAGCCCCGAGCCGCCGGCAACAACTGAAGTCAATATCGACTCGTTGTTTGAAACATTCACACAAAGCAATATGGCCGGTGTGCTGAGTTACGCAGTCCAGAACGCGCGCGAAACCAAGACGTTCATTTCACAGTCGGCTTCAGAATCGCAGGGGCGGCGGAAAACAATCAAACGGTACGAGATTGAGTGGCACCGCAAGTTCACTCTGTCGATAGCATGCATACTGCTGTTTTTCATAGGGGCACCACTTGGCGCGATAATCCGCAAGGGTGGCATCGGTACACCGATAGTCATCTCGGTGCTTTTCTTCGTGATATACTATGTGATAAACATCAGTGGCGAAAAGGCCGCCAAAATGGGCACCTGGCCGGCATGGGCGGGCATGTGGCTATCGTCAATTGTATTTACGCCAATGGGCGCATTTCTGACCTATAAGGCGGTGAAAGATGCCACATTCCTTGAACTCAGCACCTACACCGATTTCTTCAGAAAAGTGTTTGGCAAAATGATGGCCAACCCGAAGTTTGCCGCCGTTGTCAGGTTCTTTATGTCGGAAGAGAAGAAGGCAAAGGCCCGGCTGGCGGCCGAGATTGAACGGCATAAAAAGGCTCACGACCAACAAACCGAAAGCGATGCAACAGTCTGAACCCCAGCAGTCGATGCGCATACTTGTGTTGTGCAACAAGATGCCGTATCCGTCGAACGACGGCGGCACCATTGCCACGCTCAACATGATTATGGGGCTGGCAGCGCAGGGCAACACCGTTGATGTGCTGGCAATGCAGACTCACAAGCATAATTTCCCGATAGAGAAACTGTCGGCTGAGCTCAAGCAGAACATCAACTGGAACTCGGTGTGGATTGACACAGAAATCAGCTTTGCCGCCCTGCTGAAAAACCTACTTTTCTCAAGACTGCCCTACAATGCCGAGCGGTTTGTGTCGAAAGAGTACGACATGAAGCTGAAAGAATTGCTGCAAAACAATTACGACATTGTCCAGCTTGAAGGGCTCTATCTGACAAGCTACATCAGCACAATCAGAAAACACTCTAAATCAACCATATCGCTGCGGGCTCACAATGTTGAACGGCTGATTTGGGAACGGATGGCCGAAACCGAGACCAATCCGTTGAAAAAACTATACAAGCGCATTCTCAGCCGCCGCATTGGCCGACTTGAGCAGCTGACTCTCAGTAAAATAGACTTGCTTGTTCCGATAACCAAAACCGACGCGGCGCAATTGCCTTTCGAGCCAAACCGCACCTACGTGGCGCCAACGGGCATTGAGCCGCAAAAGTTTGTGGCGTACAAAGCACCACTCATCGGAAAATCAGTCTTTTACATTGGCGCACTCGATTGGGAACCCAACCAGGAAGCGGTTTTATGGTTCGTCAACAATGTCTGGATTGGGGTGCATGAGCAGCATCCCGACTGGGCTTTACACATTGCCGGACGTAATGCGCCCGATAGTTTTGCACGTGAACTGGCAAAATATCCTGTGGTGTTCGACGGACAGGTGCCTAGTGCACAGGAATTCATTGAACAGCACAACATTATGGTTGTTCCGCTGCTGTCGGGAAGCGGAATGCGAATAAAAATCATCGAAGCAATGGCGCACTCGCGCTGCGTGGTCACCACGCCTGTGGGCGCCGAAGGCATCGACGCGGAAAATGGCCGTCAGATTCTCATCGGTGCCACGCCCGACGAAATGAAAATATTGATTATGAAAGCAATATCCGACACAGACTATACAAAGAAAATTGCGAACGAAGCATTCGCCTTCACAAACGATAATTTCAACAACCGCTTGATTATTAGCGGACTGAATAATTTCTACAAACAATGGCTACGGCGCTGACCATATTGTTCTGGATTCTGATTGGTACGGCCGTCTACGCCTATGCGGTCTATCCGTTGCTGATTGCCGCCATTGCACGGCTCAAACGCCACGAGCCGCTGCCAGAGCTGCCCGAGTCGTTGCCGCACGTAACTCTCTTTGTGACAGCGTTTAACGAAGAACAGTTTGTTGATGATAAAATTGCAAACTCTCATGCGCTTAACTATCCTACCGACCGTCTGCACCTTGTGTGGGTCACCGACGGCTCTGACGATAACACCAACCAACTACTTGCCAATCACCCCGATGTGAAGGTGCTCTACGAACCGGAACGCCGCGGAAAAGTTCATGCAATGAAACGTGGTCTTGAGTTTGTCGAAACTGATATTGTGATATTTACCGATGCCAACACTATGCTTTCGCCAGAGAGCGTAACCGAGATTGTGCGCCTGTTCGAAAATCCGCGCATCGGCTGCGTGGCGGGCGAGAAACGCATTAACCGCGACAGCCGTGAGAATGCCGCATCGTCGGGCGAAGGGGCCTATTGGCGTTACGAGTCGTGGATAAAACGCAACGATGCCATTGCAGGAACGGCCATTGGCGCGGCTGGCGAGCTGTTTGCAATGCGCAAGAGCCTTTATCAGCCCATCAGCGACAACACTCTGCTCGACGACTTTGAAATCTCACTTCGCATTGCGCTGACAGGCTACAAGATAGGTTACTCGCCCCTGGCCTGCGCTATTGAACGGCCATCGGCCAACATCGGCGAAGAGATGAAGCGTAAAGTGCGAATTGCAGCAGGAAGTATTCAAACAATGTTGCGGCTTGGCGGACTGTTCAAATTCTTCCGCCACCCGATGCTTACGTTCCAGTACGTGTCGCACAAGGTGCTGCGCTGGGTTGCCGTGCCATTGACAATGGTGCTGATTATTCCAATCAACATCTATCTGAGTGCAATTAACAACTTTGCATTCAGTAATATATACACTTGGACACTCGTCGCGCAAGCGCTGTTCTACATTGCCACCTTTGCAGGATTTGCATTCCGAAACCACAAACTCAGCGCAGGTTGGCTCTACATTCCGTACTACTTTTATTTGGCCAACAAGGCCATGTGGATGGGATTGTGGCGGTTCTGCCGCAACAAGCAGAGTGTGAACTGGGAAAGAGCCAAAAGGGCATGAAATTTATGAGTAATAAAAATCCCGAAAGCCCATGCCGCGCCTTCGGGATTTAAAATGAATTATATTTCAATTAGTTATTTCTTCACCAATCGTACTTCATAAATTCCACCGATTTCCGTGCCCGGATTGGTTTGGAATTTCACGCGGACGCTCTTTTTGCCCTTCAGCATCGATTCCGGAATCGGGTATTCTTCGGTCTTGAATTGCGATGTGTTCCAACGTTTTATGTTGTTCACGGTGGTCAGTTTCTCGTCATCGATATAAATATCGAAAATCTTTGTGCCCCAGTCGTTTACACCCCAATATTTCACGTAGAGTGACAGGTCGGTGCGCGATTGGGTGGCCATATCGTAGCTGAAGAATCCGCCGTTGCTTGCCGTGCGGAAGAAGACGTTCTGAGTGTTGCCCGTGTGCGATTTTTCGGCCTGCATAGCGTGGTCGGTTTCGGGCTGCTGCTCGCCGGGCGCCACAAAGTCGGTTGAGCGTTGTTTCAGTTTGATTTTTTCTTTTTCGATGTTGGCCAGCGAGTCGATGTACGATTTGTAGCCGTTTGTGCTAAGTGCCAGCCAATAAATCATATAGCGCGAATCGTGGATTCCGAAGAACGGCTCAAGCTCGCCGTCAATCGGGTTTTCCATACGAGCGTTCAACTTGAAGTGAAGTGGCTTGCCTTCAATGGGTTGCAGTTTGCTTCCAATGTTTTCAAGATCGTCTTCGATGATGATTGGCGCCTTATCGATTGGCAGCAACTCGCCGCTTGCGTACTGTCCCCAACGGCCGTCGTCGGCAATCAGGCCGGCCAAATCTTCGGTGCCGGTCTTCATACCCAAAAGAATGGGGCCGTGCATAATCGCAACGTACTGTGGCACGTTCGGCATACGCTCGATGCGGGTGTGCATTGGGAACGTAATATCCAGAATATCACCTTTTTTCAGGCCGTTGATGCTCACGTACGACGATGGCTCGGCGCTGATTTCAACAGGCTGTCCGTTCAGGCAAACTTTGAATTCGCCTTTGGCAACCCACTCGGGGTAGCGCAACATAAGGTCGAATGCTGATTTGCTGTCGGTTATGGTGATTTTCGATTGTTCGCTGTACGGGAATTCAGTTTCTTGACGCACTTTGATTCCGCGTTCCTTCCAATTCAGTTCTGACGCTACAAACAAATTGACATACAGTTTGTTATCGTTGTGCGTATAAATAAACTGATTGTATTTTCCGTGATTTTCCATTCCCGTACCAACGCAGCACCACATTGCCATATTTGGCGCCGAGTAGACGCGGTAGTGGCGCGGACGAGCCGATGTAAAGTACACATAACCACCGTGTTCGGGGTGTTGGCTCGACAGGATGTGGTTGAACATTGTGCGCTCGTAGTAGTCGGCGTAGCGTGGCTGCGGGTCGGTGGCGAACAAATCTTCGGTGAGTTTCAGCATATTATATGAGTTGCACGATTCGGGACCGTCAATGTCATTCACAAAATCGTTGCAGGCTTCCTTCGACGGGAAGTGCTCGCGGCGTCCGTGGCCACCAAAAGCCAGCGAGCGGTTGTAAACCACTGTCTGCCAGAAGAATTGTGCAGCCTTGTCGTAGTCGGTATCACCGTTTAACTGTGCAATACGCTCAAAACCAATAACTTTTGGCACTTGAGTATTTGCGTGCAGATTGTCGAGTTTGTCTTCGCCAGCAATGAGCGGGTTCAGTATCATCTTGTGCGAGAAGCGTTTGGCGCAATCCAAATATTTCGCATCACCAGTCATCTCGTAGGCGTCGGCCAGCACTTCGTTCATACCGCCGTACTCGTTGCCAAGCATCTGTTCCATTTGCTCATCGGTCAGGTCAGCACAAAGGTTGACGCACCAGTCGCAGTATTTCAAGAACATATCGCGTGCATCGGTGTTGCCGCAGTAGTTCCAGGCGTCGCGCAAGCCTGCAAACATCTTGTGAATGTTGTAGAATGGTGCCCAAGCGCCCCAGTATGGCCCGAAATCCATCTTCTTGAACGCCGACCAAACCTTTGCGCTTTCTGGCATTCCGCCAAGGTAGCCCGCGCCCCATTCGGGATTGTTGCGCACGCCAGCTTCTTGACACTCTTTGAGTTCCGAAATCATATAATCCATCCGTTTTTTGCACTCGGCATTACCCGTGGCTGCGAAATTTATTGCCATTGCCGACAGGTAGTGGCCGCCCACGTGACCGTCGAGACCAATCCAGCACGGGAATGATTCTGCCTTTGGCTCAAGCCCGGCTTCCTTGCGGAACGGCGCCAGCAAGCGGTCAACATCATACTCGAGAAGCACCTTGATATTCAGGTCGCGCGCGTCTTTCAGCGGACCGTCGAGCAATTGAACATCGCCAAGCGAAAATTCGTTTTTCGGCAGAGTCGTTGTCTGATTGCTGCTGCAACTTGCAAGCAGTAAGGCACTTATAGCCAGGATTGTAGTTCGGTTAAGTCTCATTGATATTAGTTTTTAATGTGTGTTTCGTAAAAGTTTTCAAAGATATTTATAGTCAGTATTTTTCAAAAGCCATCGGGATCAATTTATAGGCATAAAAAAAGGTGGATTGCCAAGAGCAACCCACCTCGCGGTTATTACTGTGGTGATATTATTCAAGATATTCAAAACTTATCCAATCCACGGCCACATTCTCGCCTTCAGCCAATTCAACAAATATATTGTGAACGCCTTTCGGATTCTTTTCTCCCCAATTTTTCTTAAATGTGCCAGTAGCCGAAACATCAGCAGGTAATTTTAAATTTATGGTTGAGAACTTGCCGACAACCGGCCCTGTCTTACTATCGACGTGAACGATGATGGTGAATTTCTTTCCGATGTCGAATTTTGCTTTAAGCGCGAAACCGTTCAGAACGTCGTTCTGCCCGAAATCAACATCGTCATACTCAATCCAGTCGCCTTTCTTACTGAAAATGGCTTCCCAACCTTCGAAACGTTTGGTGGTGTCGGGGTCGTTGGCATACACAAAATCCACTTTCACGCCGTCGCTGATGTTGCTGTAGCGGTCAATCTGAATTTTGTCAGTAGCCTTGGTGATGCCCACGCCGCGCAGTGTGGCTTTCACCGGCTTAATGGTGCCGTCCTCGTTGAATTCGAGTTTGTCGATGCACACCGAGCGGTTCTTGTCGAAGTTTGGCGAGTATTGGTTGTAGTGGTAGAATAGGTACCATTGGCCTTTGTAGTTGACGATTGAGTGGTGGTTGGTCCAGCAGTCGTCGCGCTCTTCCATAATCAAACCTTTGTACTCGTACGGGCCCATTGGGTTCTTGCTCATTGCGTAGCCAAGAGCCTCGCGGTTTTTAACAACGTAAGGATAAGTCAGATAGTAGTTGCCGTTGTACTCAAAAGCGAACGGGCCTTCCGCTTGGCGCGATGGCAGACCTTTCAAGCAGTTCACACCTTTCATCACAAATTGGCGCGGGCCGAATTTGATGGTGTCGGTCGGATTGTCGTCAGCCAGCTCTACCATATTGTCTTTCAACTTGGCACAGTTTCCGGCACCCCAGAACAAGTAGTTGTTGCCGTCGCTTGCCTGAAGCACGCACGGGTCAATGCCGTTGACGCCTTCAATGGGCTTTTCAAACGGTTTGTATGGGCCTTCAGGCTTGTCGGCCACAGCCACGCCAATGCCGAATCCGCGGCCTTGCTTGCTTGCGTTGGGAAAGTAGAAGTAGTACTTGCCGTCTTTGCCCTGAACGCAGTCAGGTGCCCACATACTGTAGGCCGTCGGGTTACCCCAAGGCACGTTTTTTTGGTCCAGAATCACGCCGTGGTCAGTCCAATCGGTCAGGTTTTCCGATGAGAAAACGTGGTAGTCGTTCATACAGAACCAGTCTTTGCGCGGGAAATCGTATGCCGACATTGGCGGAATGTCGTGCGACGGGAAAAGATAAACCTTTCCGTTGAAGACGCGTGCCGTTGGGTCGGCCGAGAATTGGTCGCGGATAATTGGGTTTTGGGCCGAGACGCCTTGTACAAGCAACGCTGCAAGCCCCATTGTCAAGATGTGTTTCATATTTTTATTCAATTAAAATTACGAATCGTAATGCAAACGCATTATGCCGCAATATCCGAAAAAAATGCCGTAGGTCGATTCAAAAAAACGATGAATTGGCAATTGTTATAGATACCAAGGTGATTCCTTATGGGCAGATTTGTTGAAGAATGGCGGGTTCAACAGTTTGTCAGCAGAATTTCACACCAACAAGCAGCATGTCGTCGGTTTGGTGAATCATTTCGCCCGTAGGTGATGTGCGCCAGTCGTCGATGGCTTTTTCAATGGCGATTTTCTGCTGCGGGAATGGCTTATGGTAATTAGCCATAATTAATTCGCGAAGTCGCGGTGCTGTGAATTTTGCGGCATCGTCATCGGCTTTAAACTGGTCGGTAATACCATCGGTGTAAAGGTAGACAATGTCATTCGGCTCAATATCTATAATATTGTTTGTAAATGGCTTATTCACATTCATATTCGCACCAATCGGCATACGGTCGGCTTCAAACTGAAGCAACTCACCGCGGCGAAGCAGCAATAGCGGCCTGAACGCACCGGCATACTGAAGACATTGTGCCTGAGTATCATAGACGCACAAGGCAATGTCCATTCCGTCCTGATTTGTGTAATCGTCAGCTTTTTGGCGCAGCGATTCGCGCATTTTGGTTCGCAGACTATTGAGCAGTCTTGCGGGCGAAACTTCTGGGGCGTGCATGTTCGAACTTGCCACAAGGTCGTTGAGCATCGATATGCCCAGAATGCTTAGCAGTGCACCCGGAACACCATGACCGGTGCAGTCTGCAACGGCCAGAGCTTTGTAACGGCCAATCTGTGTAGCCCAGTAAAAATCGCCGCTCACAATGTCGCGCGGACGGAAAATTATCATGCATTCGCCGAAAATCGAGTTCATCAGTTCGTCGTTTGGCATGGCAACATCCTGAATATGACGTGCATATCTGATTCCAGATATGATTTTTCGGTTTGCTTCGTTGATGAGTCGGTTGTGATCGAGCAGATTACGTTGAGCCTGTGCAAGTTGCTGGTTCTTAGCGTCAAGCATCGCGTTTGTGTGTTTGCGTTTGATTGTGCTGATAAGAAAAAGTACCGCCAATACTGATACCAGAACAAGTCCCACCAAAGTGACAATGATTATTCGCAGCTGAGTCATCTCTTTGATTTTGTGGGTCAGTTCGCGTTCGCGTTCTTCTAGCATCCGTCGGTTGATTTTGGCTGTATATTCAGTCGCAAACTGTGTCTGCATCAGTTTATACTGTTTGTTTTTTGAGTTTTCTCTCAATAAATCAGTGTATTGCCGATTCGAATAACGATAGGCTTCAGCGTAGTTGCCAATCGCCAGGTAGTAGTTTATTCGTGCCTGATAGAGCATCGGTAGGTTGGTTTCGCCACCGTCGTGTCTCAGTATTTCGGTTTCGGTTTCGTTGATGGCGGCATATGCCTTGGCGTACATCTTTTTCTGTATCAAATAGTTGATATATGCACTTTGTAAATCAATATATGCGAAATCGTAGCCATATTCATCAACATTTTTCATTCCAATCCGATAGTAGTATAGGCTGGAATCAAGAAGCTGTTTATTCCGTTTGCTGTCTAGTTTTGCTTCGCTGATATAAATGGAACTCAGTTTTGGCAGTGAATTGAGCTGGCCGCTAATGTCGCCGATGCTGTCGGCCAGCCTGAGCGATTCGAGCATCATCAGTTTGGCTTTTTGCAGAAGCACTAGATTGATGTCATTTTCTTGATTATGAAATCGTTCGAGCGCCGAATAGCCCAGCCCTGAATAATCGAAAATCATTCCGCGTCGGTTGCCGGTTCGGGTGTTTATTGCGAGTGCACGGTTATAGTATTCGTCGGCGATGTCGTAAGCCATGTTGCCAATGTTGAGAAAACCAAGATACTGGCAAACCCGCGACATGCGTGCGGAATCGCCCAAGCGCGAGTATATTTCAAAACTTTTCTGGTAGTACTCATTGGCCAGAATATAGCTCTCTATCGACATCAGCGTTGTGGCATAGTTCATATATGAAAATGCCAAGTCGGATTCACGGCCCAGTGAGTCCCAAATCTGAATGGCTTCCATCCGGTGGCTCATTGCGGTCATAAAATCGAGTTCGCAATGGCTTGCCCAGCTCAGGTTGTCGTGTGCGGATGCTTCGTAATAGGCAAGTTTTAATTGTTTGGCAAGGCTGAGTTCAATCTGCGCATATTTCTCAACAGTGTCAACATTGGGGTGTATGCTGCAGATCTCATTAAGTGTTTCGAGTTTTTCGGCATTGTCAGGCAGATTGCGGGCCACAAGCAGAAGACTGTCGGCATCTTGTGCCAAAAGGTTGGTTGACAGTGTAATCAAAATCAATACAGTCAACAAATTAGCCGATTTCCTAAAAGATGACAAGTTGATTTTTTTAAACAATTCAAATGTCGGCATTTTTTTAATGCAACGAACATTTTTTTGAGATAAAGGATTTTATGAAACGCGACGAACATAAATCCGTATTTATCTTTTTGGCAGGTATCCTTTGTATGGATATTTTTGCATTGAAAATGAAAAGTATGATTATTATGCGTAAATATTTAATAATAAGTTTATTACTGATTGGTACCATTGCTGCTAATGCGCAAGTGGTGATTAACGAGTATTGCTCGTCGTCAACTTCATTTTTAGATGAATATGGCGATAATGCCGATTGGATTGAGCTTTACAACACGTCGACATCTGATGTCGACATAACAGGTTGGCATCTATCTGACAAGGCTTCGAAATTGGACAAATGGACATTCCCATCCTGTGTATTGAAACCGCATGAGTATTTGCTTGTATTTGCTTCAGGTAAAGATCTTTACGAGTATTCGAAGGGTGATAGCGTTTTTTATAGCCCGCTTATTGAAGCTACTGAAAAATTCTCGTATGCTGTTGGTTCATCAGACATATCAACCGATTGGTACAAAGCCGATTATGATGATTCAATGTGGTCGATTGGCAATGGCGGAATTGGATACGGTACATCGTATGCCGCCACAAAGGTTCCTGAAGGTACAATATCTGTTTTTGTTCGCAAAAAGTTCAATGTCACTAATTTGAATACAATTAAAGAACTGATTCTCGATTTGGATTATGACGATGGTTTTGTGGTTTACATCAATGGGCATGAAGTGGCTCGCGAAAACCTGGGCTCTGCCGGTGAAATTACACCTTACGATGCAGTTACGCCAAACTATGTCAACCCGTTGCTTGCAAATGGCAGCTCGTTAGCGCGTTTTGACTTGTCAGGTAGTGTAAAGTATCTTGTTGATGGTGAAAATGTTATAGCAATTCAGATTCACAATATCAGCAACACGTCGAGCGATTTGCTGCTCTATCCGTATCTGACGGCCGGCATGACCGTGAATGAAAACAAACAATTAAGCGAACTTATTGATTTGAAGGTAAAAAGCAATACAAATTATTTCCACACTAATTTCAGTATTTCAGCCGATGGTGAGCCAATTTTCTTGACAGATGCATCGGGAAATATTGTGCACCAGACCGACAGTACCGTTGTGCCAAACGATGTGTCGCGCGGTCTTTCGCCCGATGGCAACGGCAATTGGGTGTTTTTTGCCGAACCAACACCAGGCTCGGCAAACACCACAAAAACATACGCAACAGCTAGAACCAACGAGATAACATTCTCTGTTGCAGGAGGTTTGCAATCGGCAAAGCAAACGCTGACATTGACTTCAGCCGCCGGAACGCCAATCTATTACACCACCGATGGCAGCGTTCCGACAACAAAATCAACACTTTATAAAGACGGCATTTCGATTGCAAAAACAACAGTTGTGCGCGCCATTGCGTACAGCGATGATCTTTTGCCAGGTCAGCCAGTCACACGCTCTTTTATTTTTCCAGGACGCAAAATCGACTTGCCTGTCTTTTCTCTGACCACTGACCCCTACAATTTATATGATTATAACTACGGCATATACGTTGAAGGGCCTGATGCAGAATCGGCCGATCCGCATTTCGGGGCCAACTATCATAAGGATTGGGAGCGTCCAATGCACGTTGAGCTTTTCTGGACCGATGGCACTGAGTGGCTTGATCAGGATGCAGGTGTAAAAATAGCGGGAGCGTGGAGCCGCGCGCACGCGCAAAAATCGTTCGCCTTTCACGCTCGAAACGCTTATGGCAAAAATAGGTTCGACTGTAAGTTGTTTGAAAACAAAGATATATCGAGTTTTAAATCGTTCGTTCTGCGTAATTCGGGCAACGATTGGTACAATACAATGTTTCGCGACGCGCTCATTACAGGTTTGGTTCGCAACAATAATATTGATATTCAGGCATATCAGCCATCGGTTGTCTATTTGAACGGTGAATATTGGGGCATCCTGAACATTCGCGAGAAGATTAATGAGCATTACGTGGCCAACAATTTTAATTATGTTGATGCCGATAATGTTGATTTAATGGAAGGTAGCGGCTCGGTGGTTCATGGCGATGAAACAAGTTACAACGAGCTAAAGAACTATATGAATTCGCACACAATGTCGAACAAAAGTTTTTACGAATACATAAAAACACAGATTGATATCGACGAATATATTGAGTATATGGTACTCGAAATATATTGCAACAATGGCGACTGGCCGGGAAACAACAGCAAGTTTTGGCGTCAGAAAACCGAAAATGGCCGTTGGCGCTGGATTGCCTTCGATACCGATTTCGGCTTCGGTCTATATTCTAACGGCTACGATGAAAATAAACTAGGTTCGTGCCTGAATGACAATTCTGGACCAGCGTTTTTTCTGAAAAAACTTTTGGCAAACACCGATTTCATGCGAGATTTTGTAAACCGCTTTGCCGACCGACTGAATCATGAATTCGATCCTTATGTTGTTAATTCGTTGATAGATAGCTTATCAGAAAATATCTCGGGCGAAATATCTTATCACATAAACCGTTGGCACAGCATTGGCAATTGGACTGGCAACATTGACCGTATGCGCACATTCGCCGATGAACGGCCGTATTATATGCGGGATTTTATTCGTGACAATCTATCATCGGGTAAAGATGTGAGAATCACAGTCAATACAAACGACAGCAAGGCGGGGTATGTCCAACTTAACTCTTTGACATTGAAAAGATTCCCGTGGAGCGGTATTTATTTCTCAAATGTTCCGGTGTCGTTAAGGGCGGTGGCGCGGCCGGGATTCAAGTTTGTACGCTGGGTTAATGGCGATGACCAAACGGTTGACACTCACGCAGGCATCAAGGTTACTTTGAGCAAGGCTTCGAAATACACTGCAGTTTTCGAATCTGATAATGATGTGTATAACAATCTGGTCATCAATGAGATAAACTTTAAATCAGCTGATGATTTTGATACCAAGGATTGGGTGGAGCTTTATAATACAACTGCTGCGGCCATTAATATTTCGGGTTGGAAACTTGCAGGCGAGAATATTGCTGAAGCATTCACAATCCCTGTTGGAACCATCATTCCGCCATATGGATATGTGGTTGCGTGCGCAAATCGCAACAAGTTGCTTAACCTGAATCCGGGCTTGCAGAATGTGATTGGCAATTTTGCTTTTCGCTTAAGTAGTTACGATAAGGTGCAATTGTTTGATTCAGAAGGTAATCTGATTGATGAAGTGGAATATAATACAAAAACGTGGGCTAATGCCGACGGCAACGGCTACACGCTGGCTTTGACCGATCCGTTTGCCGACAATGCCGCCCGCCGATTGTGGCATGCTGACGATTTGCACGGCACACCTGGTGCTGAAAATGGCTCATTTAGTCCTTCTCACGAAGATTTCAGCATTGGTGACAACAGTTTCCGCGTTGACGTAGTAGAAGTGCCCGAGAAAGCAGTTTTTGCCGTCTGCCGGCCCAACCCGGTAACCGATAATGCCGCTATTGTCTGGCAGCAGCCCACGGATGGTTTGGCTAGTGTTGATTTGTTCGATCTTCAAGGGCGGCATCTGGCTTGCATATGCAACCAGTGGTGCGCACAAGGTGAGCATAAGGCCGAATTTGGCGATGTCGCGAAAGGGTGGCAACCGGGTGTCTATTTCGCCAAAATCAGCATTGCTAATAGTCAGCCTGTGATTATTAAAATCTTACGTTAATGGGCGGTCTTCGGGTATTGTCGGTTCCAATGGCTCAGTAGCAAGAATTTGTTGAACAGCCTTTACACATCCGAAGACAACTACTACGCAAATAATCAAAATAATAGCGTGATTCATCGGACCGCCGAAGTATTCAGTTACCGATGCATTCATATCGCCGGCAAAATAGCCGATAAGGAAACCTGCTGTGTTGTTGGCCCAATGCATAAAAATACCAATCCAGATACTGCGCGTGCGCCAAAATAGCCAGCCAATGGCGCAACTGATGATGAATGCTGCAATGAACTGCCATGGATTCAGGTGCGCGATGCCGAAAACCACCGCCGACCAGATGATGGCCTTGCGTGGTTCGTAGCGGCGCAGAAGTGCTGCCAGAATCATGCCACGGAAAACTATTTCTTCAAGCACGGGTGCGGCAATTCCGGCAGCCACGTATCCAAAAATGTCAAGCGATATTGCTTCGTTGAAGATGCGAGCCACAAAATCGGGCATCGGAATCAGCGAGCAGAGTGATTCACTGATTATCGACAGCGCAAAAGTCATTACTAGGGCAATTGGGAATATTATTGGCTTGATTTTTCTTGTGTCACTAACTTTCAAATTCCAGATGACATACACTACTGCAATTGTGCCGACAAATTGCAGAATGTAGCCAAGCAATGTTATCCATGACTTGAAAGCCGGCGCAATACTCAGCAGAGCTGCGGTGACTATGGTTGCAGGAATTGTCATTGCAATTGTTATGCCCAAAATGGCGAACGCCTGACCGATTGTTATTGGGCGGTTTTCTGTTGTGTTTTCCATAATTCCCGGTTTTTTGTTTGACGTAAAACTCAAGTAATTGTTTGTGCACAAATCTATCAAAACAAAACAAAAAAACGGTTCCGTTTTTCATTGGAACCGTTTTGTAGCATTATTATTTATTGCGGATTATTTCTTTGCCGCACGCGCTTCGTTAAGGAAGTTGACCACTTTGGCCAGATTCTCTTTTGAATACATATTAAATCCGTGTCCGCCTTCTTCAACCGGGATGAAGTCTGTCTTCACGCCTTTGGCTTTCAGTGCGTTGTAGAACATCTCGCCTTGGCAGAACGGCACCACATTGTCTTTCTTGCCGTGGCACACGATCAACGGCGGGTCAGAAGGGTCGATGTAGGCAGTTGCACTCAAAGCTTTGTAACGGTTTTCGTTGCCTTCGCGCGGAACACCCAAAACAACTTCTTCGGGCGATGTCGGCATTTTCATCGATTCGCCGCAATCCATATGCTGCAAGTCAACCGGCCCTGACCAGTCGCAAGCTGCGTCAACGCTGCTGCTGAAGTTGGTGAATTGACCAACGTTGCCTTCAAGGTCAACCTTGTAGCCGTCAACGTCGGCAACCTTCTCGTTGCGTGTGGTGGCTGCAAGCGATGCCAAGTGTCCACCCGATGAGAAGCCCGATGTTGCAATGAACGAAGTGTCGAATTTGTACTTGTCGGCATTGCCGCGTACAAAGCGGATAACAGCCTTAATATCGTTTATCTGTGCAGGATATTTGGCATCGCCGCTCGAACGGTGGTTAGGAGTTACAACAGCATAGCCGGCATCGAGTAGGGCGGCGCAGATGGTGTTAAGATCGGCCGCACCCTTCGAGTTATTGCTGAACCAAGCGCTTCCGTAGATGTGGATAACCACCGGATAGCTCTCTTTCACTTCTTTAGGCAGGTAGATGTCGAGGTTGTGATAAACTTCATTGTCGCCGGCGTAGTTGATGTTGAGGAACTTTTGCGAGTAACGCATAGTGTCGGTGCTGTTCTGGTTTCCGCCAAAGCCACCGAATCCGCCGCCAGGCATTTGTGCAAAGCCAGCTATGCTCAATAGCCCGGCTGCAAGTGTGAGTCCAAGTTTTTTCATATTTTAAATGTTTAAGTGTTTTTATCGCACAACAAATTTAGCAATCGTTCCAACAAATTGAACCATTTATTAACGGTTTTGTTTTTATTGTTGAAATGTCTGCTCGTGTAGCAAGCTTTAGCTTGCGCAATCATACAGCTTCAAACAAAAAAAAGCCCTGCAGACTTTGTCTGCAGGGCCAATGTGTTATCAACAGTTAAACTATTAAAATTTACTTGTTAATTATTTTACAAATTTAACCACTCTGTTACCAACCTTTGCAAGGTACAGACCAGATTTCAGGTCAGCTACGTTAAGAGTAGTAACGTTCTTAGCAGCCTTAACAGCTACACCGTTGATGTTGTAGATAACAACGTTAGCAGGCTCAGAAGTGTAAAGAACATTACCAGCTACGTATGCATTGATAGCAGCAACTTCTGCAACAGCAACGCCACCTTTTTCTTTAACTTCTACACCGTCAACAGCTTTTGCGTCAGCTTTGATTTCCTTGCCGTCGATAGTCATCTTAACGTTCTTCAAGAATACGCTGTAGCTAACTTTCGGTTTGCTAGCACCCAGGTGCAGCTCCCAGAACCATCTCTTGTCTTTTACAGTATCAGCAACGTGTACCCAGTTTGGTTTGCCGTCTTTGTAGTGCTCAACTTTGTTGTCTTTATCTTTAGCTAAAGCCAAACCACCCCATTTTGCACCTTGGTTGTTTGCGCCAGTGAACATGTCAACGTGTGAAATGTTACCATTTGCTGAAGCAGCATAGTCAGTCCAGTAGTCAAATTCCAAAACAGCTTCGGTCGGAGATACGCAAGTGCTAGATACTGCGTCAAGTGCCCAGTAAGCAAAGAATTGTACGTCCCATGGATTAGCAGTTGCAGTGTCAATATCAAATGCGAATACGTCGTCAGCACCGAATTTTACAGGAGTGGCAACGAATTTTGTACCTCTAACGTTAGCAACGAAGTTTGCTTTTGCAACATTGGCAGCAGCTGTGTCAACCTTAGTCATGAATGTCTTGTAGTCAGTTTCAGTCATTGGCTCTGGCTCTTTTACTTCAGGAGCAGCTTCCAACTCAGCTTCTTCTGCGTCAGTTTCTTTAGTTTTAACCAACTCATCACCGTCAATATCAATTATGATATTACGCATCATAAGAGTACCATTAGATCTACCTATTGAAGCGTTAACAGCGAATGTACGGATGGCGCCAGAAATGTTGAAAGGCTCACCAGTATAAGTCTGCCACTCTTCTTTGCACTCAAGTGTTGCCCAACCATCGTTGTTTACATAACTGTGCGGGTCAGCGTGACCTTGTGCGTTGAATTTAACGTCACCGTCACCTTCAGCTTTTCTGTAATCAAAGCTGATTGTGCAGCTACCACCACTAATCAATTCATCAGAGAACACAATGAAGAACTGAGAATCCCAGTCTTGTGCATCTGCTGCAAAAGTGTGAAGGCCGTATACGCCATTTTCAGGTTCGCACAATTCGGCAACACCACCATTTGCTTCGTTACGCCAAATTTCTCCTTTTTTTGCTTTGTCAGGATCTGGAATGTTTGCTTTTGCAACATTCGAAGCCATGCCGCACATAACGGCAACAGCTAACATTGAAAGTAAAGTCTTTTTCATATTCGAAAAATTTTTTGTTAATAACACGAAGCAAAAATACATATATTTTTTAATACGGTGTTCTCTCAATGGGTATTTTTTTACATCCAAAAAAGGTTGGTTGATAAAAGAAAAGCCGTAATTGGCAATCAAAGGTAGAAAAGCGCAATAAGATTTCAATCGTTTCTCCTGCTTTGTGCAGATAGCTTCAGCTTGCGCAAAAAGAAGTATAAATCAAAAAAAAGAGATGCCCGATTTTCGGGCATCTCTTGTAAATGGATTTATGTAATCCTAATAATTACCATCCAGGATTTTGTACAAGACTTGAGTTAAGTGACATTGCACGTTTCGGGAAAGGCAGCAATTCGTGTTTGCCTTTCTTGAAACCAAGTGCGTCGCCATATGTTTTTACCCACAGGTCAGCTTCTTGGTTCTCAATTTTCTCTACAATAACACCTTTGTGTACGGTCGATGCATCTTTTTCTCCGTATTCACCAATGGTAGTCCATTGTTCCGTCTTAGCATCATAAACGATGTTGATGAGGTCACCCCAAGAAGGCAGATATTCGTCTTGGTGTTCCAATGTCTCAGTTTTACCCCAGCGAACCAAATCAACAAAACGGCAGCCTTCAAGCCACAGCTCAAACTCTTTTTCGTTTTGCACAGCTTCAAGAGAAAGTGCTGAAGAAACGGTTTTTGACTCAGCACGTTTCTGAACATCGTTAAGAGCTTTCAAGCCGTCACCGCTGGTCTCACCAAGCTGTGCGCAAGCCTCAGCATACATAAGCAGCACTTCGGCGTAACGCATAATGCTGGCATTGCGGTTGAGGTGGCCGTCGTCCAATTGGTCGCCCTGATTCGGGTGAGCATTGATTTTATAGGTGAAATAGCCTGCATTTGCATAGATATCATGGGTAATACCACGATTCTTGTCTTTTGCTTTTGCATCGGTTTTGCCAGGAGTGAAGTTGTCACCATCTGCTTCCCATTGCAAATCATAAAGCATCTCATCATAGGTCTTAATCCATGCCTTGCGGCGGGCTGATTCCATACCATCGTTAGCTATCAGAGCTTCAGCAAATGCTTGTGAAGGGTTAAGCCAACCCCATCCACCGGCAAAGATAGACTGGTCTTTAAGGAATCGGTTGTTTACGTAGTCACCACGCCATGTGAATGTGCTGTGGTCGTTCCAACCACCGCGCTCTGTGCGCTCGTATTGGCCTGTGAGGGATGTGCCGTCGTAATTGAATTCGAAGATTGCTTCTGACGAGCCTTTGCCATCAGCGTGACCGATGGTAATCATTTTCTCTGATGGAACAAGAGCATAGTTGCCGGATTCAATGATCTCTTTAAGTGCGGTTTTGGCACCGGCATAGTCTTTTTTCCAGAGAAGAGCCTTGCCCTTTACTGCAAGAGCAAAACCTTTAGTGATTCTTACCGCACCTTCGTAGTCATCTTGGCCATCGCGCCACTCAAGGTCATCAGCAGCCAATTGGGCCTCTTTGGCAACCCAATCCATAACGGCAGCTTGCGACTCAGAATTGGCAGGACGGTCGGCGGGTGTCAGCACGGTCTCAACAATCGGAGGAGTACCCCAGTAGATGCCGAGGATCATATGGTCGAAGGCGCGCATTGCACGGGCTTCAGCCACACATCTCTTTTGAGTCTTGCTGAGTTCGCCTAAGCGTTCTTCAGTAAAGTTGTTGATCACATAGTTGCACTTCAGAATTGAAGTGTACAATACTGAATAGGCATCTTCAATGTCAAGATTGTCATATCCATGTACAAATTGATGCATCATGCGTTGTTCCACGCAGTCATCAGTACCTGAACCACCAAGCCAGATGTCGTCACCCATCCAGTTGGTCAATGCAAAGTAGGGACCATAGTTGTAGCTGGTGTATGCGTGAGAGAACAATTTCTGTGTTGTGGCATAAACAATTGTAACGGCACTCTCAGCATCTTTGTCAGTTTTATAGAAATCTTCAAAAGATATTACACCTTTCTGAGGAATATCCAGCTCGTCTTGGTTGCAGCCCGTAATGGCAAGAGCACTTGCTGCAACTAATAACAAATATTTATTCTTTTTCATAATTCTTTAATTTTTAGAAAGTAAGGTTAACACCAAAGATAACTTGTTTAGCTGTCGGGTAAGTACCATTATCAATACCAAGAGAGCTAAAGGTATATGAGTTGTTGGCATTTGCAGCTTCCGGATCAAGACCTGGGTATTTGCTGAAAGTGATGAAGTTCTCAAGTGAAGCAAACACGCGCAGACGGCTGATGTAAACTTTGCTCAGCAACTCTTTGGGAAGTGTGTAACCCAACTGTATTTGTTTGATTTTGAAATATGCTCCGCTGAACATGGTTAAGTCAGAACTGAACGTATTCTTGTTCCATCCTTTTTTAGTTATGACAGGGAACTTACCGCTCTTGCTTTCTTCATCCCAAGCATTCTCGTAGAACCAGCTGTAGAAGTTGCAATACGGACGGTCGGTACGCCAGCCTTGTGGCAGAATCTTGTTGCCTGCTACACCTGTGCCAAATACAGTGAAGTCAAATCCTTTGTACTCCATATTGATGGTGATACCATAGTTGAGTGTTGGCAGACCGCAACCCAAATCAGTCATATCACTTTCGTTGGCTTCAAATTTGCCGTTACCATCAATGTCAACAAAGATAGGCAGACCAACAGAATCCAATCCTTGGGTCTTGTGGCCGAAGAAATGCCACAGCGGTTTGCCAACAACGCACTCGGTAGTGATGTTTGAACCCTGAAGTCCTGTACCGGTGAGTTTGTCAACGGTCGGGTCAAGATAGGTGAGCTCATTCTTAAGTGTTGCCATATTGGCGTTAACTGAATATGAGAAGTCGCCAATTTTATCTTTCCAGCCAAGTTCAATTTCAAGACCTGTATTCAAAACTTCACCTGCGTTTGACATAGTGCTGCGTACACCTGTTTCAAACAGCGGAGTGATTGAAATCAGCAAGCCTTTGGTTGTCTTTCTATACCAGTCAATGCCCAAAGAGAGTCTGCTGTTAAGGAAGCGTGCGTCCAAACCAACGTCGATTTGTTCAGACTCTTCCCAATGCAGGTCTGGGTTAGCAAGTCCGTTTGGTTGTGAACCGTAGACTTGTGAGAATTCAGAGTTGAACTGATACCAGTCGTTGTTGCTGTTGATAACAGCTGCGTACTGATAGTTCTGAAGCACGTTGATGTTACCATTGCGTCCCCAAGAAGCACGAAGTTTCAAGAACGAAAGAATATCAGTGCTGATGTTGTCGGCAACAAAGCTTTCGTTGCTGATTGTCCATCCTGCAGAGAACGATGGGAACTTACCCCAACGGTTGTCTTTACTAAGTTTCGAAGAGTCGAATGCATCAGCACGGAAGTTAGCTTGCAAGCTGTAACGATTATCGTAGCTGTAAGTGATACGTCCAAAGTATGAAAGGGCTTTTGACTCGCTTGTAACGCCACCTGTCGATTTACGCACGCCATCACCATCTTTCAAGTAGTCAAGATAGATGAAGTTGTCAGTATAACCTTTCAAAATGTCGCCGCCTTGAGCTTGTCCCCAAGTGTTGTCTGAATGTCTAACTTCCCACGACATACCAACCATTGCGCCAAAATCATGTACGTCGGCGATGGTTGTGTTGTAGTTTGCGAAGTTCTCCCAGTTGTAGAAGTAGTTGTTGCTTGATTCACTTCTAAGAGTGAATACATCAGCGTGAACGAATTCGTTAGCTACAAAAGGTACTTCATAGCTGCGTGAGTTCCGGAATCCGAAACGATATCCGAATCGTGATGTGTAGATAAGACCTTTAATCGGGTTGAAGTTCAAATATGCAAGTCCGCGGACATTCATGCCTTCTGATGGATTGTCGGTGCGGTCGCGCATAATGAATGGGTTCGATGACTGTGTTTGACCACTGATAGGTGATATTCTGTAGTATCTTTCACCATCGCCAAGCACTGCTCTATATGGATATTCGCCATTTTCATCCATCTCACCTGGTCCGTATGGGCTTTCCAATGCGGCCTTCTGTGATGGTGTGAGTTGAGAGTCTTGTTTGTCAGGATCAACGTATGGACCGAACAGCGGGTCTGAAGTAATGGCTGCAAGCATTGCAGAACCATTGTCGCTACGGTCGCTAATTGATGTTGTGCTCCATTTCTCAATAGAGTTGTTGGTTCCAACGGTTAACCATTTCTTGATTTTATAATCGGCATTCAGTTGGAACGATAAGCGTTTGTAGATGTCTTTGTCGCCAGTGAAGATACCATTATTGTATACGTTGTTGATAGCGGCAAAAAAGCTTCCGCGTTCGTTACCACCTTGGAATCCTACAGTGTGGCGTTGGCTCCATGTCGGTTCAAACACTTCTTTACTCCAGTCAATGTCATCACCTTCATATCCGTTTGTGGTTTCCCAACCACCTTTAAGGAATCCGAGTTTTGTACCAAAGTCAATGTATTGCTCGGCATTCATCACTTTCAATTTGCGTGAGAGGCTGCTTAACTGCCATTGGCCGTTGTAAAATACGGTTCCGTCAGCAGCGCCGCCTTTACCAGTTTTTGTGGTAATCAGAATAACACCGTTACCTGCCTGTGCACCATAGATGGCGGCAGATGCGGCATCCTTCAGCACTTCAATAGACTCAATCATTTCAGGATCGAGGTATTGCATGCTTTCAACCTTCAAACCATCAACAATAATCAGTGGGCCAAGGCTGCCAGAGTTCGAAGAAACACCACGAACGCGGATGTCGGGGGTAGAACCTGGGGCACCGTTGGTGGCAATAATTTGCACACCTGCGGCTTTACCTTGCAAAGCTTGTGCCGCATCAGATGTGGCGCGGTTTGCCAAATCTTCGCTCTTTACTGAAGCAACAGAACCAGTAAGGTCGCTCTTCTTTTGGGTACCGTAACCTACAACCACAACTTCTTCCAAACCAACAAGGTCAGGATTAAGGCTGAGATTGTACGGACCAGCGCCGTTAACGGTGATTTCTTCAGTTGTATAACCAATGTAGGAAATCTGAAGAACATCGCCATCGGCGGCATTCATTTTAAATTCACCATTACCAGCGGTAATAGTACCATTTGTGGTTCCTTTGATAACCACGTTTGCTCCCGGAATGGGTTGTTGCGTTTCGTCAAGAACCGTACCCTTTACCTCATGTTGCTGAGCAAAGGCTCCGACGGATAGCAGCATCATTGGCAGTGCAAGCACTGCGCTTTTCCATAATAGATGCAATTTCATCATACAAAAGTTTTTGTTAATTATTAAATAGATTAGTCACCAGCTGACGGGTTCTTGGAATCCGCCAGTTTTTCTTATATATGTTATGTGTGTTATATATCCCCATTTTTCGGATTACGAAAATCCGAATTGCCTTTAAGTCTGCAGTCGCAAAGTGTTTCATGATTTTTTGTGTTTGTAACATTTTTTGTCTATTTTTGTTACATAATTTTTAATGAAATGGACATACGATTTGGATATTTTATTGTATAATAAATGTTTATCGATTTTTAATTGTATTTTTTATATTTAATGACGGAATGTCGGACTGATACGGTATATTTCAAACAGCTGCATTTTTTTTAACTATGAGGACGTTTTTCTTGCTATTTTGTTTTATTTCATTGTTTTGCTTTCCTGTGCAGGCAAATAATTGCGTGTTGTTCACTTCTGAGCGCGAGTTGCCTTCCAATATGGTTAATCAGGTTCTTCAAGACAGCGACGGCGTGATATGGATTGCTACCGAGGACGGTTTGAGTCGTTTTGATGGAGCTGATTTCATGACGTTCAGAAAGGATGATTCTGATTCTATTGCGCTAATTAACAATTATATAGAATTGATATATGAAGTTGGCGATGGCAAGTTTATTATAGGTACTCTTTCCGGACTTCAGCTTTATGATCATGCGTCTCGCAGTTTTTTTGATGTTCCTGCATATATCGACGGTGTGAAATTTCCGCAAGGTATGGATATCTCATGCATTGTGTGCGGAAGTGATAGTCTGGTGATGATCGGAACGTCAGGACATGGGATTTTTGTCCTTACGAATAGTGGCGATAGTTTGTCGCTGGTTCAGGATTCGGAATTGCTGCCAAACTGTTATTATATTGAAAAGATTATGCTTGACAGAAACAAAAACCTTTGGGTTTCGACGATGAACAAAGGGGTGTTTGTTCTAGATAGCAATCGTAAGATTATCGGCAGTTACGCATTTGGCGGTAATGAGTCATGTTTCTCATTCGTTGATGCGCCCGATGGGTATGTTTATATGGGCACATCGCAGGGTAATCTGCTAAAGTGTGATGTCGCAACCGGCAAGTTAGTGACAGTGGCGTCACAGCGTCAGGTGCGCAGTGCCATCATGGATATTCGGATTGCCGATTCCACATCTCTTATGCTTGGCACTGATGGTGATGGACTTAAGATATTCAATACTGCGACGGGCGAGCTCTTTGATTATAATTTGAGTCTGACGGGGTTGAATAGCCGAAAGTTGAAAGTGCATTCAATCATGCACGACAATCGCAACAATTTGTGGCTTGGATGCTTTCAGCAAGGGGTGGTCTTGGAGCCAGCGGCTGAAAATGAATTTGTTTTTGCCGGCAGTATGTCTCCGATCGCAAACACAATCGGTTCGTGTTGCGTGATGTCGGTCTTGTGTGATGGCAATGACATTTGGGTTGGAACGGACAATGATGGCGTTTATCTGTTAAACAAAGACTTATCTCAAAAAAAACATTTCGAAACAGGCGTTTCTCCATCATCAATTCCGCGCACAACTCTTTGTATATTCCGTGACTCCCGGCGTAATGTGTGGCTGGGTTCGTATTTGGGCGGATTGTGCCGTCTGAATGAGAATACGGGAAGGTGTGAGCCTGTGGAATTGGCTGATGAAGGTGATTTCAACCACGCCACAAGTGTCTATTGCATTGCCGAAGACGGTCGTCAGAATTTGTGGGTGGCACTCAACGGAATCGGGTTCTGCCGAATTTCAATATTGACATCGGAACAAAAATTATTTCCTGCGATGCCAAGCGGTGTTGTGTATTCTGATTTAGCCAATCAGTTGCCGCTTTCGTGGATTAATACGATGCTTATCACGGGAAATAGACTGTATTTCGGCGGATATGGCGGATTCGGATGTCTTGACATCGAGAATGAAGATTTTGTGTCAGTTTTGGGTAGCAACCGTGTGCTGGCCGGCGAAGTTGTATATGCATTGCACGAAGGGGTTGACGGGAAAATATGGATAGGTACGGCGAATGGGTTGCTGAGTTTTGATCCGCAGACGTGCGAAATCGTTAAATATACCACTTTGAATGGACTGCCGAGCAATTCGATATCGTCAATTGAAAGCGATGCTGACGGTAATTTGTGGATTAGTACCAATAGCGGCATAGCGTGTCTTAATGCACAAAACTATTCGTTCTCAAACTATTATGCGTCTGATGGTTTGCAATGTAACGAGTTTAGTAAGTCCGCATCGGGGGTTAATGCTACCGGCCGGCTTTTCTTTGGCGGTGTTAACGGGCTCATCTGTTTCTATCCGCAAAAAATCAAGAAGCACTATTCGATTCCGAATATACGCCTGACTAATTTTTATATACATGATAAACCGGTAGCCAAGGGAATGCTTTCTGGCGGGAAGCAAATTGTCGACAGTGATATTTCTAAGGCAGAACATGTATACTTGTCGCATTCCGACAATTCGTTCAGCATTGAATTCTCAGCCATGGAATATGCGAATCCCAGCCGTATTACATATTTATATAATATGGATGGCAAGGGGTGGATTCATTTGCACCAAGGTGGCAATAAGGTGTCGTTCAGTAATATGAAGCCCGGAAAACATGAATTCAGCGTCAAAGCTGTTGATGCAAATTCTTTTTCGAAAACCAGAAAACTCATAATTCATATCACGGCGCCATGGTATGCGACTGTTGTCGCCTATATTGTGTATTTCTTGTTGGTGGCGGTCGTTATTATTGCTCTGATAGTGCATTTTCACCGAAACCGAATCTTGCGTATGGAAGTTCTTGAACACAAATACGCCGAAGATGTTAACGAAGCAAAATTGCAATTCTTTATAAATATTTCGCATGAAATCCGTACACCGATGTCGTTGATTATTGGCCCTTTGCGTATGCTGATAAACTCTGATGCGGACCCGGTCCGTCAGCGGACTTATGATACTATCAAGCGGAACGCCGAGCGTATTCTGGGGCTAATTAACCAGTTGATGGATATTCGCAAAATCGACAAAGGGCAGATGCGGCTTAGTTTTACTGAGTGTGATATCGTGAAAATTGTCCGCGATGTGTGCGCAAATTTTGAATATCAGGCAAATGTTCAGGGGATTAGCTTGAATTTGGTTTCTAGTCATCCTGAAATTAAGGCCTGGGTTGATGCGGGTAATTTCGACAAGATAATCGTGAATATATTGTCGAATGCATTCAAGCATACGCCGAGGAACGGTGTGATAAGTGTTTCTATTTCCGTAAACGATGATAATCAAGTCGATGGCGGCCATGCTGCTGGTTCTGTGGTTATCGATATTGAAGACACAGGTTCGGGTATTAATCCTGACGAGTTGAACAAAATCTTTGAAAGGTTCTATCAGTCGCAGGCAGAAAAAACGGTGTCGGGCACTGGTGTAGGATTGCATCTTACCAAATCGCTTGTTGAGTTGCATCACGGAACAATAGTGGCCGCCAACAATGTCGGAAAGCCTGGGTGTCACTTCACAATAAATTTGCCGATTGGCCCCGATCATCTTACTGATGATGAACGTTCGGTTATGAAGCCAGTTTTGGTGGATGCGAAAGTGAATGTTTTGTCTGTCCCGCAAGGCAACGTCCCAAATTATGAGCCGGAGCCTAAAAAACAGACAAAGACAAAGTATCGGGTGCTTATTGCCGAAGATGATGATGAAATTCGCAAATACATCAGTGATCAGTTGTCGCTTTATTTCCATGTTGTAGAGTGTGCCAATGGCGCTGATGCGCTTGACTCGGTTCTTCAAAATGCGCCAGATGTAGTTGTCAGCGATGTCATGATGCCAATTATGGACGGGCAGACATTATGCCGTAAGATTAAACAGAACATCACGGTCAATTATCTGCCAGTCATATTGCTTACATCGCTTACGGCTGATATCGACCGTATTAAAGGACTCGATGCAGGTGCTGATGCCTACCTGACCAAGCCTTTCAGTATAGATGTGTTGCAGCATACAATTATGAATCTTTTGCGTAATCGGGCAACGCTAAAAAATAAGTTTCAAGGCCGTCAGTCGCAAGGCGCCGATGTTAAGCGTATCGAAGTCAATTCGCCTGATGACCGTTTGATGCAGCGTGTTATGACAGTGATTAATAAGAATCTTGACAATACGGAATTAAGTGTTGAGATGATCGCCAGCATGGTTGGCATCAGTCGTGTGCATCTGCACCGCAAGTTGAGGGAAATCACAAATCAGTCAGCTCGGGTATTCATGCGTAACGTTCGCTTGCAGCAGGCTGCCACATTGTTGGCTGAAAAACGTCAAAGTATAGCCGAAATTGCAGAAATAGTCGGATTCTCAAGCACATCGCATTTCTCAACAGCATTTAAAGACTTGTATGGTGTAACACCCACGGAGTATATGGAGAAGGGGCGTGGAGAAAAAGATTCTGTGTCGCAATCTGATGCAGAGTGATTGTTTTTCCAAACCATTGTTAGTGTTTCCTATCTGAATCGCATTTAGAAAGCGTTTTTGTTCCATTTCTTAGTGTATTCTCATTGATGAACAATTGTCGTTTATAACATCAACAATGTTACATTTTGATGCTATAAGCTATAAATAGTCATTATGACTATTTATATTTTAATGCATTATTATATGTTTGGTTTATAATATATTGCTTATTTATTATGTAACAAGCACGAAAAAAAATGTTACATTTTTGGTGCATAATTGTAACGGACTTTAAACATTATGTATCAAACAGCGTGGGCAAGGGGTGTTTTTTTTATAAAATTTGCCACCAATGAAAAAGCCGCATATGCGGCAAAAGCGACTATAAACATTTAATAATCAAACATTTGAAAAAGATGAAGAAACATCGACTATGGAAATTGGTGGTTGCAATACTACCAATGATGTTGCTGTCATTCAGTGTTTTTGCCCAAAAACATAATATTACGGGTAAGATATTGGATGAAGAGCAAATGCCTATTCCGGGTGTTAACGTTGTAATCAAAGGTACAGCGACAGGAACAATCACGGGAGGCGACGGATCATTCAGCATGCAGGCTGCTGATGGTGATGTGTTGGTTGTAACCTACATCGGTTATACAACAGAAGAAATTACTGTGAAAGGTACTGCGCCTATCAACATCTCGTTGACCCCCGATATGGTGGGATTGGATGAAGTTGTTGTTGTCGGCTACGGCCAACAGAAGAAAGCTTCTGTGGTGGGTGCAATTGCACAAACATCAGGTGCTACACTTCAGCGTGCTGCTGGTATAAACAATATCGGTGCAGCCTTGACAGGTAACTTGCCCGGTGTTATTACCACTCAGGATACTGGTGAGCCTGGTGAGGAAGATGCGAAAATCGTTATTCGTGGTACAAGCTCTTGGAACGGTAGTGAACCGTTAGTTCTTGTTGACGGTATTGAGCGTTCGATGAACTCTGTCGACATCACTTCGGTTGAAAGCATTTCTGTACTGAAGGATGCTTCGGCAACTGCAGTTTACGGTGTGAAGGGTGCCAATGGTGTTATCCTTATCACAACTAAACGTGGTGAAGAAGGAAAAGCCAGAATCGATGCCGGATTCACTACAACAATGAAACGCGTTTCGAAATTGCCAAATAAACTTGATTCTTATGACGCATTGATGGCTCGCAACAAGACCATTGAAATGGAGTTGCCTGTTACAGCGCGCGAATCGTGGGAATATATCACTCCGCAAGAGACTATCGAGAAATATCGTAGTGATCCGGCCGCAAGAGATGAGTTCGGCAATCTGATGTCTGAACGTTATCCGAATGTTGACTGGCAGGAAGAATTGTTTAAAAGTTACGCACTTTCATATAATGCTAACTTAAGTGTTAGTGGTGGTACCAAAACAGTCAGATATTATGGTTCGGCTGATTACGTTTATGAAAGCGACCTTATGCGTATCTTCGACAACCATCGTGGATATGAATCGGGTTACGGATACCAGCGTATTAACGCACGCAGCAACTTGGACTTTACCATAACTCCGACAACAGTGTTCAAAATGAACCTTGCTGGTTCGCTTGCAATAAAGAAGTCTCCAAGCGAAAATGCAGGTAATGCTTGGGAAGAAGCCCAACGTTGGGCAGGTGCTTACAATATTGGTCCTGATGTTTTCGTGCCTTATTACGAAGATGGCTCGTGGGGTTATTATCCTGCCGACCAGAATAACGCACGTAACTCTGCAAAGACCACAGCATTGGCAGGTGTGAGAAAGAAGACTACAAATACAATCACAACCGACTTTGTGCTTGAGCAACGTTTGGATTTCATTACAAAAGGTTTGAGTGCCAGAGCGAATATCTCAATGGACAACTCGTTTGAGGAAACCGGCCGCGGTATTAACGACGGTGGTAGTGGTGCTCAGGAAAAGTGGATTGACCCGGTCACTGGCCAAGCCCAACATTCACAAACCATTAATAAGGTATCAGGTTTCGACCATGTTGTATTGCCGGGATGGAGTACATCTAATGGTAATATGGGCAATGTTAACCGCCGGTTGTACTATCAGGGCCAAATTAACTGGGCTCGCAATTTCGATGTGCACAACGTTACTGCCATGGGATTGTTCTCGCGCAACAAATCATTGTATGGCAGCGGTATCCCATCGTATCGTGAGGACTGGGCGTTCCGTGCAACTTACAATTACGCTAATCGTTACTTCCTTGAATACAATGGTGCATACAACGGTTCGGAGAAATTCGCTAAAGAAAACCGCTTTGCTTTCTTCAATTCTGGCGCCATTGGCTGGATGATTTCTGAAGAGCAGTTTATGTCGTTCATAAAGGAGAGCCACTACATTGATATGTTGAAAATTCGTGCTTCGTTAGGTGAGATTGGTAGCGACAACGCAGGTTCTTACCTCTATATGGATGAATGGAGTTACGGTGGCAAAGCCAGTACAACTATAGATAATGGTCAGGAAAGTACATACGTTCAGTATCGCCAGAGCAAGTTGGGCAACCCCGATGTGCATTGGGAGACTGTTCGCAAGTTCAACTTCGGTATCGACTACTCGTTGCTGCAAGGTTTGTTTGCAGGTAACATCGAGATTTTCCGCGACAAACGTTACGATATTCTTATCAATGGTGGTGACCGTGCCATTCCTTCATATTTCGGTTTTGAAGTCCCGGTTACCAATATGGGTGAAGTTCACGCTAAAGGTTATGAAATCGAGCTTCGCGTCAACAAGCAGATTAACCGTGAGACCCGCGTGTATGGTAACTTCAGTTTAACTCACAATGAGAATGAAATCATTGACCGTGACGACCCGAAACTGATGCCTGATTATCAGAAAAAAGAGGGTTATTCAATCGGCCAGTATCGCACGTATGTTGATGCAGGTTTCATCAATAATATCGATGAGTTGTATGGTAGTCCGGCATTTGAAGCTAATGACAATTATCGTTTGCCGGGTAGCTATTATATCATCGACTTCAACGGCGATGGTGTGATTGACAGCAAGGATAATGCGCCTTACGGATTCACAAGCACTCCGCAGAACACTTATAATGCCTTGTTAGGCTTTGAGTGGAAAGGGTTCAGCTGCTTCGCCCAGTTCTATGGCGTGCGCAATGTAACACGTGACGTTGTGCTTCAGAGCTTCGGCATGAAACTGAATGCCGTGTACGATATGGGTGAAATCTGGACAAAGGAGAATCCTGACGCCGATGTAACCCCGTACCGCTGGAGTACAGCACCTACGAGCAAGAATGGTGAGCAATTTGCCGAATATGGCACACAATATTTGTTCGACGGTTCATATTTCCGCCTGAAGAATGTTGAGATGGCATACTCTTGGCGTGATGGTTGGATTAGGAATATCGGACTCTCATACCTGAAGATATTTGTTAACGGCAACAACTTATGGTTGTGGACAAAGATGCCTGACGACCGTGAAGCTAACACTGGTAACGGAGGTTATTTGGGAGCTTACCCAACCGTTAAACGTTTCAATTTGGGTCTTAAAGTATCATTCTAAAATATAAGCAGATGAAAAAGACATTATATATAGCAGGTTTATTCGGATTCGTCTTGTGCGCATCTCTGATGTCGTGCGAAGACTATCTTGACAGAGAACCGAATACCACAGTGTCAGGTAGTGACGCATTTAAAAATTTCGAAAACTACCAAGGATTTGTTGAAGAGATAATTAACTGTATTCCTGATAAAGAGAAATGTAGTTGGTGTCCATCATGGAACTGGGGTGACGATGAAGTGTTCAACCCACAGGGCGATGACCGTTTGACACACCAGATTGACCTCGGCAACTACCGTAAATGGTATCAGCCGACTTCCGATCTTGGGAACTGGCTTTTAACTGCAACCAACAACTCATCGGCAGGAAACCAGCCCAAAAACCACTCGTTGTGGGGGCATGCATGGTATTGCATTCGCAAGGCCAACATGGGCTTGGAACATATCGACGAAATGATTGGTACCGACGAAGAGAGAAATCGTATTTTGGGACAATGCTACTTCTATCGTGCATGGTGGCATTTTGAACTGATGGAATGGTTTGGCGGTCTGCCTTATATTGACGCAGTACTTGATGCCAACAACATCCCCAATTTACCAAGACTAACATTCCAGGAGTGTGCTGCACGCTGCGCCGAAGATTTCGGAAAAGCTGCCGAATTGTTGCCAATATGCTGGGACAGCACATCGGTTAAAGGCCAGGACGAAAAGAACCAGTTGCGTGCCAACAAGATTGTTGCTTTGTGCTACAAAGGTAAATGTCAGCTTTGGGCTGCCAGTCCGTTGATGGAGCACAATGCTCAAATTGGTGCATTACAGAGCGGTGTGACCTATGATTATAATCAGGATTTGTGTAAGGCAGCTGCTGAAACTTTGGGTGAAGCGCTAAATCTGATTGAAACGAAGGCCAATGAGCAGTACAAACTTGCAAATTTCGATTACAGCGACATATATAATCACGTTATGAGTGATGAAATCACTCCAGGATACGATGATTTGTGGTGCTATTCAGATTTGTTCTACACACTTAACAAGAAACTGAAAAATCCTGGTGGAAACGAAGCCATATTCCGTGGCCCGTCTAATTCATCGGACAACAGTTCAAACTGGGCAACATCGAAAGTGTTCGGTCCTAAGATGGCGGGTTTGGTTGCGCACGATAAAATCATTCACCAACCAACAGCCAATTTGGTTGAAATGTACGGTATGGCAAATGGACTCCCGATTAAAGACGAAAACGGTAACTATGCCAACGGATTTGATCCTGAGCATCCGTGGAAAAACCGCGATCCGCGATTCTATCATGATATAGTTTTCGACGGGTTCAAATATCTGAATGGTTCGGCTCCGAAGCATCAGCAACCGTATGTATACTGCGAATTGTTTACAGGTGGCAATATGCGTCCGGTGGCCGATGGCAGCCAGACAGGTTTCTTTATTCAGAAACTCGTGCCGCACACTTGCAACGAAGTTGACAAGGACTATGCTGACAAATGGGGTGACGGTATGCATGTGTATATCTCGTATATGCGTTTGGCCGATGTTTACCTGATGTATGCCGAAGCTGGCGCAGCAATCAGCGGTTCGCAATATAAGGCTGATTCGTACGGAAAAACTGCCGAAGAAGCTATCAACGTGGTACGTGCGCGTTGCCATTGCGGACCTGTAGGCGGAAACGGTGCAAATGCAAATTCAAAATATGTTACCGACAAGAAGCTGTTTATGGATGAAGTTCGCCGTGAGCGTGCAGTTGAGTTGTCGTTTGAGGGATTCCGCTTCAACGATTTGCAGCGTTGGTTGCTCTTGACAGAATATCCTTACAACACCAAGTTCTCATGCGAGTTCACACGTGGTGAATCTGATGAGTTCTATGAATTTAAGAATGGTGAAGATCCAAGGGATGCTAAGGTAAACGGATATTGCATTAAACCAATTATAACTCGCAATTTCGGAACTAAGCACTATTGGTTCCCATTCCCGGAAAATGATGTTTACATATATAAAGAGTTTGCACAAAACCCGGGTTGGTAATGATTGGTCGATTGTTGAATTAATAAACGAAAAAAGATGAAACATAAACATAATATATTAGTCATGAGTGCCGCAATGGCTGTTGCGCCATTGGCATTGAGTGCCCAGACCGATGATGGAGCTTTGGAAGACTCTGTATACATGGTCAAAACGGCATTCCGGAGTGTGGCACAAGACGACTTGCTGGGTGGAGTTTCGGTAGTTGATGTCGAAGAAATGCTCAAAAAGAACTATACTCAGGGAAGTCTGGATAATATGGAGGCTTTGGCTAACGGCTGGAACGGAAAATCGCTGTGGGGTATGGATGCCGATAACAATCGTGGTTATTTGGTGCTTATTGATGGTGTTCCACGCGATATCGCCAATGTGAAACCTACTGAGATTGCGCAAATCACCTTTATTAAAGGTGCCAACGCGCTGGTTCTTTACGGTAGCCGCGCAGCCAAGGGGGCAATCCTTGTTACTACCAAGCGTGGACAAAGCCGCGAAAAACTGAAAATTGATGTGAATGTGAATGCAGGTTTGGATGTCATTAAACGGCTGCCGGAATATCTTAACGCCACTGATTATATGACATATTATAACATCGCCTGCGATAACGATGGTAAAAAACACACTTACAGCGATGAACTTATAGAAAAAACTGCGAGTGGTGTGAACCCGTATCACTATCCTGATATTGATTATTACTCATCGGAATGCATTAAGAAGGTGAGAAATAAGGAAGAAGTGGTTCTTGAATTGTCGGGTGGAAACTCGCGTGCCCGTCTTTACGGAAACATCAATGCACAGACAGCTGGAGATTTTGTTACTGTTGCCGATGCAAAGAAAAACAGAACCAACAGAATCAGTTTCCGAGGCAATGTTGATATGAATTTCAACGATTACATCAGCGGACACGTTGACGCAAGTGCCACATTCCAGGACGAGAAGCACAGACAATACAGTGCCAATCCGAGCGACAATATGACATATTGGAAGATGGCTTCGACAGAGCGTCCGAACTTTCCGAAAAACACCGCGCAATTGGTTCCAATTAGTTTGATAACAGACGATGATGCTCTTGCATTAATTAATACTTCGAATAATATTTTCGACGGTTATTTCTTGGGTGGTGCGTCTGACTATTCTTTTAAAGGTACCAACGATGACGGAACCAATAAGAGAACCCCGATGGGACAGATTTATGCTGGTGGAGAGCTCGTTTACACCAGCCGTCAGTTCCAGTTCGACGGCGGTCTCGATTTCAATCTGAGCAAAGTGTTGGATGGCTTATGGCTGAAGACCAACTTCGGTATGGATTTCAAAACATCGTACAACACGCGTTTCAACCCGAAATATGCAGTCTATGCACCGAAATGGTCAGAAGATGAGAAGATTATTGGGTTGACACAGATTGGTGCGGATGAAGATAACGGTCAGAAGAATTTGTACGATACACACGATGACCGCACTCTGGCTTTGTCGTTCCAATTCGATTATAACCACAGTTTTGGTGACCACAATGTGTCGGTGATTGCATTAGGTAACGGTTTCCAACAGACAATTTCTGGAACATACCATAATAATACTAATGCCAATCTCGGATTTGATTTCAGTTATAATTTTGCTCATCGCTATTATGCAACGGTTGCTGCTGCAGTTGCTCACTCGCCTAAATTGGCTCCGGGGCATCGCAACGCGCTGTCACCTTCGGTAACTTTGGGTTGGAATTTGGCAAAAGAATCATTCCTTGATGGCTCGATTTTCGACGATCTCACTCTTTCTGCTTCTGCAAGCATTTTGAATGAGGATTGGGATCTTTACACTAAGAAAGATAATGGTACTGTCGACGCTGAATACTATTTGTATTTAGGCACTTGGGGTAACAATGGCAGCTACGGCTGGGGTGACTCAAGAAGTGGTGATATGTCGCAGGCAACTGGCGCCGAAAACACAAATATTGAGATGATTAAACGTAAAGAGATATCGGCCACTTTGAGAACATCATTGATGGATGGTCTTGTAAAAGCTGAGTTCACATTCTTCAAGAACCTGATGGATGGCTATCTTATTAAAGAAACTAGAATGTGGCCGAGCCACATGAACGGTTTTAATGCACCGTTGAACAACAACGTCAACGAGCGTCACGGATTTGACTTTGCAGTGAATGTGAACAAGCAGGTTTCTGATTTCGACATTTCTGTCGGTTTGGTTGGTACTTACTACGACTCAAAAGTTGTTACAATGGAACAAACAAGTTTGGACCCATTGCAACCGCAACGCGACAAAGAAGGTCACCCAATTGACGCCATATTCGGTTATAAGAACACTGGATATTATACGGCAGATGAAGCAGCTGAAGCTAACGAAAGCAAAAATGTTAAAGTTGGCGGTAAACTTCGCGCCGGCGATATCAAATATCTTGATTTGAGCGAAGGTGGTGAAGGAAACGGTGTAATTGACGAAGATGACCAAATGTATTTGGGCAAAGATGGTCGATATGGCTCACCATTTGTCATGGGTGTTAATCTTACTGTCAAATACAAGAATTTCACATTCTTTGTACTGGGTAACGGCAAATGCGGCTCTTATGGCCAGAAAAACAATTCGTACTATCAGCTGAAGAGCAACGACAAATATTCTGTAATAGCAAAGGAAACTTGGACAGAGGATAATCCGAATGCTAAGTATCCTGCATTGTCAACAGGCTCAGCTGCCAACAATTATGTTACTTCCGATTTCTGGTTGTACAAAAACAACGCTTTCTATTTGAGCAAGGTGCAAATCACCTACGATTTCCCACAGGAAATGTTCGGCGACAGCTTTGTCAAAGGAATGTCGGCTTTCGTGAGCGGAAAAGATTTGCTTACAATTTCGAAGGAGAGCAAACTTATGGAAACAAGCATTGGCGACACACCAAAGACTCGTTTCTTCAACATAGGTGTTAAGGCTACTTTTTAATGGTTGATTAAAATTTGATTAGATATGAAAATTAAGAGCATAGTAAGTTTGATGGTCCTTATACCGGCATTTGTCGCTTGCGACGATGTCTTTGAGCCGATGCTTGAAAACCAAAAGGACTTTGACACGTTTATGTCGAAACCTGAGAATGCTCAGGGACTGATGCTTAATGGCTACAACAACCTGCCGTATGTTACAAATGCGGCTTCAATGTCGGATGTTGCAACCGATGATGCAGTAACCAATGACTACAACAATGGTTTTTGGAAGATAGCAAACGGAAACTGGTCAGCTAAGAGCGACAATCCGTTCGACAGATGGAGTGCCGCCCGCAAGAACATACAATATGTGAACCAGTTCCTGCAGGGCGTTGATGGGTTCTATTTCAATCAGGACCCAGTTGTCAATGCAATGTGTAAGGAATTCCTGACGGGCGAGGCTCATGCTTTGCGCGGATTCCAATTGTTCTACTTCCTGAGAACATACGCAGGAATGGTTAATGGAACGTTGATGGGTGTTCCTAATCTTTTGAAACCCGAGCAACCGACTGACGATTTCAATGTCAGCCGTGCAACATTCGCTGAATGTATTGAGCAGATATTTAGCGATTTCGATCAAGCGTTTGAAATGCTGCCTTATGATTACGGTAGTATCTCGCTGAAGGATTTGGATTCACCTAAGTATGCCAAATACGTTCAAATGGGCGTGACTAATCCAAGTCAGTACAACGATGTGTTTGGTGATGAGAAAGTTGGCCGTATTTCGGGCCGTATTGTTGAGGCTTTGGCTGCGCAAGTTGCTTTGTATGCTGCAAGTCCGGCATTTAGCGAGCAGTCGGGAGTCACCTGGAAAATGGCTGCTGAGCGCGCCGCAAAGGTGCTTGACGGCAACGATGGCGTGGCTGGATTGTCAGCCACAGGTGCAACATGGTATTGCAATGCCAAAGAGATTGAGCGTTTCAAAAACCGTGGAAACCCGGATGAGATTCTGTGGAGAGAGAATATCAACCACGGCGCAAGTTGGGAGAGCGACCTTTACCCACCTTCACAATACGGTAAAGGAAAAGCTCGGGTTAATCCTACTCAGAACCTTGTAGACGCATTCCCAATGGCCAACGGTTATCCGATTAAGGAATCGGGCAGTGGCTATAACGATCAGGATCCGTATGCAAACCGCGACCCGCGTCTCGATTTGTACATTGTGCACGACGGCTCGGTGTTCGGTCCGTATGATGAAACAATCAATACAACTGTTGACAAATCGAATAACAATGACGGCTTGGATATTTCAACAGAAGCACCAAACCGTACGGGCTATTATGTGCGCAAGTACATAAACGAAAAAGCAGAGCCCGAGCGCCGTGGTGGTCAGAAAGGTATGAGTGGAAAGGACAAGTACAACGCCCGCATCCGTTATACTGAGTTGTATCTGGCATTTGCTGAGGCAGCCAATGAAGCGTATGGCCCAACCACTGCATCACCATCAGGTTACAGCGCATACGATGTTATCAAAGCTATCCGTAAACGCGGCGGCATAGTGAACGATGAATATCTTGAAAACGTGAAATCAGACAAAGACAAGATGCGCGAGCTTATCCGCAATGAGCGCCGCATTGAACTTTGCTTCGAAGGTCACCGTTTCTGGGATTTGCGCCGTTGGAAACTTGATCTGAACGAGACTGTCATGGCAATGAAAATAGAGACCGTTGGTGGCAAGAAAAAATACACTCCTGTTCCCGTGGCTAACGAAACACGCGCCTACAGCGATTATATGTATTTCGGTCCGCTTCCGGAATCTGAAATTTTAAAATGGTCTAATCTGTTGCAGAATGACGGATGGAATTAATTCTAATCTTTAATAGTAAAAGTGATGAAAAACAGTAAAGTAATATCATTATTATTTGCCGGGGTTGCAACAATGGCGTTTATGTCGTGTGGCAATTCAGAAAGAGAATTCCCCGACTTTGACGGCGGCACAACAGCATATTTTGCTTATCAATATCCTATCCGTACGTTGATATTGGGCAATGTTGAAACGTATGACAACACAAGTGATAACGAAGGCCGTTTCACCATCTATGGCACATTCGGCGGTTCGTATTCCGGCACAAATGCCAAGATTAACGTTAGTATTGACGAGTCGCTTACCAATGATTTGTATTTTGAAGATGGCACCAAGGTGACTCCTATGCCGAAAGAATACTACGATTTAAGTGGCGAAGTTCTCGATTATGGCGGTGGCTTCCGTGGCGGTGTAGAAGTTAAACTGAATGAGAAATTTTTCAACGACCCATTGTCGCTTAAAAACACTTACGTTATTCCTATGGTGATGGGTGATTTCACAGGTGTAGATAAAATCAACCGCGGAACTCCGGTCGTTGAAGGTTCTTCACCGATGCGTACTGATGCGGCTAAATGGGATCCGGCACCGAAAGACTACACTTTGTTCTGTGTGAATTATATCAACGAGAAAACAGCAACCTATCTTCGCCGCGGTACTGACAATTATGACAAGTTAAAGTACAAGACGCTTAGTAGAGTAGAGACTGCTCAGGATATGTGCATTGTTATTCACGCAGAAAAGAAGCAGACGAATGTGTGGGACAACCAGTTTTGGATTGATGCAGGAACAGCATTCGCTGCAAATGATGAGTACACACTGACAATGGATGTTAAAGCTGCCAAGGCCGCCACTTCAACCACTCAGGTTCATACAAATCCGAGTGAGTATAAGGGAAGCGGTATCGGTGATGTTGCATTCACGACAGAGTGGGAAACAATAACCTTGACTGGTAAATTTGCCAGCGGACAAGCCGACGGACATTCTATAGCCTTTAACCTTAGCGAATTAGCTGAAGCGAACGACTATTACATTGATAATGTAAGTTTCGTTATAAATGGCGAAGAGAAGATCGGTAATCCTCGTTGCGATGCTGTACCCAATTCAAACTATTATACCAAGGTGTTATCAGGAAGCCTGGGATCTAGTGAGTTTGAATCGACAGGTAAAACCCAGACAGATACTATTGTTTGGAAAGAACCTGATGGCTATGAGAAAGCTACAGATAGCCGTCATAAAGAATTTATTGAGAAAGATGAAGTTGTTTCTACAACATCAGTAGGAAGGAATCAAGTTCTTTTGCCGATTTCGACAACAGAAGTTGCTGATGTTAACACTCCTTGCGAGTTAGTGCTTACGTTTGATGGCGACAACTGCACCATTAAGTCGAATGATGAAACTTTGTGCACTGCTTCGGGTTCGGGCAAATATGTTAAAGATGGAGCTCCGTTAGCTTGGGGCAACAAAGACCGCGATGTGCTATATCTTGAATATACTATTGATTTCAAGAAGGATGATGTCCACTACGCCACAAAAGATACTCTCGTATGGCGTGATCGTGGTTCTGCTCCATCAATACGGTCGTATAAGCCTGTTTACAAAGGCAACTAAGATAGTTAAGTACTGCAAAAAAAGGGTCTTGGGGTTTCCAAGACCCTTTTTTATTTGTATTAGGTCTAGTAGTATGTGCATTGTAATGCTTTGATAAACTAATATTTATAAAAACATGAATAATAAAAGTAAAAGATACATTTAATATGTTCGCATATATGAAAGATATTTATCATATTTGGAACGAAATAATGGAAATTAAACGATAGCGCTATTAAAAGCGTAAGGACATAGTATCTGGAAAACAGAAAATAAATATAAATATTTAATAATCAAATATTTTGGAAATAATGAAACATAAACTGTGGAAATTGACGGTTGCAATATTGCCAATGATGTTACTGTCATTCAGTGTCTTTGCTCAGAAGCATCAGATATCCGGTAAGATAGTGGATGAAACGGAAATGCCAGTTCCGGGTGTCAACGTTGTGATTAAAGGTACAGCGGTTGGAACAATTACTGGAGTCGACGGAACATTCAGTATGCAGGCTGCCGACAATGATGTGCTAATTGTCACATACATCGGTTATAACACGCAGGAAATAACCGTAAAGGGAGCAGGGCCGTACAGCATTGCATTGTCTCCTGACGTGGTTGGCTTGGATGAAGTTGTGGTTGTTGGTTATGGACAACAGAAAAAAGCATCGGTTGTAGGAGCCATCACCCAAACATCAGGTGCCACACTGCAGCGTGCCGCTGGTGTAAGTAACCTTGGCGCGGCATTGACTGGTAACTTGCCTGGAGTTATTACAGAACAAGGTTCTGGTCAGCCCGGTGAAGATGACGCCAAAATTGTTATTCGAGGCACAAGCTCTTGGAATGGCAGCGATCCTCTTGTGCTTGTTGATGGTATTGAACGCTCGATGAAAAGCGTTGATATTTCATCGGTTGAGTCAATTTCAGTTTTGAAAGACGCGTCAGCAACAGCTGTTTACGGTGTGCGTGGCGCCAATGGCGTTATTCTTATTACAACCAAACGTGGCGAAGAAGGCAAGGCCCGCATTGACGCAGGTTTCACCACCACGGTGAAGCGTGTATCGAAACTGCCAAACAAACTCGACTCTTACGATGCGTTAATAGCTCGTAACAAAACCATAGAAATGGAATTGGCTGTTACACCAACTGAATCGTGGGAATATATCACACCGCAAAGCGAAATAGAAAAGTATCGTGACCCAAATGGTGTGACAACTGTAATTGAAAACGGTGAAGAGAGACAAACTTTGAATAAAGAACGTTACCCGAATGTCGATTGGCAAGATGAATTGTTCAAGGATCAGGCCATTTCTTATAATGCTAATCTAAGCATCAGTGGTGGTTCTAGTTTTGTGAAATATTACACATCGGCTGATTATGTGTATGAGAGTGATCTTATGCGAGTGTTCGACAACGATAGGGGGTACAAGTCAGGCTATAGCTACCAACGTGTAAACGCGCGCAGCAACCTTGACTTCACGTTAACAAAAACTACCCTTTTCCGCATCAATCTGTATGGCTCAATTGGAATCAAGAAAGCTCCGCGCGCATTTGCGGGCAGTGAGTGGCAGGAAGGTCAGCGCTGGGCCGGAGCATACAATATTGCCCCCGATGTATTCCTTCCCAAATATGATGATGACTCTTGGGGCTTTTATCCGAATGCGTCAAATGTTACAAACTCAGCCGCAAACCTAGCAACCAGTGGTATGGCAAAGACCACAACCAATACCATTACCACAGACTTTATTCTGGAGCAGAATCTTGATTTTGTTACAAAAGGGTTAAGTTTCCGCGGTAATGTTTCGCTCGATAACACATTTGAAGAAGTAAACCGTGGTGTCAGTGATGACTGGAATGATGCCAAGCAAAAATGGATTGACCCTAAAACCGGATTGGTTAATGTTCGCCAGACGATTGATCCTAAAACAGGTCTTGACTGGATGGAAGATAAAGATAGAAAATGGAGTCAGCAAGCTGGTAATATGAATAACTGGGCTACATTCCGCAAGTTATATTATCAATTGCAGTTGAACTGGGCTCGCGACTTTGATTTGCACAAAATCACGGCAATGGCATTATTCTCACGCAATCAGGAAGCTAAGGGTACACAAATACCATCGTATCGTGAAGATTGGGCCGCACGTGTCACCTACGGATGGAACAACCGTTATAATGTGGAACTTAACGGTTCATACAATGGTTCGGAAAAGTTTGCGGAAGACAATCGTTTTGCAATGTTCGGTTCCGGTGCGTTGGGCTGGACAATATCGGAGGAAAACTTCTTTGCGTTCTTGAAAGACAATCATTATATTGATATGCTTAAAGTTCGCGCATCACTTGGTATTACGGGTAGCGATAATTCCGATGCATTTCTGTATATGGACGAATGGAGTGTCGGCGGTTCGGCAAGAATGGTGCTTTCTGGTTCAGACACAAGTCCTTTTCAGTGGTATCGTCTGAGCAAGCTCGGCAACAAGGACGTACATTGGGAGTCGGTACGCAAGTTTAACTTGGGTGTTGACTATTCGTTGTTTGAAGGGTTGTTCGCTGGAAGTGTGGAGATTTTCCGCGACAAGCGATACGATATTTTGGTCAAAGGTTCTGACCGTGCCACTCCGTCGTATTTCGGCATGGATGTGCCCGTTTCTAATTTGGGTGAAGTCAAGGCTCGTGGTTACGAAATTGAACTTCGCATTAACAAGCAGTTTAACCGCAACACCCGTGCATGGGCCAATTTCAGTATGACACATAATGAGAACAAAATAATCTCGCGTGACGACCCGCAACTGCAGCCTAATTATCAAAAGTCTGAAGGGTACGCAATTGGTCAGACTCGTTCGCATATTGATGCAGGATTCATCAACAACATTGACGAACTTTATGGCAGTCCGGCTTTTGCAACAGACGACCGTTTCCGTATGCCGGGCAGTTACTATATTATCGATTTCAATGGTGACCGTATTATTGACAGCAAGGACAGTGCTCCATATCAATACACATCAACTCCGGAAAACACCTACAATGCTATTGTTGGATTTGAATGGAAGGGGTTCAGCTGCTTTGCACAATTCTATGGTGTAACCAATGTTACGCGCGATGTGGCACTTAGGAGTTTCGACAACAAACTTAACACAGTTTACGATTTTGGTTCGACATGGACAAAAGAGAATCCTAATGCAGAATACACAATATACCATTGGGGAACAGCTTCTTCAAGCATGGAAGGCTACGGCACTCAATATCAGTTTGATGGCTCTTATATTCGTCTGAAAAATGTGGAGCTTGCCTATTCTTGGAATGATGGCTGGATCAAGAAGATCGGACTTAATTATCTGAAACTCTTTGTTAATGGCAACAATCTTTGGTTATGGACCCGCATGCCTGACGACCGCGAAGCCAACTTGGGCGGAGGTGGTTGGTTGGGTGCGTATCCAACAGTTAAACGTTTCAATTTCGGTCTTAAACTTACTTTGTAATACTTACAACGATGAAAAAAATATATAATTCATTCATTTTTATGGGTTTGTTGGGATTGGCACTCTGCGCCAATTTAACATCGTGCAAAGATTATCTCGATAGAGAACCCGGAACAAGCGTATCGGAAGAAGACGCTTTCAAAAACTTCAAGAACTATCAAGGTTTTATTGAAGAGATATACAATTGTATCCCTGACAAGGAGAAATGCAACTGGTGTCCGTCGTGGAACTGGGGTGATGATGAGATTTTCAATCCAGAAGCCGACAACCGGATGACTCATCAGGTTGATTTGGGAAACTTCCGTGCTTGGAGCACGACGGGCAACTGGCTGTATCGTGATGGAAGTGATCCCGCTTTTGCAGGAGTGGATTGTAATGCAGGCAAAACTCACACTTTGTGGCCTCATTCGTGGTATTGCATCCGCAAGTGTAATATGGCTATCGAAAATATCGACAAAATGGTGGGAACCGATGAAGAGCGTGACCTTATTCTTGGCCAGGCGTACTTTTTCCGTGCCTGGTGGCATTTTGAGTTGATGGAGTATTTTGGCGGTCTGCCATACATCAGCAAAGTGCTTGACCCGTCGAGTATTGATAAATTGCCGCGTCTGTCGTTCCAAACTTGTGCTGACAGTTGCGCACGAGATTTCCATAGAGCAGCAGATTTGCTTCCAATAAATTGGGACAATACTTCTGCTGGTACGGACTATGGAACCGGAGGAAAAAACGAGTTGCGTGTGAACAAAATAACCGCACTTGGTTATCTTGGAAAATGTCAGCTTTGGGCAGGCAGTCCGCTTATGAAAAACAAAGCTCAAACTGGTGGAGCCAAAACATACGACTACGATGAATACTATTGTAAGCGTGCTGCTGAGGCATTTGGCGAATTGCTAAACATGGTTGAAGGCGGTGAAACACAGTATGCGCTTGTAGAGTTTAATTTCAGCAATATATACGACCACGTAAAAGCATCGTCTGCAAAGACTTGCTATTCCGATTTGTTCTATACTTCCAATCAGAGTTGGAAACAACCGGGTTCAACTGAAGCTATTATGCGCGGTCTGTCGGGAACTGTTGATGCTTCCGGTCCAAATGCGAACAACAGCAACTGGAACACTTCGAAAGTTTTCGGGCCTAAGGTAGGCAGCGTTGTTGAGCATGATAATATTATACATCAGCCGACAGGCAACCTTGTTGAGATGTACGGAATGGCGAACGGTCTGCCACTTGACGATCCAGAGTCGGGCTTTGACAAAACTCATCCGTTCAGAGACCGTGATCCACGTTTCTATCACGACATTGTGTTTGACGGATTCAAATATATCGTTGCAGCCGCAGATAAAGAAAGACAGCCATATGTTTATTGTGAGTTGTTTACAGGTGGAAATATGCGTTCTGTGGCACTTGGCAGCCAGACAGGTTATTTCATTCAGAAACTCGTGCCGCACACTTGCAATATAATCGATAAATTATATAGGTGGGAAGACCAATTGCATACAAATCTGTCTTACATGCGTTTGGCCGATGTCTACTTGATGTACGCTGAGGCGTGTGCGGCTGTAGGTGGTGCAAGTTACAAGTCATCGAACTTTGATAAAACGGCCGAAGATGCCATCAACACCATTCGTGACCGTTGTGGTGCCGGACATGTGGCTGCAAAATATGTTGCCGACCGGAACAAATTTATTGATGAAGTACGCCGCGAACGCGCAGTTGAACTTTCGTTTGAGGGTTTCCGCTTTAACGATTTGCAGCGTTGGCTGCTTCTGACCGAGTACCCATACAACACCAAGTATGCAACTGAGTTCACACGTGTTAATCCACAAAGCTGGTACGAAGATGAAAATAACGATCCACGTGATGCGGAAGTCGTTGGTTACTCGCGAAGGGTTATTTTAACCCGCAATTTCGGAGTTCAACACTATTGGTTCCCATTGCTCGATGATGATGTATATATCTATGCAGATTTTGCTCAAAACCCCGGATGGTAACAAACTAAGTCGATGTTGAATATTAAATGTAAGAAAATGAAATATATGCATAATAAAATATTAGTGTGTGCCGCTTTGGTATCCTTGCCTTGCGGATTGTTTGCACAAGCTAGCGCGGATACTGTAGCCGTATCTGGTGATTCGGCATACATGGTGAATACCGCATTCAGAAAGGTGGCGCAGGACGATTTGTTGACCGGCATTTCGGTGGTAAATATTGATGAAATGCTGAACAGCAACTATACAACATACAGTTTGACAAATATGGTGTCGCTTGCAAATGGTTGGAACGGCACTTCGATGTGGGGTATGGACGATTATCTGGTTCTCATTGACGGAATGCCGCGTGAAGCTAATAATGTAATGCCTTCGGAAATTGCTCAAATAAGTTTCCTGAAAGGCGCAAACGCTGTTGCTCTATATGGTAGCCGTGCCGCAAAAGGAGTTCTGCTTATCACGACTAAGCGCGGTAATCTGAACGAAAAGCTGAAGATTGACGGCCGCTTTAATGCCGGTTTCCATGTGGCTAAAAAGCTTCCTGAATATATGGGCGCAGCCGAGTATATGCGTTACTACAACTTGGCAAGCAAGAACGACAACGGTGGTGTGGACAAACCTGTATTCAGCGACGAACTGATAGCAAATTACGAATCGGGAGTTAATCCGTATCACTATCCTGACATTGATTTCTATTCATCGAAGTACATAAAGAAAGTATATAACTTTGATGATGCCGTTCTGGAGTTCTCAGGTGGCAGCAAGAACGCCCGCTACTATGTTAACATCAACGCTTATACTTTTGGTGATTATCTGAAGGTTGGTGAAACCAAGCATGACCGCACAAACCGTTTAAGTGTGCGTGGTAATGTTGATATGAATTTGAACAAATACATCAGTGCATACATCGATGCTAATGCAACATTCTATGACATCAATAGTCGCAAAGGCAATTATTGGTCAGATGCATCGACAATACGTCCGAACATAAAGCCTAATTTGAAAACGAACACGGCATTGCTTATCCCTGTTGACCTGGTGTCTGATCCTGATGCTATGGCCATGATTGGTACTACAGCCAATATATATGACGGGAAATTCCTTGCCGCAGCCAACAAGACTGACGTAAATAATGTGTTCGCTCAAATATATGCAGGTGGCAAAACAAAATGGACAAGCCGACAGTTCCAGTTCGATGCCGGTATGCGTTTCGACTTGGGCAAGTTGCTTGAAGGTCTGGCATTCAAGGCTTCGTTGGGAATGGATTTCCAAACTAATTACACGCAGGAGTTCAATCCTGAATATGCTGTATTTATTCCTACCTGGGATTCTAAAACCGAAACTATAACCAAACTGACAAAGGAAGGCGATGATCGAAACAATGGTCAGCAATCTATTTCGAACAGCACAGACAACCGGACGTTGGCTGGAAACGCGGCATTTGAATACAACCGCAAATTCGGTGGTCACAATATCTCGGCAATGGTGCTGGGGAACGTATTCCAACAGTTCCGTTCTGGTAGCTACCATGCTATAGCCAATGCTAATCTTGGTTTTGATCTTAGCTACAATTTTGCTCAGCGTTATTATGCGCAGTTCAGTGCCGCTACGCCTTATTCCGCCAAACTTGCAGAAGGCCATCGTGCCGCTTTCTCGCCGACAGGTACAATAGGATGGCGTCTGAGCAACGAGTCGTTTATGGAGAGTGTCTCGTTTATAGACAATTTGTTGGTTTCGGCATCGGTAGGTATTCTCCACGAAGATGCTGACATTACCAGCTATTATATGTATGATGGTGTTTGGGATAAAAACGGCTGGGGATTCACTTGGAATGATGGTTCAAATGCAACATCAATAGGCCCAAGTCGTGGAGAGAATGCAAAGCTTGAAATGATTAAACGTAAGGAGTTGACGGCCAGCATTAAGGCATCAATGTTTGACAAATTTGTCAATCTGGAGTTTACGTACTTTACCAATAAAATGTCAGGGTACATCATTGACAATAAGAGCGATTGGCCAAACCATATGACAGAGTTCTTGCCTTACTTGAACAACGATGAGATTAAGCATACGGGATTCGATTTCGCAGTTAATCTCAATAAAAAAATCAACGATTTTGATGTGATGTTTGGTGTTGTAGGAACGTATTACAATACCGAACGCACAGTGTACGAAGAAAGTAAAATTGAAGACTACCAACATCAAGAAGGAAGGCCTGTTGACGCCATCTGGGGACTTGAGTGCCTGGGTATGTTCCAAAGCCAGGATGAGATAGACAACTCACCCGAGCATACATATGATAAGGTGCGTTTGGGTGATCTCAAATATAAAGACCAGAATGGTGACGGTAAAATCACCGACTTGGACAATGTGTATCTTGGCAAATGGGGAGAGTTTGGTTCACCGTTAACATTGGGATTGAATTTGGTTGTCAAATATAAGAATTTCACATTCCACGCATTGGGTACAACTCGGAGTGGTGCGTATGGTGCAAAGAATAGTTCTTACTATTGGCTGAACAAAGATTCAAAATACTCAGCTATTGCACGTGATACTTGGACACCGGAAAACACAAATGCCAAGTATCCTGCTCTTACAACAACATCGGGCAGCAATAACAATCGTATTTCTGATTTCTGGCTGTATAAAAACAATTCATTCAAATTGGATAAAATACAGATCAGCTATGAAGTTCCAAGCGATGTGTTCGGTGATTTGTTCATTAAAGGACTGACCGCATACGTGAGCGGAGCAGACCTGCTTACCATATCAAAAGAAAGAGAGCATATGGAAATGAGTGTTGGCAGCGAACCACAATCGCGTTTCTTCAATATTGGTGTAAAAGCTAATTTCTAATCACTAAAAACGATTTAGTTATGAAAATGAAAAATCTTATAAAACTGACATCGCTGCTGGTGGTTTTTGCAGCTTGCGATGATGTGTTTGAGCCACAAATAGAAAACAACCGCGACCTTGAAACCTTGTTGGATGTAAACAGTAATGCTATGGGTTTGATGATTGCGGGATATGCACGTCTTCCATACATTAATGGCACAGAATACGATATTGCAACTGATGACGCACTGACCAACGATGAAGGAAGCTATTATCGTAAAGCCGCTATTGGAGGTTGGACATCGTATATGGATCCGTTTGGAAGATATATTTATGATCGCCAGACACTCCAATACATCAATCTTTTCTTTGAACAGGCTGCAGGTAAGGCAGTATGGTCATACACCCCCCTAGACAACAAATTGCTTGACGACCGTTTTACAGGCGAAGCTTACGCTTTGCGCGCCATTCATCTTTTCGATATGCTGCGTCGTCATGCCGGCCCCGCTAATGGAACGGTGCTGGGAGTACCAAACTTGACTCATTCTGAAACGGCTGGCGACAACTTTAATGCGGCACGTGCAAGTTTTCAAGAGTGTATAGATCAGATATACAGTGATTTCGATGAGGCCAAGAAACGATTGGTTTTGGATAACGATAATATTAGAAACAACGAAATTCCTCAGAAATTCAAGGATATGGGCGTTGAAAACGCTAGCACATATAACCGTGTTTATGGCGAAGTGATGCGTGGCAGGTTGTCGAATCGTATTATAGAAGCTATTGAAGCGCAGGTAGCGTTGTTCGCTGCCAGCCCGGCCAATCAAGGAGCATCGGACAAGGATTGGAGTTTTGCGGCAGAAAAAGCTGCGGTTGTGCTCGACCGCATTGGCGGTGTGGATGGTTTGGATCCGCATGGCAACACTTGGTATGCCAATGCTGATGAAATTGACAACGAAGCTGTTAACGGGTTATGCCCCAAAGAGATTATTTGGCGAGGAGACCGTTACCAACCTCGCTCGGCGGATGATAGTTATGAAAAGAAATACTATCCACCTACGTTGAATGGTAATGGAACTGTCAACCCAAGTCAAAACCTTGTTGACGCATTCCCAATGGCGAATGGTTACCCTATTACAGATACAAAAAGCGGATATAACCCGTCTGCGCCTTATACAGGTCGCGACCCACGACTTGGATTGTATGTCGTTTATGATGGCGCCGAATTCGGACCTACAGATGGTAAAACTGGGAAGAAAGCAATCATAAGCACATCTGAAGACTCGGATACCGAAGACGGATTGAATAAAGAAGTAAAATCGACCAAAACAGGTTATTATCTGCGCAAACTTATCCGAGAGGAAACCAGTTTGAAGAAGGGTGCTGAATCCCAACAATTCCATTATATGGCCCGCATCCGTTATACTGAGATATTCCTTGATTATGCTGAAGCCGCCAACGAGGCTTGGGGACCAACATCAGACAATGGCCACGGCTATAGTGCATATAGCGTTATCAAAGCTATTCGCCAGCGTGGTGGTATTGTAGGTGACGAGTATCTTGAATCGATAAAAGGAGATAAAGATAAAATGCGCGAACTTATACGTAATGAGCGCCGCATAGAGCTTTGTTTCGAGAATCATCGTTTCTGGGATTTACGCCGTTGGAAAGCTAATCTTACGGAGCCTGTAAAAGGCGTCAGGATTACAGGCAAAGGCAGCTCTAAAGCTTACGAATATTTTGAAGTTGAAAAACGTGACTACAAAGATTACATGTATTGCTGCCCGATCCCGGAAGAAGAGATTCTAAAATGGTCGGCTCTGCTCCAAAACGATGGTTGGTCTAATAATCAGTAACGAATCAAAAAAATATAAGATGATGAAAATTAGTAAATTAATATCGGCTGTCTCTTTAGGAGCTTTAGCGGTGGCTTTCGGCGCTTGTAGAAATGCCGAAAAATCGTTTCCCGATTATGATGGCGGAACATTAGCCTATTTTGCCTATCAGTACCCTATCCGCACACTGATACTCGGCAATGTTGAAACCTATGACAATACGAGCGATAATGAAGGCCGTTTCACCATTTACGGAACATGTGGTGGCTCATATAATGGTTTGAATGCCAAGATTGATGTCAGCATCGATGAGTCGCTTACTAGCGGACTATATTTTGAGGACGGCACAAAGGTTAAACCAATGCCGAAGGACTATTATACAGTTAGTGGCCAAGAACTTGATTATGCCGGAGGATTCCGTGGTGGTATTGAGATTCAACTCAACGACAAGTTCTTCAACGATCCATTGTCAATCACCAACAATTATGTCATTCCTGTTGTAATGGGTGACAAATTCTCAGGTGTTGACAGTATAGTTCGCGGAGTACCAGTTATCAAAGGCACTTCGCCATTGCGTCAGGATCTTGCAAAATGGGATGTGGTACCAGGTGATTACACGTTGTTCTGTGTGAATTACATCAATGAATACACAGCAACATACCTGCGCCGTGGTGTTGATACATTTGACAAGATGCAATTCGAAGACACTGATGTTCCTGATGATGATACATATATAGTAGTTCGCGCAGGAGAGAAGGTATCAAACGTTTGGGATTCACAATTTTGGATTAATGTTGATGTTGATTTCACCCAAGGAACAACGTGGGAATTCAGCATGAAATATAAAGCAGACAAAAATGCCAAGGCTTCAACTCAGATGCACGCTGATCCAGGCTCTTACATTCATTATGAGGCCATTGGCGATGTTGAGTTCACTACAGAGTGGCAGGTATTCAAAAAGAGTGGCACATTCCCGAAAGAAGTGGTTGACGCAAACGGTAATGTTGCACACTCAATAGCTTTCAACCTTAATGAATTTGCAGAAGCTAATAATTATTATTTCGACTCAATCAGCTTTAAAATCGGAGGTGAAGAATATATCACAAATATCAATTGTAATAAAGTTGATTGCGGGAACTTCTTCCAGAAAGAAAGCGACGGAGCAGTTTTCAAGAGCGCATATGAGTCAGAAACAACGGTGGAATTGCTTCCAATTGGTTATGCACAAGTTACCAATGCCCGTCATAACGAGTTTATTGAATACGACGAAGTCGTGAACACCCAAACTATCGCAAGAAACAAAATACGGCTGCCAATAGCCACAACAGAAATTAATGGTAAGAATAGCCCTTGCAACCTTATTCTCACCTTTGATGGCAGTGGCAATTGCACAATTGAGTCGAACACTGAAGGCTGCACGGCATCAGGCTCGGGCCGTTATTCGAAAGGTACAGCCATCAAGGCTTGGGGTAACAAGGATCGCGATGAATTGTTCCTTGATTACACACTTGATTTTAAGGATGCGGTGAATAATAAAACTGTTCACTATGCCACAAAGGACACTCTTGTTTGGCGCGATCGGGGCACTGTTGCCGGAGTTAGGACATACAAACCTGTTTACAAGGAAGAATAACAGTCGGTATCATAACCAAAGGCCTTGAGAAAAATCTCAAGGCCTTTTTTGTTGTTTGTACGCATAACCTAAAAACCTATTTTTGCCAAAAACTGAAAAAATGGAAGTAAGCATAGAGCAATCGTGGAAAGAGCGCTTGCAGGGCGAGTTCGACAAGCCATACTTCAAGACGCTGACCGATTTTGTGCGCGATGAGTACCGCACTAATGTTGTTTATCCGCCAGGGAAACTGATTTTCAACGCTTTCAACCTTTGTCCGTTCGATAATGTCAAGGTTGTGATTATCGGGCAGGACCCGTATCACGGACCTGGGCAGGCTCACGGATTGTGCTTCTCGGTGCAGGACGGCGTTGATTATCCGCCATCGTTGCGCAACATTTTCAAGGAGATACAGAGCGATATTGGCACGCCAGTTCCCGCATCGGGCGACCTGACTCGATGGGCGAAGCAAGGTGTGCTGCTGCTGAACGCAACGCTCACAGTCAGAGCAAATATGGCAGGTTCACACCAACGACGAGGTTGGGAAACGTTTACCGATGCCGTCATCAATGCCGTAGCCACTGAAAAGCAGAATGTGGTTTACATCTTGTGGGGCTCGTATGCTCAGCAGAAGGCTGCAATGGTCGAACGTGCGAATAATCTGGTGCTCGAATCGGTTCACCCGTCGCCGCTGTCGGCTTCGCGCGGATTCTTCGGCAACCACCATTTCAGCCGTGCAAACCAGTATCTGATTGAGCACGGGAAGACGCCAATTGAATGGTAAAAAACTGGTGAATTGTTGAATCGGATAATCGATGAATCGACAAAGGAAGATTCAAATATATAATAACCAATACCCAACACCAGAAACGATGTTCATCACAATAAAAAACTACCGCCCGCGCATTGATGACGCGATTTTTCCGGAGCCAATCAATTGGGAGATTCGCGAAGGCGAGGTATGGACCATTGTGGGCGACAACGCCAGCGGCAAGACGACTATGGCAAACATCTTGCGCGGCAAGTTTTTCGCCGATGAGGGCGAGATTGTCTACCATTTTCTGGAAGCGATGCGCGCATCGGAATACCAGACGCTCTGGCCTGACAAATTTATAAAGACGGTGAATTTCAAATCGGCATATTCGGCCGACGATTTCAAGCAAATGTACTACCAGCAGCGGTTCCACAGTACCGAAGTTGAGGAGTGCCCGTTCTTGTCGGAAATGTTCAAAACAGCGCATATTGAGGAACTTAACGGCAATCCGCTGTTCCGTTCGCTGAACATTCAATCGTTGCTCAACCGTCGTGTCATTCACCTTTCGAGCGGCGAGATGCGACGGATGATTATCGCGAAAGCGTTGCTGGAAAAGCCGCGAATGCTGATTTTTGATAATCCGTTCAACGGCTTGGATATCAAAATGGTACCGCAAGTCGATGAGTTGTTGTCGGGATTGCCGCAGACGGGCGTGCAGATAATGTTCGTCAGCCCTACAGCCGACCGCATTCCATCGTGCACAACGCATATTCTGCAACTAAACGGCTGTCGGATAACTTATTGCGGGCCAGTATCGGAGTTTAAACCGCAGCCCGAAACGTTGCCGCCGGTGCCAGCCATAGACTGGAGCCGTATTCCGACCATCGAACCATCGCAAAGCGAAATGGTTGTTGAAATGCGTGATATTGAGATTTCATACGGCAGACATATTGTGCAGCAGCATCTTAACTGGACAATAAAACGCGGCGAGAAGTGGTCGCTGCTGGGGCTTAACGGCACGGGCAAATCGACGCTGCTGAGTTACATTTTTGCTGACAATCCGCAAGCTTACGCCAAGGATATCGCTCTGTTCGGGCGCCAGCGCGGAACGGGCGAGAGCATTTGGGACATCAAAAAACGCATTGGCTTCACGTCATCCGAAATGCATCTTTACTACCGTGAACCAGTTGATTGCCTGAAGATTGTGGAGTCGGGCTTTTTCGACAGCATTGGACTTTACCGCACGTGCAGCGCCGAGCAGGAGCAGACGGCTCGCTACATAATGCAGGTTGTTGGCATCAGCCATCTCATGGGGCGGTCGTTCTTGAAAATATCGTCAGCCGAGCAGCGGCTTGTGCTTTTCGCACGCACGCTGGTGAAAAATCCTGAGGTTCTGATACTTGACGAGCCATTCCACGGACTCGACAACCAAAATCTGCAGCGTTGCATTGGCATTGTCAACGATTTTTGCAGTCAGCCTGGCAAAACGCTTGTGTTTGTGACACATAACGCTCACGAGTTGCCCGCATGCATCAATCACACATTCGAATTGAAATATCTTGAAAATCAACGATAATGAATTTTATAACAGATAGATACGAAGTTGTTCTAGCGTCGAAATCGCCGCGCCGTCAGGCACTTTTGAAGGAGATTGTGCCCGAGTTCTCGATTATGCTGCGCGACACCGCCGAAACCTATCCGCCGACGCTCAAGGGCGCGCAGATTGTTGAGCACCTGGCCAATCTGAAAGCATCGGCTTTTGATGGCGAATTGGCTGACAATCAACTACTCATAACGGCCGACACTATTGTCTGGATTGACGATATGGTGCTTGGCAAGCCCAAGGACAGGAGCGGGGCTATTGCTATGCTTCGGCAACTTTCGGGGCGCAAGCACACGGTTTTTACGGGTGTCTGCCTGAAAACGAACCAGAAAAAACGCGTGTTCAGCGTTGCCACCGATGTATTTTTCCGTCCGCTCGACGACGGCGAGATTGAATACTATGTCGATAAGTATCAGCCATTTGACAAGGCCGGCTCGTATGGTGTTCAGGAGTGGATTGGCTATGTAGGAGTTGAGCGCATCGAAGGCTCGTACTTCAACGTAATGGGGCTTCCGGTGCAGCGGCTCTATCAGGAATTGAAGGAGTTTTAAGTTCAACTATCTGTTCGCGAAATATTCTCAAAAAATTCGCGTTTGTTAGATTTATGTAGTTATTTTGCCGCGTCGTGCGCCGAGCGCGTTTCGCTGCCGTTGCCGACGCTTTTTATTGGATTCTATCCGGTTTTGGAAAATATGAAGATTCGCATTTTATTGTTGATAGGCGCCCTTGCCGCAGTTTTCTGTATGTGCGACCCCGACGGCGATTCGCGCGTTGTGGGCGACGTCTTCACCGACAACAAAGCGGTGCTTGGCTACGTCGATTCGTTCTCGCTGAAGTTGTCAACCATTAGGCTCGATAGTTTTGTCACGACGGGTAACAGCAACATTTTTATGGGATACTACCAAGACGAGAAAGTTGGTAATGTACTCGCCGAAACATATATGCCGATAGTCTTTTCGACTAAAACCAACATTCCCGAAGATGCAGTTTACGATAGTCTCGTGATTTGTTTCAAGCCCAGTGGGGGATGGATTGGTGATACCTTGCAACCGAAGGAAATCAAGATATACGAAGTCTTGGAAGAGATAAAGCCGCACTATAGGGCAGAACGGCAACAAATGTTCAATCACCAGAAACTCCAACGTAGTGACAATGAGTTGGCAACCGTCAGCATAGATCCATTCCCAGCGCGTGGCTTGGTGTCGTGGGCTCGCATGTCCGACAGTTTGGGACAATTGTGGTTCGATATGATTGTAAATGGTGATGACGCAATGGACAAAGACGAATATTTCGAAGAATATTTCAAAGGCATCTGCATTGTACCGCAAACCACAAATTGCACTTGGGGGCTGGACTTCTTTACATTTAGCACGGCATTGCCAGAATCGGACATGATTGATGATGCCACGCAGTTCGAGATCAGACTCTATTATCGCAAGCCAGGCGATGACGAATACGGTTCTTACATGACATTTGTACCCAAAGAATCCAATCCATACCGGTATGTTTATTTTGAAAACGATCGCTCAGGCACACCGTTCGATAGCCTTCAAATTGACGGTGGCAAGGTGTATTCGTCGGAGAGTGAGCATGTTTCATACATCCAGACGGGTAGCGGCTTGGCTTTGCGTATTGATTTCCCAACGCTGTCGATTCTAAAATCGGCTTCAGAGTATATGAGTGTTGTTGATGCTCAGCTGCTTATTAAGCCGAAAGATTTTTCATACGATGAGACTTACCAACTTCCATCGACGCTTTATTTGGCTGTGACTGATGAATCGAATGACCTATTGGTGAACCTTACCGACATGTCCGGGCAGATTGTACAGTCGCCAATCTACTATACAGCTGACGACAAGCAGCCGTATTACTTATTCTCTGCTGTCAAATTCGTGCGAAGTTTCATAAATCAAAAAGCCGATAACAGCGAGTTGTCGATGGCGCTTATTGTGTTGCCGTCTGATTTGGAGAGCGCTTCAACGTTCAAGCGGCTAGTTGTTGATGACAACACTCGGTATGCAGAGAACGTGCAACTACAAATTTATTATGTAACTTACTGATTATGTGCCGTTCGATATTAATAGCAATGATTTTGGTTCTGGCAACAATTGGTGAAGTTGCAGCACAAAACAATACCATATCGCCTTATTCAAAATATGGAATAGGATTGTATGAACAACCGGGATTTGGGCGTAATGTTTCGATGGGTGGAACGGGCATCGGATTGCGTTCTGCAAACAATGTGAACAACATCAATCCTGCATCGTACGCATCGATTGACTCAACAATGGTGCTTCTCGATATTGGCCTGCAGATGGCGTATGAGCGCATCGAGTCGCACCTGACATGGGGCGACAAACTGAATGGTAACATTTCGTACTTCTCTTTGACACTGGCACCGAATCAAAATCTCGGCATTTCGTTTGGCATATCGCCATACACAAGTGTCGGCTATTCCATTGAATCGGTCGAATATGTATCAGGTGGTGGTCAGGACCGCTATAGATCGATGGTTGAAGGAATCGGCGGTTTGACGCGAGTTTATGCCGGATTTGGTGTCAATTTGCTGAAAAACACATCGTTTGGCATGAATGCATCGTTGTTGTTTGGTGCAAAAACGGAGATGCAGTCAATTGCAATGTCTTCAGCCGACGAATTTTCGATTTACATCGAGAATTCTGATTATTACGTCGGAGGCAAACTCGATTTTGGTCTGCAGCAGAATTTTCAATTATCGAAAAACAAGAACCTTACTGTGGGCTTGATTGCCAGCACACCTGGAGTCTTGAAATGCGAGCGTGTCGATTTGGCAACCAACACCTTCTACCGGATTGGCGCCATCGATACCATTTATTTTGAAGATGATGATGGCGATAGGATAATTCATCTGCCGGCGACAGCAGGTTTGGGCTTGTCGTACAATTCGGGACGGTTCACCCTTGCTGGTGATTTCAACTACAATCCGTTGTCAAAATTTGATGTTACCAGTCTGCGCTCAAAACTGATGGACAGCAAGTCGCTGAGCATCGGCGCAGAGTATATTCCGAAGCATTTCGGACGCAATCTGGATTTGGTCTTCAGAGCTGGTGCTGGCTATGAGTCGGGTACGACAAAAATCGACAGTTACGTGCTCAAATCATATCGAGCATCGCTAGGTGTGGGCTTCAAAATCCGTTCAATAAAGTTCAATACCTACTGCATGTATAAGCAGCAAGGAACGCTCGATAATTTGCTTGTGCGTCACCATGTGCTGCAGTTTGGTCTCAACCTGACCTACATCGACTACTGGTTCCAGAAACGCCGTTTCTATTGATGCTTGAACTCAATTTCAGCGGATTGGCCAACGAAGCGGGCTGCGACGAGGCTGGGCGCGGTTGCTTGGCAGGGCCTGTGTTTGCGGCTGTCGTTATTCTGCCGCCCGATTTCAAGAACGATATTCTTAACGACTCAAAGCAACTGACTGAAAAACAGCGCTATCAGTTGCGCGATGTGATTATGCGCGAAGCAGCAGCCTACGCCGTGGCAAAACTCGATGCCGAAAAAATCGATGAAATCAACATTCTGAACGCATCAATCGCTTCAATGCATCTGGCTCTCGACCAGTTGGTTGTGCGTCCCGAGTTCATTATAGTGGATGGCAACCGCTTCCGCAAATATCACGATGTGCCGCACCAGACTATTGTCAAAGGTGATGGAAAATATCTGTCGATTGCTGCCGCATCGGTGCTGGCCAAAACCTTCCGCGACGATTTCATGAAGCAGATTGCCAACGAGTTCCCTGAATATAACTGGGCAAAAAACAAGGGCTATCCAACTGCCGATCATCGCGCGGCTATTGCCAAGTACGGCGTCACGCCATATCATCGTCGCTCGTTCCGTCTTCTAGACCAGCAACTGTCCTTCGATTTTGGAATTTGAGAATGTTGTTGGATTTCAGTTGATTAAACTTGTTCAACAGCGCAGTGTTTCAACCTGTTCAACCTTTATTTGAAAATCAACGTCGAGAACATCTTGTCGTCGAGCGTCTCGTTGGCCACTTCGAGCAAGTCAGTGCTGGTGAGTTTGTTGATTTTGTCGCAGACTTCGCTCAGCGGGTCGATGGTGTCGAAAATCAGGCAACTGCGGCCAAGGTTTAGCATCAGGCCCGAATAATTTTCAGTGCTGATGGCCAGTTGCCCTATCATCTGTTTCTTTGCGCGGTCGAGTTGAAGGGTGCCCATGCGTTCTTCGCGCAAGCGGCGCAACTCGCGGCGGATGATGGTCAGGCAGCGGTCAATCTTCTCATAATCGGTGCCAAAATAGATTCCGAAGGCGCCAGTGTCAGAGTAGGGCGTGTAGAATGACTCGATGTTGTAGGTGTAGCCGTGCTTCTCACGCAGTGCAAGGTTGAGACGACAGTTCATTCCAGGCCCGCCTAAAGTATTGTTAATGAGTTCGAAGGCCAACCGATTCTGATGGTCGGTAGGATAGGCGCGGTTGCCGAAAATGCAGTGCGACTGGTGCGTTTCGAGTTCAACTTCAAGCAGATGCGGTGTGTATGGATTCACGGGTATTCGCTTGAAATCTCGCTTTTTTGTGGCAATCGGGCCGAAATGGCGTTCGGCAAGCCGCACAATGGTTTTGAAATCGACAGGCCCAACAGAGCAGATGGCAATCTGGTCGGTGTTGTAGGTGCGGCCTATGAAACGCAGAATATCAGTGTGGTTATATTTGGCAATCGATTCGGGCGTGCCCAAAATGTTCCGTCCGATGGTGTGGCCGCTGAAAATCAGGTCTTCAAAATCGTCGAAAATCAGGTCACCAGGCGAATCCTTGTACGAATTTATCTCATCCACAATCACTTCCTTCTCTTTCTCGCACTCGTGGTCGGGGAAGGTTGAGTTGAAGATGATGTCGGCAAACAGTTCCATCGCGCGGCCGTAGTAGTCTTTCAGGAAAGTGCCATAGACGCAAGTCTCTTCCTTGGTGGTGTAGGCGTCAATCTCGCCGCCGACATTCTCAAGGCAACTTATAACGTTGTAAGCCTTGCGTTTGCGCGTGCCCTTGAAAATCACGTGCTCAATCATGTGCGCAATGCCGTGCTCGTTCTCGAGTTCATCGCGCGAGCCGGTGTTAATCACCACGCCCATGTGAGCCACTGGTGTGCTTGACTGACTGTGGATTACACGGATTCCGTTCGCTAACCTATGATATTCGTATTCGGCCAAAATCTGCTTTTTTAACGAGCCGCAAAGGTAGAAAAATGTTGGCTAATCGGTTAATCGGATAATTGTATAATTAGATGGAAAAAACGCACCTTTTAAAATCGATTCAACGATTCATCAGTTCACCGATTATCCCTTTGTTCACGCTTTTTCAGGCATAAGCAAATCGCCCACGCTTTGTCCAATCAAGTTGTTGTAGAACAAGATGTTGAGCGATAGACCGTCTTTCTGGTCACATTCAATGCTGATGAAACTCTCGCCGTCGCCGATGGTCCAGAACAGGTCGTATTCATCGGCAGAGTAGAAACTGATGTCGGCGTTGCTGCTTGTTCCCGAATCGTCGAGCCCGAAGATGCCTGAAATGGTTTTTGCAAGTTGCATCACCGATTCGGCAGAATAGCCGTCGCCCAGCAGTTTGACGTTGATGGGATTTGAGCCTGTGATGATTTCCTTGTCGTAGAAAATACGGAACTGAAGGCGGTCGAATAAATCGAATTCCTTCTTCGCAAGTTTCTTTTCATACACAATCATGAATGTGGCAGGCGTTTCGATGCTGTCAATCTCGGTGTAGTCGTCATGAAAGAACGACGACAACTTGTAATTGAAACTGTCGAAAAAAACTTCTTCAGGTGTCTTGCCTTCAAAATCCATTGTGCGTCAACTTTAGCAATCGCGATAGGTTGAGCCCTAAAAATCCCGATTAAATTGTTCCTTAAAGTTAGGAATTATTGTGATTGCTTGTTTGCCAAGGATGAAAAAAATGATAAAAAGTTCAGATTTATTGTTTTAAGAAATCATCAAAATACTGCAGAATCCGTTTGAAAAGATGCACTCTGTCATGGCCAATAACGTTGTGCTCGTGCTGCGGATAGACTGCGTAGTCAACCATAACATCGGTTTCGACGGCTTTCTGCATCAGGCGCAGACTGTTTTGCCACACCACAGTAGAGTCGATGTCGCCGTGAATCACAAGCAGCCGTCCGTTTAAGTTGCCAATTTTGTCTGCAACGCAGTTTTGCGCATAGCCTTCGGGGTTTTCCTGGGGTGTGTCCATGTAGCGCTCGCCGTACATCACTTCATATAGCCGCCAGTCGCATACCGGGCCGCCAGCCACGCCCGCCTTGAACACGTTGTTGTGGGTTGTCATCATGTTGATGGTCATGAATCCGCCGAATGACCATCCGTGAATGCCGATGCGGGTTGTATCGACGTATGGCAGACTTTTCAGATAATTGATTCCCACCATCTGGTCTTCCATCTCGCATTTGCCCAACTGACGGTGGATGCAGTGTTCGTATTCAACACCGCGATTCTCGGTGCCGCGATTGTCCATTGAGAACACAATGTAGCCTTGTTGTGCAAAATACATCTTCCAAGCCGATGCACCATAGAGCCAACTGGCATCGACTAGTTGCGAGTGCGGTCCGCCATACAGATAATCGATGACCGGATAGGTGCGTGTTGAGTCGAAATCAGCCGGCAGGATGAGTCGTCCGCAAAGGTCGAACTGGCCGTCGGAGCTTTTCAGGCTGACAGTCTTGAATGTCGGCAGGGTGTAGCCTTCGAAGGTGTTGCGGATGCTTTTCAATGTGTCGATGACAGCGCCGTTTCGAGTGTCGCGCATTGTGCTAAGAATGGCGTAGTCGGGTGCCGAATAATTATCGATGAAACGTCCGCAGGCCTTGCTCAGTCGCGCAGAGTGGACACCATAGCCGCTGCTCAGCCGCGTCATTTTTCCCTTCAGATTCACCTTGTAGATGTCGCGTGTGAGATACCCTTCGGCATTGGCCTGAAAAAACACTTCGCCGCTTTTGCGATTGCAGCCGTAAAGGTCGGTAACGCACCAGTTGCCGTGAGTGAGTTGCTTGGCTTTCAGAGTGTTGATATCGTATAAATATAGATGCTTGAATCCATCACGCTCGCTCACCCATACAAACTGACTGTTGCTGACAAACAGTGGCGGAATGCACGGCTCAACCCATTCGGGATTCTCTTCTTCAAAAATCGTCTTGACCAGCGAACCGTTGTCGGCATCGTACATGTTCATCCACATGTGGTTCTGCTCGCGGTTGATTTCGGCCACAAGCAGAAACTTGTCATCGGGCGACCACGCAATGTTTGTGAAGTATCGGTTCACAGGCGATGCTGTTTTCAGGTAAACAACATTCTGGTCGTTAGTGTTGTATATGCCAATCTGCACTTCGTGGCTCGTCTCGCCGGCCATAGGGTAGCGGACGGGTTTGACTTCGGCTTCGCGTGTTGTGATGTCCACAATCGGGTACTCGGCAACCATGCTCTCATCCATTCGGTAGAAGGCCAGCCGTTTGCCGCTTTCCGACCAGAACGTGCCATTTGCGATGCCAAATTCTTCACGGTGCACGGTCTTTCCGTAAACGATACCGTTGCCACCTTTGCCGATAATCTTGCTACCATCGTGCCCCGACACGCTCAAATTGCGGCCAACACTAACGGCAGCGTGGCGGAAATCGGGTGCAAAATCGATATCAGCATCTTCCGGCAGCGATGTTATTGAATCGGTTATTGCCTTGCTTTTCAGATTGATGCAATAGACAGCTTCGGCTTCCAGCGAATACACCCAGACGGTTTCGGTATCAATCCATCCTTCAACGTTCGACATGAACTGTTTCCCATTGTCGGTCAGTATGTTGTTTATTTGTTCATGCGATACGATGGAATCGCCCAAGTGATAGCCATCTGTTTCGGTAGTTACAAAAACATCGCTTGTGCCAACAAATTGTCCGCGGACAGGGTAGTTGTAGTGCTCGAAGAATTCATCGCCGCCAGGCACAGTGTTTTCGAGTGTGAGCTGATTCTGCGCCCAAACGGTGGCGGTTGCCAGCAGCAAAGCGGCAATGATTGCGGTTTGTTTTTTGTTCATCGGTTTTATTTTTTGTAAAGGTAGAAAAAATGTGCCATGCCGCATCATAAACCGATGTGTGCATATAAAAAACAAAGGCCGTTCCAAAGGAACAGCCTTCGCTTTTATTGCTAACTTTTAATTTCTTAGAAGTTGAAACCTACACGGAGTGTTGGAGCAGCAATGAAACCGATGCTGCAGCAACGGCCTACATTCGGCTTAACACCACCTTGCGACTTGTATTGCACAGCGGCGTAGGTGTAAGAGAACAAATCGAACTGGCAACCAACAATCAGGCCACCGCTGAACGAATAGTCTGCACCAAAGACGATGGCACCACCAAGGTTCCATGTCTCGGCAAACTTCTTCTCGCTGCCTTCAATAGTTGCAGCTTTGTCGAATACGTACTTCTCTGTGTTCAGGCAGTATGCGCCGCGGCCGCGGATACCGGCGTAGGGGCGTACATTGCCGTTCATGTTCGGGCAGAAATCGCCGCCAACAAAGAACGTGTAGTTCATATTGGTGCGGTTCGGGGTCTCACCGTATCCTGGAACAATCATGTTGCCGGCATTGTCATAGATTGCCGGTGTGTAGGCATGTCCAGGTTTTACGGTGCGGTTGAACCCACCGCCAACAAGCACTCTCAGCTCAGGAGCAAGGTATGCGCCTGCTTCGAACCCAAGGACTGCGCCCTTGTCGGTCCAGCTTGGCGATGCCGCTTCTGCCGCATTAGGAATGTTTGCTGCATTGGCATTTAAGAAGTTGTTGTAGCCCAATGTTACACCAAGGTAAATCGGATTGTCTTGAGCGACAACCGTACCTGCCATGGCCAACACCGACAGAACAACTACTGAAAATAATTTTCTCATAATCAAAACTTTTTAGAATGTTTAGTTTAGATTATTTGATTATTCAGCAGGAGTCTCTTCCGGAGCAGGAGTCTGTTGCTGCTGTTGGTTGTTTGAGCTTGAGCTGCCGGCAATAAGTGCGCGGTATTTCTCTGCAATTGCCTGGTTGGCTGCAATGGCGCTATTGATCTCGGCGATACGAGCGTTGTAGTAAGCGATAGCAGTCTCTTTGTCGGTAAGGCCGTTGTTGATGGTCTCGTTGATTTGTGCCTTGGCAGTCTTGATGGCTTCGTTATAAGTCTTGATGGCATCTTCAAGACTTGCAACAGTGCTCTCGTTGTTGGTTACAGAGTAGGTTGAGTATGCAGTTGCAATTGCGTCAGCATTGTCGTATTTGACGATCAATTTGCGAATCTCGGTTGCATAGTCAACCAATGTGTTCAAAAGAGTTTCGTAAGACTCGTACTGTTCAGTCAGTATTGTAACCAAACCGCTGATTTTGGTTTTCAAAGCATTGTATTGGCTCCAATCATTATATAAACCTTCATAAGAAGGGTCTGTCTTGTCTGTAGGAATGGCTTCTTTCTTTTGCTGTACAAGATCAGCCAGGGCTTTAGTGTATTTGTCAACGTCTTTGAAGCTGTACTTTGTATATGACTGGTATGCATAGCCATTAGCGTCTTGCAAGTCGATGGTCCGGCTCTGAAGCATCGATGTAGCTACGTAAGTACCTGAACCCGGATCATCAGTTGGGTCTACGTCGTCAGTAAGATAGAAGTCATAGTCATCAACCGTTTCATAGAGACCATTGGCTTTTTGATAAGAGTATGGCTCGTAGCTGTAGATGGCGTTCATGGCTTTAACCCATGCATTCTCGCTCAATTTATTGTTGCGGTATTTCACGTCAAGAGAGCCTGCATAGTCGCCAAGCAACATGTCAGTTGCATCATCAATGTCGGCAGTCATCTCTGTATCCGGATCACCATCAGTGTCGTATTTATCATAGCTCTGGTTGTAGCCTTTGTTGGTCAAGTCAATCCAGTAATCCTGTGCAGCTTTTGCAGCAGCTTCGGCGTCGTTGGCAGAAGTGATTTTTGCTTTTTGAATGTCTTCGTAGCTCTTGCCGGCCATAGCCTTTTGAACTTCAATTTCGGCTTTCTTGTCAGCAATGTCTTTTTCGTTGCGGGCAATCACCATTTGCTGATAAGCAATGTAAGCGTCTTTGACTTCGGTAAGAGTAGTCTTCTCGTCTTTTGCAGCGTCCAAATTCTCTTGAGCTGTTTTCAAGTCATCACGATAAGTTTTCACTTTGGTAACGGCATTGTTGTACATTGTCCAATACTGATTGTCCAAGTCAGCTTTTTTACTGTCGAGTTGAACTTGACGCAACTCTTTTACTTCGTTTGACTCTGAATCGTCAACGCATGATACAAATGCGGTACCCACACAAAGAGCACCCATTAATAAAAAACTCTTTTTCATCTTTTTGAAGATTTTAAATTAGTTAAAATTTTTTGGTTATTAATCTCTTGAAACAACTATGGCGTTGTTCCGGCGACAAAAGTATTAAAAATTACAAACGGTCAACTTTTTTTTAATGAACAATTGATGGTTGGCAAAAAATGCGGGATTGAAGGCGGAATATGAAATGTAAATACAAACACAAACGCAAACACAAACACAAGCACAAAC
>JAFYYA010000116.1 GCA_017557785.1 Salinivirgaceae bacterium
GCTCGATTCAGGAAGTGCCTTATTTCCACGACGCTACGCTCGAACCCGTTGACAAGTTCAACCCGTTCCGCACCGTTCCCGCCGCTACAATGGCGTGGGGCTACGGCCTGAAAACGCTGGTCAACGGCAAGGGCAACATCTGCCTTTGCAATATCGACAACGGCGAGCACCTGAAGTTGCGCAATGTTGATTTTGGCGCTGGCGCGAAGTCGATAACCGTTAGTGCGGCCACTGCTGGTGCTGCGCAGATTGAAGTCCGTATCGACTCTGCCGACGGCGAACTGCTTGGCACTGTGAATATTGCAAAGACGAAAGACACCAAAACATTCAAGGCCTTCAAAGCCGCACTGAAACCTGTTTCTGGCTGCCACGACCTTTATTTTGTGTTCAAAGGCGCTGCCGAAAAAGACTTGATGATTTTTGAGAATTGGGAAATGGGGAAATAATAAGTCTGACAACTTATTGTAAAATACAAGAATGTGAACGCCAAATAATTCGCAAATCTTACAAGAAAAATTCGCAAATTTGATAATTTTCAAAAAAACGCTAATTTTGCCAAATGAATATCGAATTTGGAAACACGGCATTGGAGGAATTATACACTACAGGCTCAACGCAAGACCAACAATACAAGCGTCTGTCGAAAGATATTGTCAAGCGTTACATCAAAGTAGTTAACTTCATAAAGGCTGCGCGGCGGATTGAAGACTTGTTTCTAATCAAATCGCTGCACTACGAGAAAAAGAAAGGCGACCTAAATGGCGTTGACGCAGTGTGGATTAACGAACAATACCGCTTGCTATTCACAAGTTCGCCTGACGCGGACGGCATAATTGTAAATGCATTATTAATTGAAATTTCGAAGCACTATGAAAAATAAAAATTTGACACCATTTTTGGCAACACATCCTGGCGAAATGATTAAAGATGAGTTGAAAGAACGCGGTATGACGCAGAAACAACTGGCCGCCGAAACGGGCATCAAACCATCGGTGTTGAGCGAAACCATAAATGGCAAGCGCGGTGTGTCGTTAAACGTGGCAATGGCTTTGGAAAAGGCACTCAACATTCCTGCCAATATTTGGATGAACCTGCAAACACAATTCGACCTTGACACCACGGCCATTGCAGAACGCAACAGCCAACGCGAAACGGTTTCAATTACCATTCCCGTCCGCGACCGCGAACTACTTCGCGACTTAAGCCACAAGTTTGGTTGGGCTTGCATTTTCAACAAGCAAAATGTTGCTATGACGTAAGTTTATAGACTGTTTGTGTTCAAAGGCGAAGGCAAGGATTTAATGATTCTTGAAATTGGGAAATGAAGAAGTGAGTGGATTAACGCAAACGCTAACGAAAAACGTAAACATTTCTTTTCAGTTCACATATTACACGCTCATTGTTAGCAACATTTTTAAAAATTGAAAATTTGGTGGAAACGAAAACGCACACCGCCAAGTCCAAATTTCTATCTTTGCGCAAAATTTCGAACTGATATGCAAGATAAAATCATCGTTCTTGACTTTGGCGGACAGTATGCCCACCTGATTGCCAACCGCGTACGCCGGTTGGGCGTTTTCACCGAAATCCACTCACCGGCAGCACCTGTCGAAGAGTTGGCTGGCGCGAAAGGCATCATATACAGCGGCGGACCGGCAAGCGTTTATGCCGCCGACGCACCCGACTACAATCCTGAAATTCTGAACATTCCGGTTCCGAAACTGGGTATCTGCTACGGACATCAGCTCATTGCATCGCAACTGGGCGGAACGGTCAAGCCGGGAAAGGTGAAAGAGTACGGCATATCGGATTTGATTATCGGCGACAGCCAACACCCGCTGCTCAAAGGCATTCCGGCATCATCGCCAATGTGGATGAGCCACGGCGATTCAGTTTCGCAACTTCCTGACGGATACCGCATTATAGCATCGACAAAAGACTGTCCCATTGCCGCTGTAGCGATGGACGAACGCAAGATTTACGGCATTCAGTTCCACCCCGAAGTAACGCACAGCAAATTCGGAATGCAGCTTTTGGACAACTTCATCGGCATCTGCCAATGCGAGCGAAACTGGAATATGAAGAGCTATATGCCGCTGATTTCCGAGAAGATACGCACCGAAGTTGGCACCCGCAAGGTGTTCCTGCTTGTGTCGGGTGGCGTTGACAGTACGGTGGCTTTCGTTCTGCTCAACAAGGTGCTCGGCACCGACCGCGTTATGGGCCTGCACATCGACAACGGAATGATGCGTATGGACGAGTCGCAGAAGATTATCGAGTTCCTGAAGGCCGAAGGAATGCACAATCTGCGCGTGGTTGACGCCACCGCCGATTTCCTGGGCCAACTCGAAGGAATAACCGCACCCGAAGAGAAACGCAAACGCATCGGCGCAACGTTCCTGACGGTGAAAGACAAGGAAATGAGCAAGTTGAACCTTGACCCGAAAGAGTGGATGATTGCACA
>JAFYYA010000008.1 GCA_017557785.1 Salinivirgaceae bacterium
AATGGTGCTTTTTCACGCTGTTGACGCTGTTTGCGCGGCGTATGGCGTGGCGCAGATTGCCAATCGCCGCACCTTCGGTATCGGTTATCAAAATACCCTTGTCGGGATTATTGTTTGCGCCCCACGGCATTGGCATTACTGGCGTTCCGTTTATCGATATGTAGCGCCAACCAACTGTTTCGTTTCCAACCATTACGGCAATATGACCGTTGCCGAAAGCCGCCTTTTTATCGAGCACAAAAACAATATCGCACCGCGCTGCGTAACTCAACTGCAACAGAATTGCAATCAGAACTACAAGCCGCACTTTTTTTACACGCATTCCGCTACTTTGTAAGTGCTTGAACAATATCATTATAGATGTCGTCAACCGATTCCATTCCAATGCTTAATCGCACGGTTGTGTCGCGCACGTTCATAGCGCGGCGCTGCGAGCCTGCAAAGGCGCCGAAGATTGTCGACGCAGGGTGAATGGCCAGCGACTTGCTGTCGAAAAGATTCGTGGCACGGCTGATAAGTTGCAGATTGTCAATAAAATCGAAGCACTTCTGCTTATCTTCCAAATCAATGGTGAACATTGCGCCGTAGGTGCCGCCAAACTGCTCTGTGGCAAGTTGGTGGAACTTATTATCGGTCAAGCCGATATGGTTGACATTGGTGATTTCGGGAACCTGCCGCAGCCGACGGGCAAGTTCCAAAGCGTTGTCGGCCTGAACACGGTAGCGAAGGTCGAGCGTCTCGAGTCCGTTGGTCTGCATAAAAGCCACTTGCGGCGTCATATAACTGCCTATGTTATAGAGCAATTCGAACTTCATTGTGCGGTAGAGTTGCGGAAAATGTCCGTAGTCAATCACAAGGCCGCCCAACGACGTGGCACCGCCCGAAATATATTTCGTGCTCGAAAGCACTTCAATATCAACACCTAAACTGGCCGCGCTGAACTGCGTGAACGGGATTATTGTGGTGTCGGCCACAAGCGGAACGTTGTGCTGGTGAGCCGCTGAAGCCAACATCCGCAGGTCGGCCACTTCGAGTTGCGGGTTGGTGATAATTTCAAGAAACAGACACGCCGTGTTGTCATCGATAGCGTTGGCAACCGCTTCGCAATCAAGTAAATCAATAAAGCGAGTCTCAACACCGAATCGGCCTAATGTGTTTTTGAGCAACGACACTGTGTTGCCGAAAAGGTGCGCCGAAGTGACAATATTTTTTCCGCTTGCGGCAAGCGCCAACAACGTGCAACTGATTGCCGCCATACCCGAATTGAAGGCAAAAACGTTCTGTGCGCCACTTAAATCCTTCACGCGCTCTTCAAAAAAAGTCACCGTGGGGTTTGTCACGCGCGAGTAGGTTGGCGCGTTTGTGCGGCCCACAAAGGCGTCGGCCATTGACTTTGCAGTCGGAAAACCGAAAGCCGCCGAATTGTAAACTGGCATATTCAGTGCCCCGTACGAGTCGGGGTTCATTTGCTGTGTGTGAACTGTTTTTGTCTGTCTATCCATAACTTACCTATTTATTAATCGTAGTAAATTCTTTTCTCAAACGGCGCAAAAATACAAAACTTTCATATCAACCTATCAATTTGGTATGTTATTCCTGAAAAATAAATTTTCGATTGCGGCTTTAGGAAATGAAAGGCAAATCGCATTATATAATTGTGTGTTTTTTCACTGTATTTTGCCCATCTCAATTCCATCATTCACCGTCAAATTATCATCTTCAGCATAAAAGACAATAATTCTAAATTAACAGTATGTTTTGGAATACATTTCCATTGCGGTCTATTAATATGCACATTTCTGCTATAAAATTCTAAAATCGCCATATTTTTAAAAATTAACCTACCAATATAGTGGGTTGGTGTTATTATTATTTCTACATTTGCAACGTCATTCAAAACAGAAAGGACAGAAAAATGGCAAAAGTTGCAAACAATATAACGGAACTTATTGGGCACACGCCGCTTTTAGAACTCTCAAAGATTGAGAAGGAGCAAAAAGCGAAGGCGCAGATTGTGGCCAAACTCGAGTTTCTGAATCCTGGGCGGAGCGTGAAAGACCGCGTGGGACTGAAACTCATTGAGAAGGCCGAACGCAAAGGCTTGATTAACAAGGCAACAGTGATTATTGAGCCGACAAGCGGCAACACTGGAATCGGGCTGGCTATTGTGGCGGCAACACGCGGCTACAGGCTCATTCTGACAATGCCCGACTCTATGAGTCTTGAACGCCGTGCTCTGCTCAAGGCTTTGGGCGCCGAACTCGTGCTAACGCCCGCCTACGAGGGAATGCCTGGCTCTATCCGCAAGGCGAAGGAACTGGCGGCGGAGATTGGCAACGCCTTTATTCCGCAACAGTTTGAGAACCCCGCAAACCCCGAAGCGCACGCAACTACAACGGCGCAGGAGATTATTGAGGACACCGACGGCCAACTCGACATTTTTATCGCAGGTGTGGGAACTGGCGGCACAATCACTGGCGTGGGCGAGGCTCTGAAAGTCCACAACCCGAACATCAAAGTGGTGGCTGTGGAGCCGTTGGGAAGCGCCGTTCTGTCGGGTTGCAAGCCTGGTCCGCACAAGTTGCAGGGCATTGGCGCGGGGTTCATCCCGAAGATTCTGAACACGCGAGTCTATGACGAAATTTTCCGCGTTGCCGACGAAAAAGCCTTTGAAACAGCACGCTACATTGCCCAACGCGAGGGCGTGCTGGTGGGAATATCGTCGGGTGCGGCGCTGTATGCGGCCATTGAGGTGGCCAAACGCCCCGAAAACAAGGGCAAGCGCATTGTGGTGCTTCTGCCCGACAGCGGCGAGCGCTACTTATCGACAACATTATTCAGTAAGTAATCATTTAACAATCAAAATATTATGGCAACAATTACAGTAAACGGCGACAAACAGGAAGTCGCTCTGCCGATAACAGTATCGGAGTTGATAAAACAGAACAATGTTGCACAGCCTGAAATGGTTAGCGTGCAAGTGAACGAGGAGTTTGTGGAGCGCGACGATTTCGACACAACCACACTGAACGAAGGCGATACAGTTGATTTCCTGTATTTTATGGGCGGAGGAGCGTTGTAATTTTTTAGGTGTTAGGTATTGGGTGTTGGGTGTTTGTAGGGACGCGGCGTGCCACGTCCGAACAATGTCCCAATAGCCATCAGAACACCATTTAAACAATTAAACATCAAACGATTAGAAATATGTTCGATTTTACAGAAGAAGAGTTAAACCGCTACTCGCGCCATATTCTGCTGAAGGACGTTGGCGTTGAGGGGCAGGAAAAGATACGCGAGGCAAAGGTGCTGGTTGTTGGTGCTGGCGGATTGGGCGCACCCGTGGCAATGTATCTGGCCGCGGCTGGTGTTGGCACCATCGGCATTGTTGACGGCGACGTGGTTGATTTGAGCAACCTTCAGCGGCAGATTATCCACACCACACCCGACGTGGGCCGCCCGAAAGTTGAATCGGCCAAAGAGACAATGCTGGCAATAAACCCAAACGTGAAAGTGATTACATATCAAGACTTTCTGCGTGCCGACAACGCTCTCGACATTGTCCGCGACTATGATTTTGTGGTTGACGGAACCGACAATTTCCCTGTGAAATTCCTGATTAACGACGCTTGCGTAATGGCTGGCAAACCGTTCAGTCACGGCGGAATCTTACGCTTTGAGGGACAGACGTTTACACACGTTCCTGGGCACGCTTGCTACCGTTGTATGTTCAAAACACCGCCACCTGCCAACGCAGTTCCAACCTGCTCGCAGGCTGGTGTGCTGGGTGCCATTGCGGGAATGCTGGGCACCATTCAGGCCGCCGAAACGCTCAAATATATTACGGGCGTAGGCGAACTGCTGACCGACAAACTACTGACATTCAACGCAAAAACAATGGATTTCAGAAAGATAAACGTAAAACGGCACAGCAAATGTCCGCTCTGCGGTGAAAACCCGACAGTGACAAAACTGATTGATTATGAACAAGGTACTTGTGACCTTGCATCGCATAAGAAAGGGTGAGAGGAAAGAGTTGAGTGGTAAGAGATTAAAAGTTAAGAGGTTAAGAAGTTTAGAGAGTTGAGAAGGTTGAGAAGGTTTAGTTATCTAAACTGCGAAGCGACTAAACCTTTTCTCAAATGCGAAGCACTAAACTTTAAATTTTAAAATTCTAAACACTAAATAGTTATGGCAGAAAAAAAGAAACTATCGTTGATTGCCTTTTCGGGCGAATTTGACAAACTGACGGCCGTGTTTACCCTTGCAACGGGCGCTGCGGCTGTGGGCTACGAGGTGAACATCTTCTTCACCTTCTGGGGTCTCGACGCTATCAAACAGAAACGTGGGCGCGCCTTTTTGGGCGGCAACTGGCTCACAAAAATGTTCGGTTTCTTTATGGGCGGCCTGCACAACACCCCGACAAGCCGATTCAATTTCTTGGGTGCGGGTCCGCGGATTTTCCGCTCGCTTATGCGCAAGAACAATGTGGCCACACTTGAGGAACTGGTTGAGGCCGCAACCGCGCTTGGCGTCAATCTCTACGCCTGCGAAATGGCAATGCACGTTCTGGGGCTGAAACAGTCCGATTTCATCCACGAAGTGAAAGACACGCTCGGTGTGGCATCGTTCCTTGAACTGTCGGACGGCGGAAGGACAATGTTTATTTAGGTGTTGGGGGTTAGGTATTAGGTGTTAGAAAACGACAAAAACATAGTGCGTCCACCCAACACCCAACACCCAATACCCGAAACCAATAAAATCAGTTAATCAGTCAATCATTCAATCGAAATTCTAAAATCAAAAATAACTATGGCAACACACACATTAGACATAACAAACGAGCATTGCCCAATGACGTTCGTCAAGACGAAACTGAAACTGGCGCAGATTGCCGACGGCGACATTCTTGAGGTGCTGCTAACCGACGGCGAACCACTGAACAACGTACCGCGCACAGCCACCGAACAAGGCTATAACGTGTTGAGTGTCACGCACGTTGAGGGAAACATTCACAAAGTAACTATTCGGAAATAAATGGAACTGACAGTATCGGAATCGGCTTATCAAGAGGTGCTGGCGCAGGCGCTTAACGAAGCACCCGTTGAATCGTGCGGATACCTTCTCGGCCCTGACCGTCAGACGGTTACAGTGAATTTCCCAATGACGAACATCGACCATTCGGAGGAGCATTTCAGTTTCGACCCGAAGGAACAGTTCGCCGCTGTGAAATACGCTCGGCAGAACGGGCTGGTGATTGTTGGCAACTGGCACAGTCATCCCGCATCGCCGTCGAGGCCGTCGGCAGAGGACATCAGGCTCGCCTACGACCCTAACATTCTATATTTCATTCTGTCGCTCGCTGGCGAAAAGCCCGTTTTCAACGCTTTCGCGATAGCAAACGGTGAGGTGAAAGAGAAGATTGAGGTTAGAAAATAGGGTTTGAGGGGGCAGTTCCAAAACCAAACACCAAACACCAAATAAATTGAATTATCTATTTTTTTAATAATTAAACATTTACAACTATGGCAGACAGCAACATTCAACGCAGCATTACGACTGCAACAGCACGCAAACTTGCGAATACAACCAAAACCCCGCCGCAAATGGGGTCAATCACACCACGGCTTCTTCTGAAACTTCTGCCGTGGACTCAAGTGGAGAGCGGCACCTACCGCGTGAACCGCACCAAAGTGGAACTGAAAAAGGCCGACCGCATTGCCATTCAGTATTTCGACGGAGTGGCCAGTTTCACAGCCAAAGACCTGCGTCAGATTCCGCTTTTCGCCAGCATCGACGAGGAGATTGTGTCGGACCTTGCACGGAACTTTGTGCCAGTTGAGGTGGACCGTGGCAAAAACCTTATCACTCAAGGCAAAGACAAACAGAAATTCTTTATTGTGGCAAGCGGACAGGCCGAAGTTATCAGCACAGGCATCCACGGCGAGGAGTTGCGCATTGCGCTTTTGGGCGCGGGCGAGTATTTTGGCGAGACCGACCTTTTGAGCGCCGCCAGTTCGACCGTGACGGTGCGCTCGCTCACCAACTCAACATTCCTTCAGTTGGAAACACCTGTCCTTGAGAAACTTATCAAAGAGAAACCAAACTTCCGCGAACAGTTCAACAACGCCGTTGACGACCATTTGCGCCTGAAAGCCACAGTGAACGACCACGGCGAGAAGCACATCGACCTTGTGAGCGGCCACGAAGAGGACAACATCATCCCCGAAACCTACATCGACTACGACGAAACGCCAACCGAATACTCGCTCAACACTTTGCAGACGGTTGTTCGCGTCCACACCCGTGTAAGCGACTTATACAATGCGCCTTACAACCAACTTGAACAGCAACTGCGACTCTCAATCGAGAGCATCAAGGAGCGCCAGGAATGGGAACTCATCAACAACAAGAAATTCGGCTTGCTTGCACAGGCTGCGCCAGGCTACAAAATCAGCGCCCGCTACGGTGCGCCAACGCCCGACGACCTTGACGAACTGCTGTCGCTCGTTTGGAAGGAGCCAGCATTCTTCATCGCCCACCCGCGCGCCATTGCGGCTTTTGAGCGTGAGTGCACTTGGCGCGGTGTGCCGCCTGTCAGCATCGATTTGTTTGGTACAAAGGTGATTACGTGGCGTGGTGTGCCCATTGTTCCGTCGGACAAAGTTGAAATCAAAGGCCAGTATCTGACCAGCCGCGGCGTGGGAACCACCGACATCATTCTTGTCCGCACAGGCGAGAAAGAACAAGGCGTTGTGGGCTTGCACCAGGCAGGCATTCCAGGCGAGATTGCCCCGTCGCTGTCGGCCCGCCTTATGGGTTTGGACCAATACGGCGTGGCAAGTTATCTGCTCACAAAATACTTCTCGCTCGCCAGTCTGACCGACGACGCCATCGCCGTTCTTGAGAACGTTGAGGTGGGCTACTATCACGATTATCAACACAGAAACAAAATTGAAAAATAATGTACGGCAACGAATTGGATAATTTCAGACCCGACATTCCCGAATTGGGGCAGATTCCGCAATTCAGGTTCGACGCTGACGCGCCCGTGCCCGACGTGAGTCCGACACAGGCGCAGCCGCCGCAACCTGAACCTGACACCGACTTTGACGGGTTCAGTATGCCGCAGATTCCGCTCACGGGCGAACTTTCGGAGGTTGACGCCACGCTGTTCCGCAGTGTGGTTGAGAAATACTTCTCAGAAGATATTCCCGCAGCCAGTCAGCCGACAGCAAACGCCAGTTCGGCGGACGACGTTCAGCCCGACAAGCGGAAATGTATGCTGAAAGACAACGGGTTCGGCATCGGAATACCCGAAACTGAACTTGTGCGGAACCTGCACTACGAGGAGTCTGACACCATTGACCAGACGGAGATTCGGAAGCAATTCCCCATTCTCAATCAGAAGGTGAACGGTCAGGATTTGGTGTGGTTCGACAACGGCGCATCGACACAGAAACCGCTGCGCGTGATTGACGGCTTGAGCCACTTCTACAAGACCGACTACTCAAACATCCACCGTGGCGCACACACGCTTGCCGCCCGCTCGACCGACCAGTACGAGGGCGCGCGCGAAAAGGTGGCGCGGTTCATCAACGCACCGTCGGTTGACAACATCGTCTTTGTGCGCGGAACAACCGAAGGCATCAACCTTATTGCACAGACTTTCGGGCGCAAATACCTGCTCGAGGGCGACAATGTGATTGTATCGACTCTCGACCACCACGCCAACATTGTGCCGTGGCAACAGGTGTGCAAGGAGCGCAAAGCCGAACTGCGGGCCATTCCCGTTGACCAGAACGGCGACCTGATTCTGCCCGAACTTGTGCGACTCATAACACCACGGACGAAATTCATTTCGGTGGGGCACGTGAACAACACCTTCGGCACCATCAACGACGTGAAGACAATCATCAACATTGCTCACGCGCACAACATTCCAGTGCTGATTGACGGCGCTCAATCGGTGGCCCACACAAAGATTGACGTTCAGGATATGGACTGCGACTACTTTGTCTTTTCGGGGCACAAGATTTACGGCCCATCGGGCATTGGCGCGGTTTACGGCAAAAAAGATGCGCTTGCGTTGCTTCCACCGTGGCAGGGCGGCGGCAATATGATAAAAGACGTTACCATTGAACGCACGGAGTTCAACGAGCCGCCAGCACGCTTTGAGGCGGGAACGCCCAACATTGCCGACGCCATCGGGTTGGGCTACGCGCTCGATTTTGTGAACAGCGTTGGCATTCACAACATTGAACGCCACGAGCACGACCTGACGGAGTACGCGCGGCAACAGATTGCGCTGATTCCAGGTATCACGCTCATTGGCAACCCGAAGAACCGCGTCAGCGTTGTGTCGTTCGACGTGGAGGGCATTCCAGCGCCGCAAGTGGGGCAAATGCTCGACAAGGAGGGTATTGCCGTGCGCGCGGGTCACCACTGCGCCCAACCTGCATTGCGGGCTTTGGGCTACGAAATGTCGGTCCGCCCAACATTCGCCGTCTATAACACGCGCGAAGAGATTGACCGACTGATAGTTGCGTTAAGGAAGATAGTTGGAAACACAAAGTAGGGAGGTGCGGTTGCAAAGTAAAAGTCACACGTTGTAACTCAATAAGTTATAAAGTTCAGGAGAATGTTAAAGGATTACTCGGCATTTGGCCCTGCGTATCAGAATTTCAAGGTTAAGGAAGGCGTGTATGTGCCTGAACCCGATGCGGATTTTTCAGGCGAGAATCCGTTCACAAGGATGGCGCCCATACGCGGAAAACATAAGGACATAAAATTCGACGAGACTTATACCTATCTTGACAAATCGTTGAAATTCAGAATAATACATTTTCTTGTATATCTGATTACGTGGACTGTGGCTTTTCCTGTAAACCGAATCAGATATGGGTTGAAGATTGAAGGCCGCGAGAAAATCGCCCGCAACCGCAAACTTTTCGCCAACGGCGTGATGACCATTTGCAATCACGTAAACCGTTGGGATATGTTGTGCGTTTTGCAGGCAATGCGTCACCGAATGGCGTGGATTCCGATGTACTCGCAGCCATTCAACGGCAACGACGGTTTCATTATGAAAGCCATAGGCGGCATTGCCATTCCCGAAGATTACGGCGGGCTGACAAAGTTTGCGCAGGCGTTAGACGATTTGCACAGAGCCAAACAGTGGATACACATATTCCCTGAAAGTTGCAGTTGGAAATTCTACGCGCCGCTTCGGCCTTTCAAAATAGGTGCCTTCAATATGGCTTACAGGTATTCGATTCCTGTGATACCGATGATGATTTCGTTCCGCCCCCGCACGGGGTGGCGCAGGCTTATCAGCAAAGGCGAACCCCTGATAACCATTCGCGTGGGCGACCCGATAGTGCCCAACCCAAATGCGTCGCGGAAGGAAGAACCAACGCGGATGCGCGATGCCGCACACAAGGCAATGCTCGATATGGCGGGCATTGTCTCAAATCCCTGGCCGTCAGGCATAGATTGACACTTGATTCACTATGGACAATATTATTGAACCCGTTCCTGTTGAACTGATTAAAGCGGAACTCACCCCGTCGAAGAAACTGCAAGACACCAACAAGGGGCATAACGAGCTCTACATTGTCACGTGGCAGGATTCGCCAAATACCGTTACTGAAATCGGGCGTCTGCGCGAGGTGGCTTTCCGTGAGGCGGGAGGCTCTACAGGCAACGCCGTTGACCTTGACGAGTACGATAAAATGGAGAAGCCGTACAAGCAACTGATTGTCTGGGACCCTGACAACGAGGCGATTATCGGCGGCTACAGATTCCTTTTGGGTGCCGAAGCCACGTTTGATGCGAATGGTCAGCCCGTTCTGGCAAGTTCGCACCAATTCCGCTTTTCGCAGAAGTTTATCGACGATTACCTTCCCTATTCCATTGAACTCGGACGCAATTTTGTCGCACCCGAATATCAGAGTTCGCGCAACGGCGCAAGTTCCATTTTCGCGTTCGACAACCTGTGGGACGGTCTTGTGGCGATTATTATGAAGAATCCCAAACTGTTATATTTCTTCGGAAAGATTACCATTTATCCGTCGTACGACCATATTGCCCGCGACCTGATTTATCATTTTCTTTGGAAGCATTTTGGTGACAAAGAGGAACTTATCCGTCCGTGGACTGACCAATCGGTAATGCCCGATTCCGATTCCGACCTGATGAACCTGATAGTGCATAAGGATGACCTTGTTGAAGATTTCAAATTGCTGAAGGCCGCGGTTAGACGACGCGGGGTTAACGTTCCGCCGAATGTTACCGCTTATATTTCCGCCACGTCGCAAATGATGATGTTTGGCACTGCGGTCAACCGCCTGATGCACAACATTGAAGACACTGGAATACTCATTCCTTTCGATGCCGTCTATCGCGATAAAATGACACGTCACATTGGCGCGTACATTATTCAGGCTTTTCAGGCGGAACGCCGCCGCAACGCGGTTCTCGACGCTTACGAAAAAGAAAATCAGATAATTGAGCGTTGGCTGAATATGCGTAGGCGCAGGATTCGGCGAGCGCTTAAGAAGGCCCGTCAGGATTGTGAATATGAAAATTGACGAAGCCGTCACAATTACAAATTCAACTTTAAATTATTAATAATGAATAGAAAAGAAGTATTATCGCGTAATGTTGTATTGCTGTCGAACGTATCGGACGAAGAGAAGAAGATGCGCACAGAGGGAGGCCAACTGCCTTCAATCGATTCTGTACGGCATATAATCGATTTGCTGAAACAGATATTTTTCCCTGGATTCTTCGGTTCAGGCATTGTCAGCCGCGAGAGCCGTTTTTACCACGTTGGTATCAATATGGAAAAACTGATTGAGGAAATCGAAGAACAGATTTCGTTGAGTTTCAGTTGTTTCAACGGAGGAAAATCGGACGAGGAAGTTGAGCAGATAGCGCTTCAGTTTGTCAACAATCTGCCCGAAATCAAACGGGTGCTCTACACCGACATTGAGGCGATGTTCAAATCGGACCCCGCCGTGACGGCTTACAGCGAGATTATCTTCTGCTACCCGATAATGCAGGCTATGGTTCACTACCGCGTGGCTCACTCGCTGCTGAAACTCAAAGTGCCCGTTCTGCCGCGTATCATAACCGAAATGGCCCACTCGGCAACGGGTATCGACATTCACCCTGGCGCCGAAATTGGCGAGTATTTCTCAATCGACCACGGAACAGGTGTGGTGATTGGTGAGACTTGTATTATTGGCAATCACGTAACTCTTTATCAAGGCGTTACGCTTGGCGCGAAGAAATTCACCTACAACGAGAGTGGCCAACCCGTGAACACACCGCGCCACCCGATTATTGAGGACAATGTGACCATTTATTCGAATTCTTCGATTCTGGGGCGCATTACCATTGGCCACGACACCATTGTCGGTGGCAACATTTGGCTCACAGAGAGCGTTAAACCCTACTCGAAGATTGTTCAGCAACGCGCCGTGTCCGAATCGTTTTCTGACGGCGCAGGAGTATAAGCGAATCTAAAAGATTTCTTTTTCATTGAAAAAGCGGATTTCCCGAAATGGGGAGTCCGCTTTTTTGCGTGCGCTGAAAGAATTTCCAACAGCCCAACTTTTTTCGGGCTAAAAACGCCGAAAAGTTTTTAAAGTTACCCGCCTATAGGTATCTTTGGCCGCCGATTTTTTGAATAGCAACATTATAAAGCGGTTGCAACAGAAAACCGACTTAAAACACATAACTTCAGAACTTAAAATTTATATAAAGATATGGAACTCAACGAATTGACAGCAATAGGCCCCATTGATGGCCGTTATCGCTCAAAAACCGAATCGCTCGACAAGTATTTCTCGGAATTCGGACTTATCCGCTACCGCGTTTTAGTTGAATGTGAGTATTTTATAGCACTCTGCAACATTCCGCTCAAGAATCTTGAAGGTGTTGACAAGGGCTGCTTCGAGCAAATCCGCAAAATCTACAACGACTTCTCGTTCGACGACGCGCTGCGTATCAAAGAGATAGAAAAGACCACCAACCACGATGTAAAGGCGGTTGAATATTTCCTGAAAGAGAAGTTCGACGTGCTGGGACTGTCTGATTACAAAGAGTTTATCCATTTCGGACTGACATCGCAGGACATCAACAACACCGCTATCCCCTACTCGCTGCGCGATGCCATAAAAGACGTTTACTATCCGCTCATCGAACAGGTTATCAATACTTTGGCTGATATGGCCGAGCAATGGAAACACGTTGCAATGCTGGCACACACTCACGGACAGCCCGCTTCGCCAACCCGTTTGGGCAAGGAACTGATGGTGTTCGTCGAAAGACTTAACAAGCAACTCGAACTGCTCAAGAGCATTCCGTGCTCAGCAAAATTCGGCGGCGCAACCGGCGGCTTCAACGCCCATATGGTTGCCTATCCTGAGATTGACTGGGTTGAGTTCGCAAACAATTTCGTAGGCAACGTTCTGCATCTTGAGCGTCTGCAAACAACCACTCAAATTGCTCATTACGACGACCTTGGCGCCATATTCGACAATTTCAAACGCATCAACACCATTCTTATCGACCTGAACCGCGACATCTGGACATACATCTCGATGGAATATTTCAAACAGAAAATCAAGGCTGGTGAAGTTGGTTCTTCGGCAATGCCGCACAAGGTGAACCCAATCGATTTTGAGAACGCCGAAGGCAACCTTGGCGTTGCAAACGCTGTGTTTGAGCACTTCTCGGCAAAACTGCCTGTATCGCGTATGCAGCGCGACCTGACCGACTCAACCGTGCTACGCAACATTGGCGTGCCAATCGGCCATACCATCATCGCACTCAAATCGATGCAGAAAGGTCTCGGCAAGCTCATTCTGAACGAAGACAAACTGAAGAGCGACCTTGAAGCCAACTGGAGCGTGGTTGCCGAAGCTTTGCAGACCATTCTTCGCCGCGAAGGCTATCCGAAACCCTACGAGACGCTGAAGGAACTGACCCGCACCAACTCGAAAGTTACCGAACAGTCGATTCACGAATTCATTCAGACACTGAACGTTAGCGACTCGGTGAAAGAGGAAATGATGAAGATTACACCGCACAACTACACTGGTATTTATTTCTAAAAAACTGATAATGAAAGGACTAAGACGAATATTACAATATGTTTTCCCGAAATACACAGGACAGGCTCTGCTGAATTTCCTGTTTGTGGGCATTTCGGCCATTGCCGGATTGTGCTCATTTACAATGGTTATCCCGTTTCTGAACGTCTTGTTCGATCAGACAATCGAAACGCCCGCCCTTGTGGAGTTCGATTGGAGCGTTGAGTCGGTGAAAGACATATTCAACTATCACTTAGTCAATGTGATAAACACTTACGGCAAATCATCGGCGCTGCTTTATCTGTCGGCGTTTATTATGGCCGCCATTTTCCTGAAAACCGGATTCTGGTACACTTCGAAACTGGCAATGATAAACATTCGCTACGGCATCATCCGCGATTTGCGTAACTCACTGTATAACAAGATTACACGCTTGTCGCTCGGCTTTTATTCCGATGAGCACAAGGGCGATGTGATGTCGCGAATGACCAACGATGTGAACGAAGTTGAGACATCGGTTCTGCGCTCGTTCGACGTGATTTTCAAAGACCCGATAACGCTGATTGCATCGATGGTGCTGCTCGTTTATATGAGCCCCAAACTCACCATTTTCGTGCTGATTATGCTGCCAATTTCGGGTGGCATTGTTGGCCGGATAGGCAGCTCGCTTCGCAAAAAATCTACTGTGGTTCAGAGCAAGTTGGGCAGCCTTATGTCGCTGATTGAAGAGACTTTGGGCGGTTTGCGAATCATCAAGTCGTTCAACGCGCACGACAAAGTTTACGGCAGCTTCCGCGAAGAGAACCGGCAGTTTATCTACGAATCGAAGCGGATGATGCGCCGCCGCGACCTTGCAGGCCCAATCAGCGAGTTCCTTGGCTCGCTCATTCTGATTATTGTTCTGTGGTTTGGCGGCAGCCTTGTGTTGAGCGGCGACAGCACTTTGTCGAGCTCGCAACTCATTGGTTATCTGGTGATTTTTTCACAGATGATTTCACCGGCAAAGCAACTCATCGATGCTTGGTACGGCATTCAGAAAGGTCTTGCTTCGAGCGACCGCATTGACGCTCTGCTGAATGCCGAAATCGCCATCCGCGACAGCGAGAACCCGAAACCGATAGCTAAATTCGACAGCAACATTGAGTACCGCAACGTGTCGTTTAAATACGTTAACGAATTGGTTCTGAAAGACATAAACCTGACCATCAAGAAAGGCCAGACGGTTGCGCTCGTTGGGCAGTCGGGCTCGGGCAAATCAACAATGGTTGACCTTCTGCCGCGATTCTACGATGTGGTGGGTGGCGGAATCTACGTTGACGGCACCAACATCAAAGACCTGAAAATCGTTGACTTACGGCGGTTGATGGGTATCGTGGGGCAAGAGAGCTTCCTGTTCAACGACACCATTTTCAACAACATCGCCTTTGGCGTTGAGCACGCCACAATGGAACAGGTGATTGAAGCCGCAAAAATCGCCAACGCGCACGATTTTATTATGGAAACGCCCGACGGCTACCAAAGCACTGTTGGCGACCGTGGCGGCAAGCTCTCTGGCGGTCAGCGGCAGCGCATCAGCATTGCGCGCGCCATCTTGGCCAACCCGCCGATTATGATTTTGGACGAAGCCACTTCGGCGCTCGACACCGAGTCGGAAAAGCTGGTTCAGGACGCGCTCTTCCGCCTGATGGAAAACCGCACGTCAATCGTCATCGCCCACAGGCTCTCAACGGTTGTGAACGCCGACCTGATTTGCGTTCTGCAAGACGGCGAGATTATTGAACGCGGCACCCACGCCGAGCTGATGGCTCTGGGCGGCCAATACAAGAAACTGCACGATATTCAGACATTTGCGTAAAAAAATCCTTATATATACAAACAACTATTTATTAAATCGATATGAAAGCAAAACGACTTTTGGCAACTTGCCTGATGATAGCAGCCACTCTGACCGCAACAGCACAAAAACACCAAACATTCAAAGGTGTGCCCATCGACGGCAAAACGAGTGCTTTTGTCAACCAATTGAAACAGAAAGGTTTTCAGACTGTTGGCAAATCCGACACACTAACTGGCACCTTCGCAGGTTACAACAACTGCGAAATCACATTACTCTCATCGGCGCAGACCGACAACGTATATGGCGTGAAGGTGCAGATTCCGATGTGCGCTCCCCTATCGATTTATGCAGAATACAAGAAACTGCAAGCCGCACTGACCGAAAAATATGGCAAGCCTGTAGAACAGACTCACCAAGATAACTACACACCAAAAGATGATGACTTTGTATCTGCTCTTTACAAGATGATTGCCGATGTGAAAGAATCATTTGCATTCCCCTATGGCTGCGCTTTCGACACTGGCTGTGGCAGCATAACACTGAATGGATCGTGGATTCCGTCGGAATGTGGCGGTGGTTTTGTAATCATGACCTACATCGACAACGCCAACAACAACTTACAGCAGAAAAGCATTTACGACGATTTGTAAATAACTGTTTGTCACCGGATTACGACAAAGCCGAGCATTTAGTCCGATTTGCTACTTGCGTTGCCGATTCACAAACGCATCAAAAAACTTGTCTCTAAAACTCTCACCTATAGCAATTTCGTGGGGGCCTATGTAAATGTCGTTGTTGTCGAAGGCATCAATGTGGGTGGTGTTGACAATGTACGATTTGCTGACGCGCATAAACATTGACTGCGGCAGCAAGGCCGATATGTTTTTCAAATTCATTCGGGTGATAATCTTTTGATTCTCAAGTTGAAGAACCACATAATCTTTCAGGCCTTCGACAAAGAGAATGTCGGCGAAGCAAACTTTGCAGAACTTGCGGTCCGACTTGACGAAAAAGTAATCGTCAGCACCTGGCTCAATGTTCTGCTTGTCGCCCTGCGTGAGCAATTTGAAGTACGACACCGCCTTATCGACAGCCTTATGAAAGCGCTCTTTCTCAACGGGTTTCACAAGAAAATCGACAGCATCGACCTCGTAACTGTCAATGGCATATTCGGAATAGGCAGTGGTGAAAATCACAAGTGTCTGCGGTGAAATGGTGTGCGCGAACTCAATGCCTGTGAGCCCTGGCATCTGAATGTCGAGAAAGGCCAAATCGACTTGCGTCTGCGACAGGAAACGCTGCGCCGCCAATGCGCTGCCAAACGTTCCCACAAGCGTCAGTTCGGGTTCCGACTCAAGAAGAATCTCAATCGCCTCACGCGCAAGTGGCTCATCGTCAACTATTATGCAGTTCATTGTTGAAGGGTTTAGGGGTAAGAGTTGAGAAGTTTATAGATTTAACTGATATAAACCAATCCGTCTTCACGATACAAATCCACTTTGCCGTCCGACGAAACGAGCGTGTAATCATCTGCAATAGAGAGCGATATCAAGAATCTGTCAAACGGGTCTTTATGCTTTTCTTTTTTAGGAAGTTTTTTGTACTGTTCGACAGCCGACACGGGCAATTGAATTATTTCAATATTTTGTTCGCTGCAAAACTGCACTAAATCAGATATTTCCAATCCTTGCAAATCTAATTTTCCGATTGAAAGTTTGATTGCGATTTCCCAAAGGGATACGGTGGAAACAAATACCTTGTTTTCAGAATTTTCCAATATGCGAAGCACCCCTTTCGAGATTTCTTGCGGTGATATTGCAAGCCATATAAGAATATGAGTGTCAATCAGATATTTCATAAACCGCACATTTCTTCTTCTGACATTTCCCAATTATCGGAAAAATGCGCTTTTGCGGTTTTTGAGAACTTTCCGAACACACGCTTCGACGTTGGTTCGTTTTTGGGCGCCATATTGAGTTTGTATAGCGAAAGTGCCAAATCGTAAACCATTAACTGCTGCTGTTCAGTCAGTGTTTTATAGGTCTTTTCAAGAACATCGAAACTCATACTCTTACCTATTTTAAAATTGACTTACAAATATATAAAAAAGCGTTTGTGTTCAACGTCAGTTATCAGTCTTCAACGCAATTGTCAATCGCACCGTAAATATACTGTTTTCGTCGGTAATTGAAAGCGTGTGGCAGTTGCCGTAGAGTAGTTCAAGGCGGCGGCTGATATTTTTCAGGCCAATGCCGCTTGCTTTTGACGGTACGGGCGCAACGGGCGGTTTGGAATTCTGGCAGACAAACGTCAGCAAACCGTCTGACAGACTGAAACTTATATTCACCCACGATTCGTTTTCGCCGTCGCTGTTGTGCTTGACGGCATTCTCGACAAACGGAATGAAAAGCAACGGCGGCACCTCAATGTCGGGGGCAATGCCGCTGGTGTCGATACTGAAACGAAAACTTGAACGGCGAACCTTCTCAAGGTCAAGAAAATCGCGAAGGAACTGAATGTCGGACAGCAAGTTAACCTGCTCGCGATTGCTGTCGGCCAACTGATAGCGAATAAGGTCCTCGAGCCTGAAAAGCAACGCTGAAGCCTGCTCGGGCTCACGGCGCACAAGCACGTTCACATTGTTTATCATATTGAACAGGAAGTGCGGATTTATCTGTTGCTTAAGCATTTGCAACTCGGTATGCGCTGTGGCGGCCTGTAGTTCGCTGTTGCGAAGATTCTGCAGCGCAATCTGTCGGAACAGGGCCAAACTTGTGGGCGCGGCCATCAGGAAAATCAATGTCAAGGTGTTTCCTAAAAAGTTTATAATGTTGATACTCAACGGGAATTGACTTGTGTCGGACAGCACCACCACCATAATTCTCAAAATTGCGATTGGCGCAATGAGCAACAGCGCAAGAAGTGTGAATTTCAGAATCCGACCATTGAGCAAATATCG
>JAFYYA010000117.1 GCA_017557785.1 Salinivirgaceae bacterium
ACAAACACAAACACAAACACAAACACAACTACTAGCCGGCAAATAATTTCATCTTTCAATTCTCATCAATAATCGGCATTTTTGCGTACCAATAAATATTGAAATGGGTAAGTACTTGTCTGTAATCCGGTGGCCCAATCTGCTGATGGTGCCGCTCACCATGTATCTGATGCGTTATTGCATTGTGCAGCCGATGCTCGATTATCAGTTTTCCATTCAGCTCGGCTCGCAGCTGCGACTACAGTTGTCGGACGGCTATTTCCTTATTCTAGTGATGATTAATGTGCTGCTTGGGGCGGCGGGGTATGTCATCAACGATTATTACGACCGCCGTATCGACACCGTCAACCACCCTGACAGCGTGATTGTGGGCAAGACTCTGCCGCAGCGTCACGCCATTATCTATCACGCGGTGCTCAATGTCGCCGCACTTGTTCTGGCCACCATTTTTGCGTGGCATATCAGAATGTTTTCGGTTGTTTTGATGTATATGATGATTGCCGGCATATTCTGGATGTACTCAACAACCTATAAACGGCAGTTGCTTGTTGGCAATCTGGTTGTTGCCATTTGCACGGCCATCATCCCGCTTCAGGTGGGGCTGTTCGAGTATCTTACACTCACCCGTGAGTACGGCGGCGAGATGCTTTTAAAGAATATGACATTCATGCCGATAATGTATTGGATGGTAGGCTTTGCGTTTTTTGCATTCATAACCAATCTGATACGCGAGATTGTGAAAGATATGGAAGACCTTGAAGGCGATGCCAGTTGTGGCTGCAACACCTTGCCAATGGCCTTTGGAATGCGGGTTTCGAAGATTGTTGTTGTTGCACTGATTATCATTACAATAGCCATATTGGCGGCTACATATAATTATTATCTGCACGAGTCGCTCACATTTGTTTATATATGTGTGTTTCTGATTGTGCCATTGGCTGTGGCTGCCTTGATGACAATTAGAGCCAGTGAGGTGAAACACTACCGCCGCATCAGTATGCTGATGAAGATTGTGATGCTGTTAGGTGTTTTGTACACCATTCTGGCACGGCAAATCATTCAGTTTGTGGTGTAAATTGAAGGATTGAATGCATGAAGGATTGAATGCGTGAAGTCTTGCAACTTTTTCTAAAAAAAATATATTTTTGCGCCGTCAAAAAAATTATAAAATCTAAACAGAATACAATATGGGACGCGCGTTTGAATACCGTAGAGCCGCCAAAGAGAAACGTTGGGGACACATGTCGAGAATGTTTCCGAAATTGGCAAAACAGATAACTGCAGCAGCAAAAGAAGGCGGAATGGACCCGGATATGAACCCGAAACTGAGGACCGCCATCCAGAATGCCAAAGCTGAGAATATGCCTAAAGACAACATTGATGCCGCTATCAAACGTGCTGCAGGCAAGGATGTTGACGCATACACTGAAGTTAATTACGAGGGCAAAGGCCCGCACGGAGTTTTGGTGTTTGTTGAGTGCATGACCGACAATACAACCCGCACGGTGGCCAATGTGAAATCGTACTTCAACAAGCACGACGGTGGTTTGGTTCCGACAGGCTCACTCGAGTTTATGTTCTCGCGCAAGGCTGTGGTTGAGTTCGAGAAAAAGCCGGACATCAATCTTGAAGACCTTGAACTTGAGCTGATTGACGCAGGTTTGGAAAATTTCGATGTTGACGAGAACACCGTTTACGCTTACGCCGAATACACCGAATTTGGCAATCTTACCCAGGCTATTGAGAAGGCAGGCATCGAGATTAAGAAAGCCACTCTGCAACGTTTCCCGCAGAATCCGGTTGAGTTCACTGAAGAGCAGATTGCCGACATCGACAAGTTGATTGACAAACTTGAAGAGGATGACGACGTTCAGGCTGTTTATACAAACATTGCCTAGTCGAAGTCGAATAAATAATGAAGCCGTCCTGTTTGGACGGCTTTTTTTGTGCCATTATAGTTTCTGTACAAAAAAAGCAACCCCGGAAACCAAGGTTGCTTTTTCAGTATCAGCGTTTAACACAACTTACTTCTTCGCTTCAACGGCGGCTTTCTCAATAGCCAGACCGGCTTTGTAGTTCTCGATGTAGCGGTTGAAGCCTGCAACATCTTCGGCGGTCGGGGCAATCTCAACTCCGGTGTTTCCGGCAAAGACTTTTGCGTCGAGCCAATCGGCCAAAGTTTGCTTTTGGGCGTTGTTGACCAAGTATGAAGCCAAAAGTGCGATACCCCAAGCGCCACCTTCGCCGGCGGTCTCCATTACCGAGATTGGCGAGTTAATGGCTGCGGCAAGCACGCGCTGTCCAACACCTTTGGTCTTGAACAAACCGCCGTGGCCAGTGATGCGGTCAACCTTCACGTTCTCTTGCTTGAACAAGATATCGTTGCCCAATTTGAGCACACCGACAGAGCCGTAGAGATGCGCGCGCATAAAGTTGGCAAGTGTGAACTTGTCGTTTGCCGAACGCACGAACAACGGACGTCCTTCGGCAAGACCGGTAACAGGCTCGCCCGAGATGTAGTTGTACGAGAGCAGACCGCCACAATCGGCATCGCCAGTGAGAGCGTTGTTGTAGAGTTTGCCGAAAAGTTCGTTCATATCAACTTTGATACCCATCAGTTCTTCGAACTCGCGGAAGATTCCAACCCAGGCGTTAAGGTCACTCGTGCAGTTGTTGCAGTGCACCATAGCCACCAGACTGCCGTCGGGGGTTGTCACCATATCAATCATCTCGTAAGGTTTCGAGAGTTCTTTCTCGAGCACAATCATCGAGAACGATGATGTTCCTGCCGAGACGTTGCCCGTACGCTGTTTTACGGCATTGGTTGCCACCATACCAGTTCCGGCATCGCCTTCGGGCGGACAGAGCGGAATACCTGCTTTCAAATTCCCCGACGGGTCGAGACGTTTGGCGCCTTCAGCGGTAAGAACACCTGCGTTGTCACCAGCATTGAGCGATTTCGGCAGAATATCGAGCAACTTCCAACCAAGTTTTTTAGGCGCAATCAGTTTGTCGAACTTCTCAACCATTGCTGCATCGTAGGTTTTGGTCTTCGGGTCGACAGGAATCATACCCGAGGCATCACCCACGCCAAGCACCTTCTCGCCAGTGAGCTGCCAGTGAATGTATCCAGCAAGCGTGGTCAGGAAGTCGATGTCGGCAACGTGCTTGTCGCCGTTCAAAATGCACTGATAGAGGTGCGAAATCGACCAGCGAAGCGGAATGTTGTAGTTGAAGAGTTTCGACAGTTCGGCTGCAGCCTGACCAGTGTTGGTGTTACGCCAAGTGCGGAACGGCACCAAAATCTGCTGTTTGCTGTCGAAAGCCATATAGCCGTGCATCATTGCGCTGATGCCAATGGCTGCAAGGTTCTCAATTTCAACACCATACTGTTTCTTAACGTCGGCACGAAGGTCGGCGTAGCAATCCTGAAGGCCTTTCCAGATAATATCAATGGAATATGTCCAAAGACCGTCAACCAATTGATTTTCCCATTCGAAACTGCCTTGCGCGATAGGTTTGTTGTCGCCGTCAATCAGAACGGCTTTTATACGGGTCGAGCCAAACTCTATACCGAGAATGGCCTTGCCCGATTGAATGGTTTCTTTAGCGTTCATAATATGCGCTATTTCAAAGATTTATTCAGCATATAGTACACTTCGTTGTTGCGCAGTGTCTGCTTGAAGTCGCCGAGGTTGGTGCTTTTGTTGATGCGGACATACTCGATGCCAGTCATCTCTGCAAAATCTTCCCAATATTCTTCGTCGATGTCGTACGAGAATGCGCTGTGGTGCGTACCGCCAGCCAGAATCCAGGCACCTGCGCCAATTTCGAATGTCGGCTGTGGAACCCAAAGGGCCGATGCAACGGGCAGTTTTGGCATTGGTTTCGGCTCGATGCACTCAACTTCCTGACTGATAAGACGGAAGCGGTTGCCAAGGTCAACAACGGTTGCCTTGATACCGCGGCCAGTTTTCGATGTGAACACCAAACGGGCAGTCTGCTGCTTGCGGATGCCGATGCCAAGGAAGTGAACTTCAAGTTTCGGTTTGTCGACAGCAATGAGCGGGCAGATTTCGAGCATATGGCTCTGCAGGCACGAACTGCGGTCGCCAGCAAAGTTCAGCGTGTAGTCTTCCAAGAACGAGCAACCCTTCGGCATACCTTGTTGGATAACCCACAAAGTGCGGCAGAGGCAGGCTGTCTTCCAGTCACCTTCAGCACCAAAGCCGATGCCTTCCTGCATTAAGCGCTGCGATGCCAGACCAGGGATTTGGTCGAAACCAACAAAATTCGGGTCGTTGATGTCAGCGTCGCCAAGGTCGTCGAAGTTAGTTGTGAAGGCAGTTGCGCCTTTGTCTTTCAAAACGCGGCGGATAGCGATTTCGGCTTTTGCTGCGTTCTTAACCTTCTCCCAGTAAACCTTTTCGCCAGACTCGTCTATCTTAATAGTATACAGTTTCTTATATTCTTCAACAAGCTCGTCGGCTTCCTTGTCGGTTACCTTCTTCAAGTATTCCATCAACGATGAAACAGGATAGTAATCAACGTGATAGCCGAGACGCTGTTCAAACTCAACACGGTCGCCATCGGTAACTGCCACGTTGTTCATATTCATACCGAACATCAGGCAGCGAACGTTGTGAGCGTCAGCCACACCAGCCGCAACACGTGCCCAGACAGCGATTCTCTTCTGAACTTCAGCGTCTTTCCAATAACCGCAAACCACCTTGCGAGCCACGCGCATACGGGTGCAGATGTGTCCAAACTCGATGTCACCGTGAGCCGATTGGTTCAGGTTCATAAAATCCATATCGATTTTGTCCCAAGGAATTTCGGCGTTGTATTGAGTGTGGAAGTGCAACAGCGGCTTCTCGAGTGCTTGCAGACCTTTAATCCACATTTTTGCGGGCGAGAAAGTGTGCATCCAAGTGATAATGCCCGCGCACTTTGCGTCGTTGTTGGCGGCCTTCATCACGTCTTCAACTTCCTTCGAAGAATTCGCGGTTCCCTTGTAAACCACCTTAATAGGTATAAGACCACCTTTATTAAGACCATCGACCATCTCTTTCGAATGACCGTCCACGATTTTCACGGTTTCACCGCCATAAAGCAGTTGGGCACCTGTAACCCACCAAATTTCAAGATTTTCAAATGCCATAATTTTTTGAATTAACAATTAATAATTAACAATTAACAATTGCGATGCAACCCTAACTATCAAGAATTAATTGTGGTTAATAATCAATTATTTATTATTTAATGTATTTACACTTGCTGTTAATAGTTTTATCAATTCCCTGCAATCAACAATAATACTATCATATTGGCTATCATTCAAATACTCACCTTCGTGCAAGATTTCTATCCAATATTCGGTTTCATTGGCTTCTTTCAAAGCAATTTTCAGTTTATGCTTAAAATCGTCTTTGCTCTCGCCAAATTCTGATTCCCTGACATTAGCGCCAATACTTGTCCCTGATTTTAATATTTGAGTGAATAAAGGATGTTCCGCGATAGTGGTCTGTCCGATAAAATGCTTGGAAAGTTTTACGATTCTTATTCCAAACTTAAGGCTTTTATCTTTCAGTACATTATCGGTTTTCATACGCGGCCAAATATTGTTAATTATTCATTGTTAATTGTTAATTGAATTAATGTTTCTGACCTTTTTGTCCATAGTAAGCGTTTGGTCCGTGTTTCCTATTGTAGTGTTTTTCAATAAGTAACGGATTCATTGTTGTGTTCGGATTGACGCTGAACGACACAAACGCCATTTTAGCGCACTGTTCCATAACTTTCGCGTTGTAAACAGCGTTGTCGGGCGATGTGCCCCACGAGAACGGGCCGTGGTTCTTGACCAAAACTGCGGGCGTGTGGTCGGGGTTTATCTTTCTGATATTCAATATCTCGTCGACAATCACATTGCCAGTTTCCAACTCATACTGACCTTCAACTTCGGCCTTTGTCATATCGCGGGTGCACGGGATATCCTTGTAGAAATAGTCGGCGTGAGTGGTGCCGATGTTCGGAATATCGCGGCCAGCCTGCGCAAAAGCGGTGGCGTAGGTCGAGTGAGTGTGCACAACGCCCTTGATGTTCGGAAACGCCTTATACAGAACAAGATGCGTCGGGGTGTCGGACGACGGGTTCAGGTCGCCTTCGACAACCTTGCCTGTCTGCAAATCGACAACCACCATATCCGAAGCCTTCATTGTGTCGTAATCAACGCCCGAAGGTTTGATGACCACCAACCCTTTTTCGCGGTCGATGCCCGAGACGTTGCCCCACGTGAAAATCACAAGTCCCTGTTTCACAAGGTCGAGATTGGCCTTGAAAACTTTCTGTTTCAAATCTTCTAACATAACTTCTATTTTAAAAAACTGCTGTTCCCGATAGGTTAAAATCGAAAACAGCAGTCAACATTATTCAACAATTTGCAAAGTGTTTTATTACCACAATGCGATGTAGAGAATAGTCAAAATGGTAATCACCGCCAATGCGCCAATATTGAACACTTTGTCAGTTCTAAAGATTGCCAAATCGATAGCAACAAGCTTCTTATCCTGCACATTATCAAGAGCATTAGACCGCAAGTAGTAGCCGATTGTGCCAGTGATAGCGGCAAAGAATATCATTGCGCCATACATTCCGTAAATTTGCAATGTTTCGCTAAAGAATGTTGCAATAAACAAAGCAAGTGAAACTCCTGAAACGACAAACATCACCTTGCTCCACAAAAGTTGTGTCTTAACATCTTCTTGAGAAAGCTCGGTAGCTGCTTCCGTGTCTTTGTTGCGAAGTGACAGCCATACGAAAAGAATTACAAGCGTGATAAACACAACACCCGAACGAACCAAGAACGGCATTTCGGGGAATGCAAACTTGTAAATAATTGAGAACGCAAAAGTTCCGATAGCGGCAACAATGGCTGCCGTACCACTTGCGCGTTTCCACAAAAGTCCAAGGCTGAATATTACCACGACGCCAGGATATACGAAGGCTGAATATTCCTGAATAAATTGGAATGCTTGGTCAATACCACCCATCAAAGGATAAACAGCTATAAGCGCAATAACCAAAGCGGTTACAGATGTAAGACGTCCCACGTTTACGAGTTTTTTCTCACTTGCGTTCTTATTGATAAACTGCTTGTAAATATCCATAGTGAAAAGCGTTGAAGTAGAGTTAAACATTGATGCCAACGACGAAATAACGGCAGCAGACAATGCGGCAAAACTCAAACCTTTTACAACCACAGGGGTAAAATTCCGAATTAGATATGGATAAGCATCATCGGGACGTTGAATCGCTCCGTGAAGATGCCCCGCAAGTTTATCTACAATAGGAATGCCTTCGACATTGCCATTCATAATAAAGTAGGCGCAAACACCAGGAATGCAGACGATGAACGGAATCAAAATCTTCAAAACTGCAGCGAAAACCATACCTTTCTTTGCTTCATCAAGCGATTTTGCTGCCAAACCTTTTTGAATAATGTATTGATTGAAACCCCAGTAACCCAAATTGGTAAGCCATAATGCACCAAACACAAGTACCAGACCAGGATTGGTGAAGAATGGGTCTTCCTTCTGAATAACCGTTCCTGCAGCATCTTTTACACCATTAATAACGGGATAATCCGCCACATTTCGCGTCACAATAAGATTAAAGTGCTTGTCACTTGGCTGCGAGGTAAACCAACTATAAATTTTCCCGAGGGCTTCCATTGCTCCACACCCCCAAACTTCTTGTCCAATAACGTCCAAAGCGAAATAAGCGGTAATCAAGCCGCCGCCAACAAGGAATGTAACCTGCATAACGTCGGTCCAAGCCACTGAAGCCAAACCGCCATATATTGAATAAATACCTGCGATTAAGAACAATAAAAGTATGATGCAAAACCTTACTTGGTCAACTTCTATACCGAATACCATTATTTTTAGGTCTGTGGGCAATCCCAATATTTGTTGAATAGCCAAAGCACCAAGCCAAGAAACAGAAGTCAAATTCACAAATACATAAAGGAAAAGCCAAAGAATTGAGAATGCCAATCCCACACCTGAATTATAGCGGTCACGCAAGAATTGAGGAATGGTGAAAATCTTTTTCTCAATCATCAAAGGCAACAAGAACTTGCCAACAACAATAAGGGTAGCCGCTGCCATAAGTTCATATGCCGCTTGAGCAATACCTGAAGCAAACGCAGAACCAGACATACCGATAAACTGCTCTGCAGAAATATTGGCAGCAATCAGTGACGCACCTACCGCCCACCAAGTCAATGTGTTTCCTGCAAGGAAATAATCTTTTGACGACTTCTCTTCGCCTTTTTTGCTACGGCTTAAAAAAAGTCCCATACCAACGAGGATAACGATATACAAAATAAATACACCATAATCCCACGCAGTAAAGCCATTTGTGCTTAAACTTTCTAAAACACTTCTCATTACTAATTATTTTATGTTTATTTCAAAACTAAATAGGCGTTATTTCTCACACTCTTTGTCGCCTTCCTTGCAGCATTTCTCGCCTTCCTTGCAGCAATCCTTGTTGCTGAAAGCGTAAACGCAGACGCTGTAGTATTTCTCGCCAGGATTTAGCACAACCGACGGGAAGTTCTCTTTGTTCGGGCTGTCGGGGAAGTGTTGAGTCTCGAGGCAGAGGGCGCCGCGACGCGGATAAAGTTTGCCGTATTTACCTGTCTCTTTGCCAGATATGAAGTTGCCAGCATAGAATTGCAGACCAGGCTCGTTGGTGAGCACCTTCATTGTGATGCCCGAGACGGGGCTCTTAACCCAAGCAGCGAGTGTCAGACCGCTCTTGCAGCATTTTGCCGAGTCAATCAGCACATAGTTGTGGTCGTAACCGCCACGAACGCTGTCGATACGCTCGCCAACGGCAGTCGGTGTGCGGAAGTCGAGCGGTGTGTTGTCGAGCGATGCGATTTCGCCAGTCGGAATCAAGAAGAAGTCAACCGGGGTGTAGCTGTCGGCGTTAATCATCAGCACGTGGTCGTTGATTGTTGTCGAAGCGTCGCCCGAAAGGTTGAAGAATGAGTGGTTTGTAAGGTTGCAAACAGTCGGTTTGTCAGTCTCTGCAAAGTACTCAATCTTGATGGCGTTGCATTTGGTGATGGTGTAGACAACTTTAACATTCAGGTTGCCGGGGAATCCAGCTTCGCCGTCAGCCGACAGGTAAGACAGTTCCAAAGTGCTGTCGTTGAGTTGTTTGCCGTCCCAAACCACAGCAAAATAACCTTTTTTGCCACCGTGCAGTGAGTTGCGGCGTTCGTTGGCGTCAACATTGAAAGTCTCTTCGCCAATCTTGAACGATGCGCCACCGATGCGGTTGCCGTAGCGGCCGATGAGCGCGCCAAAGTAAAGGCCGTCATTCGATGACTGATATTGGTCAAGGTTGTCGAAACCCATCACAACATCCTGAAAAGCACCGTTTTTGTCGGGAACGAAAAGATTGACAATACGTCCGCCGTAGTTGGTGATTTGTGCTGTCACGCCAGCATCGTTCTTAATGGTGAACAAACTAACTTGTTTTCCGTCAACTTCTTTCGCGAAATTTGCCTTGTCGGCAAGCGGAAGTTGGCATTGCTGTTTCGAAGTGCAGGCAACCATAGCCAGGGCACTCAATGCAAATAAAACCTTTTTCATTTTAAAAGTATTTAGTTTAGTAGTAATTGTGTCTGCCAAAGCAAACGTTTGTTTTTTTTAAATCCGACTCTCGTAACCGAAAATCAGCCACTCAAATATAAATTGTATTTTTTACTATTTATCAATAAGCGCTGTTTTTTCGATTAGAAAATCGATTGGCGATATTAGTCAAAAAATCAATCGTTTATAGCGTGTGGCGATGATTTTTTTCGACGAATTGGGGCATTGTTCGTCGGCGGCGGGCGCCAAATCAGGGCTAATTCAGTTCAATGTCTTGCGGCAAGACGAACAGCGACGTGTCAGTTTCAACAATCCGATACTTCGGGTCGATGATTTTTATCGAGTACGTTTTGCGCTTCGGATTGGTGAGTTTTGTGCTGCGAAGCCAGGGGTTCATCAGTTTGAGCATCTTGTAGTTAGTGCCGTGCTCAAAGGCGAAGTCTGCCATATCGGCAATAGTGCTGTCAACTTCCACAACCGAGTAGGGAATTGGCTGATAGAGTTCGTCTTTGGGCATTGCAAATCCGTATGTTTCAGGATTTTCCATTATCTGTTTGATGGCGATGGCGCGAAAAACGTAGCGCCCCGCTTCTTCGCCAAGCACAAGGTCGTAGTAGTTGTTGCTCTTTTGCTGCCCCGCGAATTTGGCCAGACCGTTGCCGCCGATGTTGTACGACGCCGCGGCCATTGTCCACGAGCCGAACTTGTCTTTCATTCGCTTGAAGTACGCGATTGCGGCGATGGTCGATTTCTCAAGATTGTAGCGCTCATCCACTTCATCGTTCACTTCAAGACCGAAATCTTTTGCCGTGCCGCCCAGAAACTGCCAGAATCCTTTGGCGCCCGACGGCGACACCACGTTCATCAGCGAACTCTCAATAACGGCAATGTATTTCAGGTCGTCGGGCACATCGTTTGCCTTCAGAATCGGCTCAATGACAGGGAAATAGCGATGAGCGCGCTTGAGCATCAGAATGGTTTGCGAGTGCCAAAGGCGGTTCACCTGCAACTCGCGGTCAAGGCTCTCGCGTGTGTCGAAGTTGTGGATTGGCACGGGCTCGCCCATAAAAGTCAGATTATCAGGCAGTGGTACCGCATCAGTAACCTGACTCACGGTGAACTCGTTGGGCGTTTGAAAAAATCGTGCCACAGCGAACGCCACAGTCGCCGAAACCAATGCTGAAACTATGATTGTAATTATCTGATTTTTCATCTTTTAAATGTTTAGGAAGTTTAGATAGTTTAGGAAGTTTAGTCTCTCAACTCACTCAACCTTCTCAACCTTTCTCAACTTTTTTAGGTTTGGTAACCTTTGTGTTGGCATAGAGCAACCCCGACACCACAAGTGCGGCGCAGCCTGCCACCCACAGCGGCCACGACGATTTTGGCGGCATCAGTAGGAACCACACTGCCACGCCAGCCGAAACAATGTTGATGGCGCCCAGCAGGCAAACCACCTGACGGTCGCTCAAGCCGCGGTACGACAGGTGATGCGTGGTATGGTCGGTGCCGCCCACAAACGGCGACTGACCGCGCATCAGGCGGTTGATGGTGACGGTTGCAGTATCGGTGATAGGCACCAGAAATGCCAGATAGACAATCAGAAACGGATAGACAGGGTTCGAGAGTTCTGCAGCCGCAGGATTCCACAGGTAGCGGATGCTCATAATGGCCATAAACGCACCCAAAAACTGCGAGCCATTGTCGCCCATATACATCTTCGACGGATGCCAGTTGAATCGGTAAAATGCTAACATTGAAGCAAGTGTGGGCACAATCAGAATCACAAAGAACATTTCGCGCGCAGGCGAGAGCAACAGAACCAGAATGCCCGCCAGCACAATCACGCACATTGTGTTTGTCACCGAATCCATATTGTCGAGCATATTGAGCGAGTTCATTATGCCCACAACCCAGAAAAGTGTCAGAATATAATTAAACCATTGGCTTTCAAATATCTGAATATAGATTCCTGAAAAAATCAAAACCGCGCCAACGGCAAACTGCATTGCGAATTTGAACAACGGCGAAGTGTTGAACACATCGTCAATCAGGCCAGCCACAAACGCCATGCTGACGGCTGCCAAAACGCCCACAATCATGTGGCTGTCAGCAGTTTGTGTGAAATGGCTACCCATGAAGTTCCAGGCCACAACGCCAATTGCAAATCCTGCAAAAAATCCAATTCCGCCAAGCATCGGCTTGCGTTGCGAAGCCCACCGTTCGCCCGTAATGTTGTATTTTTTAATCTTTTGGCGTTTTGCTCGCGAAAGAAAATAGGCGTGCACACCCATTGTCAGGATAAACGCCAACAGGAAAAATATACTGAAATCCAAAATCATACTAAACCGATTGTTTTGCACCGAACAAGTGCCGTGTTTTTTTCATTGTCTCGCCGTAGCCATAGCCGTATCCGTAGCCATAGCCGTACCCGTAACCGTTGTAGGAATGCGCTTTAATGTTGGCGCCGTTCAGAATTATCGACAGATATTCCATTCCCTTTTCGGTGCGCAGCAGGTTCACGTTCTCAATAAACTGCCGTTTCGACACGCCGACTTTCATCACATAAATCGGGTAAGTGGCTCTGTGCAAACTAACTACAGCGTCCGACACAATGCCCACAGGCGGTGTGTCGATGATGATGATGTCGTACTTTTTCTGAAGTTCGTCAACCAGATTGTCCATCTCTTTGCTACCCGCCAATTCCGACGGATTGGGCGGAATTGGTCCAGCCGTGATGAAATCAAAGTTCTCAATTTCAGTGTGATGAATGCAATCTTCAATCTTGTTTCGACCAATCAGAATGGTGCTGATGCCGCATTGGTTCTCAACCTTGAATCCCTGATGGATGCGCGGGCGGCGCAGGTCAAGGTCGAGCAGAACCACCTTTTTGCCTGATGTGGCGATGATGCCCGCAAGGTTGATGGCCACAAACGTTTTGCCTTCGCCCGAGATGGTCGACGAGACGGTCAGAATGTTGGCTTCGGCGCCGTGCGAAATGAATTGCAGGTTCGACCGTATCGACCTAAATGCTTCAGAGAAAGGCGAATGCGGGTCTTTCATCACCAGCAGTTGCGACACATCAACGGGGTCTTCATACTGCGGGATAACACCCAAAATCGGCGCTTTGGTGTAGTTCTGCACCATGCTTGCCGATGTAATCTCGTTATAGATTAAATAGCGAATAATCAGATAGATGCAGCCGATAATCAGCCCGAGCAGGACGAACACTGTGTAGATGCTGCCCGCTTTTGGCGAAATTGGCTCAACCGGTGTCGATGCCGACTCGAGAATGGTGTTGCGCGAAATGTAGCCAGCCTGCGAAATCAGATATTCTGCTTTCTTGTCAATCAGTTGGTTATAGTAGGTTTGGTTCACAGCGTACATCCGTTGCAACCGCGCATATTCAAGTTCGTCGTAATTCTTTTCGTTGAACAGCCATTTTTCGGCTTCCGAAATCTGCGATTTATATTCAGCCTTCTGCTCACGCATCCGCTCAAGCGATGTGTTTACAAAATCGATGGTCAAGGTGATCTGCATATCGAGCCTTTTCTCGACTTGCTTCACCTTTATGTTGTCGATTGTCAGGCTGTTAAGCAGTTGTTGGCGCTCATCGATAATGCGTTGCAAGTTGGTCAGAATGTTGCCCATCAGTTGCGCGGCTTTGGTTCCGGCCAGCGCGGCCTGCATCTCGTAGGTGTTGATGTCGCCACCGGCTTCAAGTTTTGCCTTAATTTGCTCAATGGCAAGCAGTTCGTAATCAAGTTCGCTCACTCTTTCTTCGAGCGTTTCAAGTTTTTGTGTCGATGCGGTCACCGCCGGATCGCTCTGTGTCTTGATTTTGTTCGTTTTTTTAAACGATTGTATCTGCTTTTCGGTCTCGTCAAGGCTGCTGTAAATCGATTTTAGTTGTTCATCGATGAAAGCCAGCACGTTAGCCGAACTTTCGCGCTTGTTTTTGACATCGTATTTCAGATATTCTTCGGCAATCGTGTTCACGATGTGCCATGTTTTGTTGGCGTTGTGGCCCGCATAGGTAATCTTAATGGTCTGCGCGGCCGAGTTGAGCAGCGAGATGTCGAGTTTCGAACTGTGCTCGTTGATGATGTTGTTCGGATTGTTGATAATCACAAAATAACGCTCGCCAAGGCGCGATGCGTGCTCGTTGATCGACCGCCAACTATTCACAGTGCACTTGAGCATGTTGTTGCCAACCTGTTCCCACTCATCAAGTTTAATTATCTGACCATCAGAATTTTTTGATTTTTTGAAAGTTATCCGTGCCGACAGGCTGTCAACAAAATCGATGTAGAACGGGCATCCGTACAAATCGCCGTTGTGCGACGCCAATTCGATTTTGAAAGGCGCATCGGGGTACATCTCAAACGACATGAATGTGCCTTCGTTGAAATATGATATTTCGAGCGGCAACTCACCGAGCGCTCTTTTCAGAAATTCCTTCGAGCGCATCAGTTCAAGCACTTTCGACAGGTCGGTCTTGTTATATTCGCTCGAGAAGTTCAGCATATTGGCGCTGCGGTCTTCTTCGTTGATTTGAATCACGCACGACGACTCGTAAAGCGGCTTTGTGTATCGCATATACAGAAACGCCGCCGCCACTGACATTAAGAGCATCACAGCGCACACCCACCAGCCTTTGCGCAGAATCTGCATAAAGATTGACAAGTCGAAATTGTCGTTTATCAGCGGTATGCGGTTTTGTTTCATCTATCAGAAATTCTTTGCCATCAAGTAGATAAGCATCACGGTGTTGAGCAGCGACACGTATGGCGCTATCTCTGAAAGTGTGCGCTGCACGTACTTCGGACGACGCTCGACGTAGATAATGTCGTTCGATTGCAGCACAAGGTTCGATTTTTTCACATCTTCGATGCTCGATATGTTGTAAAGATAAACTTTCGGATTTTTAAGATCGCCACGCAAAACCTTGATTCTATAGGCTTTGCTTAAGTCGTCCATGCCGCCTGCCTGTGCCAGCGCTTCAATCAGTGTAAACTTTTCGTTATTGATAGTGAGCACGCTGCCGCTATTGCTTCCTGAACGGAAAATTATCACGCGACGGTTTGTAACGTTCACTTTTACAAATGGTTGCTGATAATATTGCTTATACATGTCTTCCAACCGGTTTTCGGCTGCGGCAATGGTCAGTCCGGCCACTTTCACGCGCCCGATTGTCGGCAATTTTACAGTGCTGTCGCTGTCAACCAGATAGCCCAATGTTGATGTTTGATTCTGAACGTTGCCGCCACCTTGCTCAGTATTAATGAGTTGAATGCCGTTGTTGGTATAAACGCGAACATCAAGTTTGTCGTAAAGATTGATTACGTATTCAGGTTGGTTAACATCAAAATCGTCGAAATCATAATTGCTGTCGGTTTTCAGCATCTGATTGGGGTATAGCACTTTGCAACTCTGCATTGTGCAAAGCGCCAAAAACGGCAGAACAACCAGCAATATCGATTTTAAACGTTTCATTCAGTGTGCAAAAGTATAAAAATTAACTTTTTAATCTACCACGATTTTCGGCATCAGCCAAAAGTTGGCGATAGAGTTTGTCCATATCGGATATCAGCCTAGTATAGTGGAATTTATCTTTTACGTAAGTCCAGCCGTTGACCGACATCTGCTGACGAAGGTCTGCGCTGTTGGCCACGGGTAGCAGTTTGGCCACAAAGTCGTCGGCATCACCGTTGGCTGCAAGCATGGCAGTGTCGCCCGGCAGCACAATGTTCTCAATACCGCCCACGTTGGTTGTCACAATCGGCACATTTGCAGCCTGCGCTTCAATCAGGCTCACGGGTGTGCCTTCGTTGAGCGATGTCATTGCCACAATGTCGAGCCCCGGATAGACAACTTCAACGTTTCGAATCCACGACGTGAAGGTTACATCGGCCTTTGCGGCGGGTTCGTAGCCGTCAGTTTCCGCTACCGACAAACCGCGTTTGGCGCACAAAGCAATCAGTTCCGGTTTAAGTTCACCGTCACCAATCACAAATGCGCGTAATTTCTTGTCTGTCTGCTTTTTCGCTTTCGCGATGGCATCAATAAAAAGTTTGTGGTTTTTGACCGGTGCCAACCGTCCGACAATACCAATCGCCACTTCGTCATCATCAATGTTGTAGCATTTGCGGAAATCGTCGCGGCGTTGCTGCTTGTTCTCTGTAAATCGTTGCAAATCAAATCCCAACGGAATAATAGTAAATTTCTCTTCCGGTGCGATTTTGAAAGTGTCGCAGAGTTCGTCTTTCTGCTTTTGGCTTATGGCGATGATTTGCGATGTGTGCTGTGCCAGTCCGCGCTCGATGTTCAGGAACATCTTCGTCTGCTTCTTACCGAAATACGAGTGGAAAACGTGTCCGTGAAAGGTGTGGACAATGACCGGCACATTGCTGCGAATGGCCGCCAAACGCCCTACAGTTCCGGCTTTCGACGCATGAGTATGCACAATGTCGGGTTTGAAATCGCGGATGAGCCGCATGATTTTTCGATAGGCGACCATATCGCTCTTTGCGTCCAACTGACGGCGCATTTCGGGAATTACAATCGGTTCGATGCCCAAATTGCGGACAATGTATTCTGAACTTTCTTCGTCGTCTTCCTTCAGCCCGCCAACCAACAGTGTTTCGTAATCGTTTGGCATATAGCGCGATAGATATGCCGCATTATATGTCGGACCGCCTAAATTGAACCTGTTGATTATTCTCAGAATACGTGGCATAACTCACTCTTTTAAAGCCGCAATTTGCTAAAAAACGGCTTTGGAAGGGGGCTGTGACAGCGTTTATTTTATGTTAAACAGCCTGTTGTGGACTAAAGCATATATTTCTTCCACCAATGTTGGAATACGACAAGCGCCCAGATGTGCGCCTGAGAGTCGCCGGGACTCTTCGACTGCAACTGCATTTTCAGTTGTTTCACCATTTCGGGATTGAAAATATTCTGCTCGCGGATGAAGTCGTCATTCAAGTAATCGTTTTCGATTGCGGATTTAAATTCGCCGCGGAACCAGTTGAGCAGCGGCACTTCGAAGCCGTGTTTCGGGCGGTTGTAAAGTTCGAGTGGCAACTGTTCGCGATATGCATCCTGCAATATCATTTTGCGTCGACGGCTGTTTACCAGATAGTTGCAAGGCAGTGAGAATGCAAAATTCACCAACCTGTGGTCAAGGAACGGGCTGCGGACTTCAAGGCTTTCGGCCATGCTCATCATGTCGACCTTGAAAAGCATGTCACTCACAAGAACCAACTGCATGTCGGCATAAAGAATGTCGCCGATCTGTTTGTCATCGCGTATGCAACTGATAATGTTGAATTTGCGGCGATTGTTCTCTTGCGTCAGCACTTTGCTGTTGAGCATTTTGTAGGCCGAATCTTCGTCCATGAGCGTGGCCCATGCCATATAACGTTCCTGCTCAGTTAGCGACAAACCTTTCGCAAAGCGGCTCAATTGCCGTATCTTATTACTTATCTTTGTGTTACGCGATTGCGGCAACATTCCGTAGAGTGGGCTTGCCATTCTGACAAGCGCATTTGCAAAACCGCCTTTTAGTGCCCTGTAGTGAGCCTGATGCTTGTTGTAGCCGCCAAAAACTTCATCGGCGCCATCGCCCGAAAGAGCCACCGTCACGTGCTTGCGGGTCTCGCGGCTCAGAATGTTCACGGCAATGGCCGATGAGTCGGCAAACGGCTCGTCAAGGTAATCGAGAACATTATGAAGGCTCTCGTACAAATCGTTGTTAGTCAGTTTGAAAACGTGATGGTTCGTACGGAATTTATCGGCAACCAACTGCGCGTAACGTGTCTCGTCGAAGAACGGCTCATCAGCGTAACCGATTGAGAATGTGTTCAGATTATCAACATGTTTCGATGCTTCGGCCACAATCACCGACGAGTCGATGCCACCGCTCAGAAACGCGCCAAGCGGTACATCGGAAACCAGCCGGTCTGTCACCGACTGCTCAATCAACTCACGAAGCAACTGCTGCGCATGGTTGTAATCCATCACTTCCAGATTGCTGTAATTGTATGGAATTGAGTAATATCTGACTTCTTTGGCCTGACCGTTGCGAACAATCAGATAATGCCCCGGATTGAGTTTGCTGACGTTTTCGAAAATGCTGTTCGGTGATGGAATGTAGTTGAACTGCAAATAGGCGAAAAGCGATGTCATATCGAGTTTTCGCGGTATGCCGAGCGCCATCAGCGCCTTCATTTCGGATGCGAAAACAATGCTGTCATGTCCCAAATAGTAGAGCAGCGGCTTTTGTCCCATGCGGTCGCGCGCCACAAAAAGCACGTCGTCAATCTTGTCGTAGATGGCAAATGCAAAGAATCCGACAAATTTGTCGAGACATTTCGGACCGTCATTAATATATTGGTATAGAACAACTTCGGCGTCGCTCGACGACTTAAACTTGTAGCCTTTATTGATGAGTTTCTCGCGCAACTGCTTGAAATTGAATACTTCGCCATTATATACTATGGTGTACCGCCCGGTGGCGTCGTGCATCGGTTGGTTCGCGTTCTCGCTCAAATCGATGACCGACAGGCGCGCGTGTCCCATGCATATCCGTTTGTTCGAAAAAATCTGTTGGCAGTTGGGGCCGCGTTTCGACAGCAGTCCCACAGCATTTTCCATCAACCGGAATTGGTTAGCACCTTCGGGTGTTATTGCATAAATTCCTGCTATTCCGCACATTACAATGACTGATTAACTGATTGATCGACTGATTGATTAGATTTCAATCCGTTAAACTTGACAAATCGTTAAACTTGTTAAAGTTCAATTATTTAGGGGCGTCTTTTTCAGACAGTGTCTCACGAAGATACTCGCCGTTTGAATAGTTGTAGATTATTAGATTTGCGGTATCAACTTCCAAACCAACCACTTGCGCTTCGTCCATCTGCTCAATATTCATCATTATTGAGCGCAGAGTATTCGAGTGTGCCGATACAAGAACATTCTTGCCGGCTTCCAACTGTTTGACTATCTCTTTGTTAAAGAATGGGATAACTCTGCGTGATGTGTCCTGAAGGCTTTCGCCTTTTGGTGGGCGTTCGGTGTACCCGCGTCGCCAACTCACCACTTTATCGACGCCAAAAATATCAGCAATCTTTGATTTGCTAAGTCCTTGCAGATCACCATAGAAACGTTCGTTCAATTGCCAGCATCGGTAAACCGGAATCATGTTTTTTTGCTCGGTATGGCTGAACGTGTGATACCATTTTCGATGGAAAAAATCGGAAGAATGAATCAAATAGGGGGTGCGGCGACGCGAATCACTGAGCAGCACAATAAACGCGGTCTGTATCGAACGGATCAATGCCGAAACGTAAACCACATCGAAATCGATGCCGTTAACCAGATGGCTTGCCCTTGATGCTTCAACAATTCCGGCCTGCGTGAGTGGCACATCAACCCAACCAGTGAACAAACTGCGGCCGTTCCACACCGACTCACCATGACGTATCAAAACCAATTTTCCCATTTTTTATGCAATTTTTTTATGGTGGAAAAATACAAAACAATCGGCTCTCAAGCAAACCGAACACATAAAAAAAACAAAAGGCCGAACCTGTTCTGATTCAGCCTTTTGTCTGAGCCGATAGCCGGACTCGAACCGGCGACCCACGCATTACGAATGCGTTGCTCTACCAACTGAGCCATATCGGCAAACGCGGCGCAAAAGTAATTTTTTGCTTCGAATTACAGCAAGGTTATGCCGTTTTTATTGAAATTTGCCGCAAAAACCGATAGCGATGAGTAAAACGAAAATTCTGTTTGTGTGCTTGGGTAACATCTGCCGCTCGGCCTGCGCCGAAGCCGTTATGAAACAAGTTGTGGACGGTCGCGGACTTGCCGCCGATTTTGAAATCGACTCAGCGGGGCTGATCAGTTATCATACAGGCGAGAAAGCCGATCCACGGATGCGCCAACACGCCGCCAACCGCGGAATCAACATCACCAGCATCGCTCGGAAAATCACAACAGCCGACTTCAGCCACTTCGATTATATTATAGGTATGGACGATGACAATATCCGCCGTCTGCTCGATATTGCACCCGACGAACAGTCTCGTTTGAAAATCAGCAAAATGTCGGACTATTGCCGCACTTATCGTGCCAATTCTGTGCCCGACCCGTACTATGGCGGTCCGAAAGATTTTGAGTTGGTTCTCGATTTGCTCGATGATGCTTGCAACGGACTACTCGAGACGCTTGGTATATCAGACTAAAAAGAAAGGCCTGAAGAATCTAATCTTCAGGCCTTTAATTATCTATACTTTAATTGTTCTTATTTTACCCATCCGTTCATACGGAACCATTTTTCGCAGGCGTCATGCCAGAAGGCTTGAGTTTCAATTGGGTTTCTTGCGCCAAGACCATGGTCGCCGCGAGCATAAAGGTGAAGTTCGCACTCAACGCCCTTTTCGCGCAAAGCGTTGGCGTAATTGACGCTGTTTGTGTAAGGCACCAGTTTGTCGTTCATGGCGTGAGCCAGGAATGTCGTCGGTGTTTCTGCGGTAACTTGTTTCTCATTCGAGAATCGGTCGATCAAAGTTTGGTTGTTGGCGTCAGAGCCGAGAAGACACTCACGTGTGCCTTTTTCGCTGTAACTCGGTTCCATGGTGATGACAGGGTAGACGAGCACTGCAAAATCGGGTCTTGCGCTCACATTTTCAGTGGGTTTGTACACTTCGTCGTTGAAGTGAGTCGATGCCGTTGAAGCCAGATGACCGCCAGCCGAGAAGCCCACAATACCAACGTGCTCAGGGTTGATGCCGTACTCTTTGGCGTGGCTGCGCACGTAGCGAATAGCCTGCTGAACGTCCTGCAGCGGGCCGTCGCAGCGTTTTTCCATAAACTCATCTTTTGGCATGCGATAGCGCAAAACAAAGGCCGAAATGCCGATAGAGTTGAGCCATGTTGCTTGGCTGACGCCTTCAAAAGCGTATGACAGACCAGCATAACTGCCGCCAGGGCACACAACAACAGCCGTGCCCGTCGGGTTTTCGTCGGCAGGGTAGTAGGCTATCGACGGCACCTTAATATCTCTCGCAAAGAACGATGTGGTACTTACTTCGTCGAGTTTGCTTGCGTCAACGTCTTTCGCGCCCGGAATCTTACCATTCCAAAGGTCGATAATTTTCTGCGGTTCTTTTGGTGCCGGCATTCCCGGAAATTGTGCGTTTGCCGTTTGTGTTGCGGCTGTCAGGCAGATGGCTGCCATTGCTGATAAAATAGTGGTCTTCATTGTGTTATTATTTTAAGTTAGTCTTTTTTTATTGCTTTCGCGATGATTTCGGCCATATAAGCCGCACCCGGTTCATCGGGATGGATACCGTCAACTTTGAAATACTCTTGTTTGTCGGCCAATGCTGTGTGCAAATCAATGATTTCCAAATGGTTGACTTTCGCAAGCTCGGTCACGATAGGAATCACACCCGCAACAATTGTCGAGTCATCGATAGCCCAAGCGTGGCTGAAGGCGGGGGCAGGGGTGCAGACAAAAATCTGCGGATTACGCCCGTTAGCTCTTAAAGTATCGATAAGCAATTGATAATCAATTTTGAATTGATCGGCATTCCAGTTCTGCGGTTTGGTGTCGTTTGTGCCCAACTTGATGACCACAATGTCGGCGTTGAGAGCCAGAGCATTTGAGCATTCTTTGAAAATCCAATACGGAAAATCGGACTTTTTTTGCAGTGTGGCGCCGCTTTTTCCGCAGTTAAGCACGCTGTAGCCATCGCCCAAAATGCGGTTCAGTACCACAGGATAGTCGTCGCGGCTTTGGATTTTAATGCCGTGGCCTTCGGTGATGCTGTCGCCGACGCAGGCCACCCGAATCTGCTCGTTGCCGCCGCATGCCATAAGCGAAAGCGAAGCAATTGCAGCAAATAAGATATTATGTTTCATCGTTTTGTGTTTATTACGAAAAATCGTAGCCAAATATAGGCAACTTGAGCATTAAATGTATTCCGGCCGGGATTTTTTTAAAATCTTCGCTCGCGAACAAAATGTTTGAAACAAATCGGCCTTTTTCACGTAATCATTTTATGCAAACGTTTGTATTGTTACAATATTTAAATACTTTTGTCGAACAAAATTGAATCGAATGGACACTATAACAGCCAACGTTTTCCAGATAGACGGCAACACCAGCCGCCCCACAGTGATTTTCAATGCCACAACCGGCCAGTTCAGGCTTTTGGGGCGGTCGATTCTTGAAAATTCGATTCGTTTCTACGAGCCGATATCAAAGTGGATTGCGCAATATATCAAGCAACCGGCCGAAAAAACCGAATTTCACATGGAACTTGAGTATTTCAACACCAGCACATCGAAGTATCTGCTTCAGATTATGCAACAGTTTGAAACTCTGTTCGAAACGGGTGCCGATGTGACAATCGTATGGTACTATTCTGACGAAGATATGCAGGAATTGGGCAATGATTATCAGCAGATTGTGAAAGTACCATTCGAATTCAAGAAACTGTCGGTTCAGGCATAGAAAAGTTTTCTTGTTGATATTCAGATGTTTCTGCTTATAGTTTATCTTTCAACCGCACTTTTGGTATCGTTCTTATGTTCGGTATCAGAATCGGTAATACTTTCAACGTCAATTTCTTATGCCGAATCGGTGGCGCACAAGGGCAGAGGCGGACGCATTTTGGTGCGGCTCAAACGCAACATCGACCGACCATTGGCGGCCATCTTGTCGCTCAACACCATTGCCAACACCATTGGTGCTGCAGGCGTTGGCGCACAGGCAGTTGCGGTGTTCGGAAGCGAGTTTTTCGGCATTGCTTCGGGTGTGCTCACCGTGCTGATTTTGGTCTTTTCAGAGATAATCCCGAAGTCAATCGGCTCAAACTATTGGCGCGAATTGTGCGTTCCGATAGCGTATATTGTTCAGGGACTGATATATATCATCTATCCGATAGTGCTTGTGTCGGAATCGCTGACCAAACTTTTCTCGCGCCGCCGCGGACAGACGGTGAGTCGCGAAGAGATTGCGGCATTAGCCAACATTGGTGAGCGCGAAGGCGTTTTCGAGTCGAGTGAAGGCAAGATTATCAACAACCTTGTGAAACTTAAATCGCTGAAAGTGAAGAGCGTGATGACGCCGCGAACGGTGGTTGTGGCTGCCAGCGAGAACACCACTCTCGAGCGTTTCTTCAGCAACAAAGAGAATCTGCGCTACTCGCGAATTCCTGTCTACAAGGATTCAATTGACGACATCACAGGCTTTGTGCTCAAATCGGACATTCTGCTCTATTTGGCTGAAGGCAAGAAGAACGTGAAACTCAAGAACTTGCGCCGACCGATAATCAACTGCTACGAGAACACGTCGATTTACAATTTCTACAACATTCTGATTACCCGCAAGCAGCAGATTGCCCTTGTGATTGACGAGTACGGCGGTATGGAAGGCATTGCCACAATGGAAGATGTGGTTGAGACGCTGCTTGGTATGGAAATTACCGATGAGTCTGATACTCAAATTGATATGCAGAAATTCGCCAAAGAACGTTGGCAGCGCAGGTCGGCGGCTATAGACTATAAAGATTAGCGGCCTATTTCGCACGAAGCGATTTCAAAAATTCTTTCCGTTCATCGCTAACGCAGTAACTTTCAATGGCTTTCTGTATGGTTTTGTTGTGGCACCAGGTGTCGAGTCGGTGGTCGGTAAGGTAGCAGAGCACCGAGTCGTACTGCTTGGTCAGCGCAGTGGCAAAGTACCAAGCAATCATCATTTTAATGTAGTATTCATCAGACTTGACAGCAGCAACCATTTGTGGATAATCGTCGTTGAAGCGCTCGTCAAGGAAAAAGGTCATCAGCATTTTAATGGCAAAACGCACGGTGTAGGTGTGCGGGCTTGCAATCCAAACCTTTACGGCAGCCAGAAGTTCGTCGGGGTGCTTGCCAAAGACTTTTGGTGTGAATGAGTCGCAGGTTGCCCAGTTGTCGATGTGTGGAAGAAACAGATTAGTTTGCCGTATGGTTTCATCGAAATCCGTTGTCCGCGCCACGATGAACGCGTGCAGATTGTTCTCTTCGTAGAAGCGGTGGGGCAGGTTGCCGATAAACTCTCGTGCGGCTTCGGTCTTGGCAATCTGCTGAGCCAGTTTACGCAGTGCAGGTGTGCGCACACCGATGATGGTGCTGCGGTCGATGGTCGGCATCAGTTTCGCCTGAAAATCGCCGTAGGCAGTGTCCTGAAGAGCAAAGAGTTGATCGGTAATTGTCATATTAGGTGTTAGGTGTTGGGTGTTAGGTATTAGTTTGATACATTGTCAATTGTCCACTGTCAATTGTCCATTAAAAAAGGCCAAACAAGTTGTCCGGCCTTTTTTTTGAATCGGTTGCCTGTTATTTCTTTTTTCCTTTTTTGAAAACCAGATTGATGACAAGCAGAATGATAAATGCACCGATAGCGCCAATGATGACGTTGTTCAGCCATTTCCAGTCGCCTTTGAACAGCCTTAGGCTAAGGTCGCAAACATCGAACAGCCAGCCGCCGAAAAAGCAGCCGACAATGCCGACAATGAAGTTAACCACGAGCCCCATGCCTTTACCTTTGAAAAGCAGGCTGCCCAACCAGCCGGCCAATGCGCCGACTACAATGAGAGTGATGATTTCGGTAGGTGTCATGTTCATTTAGTTTTAGTGAGACATTACTTTGCAAGATAGTGTTTTTATGAATCGGTTGTGCTTCTCTGCTTATAGTGTGCGTAAAAAATAAAGGCTCAGATGGTTATTTGTCTGAGCCTTTGTGTTTTATGGTTGGTTGCGGCAGATTATTCGCCGTCTTCATCATCATCTTCGCCGTCAACGATATCGTCGTTTGCTTCGTCGTCATTCTCTTCATCATCATCGTCTTCGTCGCCGTCTTCAATGCGCCTTTTGGTTGACACTTTCTCGCGCTCGGCCAGTTTCTCAGCCCAATACGAGTACTCGCGCGCCAGTTTGGGGTATTCTTCGAGTGTGGCTCTGAAAAGCAGATGTTCCAGATGTTCAACTTTTTCTTTTATGTCTTTCGTTTCCATATCTGTGCTTTTATTTGATACTGCAATTATAATGCATCTGTTCAATTTTTCAACATCACAATTCCAAATGAATCACTTTTTTGGTTTCGAAAAATGGTTCGCTGAAGAAATCGGTGATGTTGTAGATGGTTGTTTTTCTGTTTATTCGCTTCAATTCGTCGTCAAAATCGCCGCCTTTCAGGTAGATGATGCCGTTGGCTATTGAGTTTGCGCCGCCGGATGCCACGCATTTCCGCGTCATATTGTAGAAGGTGTCGAGACGAGTGACGGCGCGGCTTACCACAAAATCGAACTTATCGGGCACCTGCTCAACGCGGGTGTGCACGCCTTCAACGTTTTTCAGTCCGAGCGCGTCGGCCACGGCATTCACAACGGTTATTTTTTTGCCGATGCTGTCGACAAGGCGGAACTTGCATTCGGGGAACATGATGGCCAGCGGAATGCCCGGAAATCCGCCGCCAGTGCCCACATCGAGCACCCGTGTGCCGTTTATCAGATTCACAACACGCGCTATGGCAAGCGAGTGCAGCACATGGTTGACGTACAGATTGTCAATGTCCTTGCGTGATATAACGTTGATTTTTGCATTCCATTCGGCATAGAGCGGCTGCAAGCGTGAAAAGCAGTCGATTTGGTTGCCGGTAAGATTCGGAAAATACTTCAGAATGCAGTCCATACCGTTAGTTTAAGTGGTCGCTGCGGTCTTTCAGCATCTCGTAGAGCATCTCTCGAGCCCTGAACAGTTGGGCTTTGACGGTTCCGAGCGGAAGTTCGAGTTTGTCGGAAATCTCTTCATACGACAGTTCGTCGAAGTAGCGCAGTTGGACAAGTTCGCGGTAGCGGGGTTTCAGGTTGGCCACCACATCGCGCAGCATGGCGTGCTTCTGCTGAAGAATGATGTTTTCTTCAGGGTCGGGGGCATCGTATTTCAGAGCCATTGTGGCTTCTTTTGCAAAAACTTCGCCAATGCGGTTCTCGTCTTCTGAACCTGATGTGCTGACAATGTCGAGTTGACGGATTTTCTGTCGCCGCAGGAAATCAATGCAGTTGTTCGACGCAATTCGGAACAGCCAGGTGCTGAATGCGTATTCGGGCGAGTATTGGTCGATGTTGCGGAATGCCTTGCCAAAGGCTTCGATGGTCAGGTCTTCTGCATCGATCTTGCTTTTTACCATCTTGAAGATTGTGAAGTAGATGGAATCTTTATAGATGGTCAGCAATTCGGCAAATGCCTTTTCGTCACCTTTTTGGGCCCGCTCAACCAAGGCTTGGTCGCGCCGTGCTTTTTCCGAAAAGTCAGGATTCACGTTCATTGGCTGCGTTTGTCTCTCAAAATCAATATATTGAATGCTGTTTGCAAAATTGGCAAAACGATGTCAAATATAGGAATTAAAAACAAAAATCCACGTTCACCGAATTTGCGCATATTCACTTTATAGACCACCATCTGCATCAGCATGCGGAATCCGAATGCCGCAGCGGCTTCAATGTATAGTCCGAACTTGCAGATTGCCAATATCATAACTGCATAGAACAGCAGTCGGCTCATCAGTTCGTAACTCAAAATTATTTTTGTTCCCGGGCGGTAGTGTGTCCAGGTTGAAAGATGGCGCTTTTTTTGGTTCACCCATTGTGCGAAACTGTCGCATGGCACTGACAATGTGCGGCTTCCGGCAGTGGTGACGATCCGTGTGTTCCGCTTTGTGGCGCGTTCGTTCACAAACAGGTCGTCATCGCCCGACATCAGGTAGTAGTGCGACTGAAAACCGTTTTTGGCGAAGAACACACTGCGGGTGTATGACATGTTGCGCCCAACGCCCATGTATGGGTGACCGGCTTTTGCCCAGCCCATATACTGCATTGCAATAGTCAGGGTGTCGAATCGTATGATTTTGTTGAGCAGACCTTTGCGTGGTTCGTAGCCGCCGTAGCCCAGAACAATCTCAGTGCCGTCGGTGTACGATGCCATCACGTCGGCAAGCCATTGGTTACTTGCAGGATAGCAGTCGGCGTCGGTGAGCACAACGTATTCGTTTTTTGCTGATTTCAAGCCTACAGTGACGGCCAGTTTCTTGCCGTGCGAGAATTTCCGGTCGATTTCAATGCTTGTGTGGCGCAGATTTTTGTAGGTCTGTTCCATCTCGGCCACAATCATCAGTGTTTCGTCTTCAGAGCAGTCGTTGACCACAATCACTTCAAAATCAGGGTAATCCTGCTCTAAAATTTTTGGCAGGAATTTTTGCAGATTCTCGCCTTCGTTGCGTGCGCAGACAATCACCGATACGGGCGGCTGCCCGCCATTGCGCTGTGGCGGTTTGTTGCAGGCCGGTCGCAGACAAACGCACAGATAATACACTGTTTGAACTAACAGCGCGAATGCAAATACCAACAGCACAATCTGTTGCCATTGGCTCAGCGAGTTTAGATATTGTTCCACCCTTGTGTCGATTAACTGAATGCAATATTATATGAAACCGCCAAAAATATTTGGCGCTTTTCTGTTTTTATTGACACGTGGCGGTTAATAAGCATGCCTGCCCCAGATTATTTACTCTGCGCGCTTTGGTTGCAGTATTTGCAGTAGTCAGATTTTACGTTTTCGTTCTCGAAAACACGAAGCGAGAATCCTTCATCTTTGCCGCTCAGCAGTTTGCAGTAGGTTTCGGGCTCAATCTGCTGAATGCGCGACATTGCCGTGTCGAAGGCCGCCGTGTGCATCAGATTCTCGAAGAGCGAGCAGAGCGACACGTAGGTGAGCAGAATCTGCATGTTGGTGGTGCTGCCAACCCATGGTTCCAATGTTTTGATTGTCAGCATGTAGTCTTTGTTGTCGAGAAACAGTTCCGCCAGTTTCAGGCTGTTGTCCATCGACTCTGTTTTCACATCAACAATCTTTTTTATGCGGTCGACGCAGGCGGTTTTTACCGAGCGCACGTGCGTAACCGAGTCCACTTCGCTGATGGTTTTGAGTTGTAGGCGAAGGTTCAGCTTGTCGATGGTTTCCTTCTTCAGTGTTGTTGAGTAAAGCCTGTCTATACTTGATTGCAGACGGCTGCCAATATCTTTGAACAGTCCGTCGGGGTAGGTGATTTGCATCAGCAAATCGTTGAAGGCGATGTACTCGTTGTAGGGGTTCAGTTCGGCCAGCGTGCTGATTTTCTCTTTAAGTTCGGGGTCTTTCACCTGTCCCAGCCGGTGGCGCAGCCAAAGGTCGTTCATGGCCAGACCGGCAAACTCGGGTGTTGTCGGAATCCGCATCTCGTCGAGAGCATCGGGCTTGTAGTCACCGGTCAGGATGCGCTTCATCACCAGTTTCTGTATCGACAGCGCCGTAACACGGTCCGACGAGTCGCACGCTTCGCTGAACTTGCGCAGTACGAACGGACGCTCGTTCTTGCCTGTCACATCGTACACAATGCGCATGCTGATGCGGGCGTAGCGGTGTTTCTGCAGAATGGGTTCAAGCTCTTTGGCCAGATTTTTCTTTAGAATGGTGTCCTGCACCTGTTCAATATTGAGTCGTGCCAGATTGCTGTATTTTGTTGAACGGATGTCAGTTGCAAAGTCGTCCCAGTTGTAGTCGGTTATGATTTCGGTTGTGGTTGAGTCCATCTGCCGTTTTTCGAGTGCGCGGACAATGCTTTCGGCGCGGCGGCGCTGCAGGTTGCGGTTCACCGAGTCGCTGCCTTCAACCGACGAGTAGGCCGTGATGCTCATGTTCAGAATCTTGAAGTCGCGTTGCTCGAGTGCTTCCAGAAACGGCTCAATGTCAGCTTCGTTGTAGTCGGCCTTGTTGCCTTTGAATGGAATCACAAACTCAAGGTCGGCGCTGTCGGGCACGGGTTTGTAGCCGCCGAATCGCGAGTTGATTGAGATGGTGTCGGCCAGCAGTTTCACGTTGTTTTTGTAAGTGCCTTTAATCGGGTAGATGAACGATTTCGGCACACTTGTGCATACTGCGCCATCCTGCACAATGAGCAGGTTTATCTCGCTGTTGGCCAAATCCACTTCGGGCGGCAAATCGGCAACTTTCGTCTTGATGGCTTTTGGCCGGCCTTCTTTGGCTGCCAGATTCTTCTTGAAAAGTTTTTTTGCTTTCACCGGCTTGGTCAGCACGCCGCGGTTGAAACGGTTGTAATCCAGGATGTTGCGTTCGAGACTGCAGTCGTATTGTTCCTTTTGCAGAATGTCGAGAGCCAGTGCGTCGGTGTTGTTGCGCAGCAGCTTTTGCAGCGGCTTGGCGTTTTCCATGTCGATGTAAACCTGTCTGTCTTCAATCACAAGCGCGTCGCGGAACTCATGCAGGTTGGTCATACGGTTCACGCGCTTGCACACTTCGGGGTCGTAGACGTCGAGCCCCATGTTTTTCTCGGTGTACGGCACTTTCAGTTGGCTGCGGTTGCGCATCCCTTCGTTGAACGAGCGGAAATTGCCAAGAACCACGGTCACGTAGACGCGCTTGCCGTCGAAATCGATGTGTGACGACACGCCAATATATTGATAGTTGGTGCTTTCGAACATCGCGGCCATCTTGCTGTTCGACATCCATCGGAAAACCAGCTCTTCGGCCATTTGGAAGTAGGTGAGTTCCTGCTTGCCTTTGATTACATTGATTTTTGCGGTAATCTCGGCCGCTTCGGTTGAGCCGCCGAAAGCCAGCATGCGGTTGCCGACGGGTTGTTCCAGTTTGGCGTTGGGGTCGTCTTTGGCCATCATCGCCATATATTCCGACTGCTCGTTGGCCACCGAGAACATCAGCTGACGGAACTGCAGCGGTTCGCAGTCGCGCTCGTCAAGAATGAAGTTCAGTTGGTCGATGATGATGCTGTCGAGCAGCTTGGGGTAGAATTCGCCGGGGTCAATCTGTGTTGTCGCCGACATTGCTTCGCCTTCGATATGGTATATTTTCCGGGCCACACTCTGCTGCGCCGTGCTAACAAGCGAGCAGACCATCAGCAGCAGGCCAAGCGCTATTTTTTTAGACATCGTTTTTCCCTTTTTCTAAAAAACCTGCAAATCTATAAATTATTGTCAGTCGGCCTAAAATGAATTTGTTTTTTGCATATTGGGGTCGGTGGCGCAGATGGCCGCCAGCCGTTCCACAAATTTCCGTTCCGACGGGTGTTTCTCGTACATGTAGAGCAGCATTTCGTCTTGCGCTTCACGCGATTGCTTGAGAATGGACAACGCCGTGGTTATCAGCCCTTGGCTGTAGTGCAGCCGCTGCATTTGGTCGAGCAGGGCAAGTTCTTTCGGCGACATTCGGTTCATGGTTCCGGCCATAGCGTCAGTTGAACCACTCGATTGACCGAATCACGCCATAGAGCGCAGCCGCAAAGTAATAGAGCATCACGCCTGACACTATCAGTTTGATTACCAGACCGGTCATTATGCCGACAAACGAACCGAAGGCAGCCTTGAGCGAGCGTTCGGAATTGTTGTCGCCGGTGTATTCGCCAATGTAGGCGCCAATCAGCGGACAAAGGAAAATGCCGACCGGTGCAAAGAACATCCCCACAAAAACGCCAATGGTGGCGCCCCACGTGCCGCGCTTGGTGCCGCCGAACTTTTTGGTGCCCAGAGCCGGAACAATGTAATCGAGCACCACCGCCCCAACGGCCAGCAACGCCATCACAATCATAAACGTGGTTGAGAAACCGCCCCATCGCGTCAGTTGGAACATCAGCAACGAGAGAAAACTCAACGGCGGCCCGGGAATGACGGGAATAAAGCAGCCTATCAGCCCGAACAGAGCCAGGAAAATGCCCAAGAAAAGAAGAAAGTAATCCATAATTTACTGTGTTTACAACTGTTGTCGGCTTTTCTATTGTGGTGCAGAAGTATCAAAACTTGAAACAGATGTGTCCCAACCGGTTATCTCGCTTGTTGAAATATCTTTTGCCTTGTAAACCACATTGTTACTCTCGTTCACATAGAACTCGTAACTTGTGCTCATAACACTTGTGCCATCATATTTCACGCACTCAAAACCGCACACTGTGAGCGTCTCGCTTGTGGGGTTGCACTCGCTGTAGCAGGTGCCTTTGGGTGTTGAGTTGCTGAAGATGAAACTGAAATCGCACTTTTGTGCAAAGTAGTCGAAATCCTGCCAGTGGGTGCTGTCCAAAACCGATGTCCAGTTTTCGTCACCATCATCTTTCACCATGGCTTTCAATGTAATGCCGTTGTTGTCGAACTTCCAATACTGACGGGTGCCATATTTGTCGGTGCTCATCCATTCGTTGCCTATCTTTATGATAGTCAGATTGGAAGTCATTCCAAATGCGGTTTCGGTTGTTGTGATTTTTACGTTAGTCGGGAAATCGGCTTGATATCTGCGGTAGTTGGGAACCGACAGTTTTGCGCCAACTTTAAAATCCAGTGTCTCAAACTCGACACCGGCACCATTATAATAAAGACATATATCGGTTTCGTTATCAATATAATACCGATAATTATTGTTGTAGGTGTATTCGGTGCATTCGCGGCCTGCGTAGGTCACGCTGCCCACTTTTGTTAACACCGATGTTCCCAAGTAGATATCAGCCACACCCCACGATGGTGGCGCAAAATAAACCAACGTGCTGAATTGGCTCTTAAAGCCTTCGTCGACCGGTTTGTTGCGGTCTTTGTAGATGCGGCTCTTGTAGCGCCATGCGCCATTCGAGTATTCGTACATCAGTCCGCCTTTGACCGAAAGGTCGTAGTAATACTGATTGGGTTCGTACCCGGCAGCCGAGTCATAAACTTGGATTGCGCCGTAAACCGAAGTGAAGTTGTAGAGCGAAACTTCGCCATTGTATGTTTTGCGTGTATGGGTGCTTACACCGCTTGTTGCTACCAGCTTATAAAATTTGTCGCGCCAGTCGATGTCACCGTCAGCGTTGAAATCGTCGGCCGAAACTGCCTGACCGTTGCCGCCGTTATTATTCTCATTCTCATTTTCGCCCGGATTGCCGTTGTCAACAGGCGCTTCTTGGTTCTGTTCGTTGTTGTTCTCTTGATTTTCAGACGATGAAGGTCTGTCAACGTAATCGCCACTGCCATCGCTGCCTTCTTTCAGATAGCGTTGGAAGGTCACCCAGCCACCGTAGTCGATGCTCATGGTGTAGCGGTTGCCGTTGATTTCCTTCTCGAACGAATCGCTGTATGACCAACCGTCATCAGTAAAGCCTTCAGCCACGGCTTTTGCAGCCAGTTTGGCAAGGTCATCGTATTTCACGCCGTAGATGGTGACTATGTTGCCGGCAACATCAGTGGTTGCAACTTTGTAGATGCCGCCCACTTCGGGGAATACCTGTATCCAAGGCGATGTTGTTTTGGTTTGAGTCCAGTTGGTGTAGACTTTGATTCGCGACGCGCCTTTCAACTCTTCGGCATAATCTTTCAACGCTTCTTCCTTCTTGAGACTGCTGATTACAGTTTTGCGGTAGCAGTAGTCGTTCCCGTCGAGTATAAACTCATATCTGACGCCATCGCTTTCAACCTTGTATCCGGTAAGCATTCCATCGTCGTATGAAAAAATATAGCCGTTGGCAGCCATTTTTTTGACGTAGGCGGCTGCTTCGTCATCGGTTGCTGCGTGGTTGAAACGGACTTCTTCCACCTTGTCGCCTTCATACACGCCGTTCGATACAACGCTCTCGCTCAACTTGCCGCCGATGCTTTCAAACTTGTTGATAAACGCTGCTTTGTCAGCCAGCGTAGCCCACGATGCACTGCTGTAGTAGGTTGATTTTCCGCCGTATTCGTTGTCGAAAGTGTAAGAGTAGCCTTCGCTGTCGTCTTCGTTGGCTTCGTCGAGCAGACTCTGCAGGTCGCAAGAGTTGAATAGTGCGGTCATTGCCGCGATTGTAGCCATCAGGCCAATAAATTTGATTGTTTTCATAGAATAATGTTTTGCAGCAACGTTTTGCCACCATTGGGTTGGCATTGTCAATTGCTTGATTTATTGAGACAAAATTACAATAATAATTGTTGCGGACAAATTAAAGTTGAAGGTCGGAATTCGCCAAAATTTCGCACCTTGCGCAAAAATTCTGACACAATGAAGCAATTAAAACTGATAGCGGCTGCGATTGTGATGGCGGGTTGCAGCGGACAGCCAACGCCAAGCCGGCCGACGGCTCAAAACGTTATCGATAAACTGACGGTTCAACTTACTTGTGGCGCCGAAACCACATCGGGGCAGACCATCGGCCTGAAAATAACCGCGCCCGGCAACGCTGTACCCGACTCGGCTGTGGCCATCATCGATGGCCACAAATTCCAATTCGGTGCCGGCTCAGCACAAACCGACATTGAAACAACCGGATTGACTGTGGGGCAGAAGATTGTCACCGTAAAGGCTTGGCTCAGCGGCGGACAGGTGGCCGAAGGACGCGCGCGCTTCAGCATCAAGTCGGACATTGAGCCTGAACGGCTGACTTACAAGGTGATAAAGCAGTTGCCGCACAACAGCCATTACTACACTCAGGGGCTTGAGTTCGACGGCGGCACGCTCTACGAAGGCACCGGAATTGAAGGACAATCCGCCATATACAAGATTGATTTTGAGCGACAAACCATTCTGACAAACACCAATCTGCCAAACAACTATTTTGGCGAAGGCGTCACCATCATGGGCGAAAAACTCTACCAACTCACGTGGCGCACTTGCATCGGATTCATCTATAACAAACAGACGCTCAACAAATTGGGCGAGTTTCATTATTCAACCGAAGGTTGGGGCCTGACCAACGATGGCAAATGGCTGATTATGAGTGATGGAACGGAAACAATCCATTTCATCGATACCGCCACAATGCAGGAACACCACCGCATTGAAGTGTGTGACACCGAAGGCCCCGTGACCGAACTGAACGAACTTGAGTTTGTCAACGGCCTGATTTATGCCAACATCTACTGCACCGACAACATTGTGGCTATCGACCCCGCAACGGGCAAGGTTTTGAAAATCATCGATATGCGCAATCTGCTCGATAAGTCGAAACTCACACAAAGGGTTGATGTGCTGAACGGGATCGCCTATCAGCCGTCAACCAACCGATGGTTTGTGACCGGCAAACTGTGGCCGGCGATGTTTCAAGTTGAGTTTGTGAAGAAGTAAATGCAGAAAATTGAAAGTTGAAAATTGAAAATTGAAAGACATTATAGGAAAGTGACGGGCTATAGTGGGGACGAACCACATCCGTCCGTTGTCTTTAGTCTGTTGTCTGATGTCATAAAAAAAGAATGAAAAAAGGCTTAATTCTCGAAGGTGGCGCAATGCGCGGAATGTTCACGGCGGGCGTACTCGATGTGCTGATGGAAAACGGCATTGAGTTCGACGGTGCCATTGGCGTGTCGGCAGGTGCAACGTTCGGTTGCAACATCAAATCGCGACAGCCGGGCCGCGCCATCCGTTACAACAAGCGCTACTCACACGATTGGCGCTACTGCTCGCTTCGCTCACTCTTCACCACCGGCGACCTTTACGGTGCTGATTTTTGCTACAATGTTCTGCCACACGAACTCGATATTTTCGACCTTGACACTTATCGCGCAAACCCGATGGAATTCTATGTTGTGGCATCGGACTGCATGACCGGCAAGCCCGTCTACAAGCGGCTCGACACCTGCGACGAGCGCGACTTGGCATGGATGCGAGCCAGTGCTTCAATGCCGTTGGCAAGCCGCATTGTGGAAGTTGACGGCTATCGGCTGCTCGACGGCGGAATGACCGATTCCATCCCTTTGGATTATTTCGAGAGCATCGGCTACGACCGCAATGTTGTGGTTCTGACGCAGCCCGAAACCTATCGCAAAAAGCCCAACCGCCTGATGTGGCTGATGCGTCTGTTTTTGCGGCGTTATCCGATGATTATCAAAGCTATGCGCGACCGCCACATCGAGTATAACCGCACCACGGCGGCCATCCGCCAGCGTGCCGCGCAAGGCGATGTGCTCGTCATCTGCCCCGACAAGCCGCTCAACATCAGCCGTACGTCAAAAAATCCCGACGAGATGCAGAGAGTATACGATGAAGGGCGCCGCATTGCATTAGCGCAAATCGATGAAATCAGGCGGTTTCTTGGGAATTGATAAATCCAAATTATTCGTATCTTTACGATGCTTTTGCGCGGTTTAGGCAAAAGTTTTTACAATATTGCAGATGACTGACAATCTGAAACAAACGTTTAATCTTGAAGAATATATCCGCCAAAGAGAGCCAGCTCAGCAGGAGCGCGGTCGTATATGGCAAACTGCTATTGGTTTGCAACAGGTTGACGGTTTGCACACGTCAGATTATCTGCTTGAAACTGCGCGTCAGCATATTGACGGAAATATTACCGTTCGTAAAGCTAACGAACTGATTGAAAGTTATTACCAATCAGCACAACAGCGTCATGGCAGCGAAACAGAAGACACCGAAGAAGCCGACAAAGTGTCGGCGCGGATTGCTGAATTACTGTCGGAACAAACATTCACCTTTAGTCCAACGCAACTCACTGCAATTCACAAACATCTGTTCTTTGGCATATATAAATTCGCAGGACGCATCCGTGACTATAATATCACCAAACGTGAGTGGGTGCTCAATGGCGAATCAGTTTATTATGCGAGCGCCGATGTCATCAGGCAAACGCTCGAATATGATTTTGAGCAAGAACGGACGTTCGATTATTCAATGGTTGATATTGTTGCCGCAATTGAGCATATTGCGCGATTCTGCAGCAACATTTGGCAGATTCACCCTTTTGGTGAAGGCAACACACGCACTACGGCTGTGTTTATTATAAAATATCTGCGGACATTGGGGTTTGATGCTGACAACGTTATTTTTGCAGATAATTCATGGTTCTTCCGGAACGCACTCGTAAGGGCAAATTATACCAACGTGCTGAGAAACATCAATTTCGACATATCTTTTCTTGTGCGTTTCTTCCGCAATATGCTTTTAGATGAGCACAATCCGTTGTCGAATCGTGAGTTACACGTTGATTGGGACGAAAAAATGTTCCAAAGTGCAATTCAAAGTGCAAAAACTGATGAAAAACTATTTTCAAAGTGCAAAAATTGCACTTTGGACGAATTGGCGGTTCTGAAAATTATTAAGCAGAAGCCAAATGCCACACAAAAAGAGATAGCAGAACAAATTGGCAAATCGGAGCGCACGGTGAAAACGCTCACCGTGCGTTTGGCAGAACTTGGCATCATTCGCCGTATAAACGGCAAGCGCAACGGATTTTGGGTAGTGAACGATTAGTTGGTCGCAGACAAAAAATAATGCGAATTTAAGATGTGGGCGAATCTCAATTCGCCCTTTGTGTTTCCGTCTAGTACATATTCCATCAATATATTCTTTTCTCTCAAATCCCCCGTTTCGTATACAGCGCACCCTGTTTCGTATACAATTAAAAATTGGTCATGGCGGCCAATCTACTTTTGGCACCAGAAACTTAAAAACGAAATGGATATGAAACGGATTTTAATCTTTGCAGTTTGCTTATTGCTTCAGAATCAGTTGGTTGAAGCGCAGTCGTTCACACAGAACATTAGGGGGGTGGTTTTCGATGCGGCGTCGGGCGGACCTGTGCCGTTTGCCACGGTTTTCCTTGACGACCAGCCTACGCAAGGCACCGCGGCCGATGCCGACGGACGGTTTGTGATTAAAAACGTGACCGTCGGCCGCCATACCGTTATTGTTCAGACAATCGGCTATGAGCCGCTGATAATGAAAGAGTTGATGGTGTCGTCGGCGAAAGAGACATACATTGAGGCAGGTTTGCACGAGTCGGTGACAGCGCTTGACGAGGTTACGGTTCGTCCGCAAATCAACAAGCAGCAGCCGCTCAACAAGATGGCTTCGACGGGTGCGCGGATGCTTTCGATTGAAGAGGCGAGCCGCTACGCAGGCGGTTTCGGCGACCCCGCGCGTTTGGCAAGTTCGTTTGCGGGCGTGTCGCAGGACGGCTGCACCAACGGCATTTCAATCCACGGCAACGCACCGCATTTGCTCGCGTGGCGCATTGAGGGTATCGAGATTCCGAACCCCAACCACTTTGCCGACATTTCGGTGGCAGGCGGCGGTTTGGTATCGTCGTTAAGTGCCTTTGTAGTAGGCAATTCCGATTTCTTCACAGCGGCTTTCCCTGCCGAATATGGCGATGCCGTTTCGGGCGTTTTCGATATGAAACTGCGCCAGGGCAACAACGACAAGTATGAGCACACCTTCCAGTTGGGCACTTTGGGTATCGATTTCGCGTCGGAAGGTCCTATCGGCAAGGACCGAAAGGCTTCATATATAGTCAATTACCGATATTCGTCATTGGGTTTGGCGTCGAAAATGGATTGGGTTGATATGGGCGGTGAAGTGGTTGATTATCAGGACTTGAACTTCAAGATTAATCTGCCTACAAAATCGGCGGGAACGTTCGCTGTTTGGGGCACGGGGCTTATCGACACCGATGAGAAAATCGTTTCCGACACCACCGAATGGGAAACCAGTTTCGACATAAACCAGGGAAAATCGAAACAAAAAATGGGCGCTATCGGCTTGAAACACCATATTTTACTGCCGCGCGGCGGACAACTCACAACCACTTTGGCCGCCACCGCCAACACAATGGAAGCCGACCGTAAATCGTACAATTTCAGCACTAACGCCTACGACCTTCCC
>JAFYYA010000118.1 GCA_017557785.1 Salinivirgaceae bacterium
AATGCAAGGCGTGGCTTTCACCGACGACGAGAAGTTGAGCCTTGCAAAACTTCTGCTCGAAGATTTGAAGGTGGACAGGCTCGAAGTGGCTTCGGCGCGCGTGTCGGAGGGTGAGTTCAGCGCCGTCAGAAAGATAACCGACTGGGCACGTCAACGCGGATTTATCGACCGCATTGAGGTGCTTGGTTTTGTTGACGGCGAAACATCACTGAACTGGATTGAAAAGGCTGGCTGTAAGGTTGTTAACCTGCTTTGCAAGGGCTCGCTCAAGCACTGCGAGTGCCAATTGCGCAAGACGCCGGAGCAGCATCTGGCCGATATCCGCAACTCAATTGAACAGGCCCGCGCCCGCAACATCAGTGTCAATATCTATCTTGAAGACTGGTCGAACGGAATGCGTAATTCGCCTGACTATGTGTATTTTATGCTCGATTCGCTAAAAGACTGCGGTGTCAATCGGTTTATGCTGCCCGACACTCTGGGAATCCTGAATCCCGACGACACTTACGCCTATATGACGGCAATGCGCAACCGTTACCCTGACTTGAAGTTCGATTTCCATCCGCATAACGACTACGACCTGGCCACGGCCAACGTTTTTGCGGCCATCAAGGCGGGGATAACATCGTTCCACGCCACAATCAACGGATTGGGCGAACGTGCTGGAAATGTGACAATTTCGAGCATCATTGCCATTGTGAAAGACCATTTCGGCTATCAGGTGAACGCCGACGAGAGCAAACTCTACCGCGTCAGCCGTATGGTTGAAATGTTCTCGGGCATCCGCATACCCACCAACAAACCCATTATTGGTGAGAATGTGTTTACGCAAACGGCTGGTATTCACGCTGATGGCGACAACAAGAGCAATCTCTACTGCAATTCCCTTGTGCCCGAACGCTTTGGCCGTCACCGCACTTACGCGCTCGGCAAAACATCGGGTAAGGCCAACATTAAGAAGAACTTAGAGGAGATGGGCATCGAACTCGACGACGACGCAATGCGCAAAGTTACGCAGCACATTATTGAACTGGGCGACAAGAAGGAGACCGTTACGCCGGAGGATTTGCCGTTCATTATCAGCGATGTGCTTCGCAGTCAGCGTATTAAGGATAAAATTGATGTTGTGAATTACAATTTCAGCACCGCAAAAGGGCTGAAATCGATAGTGTCGGTTTTGGTTAAGATTGACGGCGAACTCTACAAGGAAACCGGTTCGGGCGATGGCCAATACGACGCGTTTATGAACTGTATTAAAAAGATTTACGGCAATTTGAATAAACCGCTGCCGAAGTTGGTCGATTACAACGTTACCATTCCGCCCGGCGGCCGCACCGACGCTTTGGTACAGACCACCATTACCTGGCAGTTGGGCAAGGAGTTCCGCACCCGCGGCCTTGACCCCGACCAAACTATGGCCGCTATCAAGGCAACCATTAAGATGCTGAATATCATTGAGGAATAGGGACGAGGTAATTACGAATTTTGAATTACGAATTACGATTGATAACAGACATAAAATTATAACGCTATGAAAAACAAGATTTTAATTGTTGCTTTTTTGCTGATGGAGAGTGCTTCGGCGTGGGCCGACGATTTCACCATTGGCAACCTGAAGTACACCATTACCGATGCCGAAAAGCACGAAGTTTCAGTTGGAACGAATAAAAATAATAAACCCGTAGGAGACCTTGTTATTCCCGCCGAAGTTGAAAACGAAGGAGTAAAATATGCGGTTACGAGCATTCGAAATTTTGCGTTTGCGATTTGTATCAGCTTGACATCAGTTACTATTCCCAATTCGGTTACAATCATTGGTGAAAGTGCCTTCCGCTATTGCACAGGCCTAACAACAGTCACTATTCCAAATTCTGTTACGAGCATTGGTGACAATGCTTTCGGCCTTGTAAAAAACATTGTTTATTCTGGCAATGCCGAAGGTAGACCGTGGGGAGCACTAAATGTTAATGCAATCCCTGATGAAAATGGATTCATATATTCAGATGCCGAGAAAACGAATCTGACGGCATATGTCGGTGTTGAAAAAGAAGTCATCATTCCCAATACGGTTACAAGCATTAGAAACTATGCGTTCGCGGGTTGCAGCAGTCTGACTTCGATTGTAATTGGAGATTCAGTGACGAGAATTGGCAACTGGGCATTTTCTGATTGCCGTAGCTTAACATCTGTCACCATACCCGAATCGGTTACAAGCATCGGTGAAAATGCGTTCCACAATTGTATAGGCCTAACAACAGTGACCATTCCCAATTCGGTCAATTATATTGATGCTTCGGCGTTTTATGGTTGCAGTGGCCTGACAACCATGACCATTCCCAATTCGGTCTATCATATTGATGGTAGGGTGTTTTATGGTTGCAGTGGACTGACATCTGTCACCATACCCGAATCGGTTACAAGCATTGGCAATGAAGCGTTCTTTGATTGCAACAGTCTAACATCAGTCACCATTTCAAATTCTGTTGCAAGCATCGGCGAATATGCGTTCTCTGGTTGCTATAGTCTAGCATCAGTTACCATTCCAGATTCTGTTACAAGCATTGGCTATCATGCGTTCTATCTTGTAAAAAACATTGTTTATTCTGGCAATGCCGAAGGCAGTCCGTGGGGAGCACTTACAGTAAACGGTATAATTGATGGGGATTTTGTCTATTCTAATGCTGAAAAAACAAAACTTACTGCATATATAGGCGAAGGAGGTGATGTGGTTGTTCCTGAAACTGTTACAAGTATTGGCACAGATGCTTTTTATAATTGTAGTAACATTACAACAATAACTATTCCTATTACAGTAGATAGTATTGGTGCATATGCTTTTAGCGGCTGCACAGCAACAATAAATTGTATGGTAGAAAAAAGGCCAAAAGGATGGGAGTGGAATTGGTGCGGTACAGAATACCGCGGTCCAGAATACCAAGGTGAGATTGTGTGGAAAACAACCACCCCCGTTACCGAATCTGCCGCCAACGCCGTGAACATCTACGCCAACGGCCGTAACATTGTAGTTGAGAATGCTGCGGAGGAAATCAGTGTTTATGATGTAATGGGGCGCCTTGTGTGTAGAGACGCGGCGCGCCACGTCTCTACGATAACCGTAAATGGCACAGGCGTTTATATTGTCAAGGTGGGTGATGTTGTGAAACGTGTGGTAATCAATTAAAATCAGTGTCGTCTGTGTAATCTGTGCGAAAAAATCTGCGTCAATCCATTCAATCTGCGTTCCTAAAATAACTCGAATGCAAAAGTCGTCAATCGATAGTATCCGTCAGAATTTCAATGAGATGGTTGACCGTTTCACGAACATTGAGACGGGGCAGGCCACGGCTATTGATTCGCCGTTGTGTATGGAGATTGTGGCGCAGACAGCAAAAGCCATGTGTCCTGAAGCTCAGACGATTATGGATTTGGGATGCGGCGGTGGCAATTATGCCGTCAAGATGTGCGAGGTTTTTCCGAATGCCGATTATACGCTTATCGACTTGAGCGAGAATATGATACGCGAGGCCGAGCGGCGCGTTTCGGCAGCAACAAAAGGTGCTGTAAAGGCTATTTGTGCCGATTACAAAACCATTGATTTTGGCTATCAAAAGTACGACATTATAACCGCAGGAACCACGCTTCACCATTTGCGCACGGCGCAGGAGTGGGAGTCGGTGTTCGGGCGGGTTTACGATTCGCTAAAACGTGGCGGGCTGTTCTTTGTGAACGACATTGTGATTGGCGAAACGCCTGAAATCGACGCACTTATGCTCGAAGGTTGGAAAAGCGTTCTGCGTCAGAATGTTCCCGGCGAGGTGGATTTTTTCTTGAAGAAATACGAAACCGAAGACACACCGCAAACACTTAACTATCAACTCGATTTGATGCGTGAGGTTGGATTCTCGCAAACATCGGTGTTGCATAAACACTTCAATTTTGCGACTTTTGTGGGCGTGAAATTAGAGTAAAGTGGACTACAGACAACGGACAACAGACAACGGACAACAGACAACAGACCAAAGGGTAACGACACATCAAATCACCTTACTCATTACTCTTTATACTTTATACTTTACACAAAAGGTGAACTTAATACTTCGATAACTTATAACTTAAAACATAAAACATGGGTAAAAATTTGAAAATCGCCGTTTTAGCTGGCGACGGAATCGGTCCTGAGGTGATGAAACAAGCCTTGGACGTTACAAAAGCCGTTTGTGAGAAATTTGGTCATAAGCTTGAATATAAGGAGGCTTTGACTGGTGCGTGCGCCATCGACGCTTATGGCGATGCCTATCCGGAATCGACTCACCAATTGTGTATGGAAAGCGACGCAGTGCTCTACGGCGCTGTGGGTGACCCGAAGTACGACAACGACCCAACCGCAAAAGTTCGCCCGGAGCAAGGCCTGCTGGCTATGCGCAAAAAGTTGGGACTGTTTGCAAACATCCGTCCCGTTGAGACTTTCGACTGCTTGCTTCACAAATCGCCTTTGAAGGAGGACCTTGTGAAAGGTGCTGATTTTATCTGCATCCGTGAGCTTACTGGCGGTATGTATTTTGGCAAGAAACTTGAGCCGACAGTTAACGCCAATGGCCTTGAGGAGGCTTACGACACCAACTATTACAGCCGTCCTGAGATTGAGCGCATCTTGAAAGTGGCTTTCGAGTATGCCCGCAAACGTAAAAAGCACGTGACTGTTGTCGATAAGGCTAACGTCTTGGCTTCGAGCCGTTTGTGGAGAAAAGTGGCACAAGAAATTGCACCACAATATCCCGATGTGACCACCGATTATATGTATGTTGACAACGCTGCAATGCGCATGATTCAGAATCCGTGCTTCTTCGACGTGATGGTTACCGAAAACACCTTCGGCGACATTCTGACCGATGAGGCTTCGGTTATTTCAGGCTCGATGGGACTGCTTCCGTCGGCTTCAATCGGTGAGTACACAAGCGTTTTCGAGCCAATCCACGGTTCGTATCCGCAGGCAAAGGGCAAGAACATTGCAAACCCGTTGGCCACAATTCTTTCAGCCGCAATGATGTTCGAGTACGCTTTCGACCTGAAGGAGGAGGGCGCGCTCATCCGCAAGGCTGTGCAGGCTTCGCTCGATGCAAATTATGTTACTGAGGATATCGACAAGAACAACGCTCACAGCACAAGCGAAGTTGGCGAGTGGGTTGTGAACTATATCAAGAAGGCGTAATTAATTGCATTGACACACAGCGTGTGTCTGGATGAAAATAAAGATCCCCGTCGGCAGAGTGCTGGCGGGGATTTTTCATTACCGGAAATGAAGTAGGACTGGTTTCTTCGCTCAAGTTTGGCTTTGTTTGTTTTTTCCGACTACTTTTGCGCAAGAGTAGGACTGCGAACTAAACAGCGGAAAGAAATGGCTGACAAAATGCTTACAATAAAGATAACTCCATACAGAGCCGGACTAGGCGAAATATTTCATCGTCAGACAAAGAACGATGCCATGGTTTCGTTGAACGGGAAATACAGGTTCGTTATAGATGACAATTTCAAAAATCCCGATTTTTGGGTTGTTCAAGGCAAGGGCGTGAGGCAGAAAACAGTTTGCAATGTGGCACCCGAGAACGTCATTTTTCTTAACACAGAGCCGCGATCGGTATTGAATTATCCTCAGAAATACCTGAACCAGTTCGGGTTGGTATCTACCAGCCAATTTCCGACAAAGCATCGTAATGTGCATTACGCTCAGGCTGTTCTGCCGTGGTTTGTAGGTTACAAAGAAGATGCGGCAACTGGCAAGTGTGCATATTCTCTTGATTATGACACATTAAAAAACAGCGGGTTCCCGAAAAAAGAGAAGCTGATATCAGTAATATCAAGCAATCTTGCGGTATCTCGCGGGCATATAAATCGTCTGAAATTCGTCGAAAAACTGAAAGCGTATTACGGTGACAAAATCGACATATTCGGCAGGGGGTTCAATGGTTTCGACGATAAATGGGAGATCTTGTCAAAATATAAGTATCACATTTGCATAGAAAATTGCTCGGAACTTTATTACTGGACCGAAAAAATCTCAGACTGTTTTCTTGCCGGAACATATCCGTTTTACTACGGTTGCAAGAATCTTTCTGATTATTTCCCGCAAGAGTCATTTACACCGATAGATATTCTCGATTTTGAAAAATCAAAAGATATTATCGATGAAATGATAGAAAAGGATAAGTGCACGACTGCCGCTGCCGCTTTAACTGAAGCAAAAAACTTGGTTTTGGACAAGTACAATCTCTTTGAATATATTGCGAGTCTTTGCGATATGCTTGACCCTGATGCCAAAAAGGAAGATGTTGAGATTGTTCCGTGCAATTCAACTCTCGATGTCCGTAATTTTATGAACTACATGTTTTTCCGCAGTTATTACAAGACCGAGATGAAACTATATCACCTTTTCCACAAGTCGGAACTATAACTTCTATTTTCTGATTCTTCCAAAAGCCTTGATACTTGTGTACTTACGCCAGATGTTGACATTCCGCTTTTCGGGAACACCGTGGCGCGCAATGAAGTCTTTGGCGCCTTCAAGCATTCTTTGAGCCACTTTGCCGTCGGTGTATGGGTCGTAATTATTTATAACCCATTGGCGGAGTTCGGTCAGTTTCGGGTCGGTTTTAATCTCGTCGTAGGCCTTTGAAAGTTGCATCGGGTCGGTGATGTTTTTCCAGTAGATGTCTTTCGCAACAGCATCGAGAGTGATGACCGGCTTATCCAAAAGAAGAAACTCGTAAATGGTTGAACTTGTGTCGCTTATCATCGCGTCGGCCATCAGCATATACTTTGTGACGGTGTAATCTTCAATCCAAAGCATGTTTTTCTGCTCCGAAGCGAGTTGCCTGTATTCATCCATCCATTCTTTTTTGGTGAGCGGGTGGAATTTCAGAATCAGCAGAACATCCTGATTGTTAACAAAATCGACAAGGCCGTCCTTGAATTTTGGCAGCGATGTCAGGCTTGGCGAGAATGTCGGAGCGTAAAGCACAAGTTCTTTTTTGCCGTACTTTTTGAGTAATTCCTGCTTCTGCTGCTCGAAATCGTTTTTGTGATGAAAAATCCAATCCTGACGTGGCCAGCCAGTCTCCAACACTTCAAAATCCTTGTATTTTTTTGCAAGACGCTCGAATCCGGCGGTGAAAAATGGTCCTTGAGTGAAATAGGTGTCGAAATAGCGGCGGATAACCCAATGGTCTTTCTTCTCGGCGGCATAACCATGGAAAATCTGGATTTTCACGCCTGAAAGGTAGTATGGCACAATGTTTCCAGGCACAAAAACAGCTTCGGGTTTGAAATCGTAGATTTCCTGAATTGAATTGGTGTACTTCACTTCGTCTTTCAACGGAAAGTCGGGTATTTTCTTTTTGTGGACATACCAAAGAATCTGATTTTCAGAATCTTTTTGTGCTTCTTCCTGAATCGGGTTCAGAATGTCGATAGCATATTTGTTCTCGCAAAAAAGTACTATTTTCATTATGGTGTAACTTTCAAATTTTCAAATCCTTAACTCTCTCGTAATCTTCCACGGTGTCGATTTCCATCGAGAAGAAATTGGTGGTGTCGAGATATTTAAAAATGTGCCCCTGCGGAATCAGACGCTCAAAAGCCTTCTCGTAGAAAACATTCGAAAGCCCTTCATGGTCAATCATTTGGTGCAGTTCTTTGTACAAAGCGGCTGAATAGTTAGCCGACATTTTTTCAAGTCCAACCGATTCGCCCACAGCATCTTCAATCGAACATACCTTGCTGATTTCAAGCACATTGCGGTCGGCATCGGAAATGATTTTTATTTCTTCTTCGCCCAACTCGTGGCGGTTCATTGCAAGCACATCAAGATTTTTGTCGGCCAGAAGAGCCGCAATTATGTCCTTTGAGAAGAGTATGTCGCTGTCGGACAGGATGAAATCGTTGCCGCACGCAAACTCTTCGGCCAGAAATAGCGAATAAATATTGTTGGTTGCGGCGTAATCCTTGTTGTAGAGAAACTTCACGTTCAAATCGGGATAGTGCTGCGCGACAAAATCGCGAATCATATCCTGAAGATATCCGGTAACTATCAGAAAATCAGTTATTCCGTTGCTGATAAAATTGTCCAGAGTACGTTTCAGAAGTGTCTTTCCGTTCACTTTCAGAAGGCATTTCGGCGTGGTGGAAGTGAGCGGCCGAAGGCGCGATGCTGTGCCGGCTGCAAGAATCACGGCTTTCATTTTCCGGCAACTTTTTTAATGGTGTCGATGACGATTCGGTTCTGTTCGGGACGGCCGAGTGTGATGCGCAGGTGCGTGTTGATGTCGGGCTCGTTCATGAACTTAATCTTGTAATCTTCTGACTGCAAGGCTGTTTGCAGCGATTCTTTCAGTTCAATCGGGTATTTTATCAGTATAAAGTTTGCCTGCGACTTGTAAACTTTGAAGCCTGTCAGCGAGCCGATTTCCTGCTCGTAGCGCTGGCGGTCGGCGTTCATGCTGTCGGCAATGTTGCGGTAATAGTCGGTGGCTTTTAGCGCCGCAATGGCCAGTTCTTCCGAGATTCGGTTGTAGCCTAAATACTTGTTGCCGAAGCGGTTGAACTTGCCCAAGCCGTTGCCCGTGAATCCAAAGCCCATCCGCAATCCCGGCAGACCATAGAATTTGCTCAACGTGCGGACAATCAGCAGATTAGGAAATTCATCGACCAAACGCTTAATGTAACTGCTGTCGCGGTTAACATACGATGCGTAGGCTTCATCGATTATTATATAAGTGGTTTTCGGTGCTTCCTGCAGAAGATTCTCGATTTGCTCGGGTGTCAGTGCGTTGCCTGTCGGGTTGTTGGGCGACGCTAGAAGCAGAATTTTCGGGTTCAACTCGTGCAGCATCTTCTTGAGCGCGTCAAGGTCGTAGCGGTAGGTGTCGCCGTCTTCGTAGAGCGGGTACTGAACCGTCTGGCCGTCAACTTCGTCGGCAATCGACTTGTAGTACCACCACGAGAATTTTGGCACCAGCATCAGCCTGTTGTGGTCGGGCAAGGTCAGGAAATAGTGAACGGCTTCCTTCAGCAGGTCTTCACCGCCGTAGCCAAGCATAATCTGCTTCTCATCAATCCCGTACTCTTCCGAAAGAAAAACCGAGAAAATACTCTTCTTGCCTTCGTCGTAGATTCGGGTGTAAAAGCCAAGTTTTTGTGTATCAAAATTTTTGAGCGCTTCCAGCACTTGCGGCGCTGGTGCGAAGTTGAATTCGTTTCTGTCTAAAAAGTTCATATCGTTGAATTTTTCTGCGAAAGTACTCTTTTTATTTAGATAGTGCATTTTTCAATGCCTTGCAACTGCGCTTTTTTCGTGTTCCGATAAAATTTTTCAAAAAAAATCGCCCCGCCTATTGCTAATTCAAAAAAGTGTCGTATGTTTGTAGTGTACTAATCAACTAATACACTAACATTAAAAACTGACAATATGGTAACAATCAACAATTTAAGCTTCTCTTACAAAAGCAATCCGGTGTTCGAGAATCTTGATTTGACCTTCGACGAAGGCAAAATCTACGGACTTTTAGGCATGAACGGCGCGGGAAAATCGACGCTGCTGTATCTTATGAGCGGTCTGCTCTTTGCCAAACAAGGCATGGTTGAGTTCAACGGCCAAAACATGAGCCGCCGCACACCCGAAGCGCTGGCCGATTTGTTCATTGTGCCTGAAGAGTTCGACCTGCCGGGCATGACCTTTGAGCGCTATGTGCGACTCAATGCACCATTCTATCCCAATTTCAGCCGCGAGACGCTCGACCGTTGTCTGCAAGGCTTCGGCATGACCTCCGAAATGAATCTTGCGCACCTTTCAATGGGGCAGAAGAAAAAGGCGTTTGTCTGCTTTGCGCTGGCTTGCAACACCGGTCTGCTGCTCATGGACGAGCCGACAAACGGACTCGACATTCCGTCGAAAAGCCAATTCCGCAAGGTGGTGGCTGAGTGCATGACCGACAACCGCACCATCATCATATCGACGCATCAAGTGCGCGACGTTGAGAATCTGATTGACCACATTACAATTGTAGGCAACCGCCAACTGCTTTTTGACGAGCCGGTGGCGCAGATTTGCGACCATCTGGTGTTTGCCGACTGCAAGTTGGGACAGGTGCCCGAAGGCGCCATCTATAGCCAACCGTCGGCATTGGGCAGCGCCGCCGTCTGCCCGCGCACAGCCGCCGACAGCGAGACACCGCTCAATATTGAGTTGCTTTTCAACGCCGTTCTGGCCAATCCCGAAAGTGTGAAACAGGCTTTCGCTGCAAAATAAACGGAGGGCTTGGTTATGAATAACTGGTTTAATATCAAACGGTTCTGGCTTGTGCTGCGGCACGAGTTCGCCAACGCATGGATTGAACTTGCAATTTTCACGGGTATATTTTCGGCCATTACGTATATTCCTGCCTTCGTTTTCAGGGGTGAAGTTGGAAAAATGCAAGTTATTCTCGGTATGGTTGGTTATGGGGTCGTCTGTTGTGGTATACTATTATTTTACTGGACTTTGGCTTCGCGTGTATTTGCCAATATTCAACGCCCCGAACGAAGGATTGGCTACCTGACGCTACCTGCCTCGAATGCCGAAAAATTCTATGCTCGCCTGTTGCTCTACTGGTTATTACCGACTGCCATTGGCTTTATGCCAAGTCCGCGAGGTGATACTATCGATTCAGCTGTAGGTTGTATTATTGTGGCATTGCTGATTACCGAGTCGAGCCTGGCGGTGCTGTTTGGCACAATTTTCCGCAAAGGCGGGCTGCTGATACTGCTTTTGATTGAAACAGTGATAGTTATAAGCGTTGTGATTTATACTAATGCCTATCCGTGGGTTATCAACAATTTGGATTTCTCGATTGTGGCGCGGGTAATGGAATATGTGGGTGTTGACAGACCCGACATGGGCCGTGCTTTGAAGGTGGCCGCTATGGTTGCTGTTCCGCCCACGGTGTTTAACATCGCTTTGGCGCGGATAATCTTCTCGCGCAAGCGCCTGAGCCGCCCATTGGTAAACATCGATGAACAATAAAAACTGAATTATTATGAAAAATATTGATTTTAAACGATTTGTATTGGTTTTGCGGCGCGAGTGGCAAGCAGCGTGGAAAATGCTTGCCGTCTATGCTGTACTGAGCATTTTGTTGCTGATTGTCAGCGAAATGAATATTCTGCTTGACATCACTTTAAGGGAGAATACATTTTACGTTGTAACCGTTGGCGGAGCGTTGGTGCTGGCGTCGCGGGTGCTGGCAAACATTTGGGGACGCCGCCGTTGCATTTCGACTCTGACACTGCCCGCATCGGTCGCCGAAACCTTTGTGGCGCGCTATCTGCTTTGGCTTGTACTGCCGCTGCTGTTTGCTGTTAATATGCTTATAATCAGAGAATTTGTTGAACTGCACGATTTCAATCAGCAAATTGCGGGAGCCTATTCGTTCATGTGGGCCGATTTTTGGCGAGGCTGGGGCTTCACAATCCTGCTCACTATTGCCGGAATGCATGCGGCAATGCTCGGTGGCGCATTCTTCAACCGCCTGGTTCTGGTGAAGACGGCAGCCACATTCGGAGTTGCGTTTCTCGTCTTAATGCTGATTGTGACCACCACATCCGACACTTTACATACGTCGAGCATTTTCTGGCCGCTGCTTACGGTTGCAATGGTGATTGCAGGCATTGCGGTGTCGTTCCGCCGGTTCACGCACCGGACAGTGAGTCAATGTAGAAGGTAACGCGAAACCCGTTGCTACAGCCAACGATTCAGTCATTCAGTTAATCAATTAATCAGTAAATAATTGAAGCTATGGATTTTAAAGAGAGTAAACCGATATACATGCAGATTGTGGACCGTATCTGCAACGAGATTCTGACTGGAGTCTACGAGGAAGGCGGGCGCGTGCCGTCGGTGCGGGAGTATGCGGCAAGTGTTGAGGTGAACGCCAACACTGCCATGCGCTCGTTCGACTTTCTGCAAGCCAACAACATAATCTTCAACCGCCGCGGCATCGGCTATTTTGTGGCCGACGGCGCCCGGAAGCAGATTGTGGCCATGCGCCGCGAGGTGTTTATGAATGAGTCGCTGCCGGAGTTTTTTGCCGAAATCGACAGGCTGAATATCAGCATTGACGAGGTGGCGGAGATGTACCGGAAACGAGGAAATTGACAATTAACAACTAACAATTAATAATTAACAAATAAGGCATACGACCGATAGGCATAAGTGGCTGAATACTAACAGCAACTAACTGAATAATAACCATAAAAAGGTCGGAAGAGAGGCCGACCACCGAAGCCGGCTTATGTCTAAAGTCAAGTGTCTGAAAATAATCAACATAATGTTTATAGTCGCAACAAAAACACTGTTTGATTAGCGAAAGGCCGCTGCTGCTCAGCGGTGGCGGCCTTTTAAATGTGAAAAATCAAAAATCGAATCCCGATAGCTATCGGAACAAAAATCAAAAATCAAAAATGAATTGAATATGAAAAAGTTAGTCTTAGCAATCATGGTGGCTGTTTCGCTGGTGTCGTGCAATACGCGCCAAAGCCACGTGCCGGCCGATTGGGTGGGTAGTTGGTTCTCAGCCGACGGCGGTTGGCAGTGTAGTCTGTTCGAAGATGTTGTTCTCTATCAGAACGATGTGTGGCAATATCAGTCGGTTACAGAAACCGACTCTACGCTCAACCTGACAATCACCAACAACGGCCGCAAGGTGGAACTCGGCTTCATAGGCCGACAGGCGTCGAGAAAGGCCAAGTTGGATGATGGCAGTTTAATGACAATTCGAAATCATGGAGTGTTTGTGGCAAGATACTCTGTTAATGGGCATTCTGAAGGTTGTGTTTTGAAAAACAGTGTAAATGCGGCAGTTGTTATGTGCCCGTACTGGGATTCCATTTACAAATTTAAGCGCCCGGTGCGCATTGAGCCCAAAATGCCTGTGCCCGATGGCTCGATTGGCACGGCAGTGGTGCGGCTCTATCTGCGCAACAGTTTCCGCGGCCCGCAGTCGGTTGAGAATCTCGCCCAATTCCTGTCCAACGACTGCTATGTTCAGTTCGACAACCGGCTCGAAGTGTCGTCGTTGAAAATGCAACTTGTTGAGACCGACCGCTTTGGAAAAATGTATGAAGCCACAATCCCCGTCGATGGAATGGCAAGTTTTGTGTTCACTGACGGTGTGATGTTTGATATGCTCAACAACCATTGGTCGTTGCCGCACGATGCGTATGTTAAATATAAAAATCAGAAAACGTGTGTGATAGATACGCGTATGAATTATCTGGCGATGCAAGGTGATACGGTGATGGTTGTTGTTGATCATGGTAAGGAGCAAAAATCGGGAAAAAATATGTGGGATTTCCTCTATAATGATAATGACAATCATTACACTGGTTTGGGGCACCTTTGGCCGCTGTCAGAAAGCGTAATTTTCGACTTCGATAATGAGTTTGATGAAGATACGATTATTGCGTCAGTGTCGAAATATTTGAATATGGTTAATAAGATGACTGACAGTGCTATGCATGTGGCACCTGCATACAGTCGCTATTATGCTTATGCCGCAAACCGGATGCGGTACATTGCAGGCAGCATTATGGTTGATTATATGGACAACGGACATAACGTGTCGGAACGCTACCGCAAGTTTGTGGCCGATAGTTTTCCTATTGTTGACTCATGCATCCAACAATCGTGGCGGGCGATTGAGTACGGAAGAAATCGTGTAAGATGGAACGCGGTAAAGGCATCGAGTAGTGCCATTGATGGTTATATAAGGCATATCGATGAAAAGACGGCTTGGGACAAGGTTTTCAGCCAAATGACCTTCGATTTGTTCCAAACCCGCCATATCACCACATGGCTGAATGACGGTGCTGTAAGAATGGAACCATTCGATATTGATACAGTGCAACTTGAGAGTTTGATTGCCGAAGTAAAAACACCAGGCTATCATAACTATTTGGAAAATCGCTACAAAGAGTTCTGCGCGCACCGCAGTTATATTGACCGCGTTTTCAGCGGCGAAAAGTTGACCGACGATGAATTTGCCGAATATGAGCGGATTACCGTCAATCAATCGGCAGCCTATCTGCGCGAAATTCAGGACAACCTGTCGAATTACGTATATGCCTTGCCACGTGTCGAGTATAAAGACGGCCCCGGAACCTATTACCTTTACGACAGCGAGTACCCCAATGTGGTAATCGACTCAATGCACTCGTCAACCGGGCACTACGTATTCCACCGGAATTTGCAGGTAGGCCGCAGCTACACAATTAGATACAAGAACGAAGACGGTAAAGAGGTGAGAAGCACGTCGTTTTTTATCGATCACCCCACCTTTGATGGAAAAACAACATTCAACAACTAATGTTTAATTACGAAATAGTTAATATTATGAAAATAAATGTTATAAGAATTGCAATGCTGGTTTTTGCTGCCACACTAATGGTCTCGTGCAAAAATGCAACTCGAAACGGTTCATACTTAAAAGATTACAAGTTCGAAGTTCAGTCCGATGGTTCGGTGAATTATACCATTGAAGGTGGAGCCGACAAACGCATGCGAATGGTTTATTTGATACCAAATTTTAACAGAAGGCAGATTATCGATTCTGCTGCTATTTGGCCAATTTCGGGTACTTTCAAACTTGAAGGTACGGTGCCGCAGCAAGGCATTTATTCTATTATTACCGATACTACCGTACGTGGATATAGCATAGCAAATGTCAAACTCTACAACGATTCGTTTTCAGCGGTCTCTGAAAAAGATTATCCGGGTGATATTGGTCGAGTTGAGATTGAAGGCGCACCTTCAGGTGTAGTCTATATCTATCATGTTTCTGACACTGTGAATCCGGTTTATGCATACACGGCTTATATGGGCACTTGCAGCATTTTTAGAAATTTCCTTGCTGTTCATGGTGACTACTATTCAATACGTTACAAATCGGAAGGCCGTCTGATATATGCTGCCGACAGCATTTACCTGTGCGATTCGTTAGCGGCCAGGTTGTATGGGAAGTACAAAGGGAATTGAACTCAGAATCGGATAAAAGGCGAAAAAAGTACGTCAAACGCGTATTCAAAGTATTTTTTTATACTTTCGTGCGTTTTTAAAATTTTACGTTTTGAAATACACACATTTTATTTCCGATTTGTACAATGTTGAGGCTCAGGTGGCGCGTTTTGCCATTGCCGACAAGCCGACAGAGTACCACGTTATGTTTCAGGTTACGCGCCGCAATATGCCTTTTGCTGAGCAACTTAACCATCTTCAAGGTGCGTTTAAAGAGTTTAACACCACTCGCATATCATCGGCTAAACCGGTTTTTGTTCGCTATTTTTTGAGCGACGCCCATAATCAGATTGAGTTGCTGCAGAAGTCGCTGAACAACACACCTTGCGCAGTCTCAATTGTTGAACAAGCCCCGCTCAATGGTGCCAAAGTGGCAATGTGGTGCAATTTCCAAACCGATGTCGAGATTGAGTCGTCGTCTGATGCTTTCATTGTCAAGCACAATGGCTATTCGCACATTTGGAACACCTATCTGCACAGCTCGCAAGGCACTTCTGAAGACCAAACACGCAAACTTTTCGCCGATTATGTCGAGTTGTTGCGGAAACACAATGTGTCGCTGGCCGACAACTGTATGCGTACTTGGCTTTTTGTCCAAAACATCGATACCAATTATGGCGGTGTCGTCAAGGCTCGTCGCGAATTCTTCGAGACTGAAGGACTTAAGAACGATACTCATTACATTGCAAGCACAGGCATTGGCGGACGCCACGCTGACGCGAAATGCACTGTGGTGCTCGACGCTTATGCGCTCAAGGGGTTCAAGCCGGCGCAGATTCAATATCTGAAGGCTGAAAGCAATCTGAACCGCACATCAGAATACGGTGTTACTTTCGAGCGCGGAACAGCCATCCATTATGGCGACCGCAAACATTTGATCATCAGCGGAACCGCAAGCATCAACAACAAAGGCGAAGTGGTTTACCAGGGCGATGTGAACAAGCAGGCCGACCGCATGCTTGAGAATGTTGAAGCATTGCTTGCTGAAGGTGGCGCATCGGTTGCCAATCTGGCATCGGTGGTGATTTATCTGCGCGATTTTGCTGATTATGCAACCATTAAAGCATGGGCCGATTATCGTTTGCCCGATGTTCCCAAAACATTTGTCCAGGCACCCGTTTGCCGCCACGACTGGCTGATTGAAATGGAATGCACCGCCATTGTTGAAGAAACCAATGCTGAATTTGCAGAATTCTAATTGTTTATAAACAAGATGAAAAAAAAAGCCGTGTTATCACGGCTTTTTTTATTGTAGCAAATCAATCTCATTCCGCCCTCTTTGCGCTCACCTTCAGCACGTTCCGTTTGCAAGCGCTCACGCAGCGTTCGCACAAGATGCACTGTGCGTTCTTCACCTTCTCTACATTCTGCACCGACTCTTTTACATCGATAAGCATCGGGCAGGCTTTCGAGCAGGCGCCGCATTGTGTGCAACTGTCAGATTTTACGGGTGTAATTTTGAAAATTGAGAATCGGTAGAGAAGGCTCGAAATAGTCATAAACGGACAGAGCAGACGGCAGTAGGCGCGGCTTCCGCAGAGCATTGTAAGCAGGTAGCCGCCACCAACGATGAACAGGTTTTGCCCCACAATCCACTTCTTACGCAGAAGTTCGTTCTCGTCGCCGGCGGGATTGGTGAAATAGTGCGCCACCGCAAAAGCCACAGCCACAAGCAGAATAAGATACCCCCACGCCAACCACGGTTTACGCTTGAAATTCCGTCCGTTTTTGCGGTTTGTAATCTCAAAAATGGCGCCGTCCCAACAAGCGCGAGAGCAGAAAGCGTTGCCGAACACAAACGGAATTATCAGCCGGGCGATAATCAACTGAATGAGAGCACCGGTGACCACGCCGGCTTGAAAATCGAAGAAAATCTGCTCAAACTGGAAGTTGACGCCGAAAACGAAACCAAGCATAATGAGCAGCATACCGCCCACAAGTGCTTGTACGAGCCGCCGCATAGGCTGGCGCAGCCGTGGATTGTTGATGACCAAAATACGAGTGACCAATTCGGTGGTGCCGATACCGTTGAAAAGTGCAAAGTAGCGCACATCGCGAATCGCCCACACAATCAGTCCGATAAGTGTGAAGATGGCGTAGGTGGCAATCGGTACGCTGTATTTTTTCAGCCAACCGGCAGCCGGTTCGCCACTATTCGTCGGTGCTGTCAGATTGCTTTTCAATATCTTCAGAGTCTTCTGAATCAGACGATTGCGGAACAGCCTTGAGCAGTTCAACTTCGTAAATCACAGTGGTGAACGGCGGCACAATGCCCGTTGACGAGCCTTTCTCGCCCCAAGCAAGGTCCGACGGCAGAATCACCAACGCACGCTGGCCTTCGCGCATACGGCCGATGGCATCTTCCAAGCCCGGAATAACCTGAAGTTCAGTACCATAGACGAATTCGAACGGTTGGTTGCGTTTCACTGTCGAGTCGAAGAAACGGCCATTCAGGAAGCGGCCTTCGTAGTTCACGGTCACAATGTCGCCATATTCAACCGGCTTGCCCGAACCGTTGACAAGGCTGATGAAGTACATTCCCGATTCGGTCGGCTCAACTTCGATTTTCTGCTTTTCGATAAAGTTGTGAAGCACAAGTTTCTCATATTCACCGAAATCCTCAATCCATTTCAGAAACTCTTCCTTGTCGCGGCGGTATTGATCTTCGGTGCGGATGTCGTCCATACGGATGTCGATTTTCATCTTGTCGCCTTTTTTAATGAACGACGGCATCTGGCATTGCAGCGTTTTCAGGAAGAAGTTTTCGGCATCGATGATAAACGATGCGCTGTCGCCTGCCGACATCATCAGAAAGCAGACGTCAATCGAGCCATCGAACTCTGGTTCAGTAAGTTGGAACGTGCGGTTGCCAACAAAGAACGTTGAGTCGCTCATTGTCGAGTAGCAGAGTTGGCAGGTCACGTAGTCGCCGGCATTGGGCGGGCAAACCGTGTCGCCAATGACTATCAACTTGTAAAGCACGCCATTTTTACGCGAGTAGCCGTCGTGGCCGCCCGAACACGATGCGACTGCAATTGCGATGGTTATCATCTGCAGCCATATCGATTTGATTCTGAATATGTTGGACATTTTAGTCATTTTTGTTTTCGCAGTCGGTTAAATTAAGCAATTCTACTTGATAAACTATAGTTGAACGCGCCGGAATTTTATTATTGTCGCCCGGAAGGCCGTGGGCAAGGTGTGGCGGCATTATGAACCGCGCTTTATCGCCGACGCGCATCATAAGAATGGCTTCCTCGAGCCCCGATTCAACGCCGCCGTGTCCGATGACGAAAGATTTAGAGCCGGTGCTGTCCGACGAGTAGCAAACAGTTCCGTCGAGCAGCGATACAGTGTAATTCATATTGGCAATCAATCCGATACGCGCACTATCGCCATCGCCGTGGTCATAAATCTGATACCACAGGCCGGTCTCTGTTGTGCCCATTTCCCATTGGTGCCTTTCGGCGAAAGCCTCAATGCGCTCGTGGTCGATGGTCACAAGCCCCTTGTTGGCCCGAATCAGGCTCTCTTTGCTCATAGGCACCTTGCCATCGCCGTTGTTTCGGCCGCTGCAGCCGGTTGCGACGGCTGCCATTGCAAGCAATATGGTGCACAAGAGTCTCATTTTTCAAGATATTGTTCGTATTCGGGCAGCACTTTTTCGAAGTAGTAGATTGTCTTGCCGATGGTCTTGTGGAACTCGCCGCCGGCCGCGTTCAGGTGTCCGCCGCCGCTGAAACGTTCGGCAGCAACCTTGTTGGCCGGGAATGTGCCCCGCGAGCGGAACGAGCATTTTGTCAAGCCGTCTTTTTCGGTGAAAAGCGCCGAAAAATTGATGCCGTCAATCGTAAGTGGATAGTTTACAAGACCTTCGGTGTCGCCCTGCTGGTTGTTGAAAGCCTCAAGTTCCTTTTTCGTGAGCCAAATGTAGGCCGTCTGATATTCGGGAATCACCTTCATTTTTTTGTACAGACTGAAGCCCAAAAGCCGCAGCCGTGTTTCAGAGAAGTGATTGAAAATGTTATCGATAATCTGGTCTTTGTTGATTCCCGACTCAAGCAGATTTGCGATGATGTGGAACACGTTTGGCGACGACGAGTTGTAGTTGAAACAGCCCGTGTCGGTCATTATTCCGGTGAAGATGCAGGTTGCCACTGTGGTTTCGAGCACGTCGGCACCGCTCAATTCCGACAGCAGTTCGTACACAAGTTCCGATGTGCTGCTGGCTTCGGGGCGGCTGTAGGCCACGTCGGTGCGGATTTCGGGAAACGGGTGGTGGTCAATCAGAATGCGTTTGGCCGGACTTGCGTCGAAACTTTTCACGGCGTCGCCCATACGGCTCGAACTGTTGAAGTCGGCCATAATCAGTATTTCGGCATTGGCAATAATCTTGTCAGCCTCTTCGGGCGATGTCTTGTAGGTTACAATGCTGTCGACCCCCGGAATCCATTTCAGGTTCTGCGGCATAAGGTCGGGTAAGATGAAACAAGCGTCTTTGCCCTTGTCGGTCAGATAGTTATAAAGAGCCAATCCTGAACCGACTGCGTCGCCGTCGGGGTTTTTGTGCGATGTGATTACAATGCGGTTGGCGCCGTCAATCATTTGGCGCACACCGTTCACAAAATCGCTGCTTATGTATTTCTTCAAAATCGTATAATTTGGTTTTACAATCGGGTTATGTTGCCGCCCAAGGCATTGATTCGTAAATCGATATCTTCGTATCCGCGGTCAATTTGGTCGATGTTGTCGATGACAGACGTGCCTTTGGCCGACAGGGCGGCGATGAGCATTGCCATACCTGCGCGGATGTCGGGGCTGGTCATATTGATGCCCTTCAGGCGGTGCTTGTTGTTGAGTCCGATGACGGTGGCGCGGTGCGGGTCGCAAAGGATAATCTGCGCGCCCATATCTATCAGTTTATCAACGAAAAACAAGCGGCTCTCGAACATTTTCTGATGGAACAGCACGCTGCCGTTGGCTTGTGTGGCCACCACCAAAAGCACGCTCAAAAGGTCGGGCGTCAGGCCTGGCCACGGCGCGTCGTCGATGGTGAGTATCGAGCCGTCGATGAATGTATCAACCTGATAATGTTCCTGCGCCGGAATGAACAGGTCGTCGCCCTGAAGTTCCATTTGTATGCCCAATCGTTGGAAAGCGCGCGGAATGACGCCTAAATTGCTGTACGACACGTTTTTAATCGTTATTGCCGAGCGTGTCATCGCGGCCAAGCCTATGAAACTGCCAATCTCAATCATATCGGGCAGAATGGTGTGGTCGCAGCCGTTGAGCGATGTCACGCCTTCGATGGTCAGAAGGTTCGAGCCGATGCCCGAAATGCGCGCGCCCATCTTGTTCAGCATTTTGCAAAGTTGCTGAATATAAGGCTCGCAGGCGGCATTGTAGATGGTTGTAGTGCCTTGTGCCATCACGGCTGTCAGAATGATGTTGGCCGTACCCGTCACCGACGCTTCGTCGAGCAGCATATAGGTGCCTTTCAGGTTCTTGCCTTCAACGTTGTAGAACTTGCCGTCGGCGTTGTAGTCGAATTTCGCGCCCAAATTCTGAAGGCCGATGAAGTGCGTGTCCAATCGGCGACGACCGATTTTATCGCCGCCCGGTTTTGGGATGTAAGCCTTGCCAAACCTTGCCAACAGCGGGCCCACAAGCATTACCGAACCGCGGATTTTGGCTGTTTTTTCGGCAAACTCGCGCGATTGCAGATATTCGGGTTGGATGTTGTCGGCCTTGAACCGGCACGTATGTTTGTCGATGTGCTCAACAGTGACGCCCATTTCGGCTATGATGTCGATGAGCGTGTTCACATCGCGGATGAACGGAATGTTACGGATAATGACTTCCTGGTCAGTAAGCAGAACAGCGCACAACACTTGCAGCGCCTCGTTTTTGGCCCCTTGTGGTGTAATGGCGCCGCTCAATGTGCAACTGCCATCTATTTGAAACTTGTTGACACTCATTTCGAGTCGTACTTTACTTGATTTTGCGCAAATTATGCAAAATGCCGTGCGCCCGAAATCGTCACCTTTTCAACTTTTTAAAAAGTTATGCACAGAATTAAGACATTAGGCAAAAGGGGAAAGGCATAAGTTACAATCCTTTTTCAAAACTGTTGAATTCTTCTTGAACCAACTTTTTAAGCTCTTCTTTGGGCAGAAGCAATTGATAATCAGCCACACCTATCGGTTTTCCCATATCCTCAAGAGCCAATTCCACCTCAACCTTGTCTTTTTCGGCACAAAGGATTATTCCGATAGACCTGTTCTCGTCTTTGCCGCGCTCCAACCTGTCGAGAAGCGACAGATAGTAATTCATCTTCCCCGCATATTCGGGTTTGAACTCGCCGATTTTCAAATCGATGGCCACCAAGCACCTTAATCCGCGATGAAAAAATAGCATATCAACACGGCTTTCTTTTCCATTGTACTCCAATGTGTGCTGATTGCCGATGAATGTGAACCCTTTGCCTAATTCCAAAAGGAAATACTTTATCTTTTCAACCAAACGCCGCTCTAATTCCAATTCGGCCAATGGCTCTGTTGCACCAATGAATCCCAAATTGTAATTATCCCTGAACACTTCGTTGGCATATTCAGCCTGCGTGGATGGAAGCGTTGATGCAAAATTATTATCGGCCGATTTTGTCGGCAGTTGCTTGTGCATCTCCATTTTTAGGGCGTTCATAAGCAAATCGCGATTCCAACCTTTTGATATTACCTGTTCCGCATAAAACACTGTCTGCTCATCGTTTAATTCTTTGCTTAAAATCAGTGTGTTATGTGACCACGGCAAAAGTGCAACGCTCCGTTGCACTTTTTCATCGCTCACAGCATACCTCTCATAGAATGTCTTCATATACCACAAATTGCGTGGCGACATTCCCATTGTTGGATACCGCTTTTTCAAATCTGCGGAAAGTCTCTTAACAATTTGGCTTCCGTAGCGGCTGTCTAACTTTTTCTCGTGCAGAAGTTGCCCAATTTTCCAATAAGCAGTGTTGGTTACAGAATTGAGTGTTTTTGCCGCGGTGGTGCGAGTTTCGTCAATTAGTGCTACAGCCCGTAGCAGTATTGTGCCATATTCCGATTCTTCTATCCTGGCGATGTCGGTTTCCATATTTCTCTTTGCGGTGCTTTTGTGTGTTTCACAAAGATATACAAAATCTATAAAGGTATGGCCTGCGTTTGTTGAGATGATGCTTGGGCTTCACGTTTTAATCAGAATAATAACAAGTAAGGCTGCCCAAAGGCAGCCCTACTTCGTGAGTTTGCCGAATAAGGTTTTCAAGATGTCTATTCTGGTGTTAATGGTGGTTTAGTTCTTTCCGTTTCATAATTTACTGGACAGAAAACACAGTTGCCAAGTCCGTCATTTTTCCATATCCACGCATCAGAGAACCAATGACCGTACAAACTTGAACTACTCCAATCATTTATTGCGGATTGAGCCTTCTGCAGAATAGAAAAACAACCATCGCACAAGCGATAGACAGTCTTACCCTTTGCCGTACATTTATATATCCAACACTCCATACCATCGGGGCGCCGATAATTATACGTAAGCGCACTGTCTAATGATTCGTAACTTCCCAAAACAACATAGTAAACATTAGGCAGCCCGTTTATTTTGACAGGGGTGTTGCTCAACTTGACATACTCGCTGCTGACATAGCCCACCACACTGTCAATACAGACCTTCCACCACTCGCCCTGATTGCTTATCAGTTTCGCTCCATCACGATTGGTTGCAAGCACGCCAACCACGTCAGAATCGGCATTGGGAAAGTCCCTGATATTCACATAACCATCGTCAGCTATCGAATATACAAGTTCCTCGCCAGTGGGAATAGTTTCCTCCTTTTTCGCCAAATCGTTATTTTTTGATTGGATATCTTTTTTCTCAACGCTTGGCTTTGGCGCAGATTGTGTTGTTTGAGCCTTATTAACAATGCGATACTTTGGTTTGCTATTTCTGACAACCAACATAATAACTAATAAAATGACCAATACGGCTGCTATTGAGCACAATACAATGGTCAACGTTCTGTTTTTCCCGCTTTGTTTCTCTTTAGTGTCATTCTCCGGCTCATAATCTAGTGTTTTGACAGTTTCCACTGTATTTTCTTCACTCTGAACCGGTTCCTCAACGGATGCAGTTTTTGACTCAGATTCTTCTAATGGCGAATCAAGCTCTTTGTCTGTTTCTTCTTCTGGCTCTTGATCCGTATTTACTGGGTGTCCAAATATGGGTTTTCCACATTGTGGGCAGAATTTGTTGTCGGCACTTATTTTTGTGCCGCAGTATATACAATAATTCATCTTTAATATATTGGTTTATATATATTTAACTAGTAATTATATGAATAATGCCGCAATACCACCGATAACGAATAAAAGGATTATTATATCAATAAAAGAAATAATAAGTCCTGCGACAGCAATTCCGCGTGGTGCTTTAAATAATCCGAAAAATGATAATAGTGCTCCTAAAATCCAGAAAATCCAACCAAGACCCGGCACCCATCCTAAAAACAGACCAAGCAATGCGAAAATAAATCCAGCTTTACCTACTCCATTTGTCTGTTGTTGTACTATAATGGTTGTGGGTTGTTGATGATAAACAGGTTCCTGAACTGGGGCTTGTTGTTGTGCTGTTGTGCGCTGCTCAGTTTGATCCTCGCTAAAAGGCTTGCCACAAATTCCACAAAATTTGGCTTCATCGGGCATTCCCGCACCGCAATAAATGCAATGTTTCATAGTGAATTGTTATTAAAATTTTTTGATTTATGTTATTATCAATTAAGATTATACAAATAGTCAAGCAACCAACCTTTTATTTGTTTTTCCGACAATTCCGTTATTTTAGTTTTTATTCCTGTTTTAGGGTCGTTGCGGTATATGATATAATAATTATCATAAAATACACCCCATTCATAACTTGCATCTATCAAAACATCATCTATAAATTCGCCAGAGTTTTCATAAATGCCACGGCAAGAGAATCTGCCATCAGAAAGTTGTATTTCTCTCAAATAATATGATCGACTTTCGTTGTAGTATTTTTTCGTGTCCAACGTACCACTACTACTATAACTGTATTCTATTAGTTTTCCTCGTTTTGGAATATTCAAATCCCAATATTCTAAATCGAAATCCCCATCATTATTGTTTTCATACTCGAATTTAATACGCCCTTTATCATCATATCCTTTAAGGCGATAACCTGTTGTGGTGTACACAGCCTCATATTTTTCATTGTTTCTTACAATTGAAGTCAGTCTGTTGTAGTGTGTCAGTTTCCCGCGATTTTTAACCACTCTGTCCCAGGTTCTTAAATCAAACAACTCGTTTACGTCGTATGGTTCAAAAACGTATTTCTTTTGCCCCATATCGTAACGAGTAACGAGATAACCTGAATTTGAATATTTTACTACATATTTTTCATTACCTTTTTCCATAGAAATTGGTCGTCCGTATTTGTCATTGCCATAAGTAAAGTGCCAATCGGTATTTATGTTTTTCAATGGGGTATTGTAAATATATTGTCTTTTTGTCTTGGTATTAACAAGATTGACATTGGGTGACCAACCGACATAGTTTCCTTTTTTGTTGGTATAATACTTAACCACACTTTCATAAGAATCCATATAAAAATCCAAAATGCCCAAATATATTCCATCGATTATGGCCATATTCTGATCATTTACCCCATCAATATAAAAGCCCCTTCCGACTACTGTGCATTCTTTGGTATCAAGGTTTATCATTAATATGATTGGCAGAGAAAAGTATTTATTATCTTTTCCTTTTTTCCCAATAACACCGAGCGTATAGAAAATCAAATCGTTATATGAATAAGGCCTGTGTAATTGTATGTATTCGCAAGAAATTCCACGTAAGTATGGATTAAGATTGATTTCTTTGTCGAAAACTTTTATATGGGGCACATTATTACGATAATTGCGTTCCATAAACTCACACAATGCTAAACCGTCCTTTGAAATTGTAAACGCTTTTAGATTTGTGGGTATAACTGAATCCTGTTTTATTTTCCCAACTTCATCAGGCCATAAACTATAAATGTCGTTTATGTGTATAGTTTGTTTTTTCCCCGCATTTAAAACAGCTGTTCCTATGTCATATTTAGGGTTGGCAGTGTTTTTTATGACTATTTCTTTCTCTTTATTACACGTCACAAACATTATTGCAAACATTACAAGCATTGTTGTTGAAAGAATTTTGTTCATAGCCATATACACTGCATTCGTGTCGTGCGCAACTGTTATCCGCCGACTCCCCAATTGCGGTATGTCTAAAAATGAAAAACGTGGGAATCTTGTTACTCGCTCCCACTATTCAAGGCCTTCGCAATGCCCACATCTGTAAGATTGAGCAACGCGAAACCCACGCAAGAATATATTGATTGTCAAACCAATATACACTCACATAGGCGTTCACCGCTGCTTTTCTCTCTGACAGATGTTTCAAAAGTTGCGAAGTTTTGAATAGTCAAAGGAAACGTTAGTAAACGTCTTTCCAATATGTCACTCAACAAGTAGCCTTTTGCAAGGCAAAATGCAGAGCAAGACAAATGTATAAAAAGTCAGTTGAAAAAGGAAAATGTTTTTGGGAATATGCTCTCCCTAATAGTTGTCGGGTCTGAGTGCAATAAAAACAGACCACGCAAAACTTTGCTTTACGTGGTCTGTGTTGAAGTACGGAAAAACCGAATGCTATCGAATCAACTTCATATGCTCTATATCTGTGTTTTTCTCACAGTAACAGCATCTTAGGGTAACCTTCGAGCCGTTTATCACCTTGAATTTTGTCGGGATGTTCTCGTGGTTGGTGATACACTTTGGGTTCATACAGCGGGCAATGTTGAAAATTTGCTCGGGAACGTTCACCTGACGTTTCTCAACAACCTCGTAATTCTTTATGATATTGAGTTTTGCGTTCGTTGCCACAAGTGCGATTTTGTCAATCTCG
>JAFYYA010000119.1 GCA_017557785.1 Salinivirgaceae bacterium
GCGTAATGCACAAAACGAACTTGTGAGCAATACCAAAGTGGGGTTGCGCCTGACGCTGACCGACCAAACAGGTACCCCGGTGTTCTACCAAGAGACCCAGAGCAATGTGGCAACCAACGCCTACGGTGTACTGAGCGTGACAGTGGGCAACGGTACACCAGTTGGCAATAACAATCTTGCATCTGTCGATTGGACAAAGGATGTGTTTCTGAAAGTGGAAGTTGATGTAAACAATGGCACCAACTACACCAATATGGGTTCGACCAAAATTCAGGCTGTGCCAGTTGCACTCTATGCCGCACGAAGTGGCAGCAGTTCTCAAGGAAATGGTTCTCAGGGCAATGGCGTGCAGAATGGCGGCACAGCAACAGCTGATGGTGATGCCCTGTTCGATGTTAAGGACAAGGACGGCAACGTAGTGTTCGCCGTTTACCCCAATGGCGTTCATGTTTATATTGACCCCGATGCTGATGGTAGCAAGATGAAGCGCAGCGGATTCCTTGTAACAGGTCGCGATGCCAAGAAGGATGGTGCCAGCAGCGATTACTTTGCTGTCAACAGCGACGGTACGCAAGTGTATGTGGGCGAAGGCGACGCCAAGATGAAACGCAGCGGATTCCTTGTAACCGGCCGCGATGCCACCAAGGAAGGCGTTAACAGTAACTATTTTGCAGTAAACGACGACGGTACGCAAGTGTATGTAGGCGAAGGCGACGCCAAGATGAAGCGCAGCGGATTCTTGGTTACCGGCCGCGATGCCAAGAAGGATGGCGTTAACAGCAACTATTTTGCAGTAAACGACGACGGAACGCAAGTGTTTGTAGGCGAAGGCGACGCCAAGATGAAACGCAGCGGATTCCTGGTTACAGGCCGCGATGCTAAAAAAGAAGGCAAAAACGGTAATTATCTTTCTATAGATGACGAAGGTACGAAAGTATACATCGACGACCGACTTGAGAACAATGCGAAGATGAAGCGCAGCGGATTCCTTGTAACCGGCCGTGATGCCACAAAAGGCGATACAGCCAACTACTTGAAGGTGGCTACCGATGGCACACAGGTGAAGTTTGACACCGACGCCAGCAAGATGAAACGCAGCGGTTTTCTGGTTACGGGCCGTGATGCCACAAAAGGCGGTGAACAAGAATATATGACCATAAACACCGACAGCACCCGCTTCTACATTGATGCCGCCAACAGCGCCAAAGGCTTTGCCGTTAGCGGCCGCGAAGATGGCACAAAAGACGGCGACAACTCCGGCAGTTTTGGTGTTAGCGGCCGCGAAGGCGCAACCAGCAACCTGTTTAATATCGACCTTACCACCAGCGCCGAAAAACTCGACAGCGTGAACCGCATTTACTGGTACCCTGCCAAGAACGCCTTTATGGCAGGTAATCTGAAAGTCGCCGATGCAAACGAAGTTGGTACAAACTCTTTTAGCGCAGGTTTCCAGAATACCGCAAAAGGCAAATACTCGCAAGCGTTGGGCTATAAATCACGTGCCAATGGCGATTACACCACAGCCATTGGCCGCAAAGCCTTTGCCAAAGAAAATAACGCATACGCTTTAGGCGATTCGGCACAAGCCAAGGGCGCAGGAAGTTACGCCATTGGCGCTGGAGCAGTGGCAAGCGGAATGTGCAGTTTTGCTATTGGCAGTGTTGGACAGGACTCACTGAAAAATCCGTTGAAAGCAGCCAAGGCAACAGGCGATTATGCGTATGCTATTGGCGCAGGAACGCAAGCAACCGATATTGGCGCATTGGCAATGGGTGTGGAAACAACTGCCAGCTATGATTATTCCACCGCTATAGGTTATAAAACAACAGCTAGCGGAAAATATTCCACAGCAATGGGTTTTGAAACAAGGGCTTCTGGTGGGTGGTCCACCGCAATGGGTGAAAAAACAAAGGCAACAAGCAGTAATGCCACTGCAATGGGCGATAATACAACGGCTTCCGGTATTGGTTCCACCGCAATGGGGCGTGAAACAACGGCTTCTGGTGGGTATTCCACCGCAATGGGGCGTGAAACAACGGCTTCTGGTAATAGTTCCACCGCAATGGGCTATAATACAACGGCACCATCATTTTGCGAAGTAGTTTTGGGACAATATAATACCAGAGCTAATCCTTCTTCAACATATAATTGGGCAACTAGCGACAGAGTGTTTGTAATAGGCAATGGAAAATCAGATAGTGAAAGAAGCAATGCTTTAATTGTTTACAAGAATGGCAATACCGAATTTCGCGGAAATGTATATCCAAGCTCTCAACAAAATATTTACACTGAAAATAATCAATTCACTTTAGGTACAGAAAGCCGCAAATGGTTTGAAGTTCACGCTACTACTTTCTATGGAAAATTGATGTCAACGTCTGACAAACGCCTTAAAACAAACATAAAACCACTTGAAAAAGCATTGGATAAAGTACTCACACTCAACGGAGTAACCTACGAGTGGCGGGTAAAAGAATTCCCCGATAAGCACTTCGATAGCGATAGGCATGTGGGCGTTCTTGCCCAAGAGCTTGAAGCCGTTCTGCCCGAGGCTGTCGAGACAGGCGCAGATGGCTACAAATCAGTCAACTACAGCGAGATAACTCCGCTGCTTATTGAGGCTGTGAAAGAGCTGAAAACCATAATCGACGGGCAAAACAAGAAGATTGAGGAACTGGAAAAGCAGATAGAAGAATTGAAGAAATAAGGCGGAAATACAATATTTGTTTTTGTAGAGACGGTGCATGCACCGTCTCTACGTGTTTATGGGGATTGGCATTGCATGTGTAGAGACGTGCCATGGCGCGTCTCTACGGTGGTTTATCCCAAACCAAACGACCCCCAATGAATTCCTATAATATGGTTAGAAAAATGGTGGAAAATTGTCCGAAGGACAAAATCTGCATAACCGCGGGTGAGCGCAGCGTAACCCGTGGTTTACGCCATCGCAGGAAACAATCCGTAGGATTGAACCTTGGCAAGGTTCACTCTTTCAGAGTGTGTTTCATACACACCATATTCCGGCGGCTGCGCTTCGCTTGCGACCGGTTATGCAAATCACGTCTTCCAGACGTTTTTTTATTTGCACAATTGGTGCATGCAGTAGAGACGCCATAATATGACGTCTCTACGGTTTTATGGCATCCCGTATTACATTCTTTCCGGAACCTGAATTCCCATCAGTGCCGCACCGGTTTTGATGACTTTTGCAGTTAACTTGCTCAAAGCCAGACGGAAACTGCGTACGTTGCTGTCTTCTTCCTTCAATATTGAGCAGTCGTGGTAGAATTGGTTGTATTCCTTTGCAAGACTGTACAGATGGTTGGCAATCAGTGCGGGACTGTAGTTGGCGCCAGCGTCGGCAACAACTGCGGGGAAGTCGAAAATCAGTTTTGCCAACTGCATTTCCTTGTCGTTGAGTTGTGTGGCGGCGTCAATCTTGTCGGCAACCTTCAAGCCTGCTTCTTCGGCTTTGCGCAGCACCGAGCAGATGCGTGCGTGGGTGTACTGAATGAACGGGCCAGTGTTTCCGTTGAAGTCGATTGACTCTTTCGGGTTGAAGAGCATCGTCTTTTTGGGGTCCACTTTCAAGATGAAATATTTCAGTGCGCCCAAACCTACCATATTGTAAATCTGTGCTTTGTAATCATCGTCAAACTCTTGCAGTTTGCCGAGCTCGTCCGATGTCTCGCGGGCGGTTTTCACCATTTCGGCAATTAGGTCATCGGCATCCACAACCGTGCCTTCGCGCGATTTCATCTTGCCTTCGGGCAACTCAACCATTCCGTACGACAGGTGCGTGATGTGGTCCGACCAGTCGAAACCAAGTTTTTTCAAAACGAGTTTCAAAACTTGGAAATGGTAAATCTGTTCGTTTCCAACCACATAAAGCAGTTCGTCGAGTTTGTATTGCTCGAAACGCTGATGCGCTGTGCCGAGGTCCTGCGTCATATAAACCGAGGTGCCATCGCCGCGGAGCAGAAGTTTCTGGTCGAGGCCGTCGGCGGTGAGGTCAATCCAGATTGAGTTGTCGTCCTTCTTGAACAGTACGCCATCTTCCAAGCCCTTCATCACAATCGACTTGCCGAGCATATATGTCTGCGACTCGTAATAAACCTTATCGAAACTGATTCCCAACGCTTTATATGTTACATCGAAACCTGCGTAAACCCAGCCGTTCATTGTTTTCCAAAGGTCAACAATTTCCTTGTCGCCTGCTTCCCACTTGCGAAGCATCTCGCGGGCTTCGAGGATTATCGGTGCTTGGTTGGCGGCATCGTCGTCACTCAAACCTTGCGCCTTGAGTTCGGCAATCTGCTTTTTGTATTCCTTGTCGAACCGCACGTAGTAGTCGCCCACCAGTTTGTCACCCTTCACGCCAAGGCTTTCGGGAGTTGCGCCGTTGCCCCATTTCTGCCAGGCCAGCATCGATTTGCATATGTGTATTCCGCGGTCGTTCACCAAGTTAGCCTTGATGACATTGTGGCCGTTGGCTTCCAGAATCTGCGCCACCGAGTAGCCATAGAGGTTGTTGCGGATATGGCCCAGGTGCAGCGGTTTGTTGGTGTTCGGCGATGAATATTCGACCATGAAAGTCTTGCCGCTTGAGCCTTTCTGCTTCATTCCAAAGCGCTCGTCGGCGATGGCGTCGTTCAAGAATTCGGTCCAGAAAGTTGCCGAGAGTTGAATGTTTAAGAATCCCTTAACAACGTTGAAATCAGCAACTTCAGCAAGATTGTCACGCAAGTAGGCGCCAATGGCGGCGGCGGTGTCTTCAGGTTTCTGCTTCGATATTTTCAGAAACGGGAAAACAACCAGCGTGAAATCGCCCACAAACTCTTTGCGGGTTGTCGAAAACGTTATTTGGTCAAGGTTTGCGTCGGCCGAGTAGAGTGTTTTGATGGCCTTTGCGGTAGTGTCTTTCAGCAACTTTTGGATATCCATATTTATATGTATTAATGAGGGCGCAAATATAGCAAATCATTTACCTTTTTTGTGCTGATTGACGGTTGTGAAAAATGAGCAAAATCACCCCTGTTTTTTTTGGTGAAAAAAATCGATTTTTACCCCTGATTTTCGTCAAAAAAATGGTCGAAAAACTCACTTAAACCAACCCGAAAATAATAGAGATTTAGTTATCAATCAGTTATATAATTTATTTGTAGTTTACTGATTATCAATATTTTGTAAAAAAAATTAAAAAAATGAAATTTTTTTTCGTTTGATATTTAGAACAATAACGTGAAAGTGAAAAATGCAACACCAAAATCGATTTTTTTTTTCCGTTTTTTTAACAATGTTTGTACATCGAAAAACAAAAAAAACAAGTCATTAAATATCAAATGGATAAAGATTTTTTGCAGGTTTGGAGCAATTGTTTGCGTTTTATCAAGGACAATGTAAAATCCGCTGAGTACAGAACATGGTTCGAGCCTATCGTTCCGGTCAAACTGAATGGAAAAATGTTGACGATACAAGTCCCAAGTACATTCTACTACGAGTATTTAGAGGAAGCGTATATCGACTTGTTGACCAATGCTTTGCGTAGGGAACTTGGCGAAGGTGCGGAATTGGAGTACAACGTTGTTATGCAGAATCCGATGCATACACAACCGACAGTGGTCAATTATCCAACCAATAACAAGAAGCGTTTGTACAACGATCCGGTGAACATGCCGAATGTTGACCATTCTGAAATAAAAACTATTTATTCAATACCAGGAATTCCCAGGGTTCAAATCGACCCGAAACTCAACAGCCGCAACACTTTCAACCGGCTGGTGGAGGGCGAGTTCAACCGCCTGGCGCGCTCGGCGGGTTATGCCATCGCCACCAATCCTGGCAAGACGACATTCAATCCGCTGTTCATATATGGCGGTTCTGGTTTGGGCAAGACGCATCTGGCACAAGCCATTGGTGTTGAAACCAAAGACAGATTCCAGGACAAGGTGGTGCTTTATGTTACCGGCCACGAGTTCAGTTCGCAGTTTGCCGATGCCACTCTCAACAACAGCCGTAACGATTTCCTGCACTTCTATCAAATGATTGACTTGCTTATCATTGACGATATTCACGAACTGTCGGGCAAGGCAAAGACTCAGGACATCTTCTTCGAGATTTTCAACCATCTGCATCAGACTGGCAAACAGTTGATTATCACTTCCGACAAGGCACCAGCCGACATGGAAGGCATTGCTGACCGTCTGCTGTCGAGGTTCAAATGGGGCTTGTCGGCCGAGTTGACCACACCCGACTATGAATCGCGCAAAGCCATTCTCAAACAGTACGCCTATAACGAAGGCATTGAGATAAATGATGATATTCTTGACTATGTTGCGGCTCATATCACTAACAATATCAGAGAGTTGGAGGGCGCGCTTATTTCACTTCTCGCTCATTCGACTCTTAACAAGGAGACCATCACCATTGAGTTGGCCCGCCAGATTATTGATAAGTTGGTGAAGAACACCACCCGCGAACTCAGTGTGGGCTACATTCAGAAAGTTGTTTGCGACTACTTCAACCTGCAAACTGACGCCATCACATCGAAAACTCGCAAACGTGAGATTGTTCAGGCTCGCCAAATTGCAATGTATTTCGCCAAGAATATGACCAAACTGTCGCTTGCAACCATCGGTTCGCAGATTGGCGGCAAAGACCATGCAACGGTTCTGCACGCCTGCAAGACGGTGAACAACCTTATCGACACCGACCGCCAGTTCAAGGGCTACATTGAAGAAATTGAGAAGAAATTGAAGATTTGATATTGTAGAAATCAGATAATCACGACTTTATGCAGCGCCAAGGCTTACGAGTCTTGGCATTTGCATTATAAAAGGACAAAACTATGGCACAAGTTCAGACACCATCGATACCAAAAGGCACGCGCGATTTCGGTCCGGCCGAGATGATTAAGCGCAACTACATTTTCGATACCATCAAGAGCGTGTTCAAACTTTATGGTTTTCAGCAGATTGAGACACCCGCAACAGAGAACCTGTCAACCTTGATGGGCAAGTACGGCGAGGAGGGCGACAAACTGCTGTTTAAGATTCTGAACTCGGGCGATTATCTTGGCAATGTCGATGCCGAACTGCTGCAATCGAAAGATTCAGTGAAGGTTACAAACAAGATTTCGGAGAAAGGTCTGCGCTACGACCTGACCGTGCCGTTTGCTCGCTTTGTAGTGCAGCACCGCAACGACCTTCAGTTCCCGTTCAAGCGCTATCAGATTCAGCCCGTATGGCGTGCCGACAAGCCCCAAAAAGGCCGCTATCGTGAGTTCTACCAGTGCGATGTTGACATTGTGGGCAGCGATTCGCTGATGAACGAAGTGGAACTGATTCAGATAGTTAACGATGTCTATCAGCGTTTCGGAATCCGCGTCGCTCTGAAAATCAACAACCGCAAGATTCTGGCAGGAATTGCCGAGGCCATTGGTGCACCCGACAAGATGATGGACATCACTGTTGCCATCGACAAACTTGACAAAATCGGCATTGATAATGTCAATAAAGAGTTGGTCGACAAGGGTTTGAGCGATGATTCAATCGCTCGCTTGCAGCCTATTCTTGCGCTAAACGGCACCAACCGTCAGAAACTTGAGCAGATTGCCAACGTGTTGAAAGACAGTGAGGTGGGGCAGAAGGGCATTCTCGAACTGCAAACAATATTTAATACTATTGAACCGCTCAACCTGCAAACTCAAATCGACCTTGACCTGACGCTGGCCCGCGGCCTGAACTACTACACGGGCGCCATCTTCGAGGTTAAGGCACTCGATGTGCAGATTGGCTCAATCACGGGCGGCGGCCGCTACGATGACCTGACGGGAATCTTCGGAATGCCAGGCGTTTCGGGCGTTGGCATCTCGTTTGGTGCCGACCGCATCTACGATGTGCTCGACCAACTCAATCTTTACCCGCAATCGGCAACGCAATCCACACAACTGCTCTTTGTTACGTTCGGCGAAGCCGAGCAGCAGTGGTGTCTGCCCGTGGTTGCAAAAATGCGTGCGGCTGGCATCAGTACCGAACTTTATCCCGAACCGGCAAAGATGAAAAAGCAGATGTCGTACGCCAACGGGCGCAATATTCCGTTTGTGGCTGTGGTGGGAGAGAACGAGGTGAACTCGGGGCGCGTGGCGCTGAAAAATATGGCCACCGGCGAGCAGCAGAATCTCACGCCTGACGAGGTGATAGCATTACTGAAAAGCAAATAATAGGAAAGCCGGTTACCCCCGGCTTTTTTTCACTTTCTCAACCTGATACATTCCAATCAGAATCATTGCGGTGCCGAGCATTGCAAATGGCGTGATGCGCTCGCTGATCACAATTGCAGCCATCACTATGGCTACAACCGGGTTGAAATACAGGTAATTGGATGCCTTGACCACACCGATTCTCTTCATCACAATGTTCCAAAGCACATAGCATGCCAGTGAGGCAATAAGTCCCAAGAACAGCAGGTTGAGCCACACCACCGGTTGGCGGATGATGGCAATGTCGGTTTGCAATCCCGAAAAGGCCAGCACCGGCAGAAGTGTGAGCAGGCCGTAGAAAAACACCTTGCGAATGATGAACAGGTTACTGTATTTTGTTGTTAACCGTTTGGTAATGAGTGAGTAGAATGCCCATGACCATGCGGCTGCAAATGCTAGCAAGTCGCCAATGGGCGACAGTTTGAGCGCAAACTTGCCGTTCAGCACCACAAGCACCATTCCAACAAACGCCACCACAGAGCCAACAGCCTGTCGGCGGTTCATCCGTTCGTCGCGGTTGGTGATGCCCAGCAGCATGGCGGTTAGGATAGGAGTGGTGCAGACGATGAGCGATACGTTAGTTACGGTTGAGATTTGCAAGGCGGTGTTTTCGGCCAGAAAATATGCCGATCCACCTGTAATGCCCAATGCGGCGGTAAGCAGTTCGTCTTTCGGGGTGTCGCAGAACAGTTTGCGTGGCGTTATGGCCCAAATGCAGATGTAGGCCATCAGAAAGCGGTAGAAGAATACGTCAATTGGCCGCAGTCCGTTGTTTATCAATACTTTGCTCGACACAAAGGTTGTGCCCCAAATGCAGACAATGACAAACGCTAGCAGGTTGAACAGAAGAATTTTATTTTTACTGATAGTGATATTCATCTTGTTTGCAATCAGTTAGTTGCGTTACGTTTTGCCATCACCTTTTTGAGCGCCACAGCCAGTTGGTCGGGGCACGAAGTGGGTTTCATTCCGCAAGTGGTGCCTTCGAGTTTGCTTATCACATCGGCCACTGGCATTCCTTCAACCAGACGTCCGATGCCTTTCAGATTGCCGTTGCATCCGCCATAGTACTGCACATTGTGCAGAAGGTTGTCGTCATCAATTTCAAAATCAATTTGTTGGCTGCAAGTGCCAACGGTTTGGTAACGGTATTTCATATCTGTTAGTTTTTCGGGCCGAAAGTAGAAATTATTTGAGAAATGAGTAAAGCATAGAGTGAATCGAAAAAAAACACAGCCTTTTTCGGTTTTGCACGCTTTTTGTACAACATTGCGCCGTCGGTTTCGAAAACCGGCTGATTGGTATGCTGCGGCTGCATTCCGCGGGCGCGGCAAAACATTGAATCACATAATAATAAATATATGAAAGGACTAAAAATCATTGTCTTGGCCAAACAGGTGCCCGACACCCGCAACATTGGCAAAGACGCTATGAAAGAGGACGGAACTGTGAACCGTGCCGCCCTACCGGCTATTTTCAACCCCGAAGATCTGAACGCTCTTGAGCAGGCTCTGCGGCTGAAAGACCAGTTCCCCGGAACCGAAATCACAATGCTGACTATGGGCCCGGGACGTGCAAACGAGATTCTGCGCGAAGGTATCTACCGTGGTGCCGACGACGGAATTCTGCTCACCGACCGTGCTTTTGCCGGTGCCGACACGCTTGCCACTTCTTACGCCCTGTCGTGCGCCATTCGCCGCATTAAGGATTTCGACGTTATCATTTGCGGACGCCAGGCTATCGACGGCGATACCGCACAGGTTGGCCCGCAGGTTGCCGAGAAACTGAATATTCCGCAAATCACATACGCCGAGGAGATTGTGGCTGCCGACGACAAGAAAATCCGAATCAAACGCCGTCTTGAGCGCGGTGTTGAGACCGTTGAGTGCCAATATCCAGTGCTGGTTACGGTAAACGGCTCGGCCGCACCCTGCCGCCCACGCAACGCAAAACGCCTGATGAAGTTCAAAAAAGCCACAGGCAAGAGCGAGCGCGCCAACAACGAGGCTCTCGAGAAACTGGTTGCAGCAAAGCCTTATCTCGACATTAACGAGTGGACTGTGAACGACATTGAGTGCGATGTGAACCAACTCGGTTTGGCAGGCTCGCCAACCAAAGTGAAACAAATCGAGAACATTGTCTTCCAGGCCAAAGAAGCCAAAGTATTGGGCAACAGCGACGCTGAAATCGACGACCTGATGAAAGAACTGATTGCTAACCACACCATTGGTTAATGTGTTGGCAATCAATGATATTTAAGAATCAGTAAACACAAAAACAGATGAACAACATTATAGTATATTGCGAATTTGAAGATGGCCGCGTTGCCGACGTAAGCCTTGAACTGCTTACCAAAGGCCGCAAACTGGCCAACAAACTCAACTGCAAACTCGAGGCGCTCATTATCGGTGCAAACCTTGACGGCGTTGAGAAACAGGTGTTCCCCTACGGCGTCGACACAGTCTATCTGGCTGCCGACAAGCGTCTGGAGCACTATCAGACACTGCCCCACACGTCAATCGTCTGCAAACTGTTTGAGGAGCAGAAACCGCAAATCGCCTTTATGGGCGCAACCACCGTTGGCCGCGACCTTGGCCCGCGCGTGTCGTCGAAACTGCACAGCGGCCTGACCGCCGACTGCACCAACCTTGAAATCGGTCCGCACACCGACGTAAAGACAGGCAAGAGTTACGAGGACCTTCTCTATCAGATTCGTCCCGCGTTCGGCGGCAACATTATCGCCACAATCGTCAACCCCGAGTGCCGCCCGCAGATGGCCACCGTCCGCGAAGGCGTTATGAAAAAAGAGATTTTCAAGGCCGACTACAAGGGCGAGGTTGTCAAACTCGATGTAAACAAATACGTTAGCGCGACAGATTTCGCCGTCAGCATTATCGACCGCCAGATTGAAAAATCGAAAATCAACATTAAAGGCTCGCCGATAATCGTGTCGGGCGGCTACGGAGTGGGCTCGAAAGAGAACTTCCAACTGCTGTTCGATTTCGCGTCGCTAATCAATGCCGAAGTGGGCGCAAGCCGCGCAGCCGTTGACGCAGGATGGGTTGAGCACGAGCGTCAGATTGGCCAGACAGGCGTAACCGTTCGTCCAAAACTCTACATTGCCTGCGGCATATCGGGCCAAATCCAGCACATTGCAGGAATGCAGGAGTCGAGTATGATTATCTCAATCAACAGCGACCCCAACGCCCCAATCAACAAAATTGCCGACTACGTGATTACAGGCACCATTGAGGACGTTCTGCCGAAATTGATTAAGTATTACAAACAGAACTCTAAATAAATCAGACAATTATGGCTAATTTTTATACAGACACCCCCGAACTCAAATTCCATTTGAACCACCCGCTGATGAAGCGCATTGTTGAGTTGAAAGAACGCAACTATGCCAATGCGGGCCAGTTCGATTTCGCGCCTGCCGACTTCGACGACGCAATGGACAGTTACGATAAAGTGCTCGATGTTGTTGGCGAGATTTGCGGCGAGATTATCGCCCCGAACGCTGAAGGTGTGGACCACGAAGGCCCCGTCTGCGCCAATGGCCGCGTGACTTACGCAAGCGGCACTTCGGTTAACCTTGACGCAACTCGCAAGGCAGGACTCTGCGGCGTGAATATGCCGTACCGCTACGGCGGACTGAACTTCCCGACCGTTCCCTACCTGATGGCCGCCGATATGGTGTCGCGCGCCGACGCTGGCTTTGAGAACCTTTGGGGCCTGCAGGACTGCGCCGAAACAATCTATGAGTTTGCCGACGACGACCAGAAGCAGCGCTACATTCCGCGCATTTGCGAGGGCGAGACAATGTCGATGGACCTGACCGAGCCCGATGCTGGTTCCGACCTGCAGTCGGTGATGCTCAAGGCCACTTTCAGCGAGGCCGATAACTGCTGGTATCTGAACGGCGTTAAACGATTCATTACCAATGGCGATGCCGACATTCACCTTGTGCTTGCACGCTCTGAAGAAGGCACTCACGACGGCCGCGGCCTTTCGATGTTTATCTACGACAAGCGCAACGGTGGAGTGACCGTTCGCCGCATTGAGAACAAGATGGGTATCAAAGGCTCGCCGACCTGCGAACTTGTGTTCCGCAACGCCAAAGCCGAACTCTGCGGAAGCCGCAAATTGGGCCTTATCAAATATGTGATGTCGCTGATGAACGGCGCCCGTCTGGGCATTGCCGCACAGTCTGTTGGTCTGTCGCAGGCCGCCTACAACGAGGCTCTCTCATATGCCCGCGACCGTCAGCAGTTCGGTCACCCGATTATCGAGTTCAGCGCCGTTGCCGAATTGCTGGCAACAATGAAGGCCAAACTCGATGCAAACCGCACAATCCTTTATGAGACAGCACGTTTCGTTGATATGTACAAAACTTTGGAAGACATATCGAAGGAGCGTAAACTGACACCTGAAGAGCGCGACGAGTGCAAGCGCTACAACCGTATGGCCGACGCCTTCACACCGCTGGCAAAAGGCCTGGGCAGCGAGTTCGCCAACCAAAACGCCTACGACTGCATTCAGGTTCACGGCGGTTCGGGCTTTATGAAGGACTACACCTGCGAGCGTCTTTACCGCGACGCCCGTATCACAAGCATTTACGAGGGCACCACACAACTTCAGGTTGTTGCCGCAACACGCTATGCCACAACAGGTTTCTATCTTTCGATGATGAAAGATTACGCCGCACAGCCCGTTGCCGACGATTTGAAGCCGATGCACGACGTTCTTGACCGTATGACGGCCGAATACGAGGAGACAGTGGCTTACGTTATGGGCAAAGAGTCGCAGGAGTTCATTGAACTGCACGCCCGCCGTATGGTTGAGATGGCAGGCTACACCATTATGGCCTACCTGCTGATGCTCGATGCCAGCCGCGACGCAATGTTCAGCCGCTCGGCCGAAATCTTCCTGAAATTTGCCCGCACACAAAACGCACAGCGCGCAATCTTCATTAAGGAGACTGATGTTGACTTTAACTTTAAGTTTTAATTAAGCGATAAAATGCAAGTGAAACCGCCGAGTCCGTTGGGCTCGGCGGTTTTTAATTTGTGCTCTCCGCAGTGTCGGTTCAACACGGGCGGAAAAATGTTGCTGATTTGCTATCTTTATTTGTATTTCAACAGCAGTTTGCGGTTCTTGATTTTCTCTTGCCCCATAAACGTGTCGCGGTTCACGTGCCTGATTGACTCAATGGTGTAGGTGGCCGACGGGTCTTGCTCGTTCACAATGGCAACCACGTCTTTGGCTTTTTTGCGGGTGGTGATGATGTAGAGAATACCCACCGGGCCGTTGTGGTCTTCGGCATTGGTAACGGTGGCGCTAAAGCCGTTGTCGAACAACTTTGCTGACAAATCTGTGTAGTTGTTCACAGTGATGATTCTGATAAGTTCGTGGCCCAGAGCTAGTTTCTCTTCAATGAACATGCCCACAAGGTTTCCTGTGGCAAATCCTGCCGCATAGCCGATGTAGCACGCCCAGTTGTCGATGTTTTGAATGATGTTGCTGATAGCTACAATCCAAATCAGTGTCTCGAAAAAGCCTGCCAGCGGTGCCAGTTTCTTGTAGCCTTTCGCCACCAGAATAATTCTGATGGTGCCAATGCTCACATCGGTTACGCGGGCAAAGAAGATAAGAATGGGTAATACTATGTACGAATAGAAATCGAACATAATCAGAAACTTAATGCGAAATTATTTGTTTGCGTCGGCAATCAGCGAAATCGGAAATTTCACCATTTTGGCCAGACGCTCGGCCTGTTGTTTCGAGTCAGTGTCATCAATATTGTAGTGCCAACGGACCTTTACTGCCGATTTGTTTGCCGGAACAGTGTCGAGTAGGGCAACCAATTTCGCAATCTGCTTCATCGACGATGAGTTGATATACTCAAAGTTCATCTCGATGATAGTCTCAGGGTTTGGATTTTGGATGTATTGCTGCCACCATTCAATGATAGGTGAGTAAACGTCAATGGCGTTCTCAGGTATTGAGCGGCCGCTTATGGAAAACAGGTTCTTTTCCTTGTCGAAACAGAATTTTGGTAAGAGTTCGCTGCCGTTAGAAATATAGTTTTCCATCTTAAATAGTAATCTGCATGAAAATTGCTGATATCGAATTGTCAATCGGCGAGATGGTGCAATTCACCTTCTGGTGTGTGCGCAAGCGCATTTCGGCAAGGCCCAGACCGCATTTCTTGCGGGTATCCGACTCATCCGATGTCAGGTTTTTGTCATAGAAATCGTTCAGTTCAGTTTCCGATACATCGTTTATGAATTTAATGGCCTTTTCAGCCTTGCTGATGTTGCTATTTTTTATGTAGTTCACCGTGTTCAATTGATACGAAGTTCCGTTGTGGCTTACGAAGAATATACCCTTCGTTGAATTGTCTTCGGTTTTATATCCGTGTTTTACAATGTTTTGCAGCATTTCGATTATGCAATAGACCATCCGCTTTCTGAAATTCAGGTCTTTGCTACCAAGGTGCTCTTCCAGAATCGACAGAATGTGCAGAAGGCTGTCTTGTGTATGCAGTCCATTGTAAATAAGAACGATGTTCTGGTCGTTTATCGTCTTGTGGATGGCCTTAATTGTGTCCATCGAATTTCCATCCTGCGGTGTGTTGTCAACCGGTTCGTCTTCAGCCAGAACCTTCGTACCCATATAGAAATACGAGTAGTTGTCGTTGATGTCCGAGAAATCGAAATCGAGTTTGTTGCCCGACTTGCGCGCCATCTCAATCAAGCCAAGTCCCGCACCGCCTTTGTTCGATATCTTGTCGTTGTTCAGCACTTCTTTATAGAAGAGTTTGAGCGACTCGGAATCGAGACTGTTGATTTTTTCCAATTGCTTGATTAGGGTGGGGATGTTGGCTTTAAGAATGGGGTTGCCGGTGGTGATGTAGTATTTTCCGTTTTGGTTCTGAATGATGAAAATGCCCGCCTGATTTGGGTCAGTGGCGGACTCTTGTCCATCGATTTCCTGATGGCGTGTTACATTCTGAAGACCTTCAACAAGAATTGTAAAAATGCGTTTTTTGATTTTTGAGTCTTCACCAGCATTGTGCATGCATGCTTCTGTCAGCAACAGAATATTGTCGGTAATGCTCTGCGTGAACAATCCCCGATATATGTAATTCAGGTTGTTACGCTGCATATTTTCGAACAAGTCGAAAACAAAACTCTTTTCTGATAACTGACTCACCATTCTTAAAAATTATCGAATAAAAGTAGTTTTTTCTTTTATTCAAATCAAAGAATGTTTGAAAATTATTTGCTCAAAAATCATATTTGTTTTTAATCTCAACATTGTTAGTGTGTTAACGAAAAGTTAAACCCCGAAAAAAATAAAACAAATTCATTTTAGACTCGTTTCTTTGTCGTGTTTTTCAGATGTCGAAAGCGGCATCGGTGTAATTTTTGATACAGTTTTTTAAAAATATTCAGTTATGAAAAAGATTTTGGTACTTCTGGCTGCGTCAGTTTTAGGCGGAGCCGTTTCTGTCGCCATTTACAGCAATATGGGACAGAAAGAGATACGTTATGTGCAGAACGACAGTACTTTGCAAGGTGCTCGTCCGTTTCAGGTGAGTTATTCGGGAATGGTCGATTTCACAGCGGCTGCCAGTGCCACTGTCGATGCGGTGGTGCACGTGAAAATCCGCAGCCAGTATAATGTTGTTGAGAACCCCATCTACAACTTCCTGTTCGGCCGTCCAAACTATCAGCAGCAGGAGATGCCGGTTGTGGCATCGGGCAGCGGTGTGATTATTTCGCGCGACGGCTACATTGTTACCAACAATCACGTTGTCGAAGGCGCTGATGCTCTTGAAGTTACGCTTGATGATAACCGCACTTTCACCGCAAAGGTTATCGGTGCCGACCCGACAACTGACATTGCTCTTATAAAGATTGACGGCGACAACTTCCCGTTCATTCCTTGGGGCAATTCTGATAATCTGAAAGTGGGCGAGTGGGTGCTGGCCATTGGCAATCCGTTCAATTTGGCTTCAACCGTTACGGCCGGAATTGTCAGTGCAAAGGCTCGTAACATTAACATTATCAATAAAAATACAGCCATCGAAGCCTTTATTCAGACTGATGCCGCGGTGAATCCCGGCAACAGCGGTGGTGCTCTTGTGAACACTGCCGGAGAATTGGTTGGCGTGATAACCGCCATTGCCAGCCCGACGGGCTCATTCTCGGGTTATTCGTTTGCCGTGCCGGAGCGCATCGCACGTAAAATCGTTTCCGACCTGATGGAATATGGCACCGTGCAGCGTGCGTTCATCGGCATCAGCATCAACGAAGTGACATCGGAAATGGCACAAAAGAATGGTGTGACAAGCCTTAAAGGTGTGTATGTTAGTTCGGTGGCTAGCGGTGGAGCGGCAGCTGAAGCAGGTATTAAAGAAGGTGATATCATCTTGAAAGTCAACGATGTGGAAGTGAATAAAGTGTCAGAACTTCAGGAGCAGATAGGCCGTTATCGTCCTGGTCAGCAAATCAGTGTTACGGTGCTTCTCGGTGACAAAACGCGTACAATGAACCTGACGCTGCGCAACATCGACGGCGGCACATCGTTGCAAACACAAGGCGAAACGATGGAGATTCTGGGCGCCAGCGTGCGCACCGTCAATCCGCAGACGGCTTCGAACCTGCGCATCCGCGGAGGTGTTGAGATTACTTCGTTAGCCGATGGTAAATTCAAACAGGCAGGCATCAAAGAAGGTTTCATCATCACATCGGTTAATCGCCGGCAAATGCGCTCTGCCGATGAGTTGAAGTCGATTCTGGACAACTCGAAGGGCGGCATTTACATCGAAGGTGTTTATCCGAACGGAAAATCGGCCTATTATGCCTTTGGAATATAATCAAATAACTGATTATTAGGATAATAAATTGATAGAGTATTGGTGGTTAGATTGGGACGGCGGCAAACTTTTGAGTTGGCCGCCGTCTAGTTTTTTATTGCAATGTGTTGACTGTCAAGCCCTGTAGATTAATATGTGTAAATTGATAATGTTCAGCGCGATATGTTTTTGTTGTAGGCATATGGAAGCCTTTGCCGAAAAAAATAAAAAATTTTGTAACAAAAGCAATAGACTTTCGTAACAATCGTTGTTTTCGCAGAGATGTATTTGCGAGATTCCATTTAGAATTCTATAAATAAATCGGTATAAATGAGACAATTAAAGATTACTAAGTCCATTACCAATCGTGAGAGCGCGTCGTTGGACAAGTATTTGCAGGAGATTGGTAAGGAGGACCTTATTACGGTTGAGGAAGAAGTTGAGTTGGCTCAACGCATCAGAAAAGGCGACCGTTTGGCGCTTGAGAAACTTACAAAAGCCAACTTGCGATTTGTGGTGTCGGTAGCAAAACAGTATCAGAATCAGGGTCTTAGCCTGCCTGACTTGATTAACGAAGGCAACCTTGGCTTGATTAAGGCTGCCGAGAAATTTGATGAGACACGTGGTTTCAAATTCATATCATACGCCGTGTGGTGGATTCGCCAGTCGATTCTGCAGGCTCTGGCAGAGCAGTCGCGTATTGTGCGTCTGCCGCTTAACCAAGTTGGTTCGCTGAACAAAATCAACAAAGCATTTTCGAAATTTGAACAGGAGAACGAGCGCGTGCCGTCGCCTGAGGAACTGGCCGCTATGATGGACCTTCCGAAAGAGAAAATCATCGACACTCTGCGTGTTTCTGGCCGTCACGTTTCGGTTGATGCACCGTTTGTTGAAGGCGAAGACAATAGCCTGCTCGACGTGCTTGAAAACAAGGATAGTCCAATTGCAGACGATATGCTTATGAACGAGTCGCTGAGCCGCGAGATTGAGCGCTCATTGGCCACTCTGACTGAGCGCGAGCGCGATATCATCCGTCTGTTCTTTGGCATTGGCTGCCAGGAGATGACGCTCGAAGAGATAGGAGAGAAGTTTGGTCTGACTCGTGAGCGTGTGCGCCAAATCAAGGAGAAGGCCATTCGCCGCCTGCGCCACACATCGCGCAGCAAACTATTGAAGACTTATTTGGGATAAAAATAGTTGTAAGTTTTAATTGTTGGACGGGTTCAGAAATGAACCCGTTTTTTTGTTGTCATCCCATTCAGTTAATCAATCTTTCACCCAACAAAAAAGGCGAACCCCGAAAGATTCGCCTTTTAAATTATTCATCCCGATAGCTATCGGGAATTCAATCCCTATTTAGCAGGTGCGGGTGCTGCGGCAGGAGCGGGCATTGGGCCGAAACCGAAGCCACCACCAAGGGTTGATTTGATTGGGTCGCCCATCTCTGAATTTTCAGCATCAGCGTCGTTCAGTTTGAAGAGCATAAACTTGTTGTTCTCTTTGGTGTATGGAGTCCATTCGCCACCTTGCGGGCCGTTCGGGTCGCTGTATTTTGCAAAGTTGGTCCAAGCGGTCAGCATCTTCTCTGAAAGGTCCCAGTCGCCTTGAGTCCAAGGACGCCAGCAATGTTTGAGTGATTTAAATACAAACCACAGGTCAGACGAGTGGAAA
>JAFYYA010000120.1 GCA_017557785.1 Salinivirgaceae bacterium
CCCACCCCCAATATTAACATGGGGGGAAACACGGGTGGTGGGGGGGGCGGGGGGGGTGGGGGGGGCTGGGGCGGTTGGGGCCAGAACGGCCACAATGAGACAGTTGCCGTTGACCCAAACAAGCGGATTGACCACAAGGCGACGTTCATCTTGCCAGTTGTTTCGCTCACGACCGACCCCGACAATCTTTGGGATTACAACAAAGGTATTCTTGTTGAAGGACCGAATGCCGATTTGAACGCATCACCGCGCCGTGCCAATTATTATAATGATTGGGAACGTCCGATTCATGTTGAGATTTACAAAACTGATGGCACAAAATTGCTCGACCAAGACGCTGGTGTGAAAGTGGCTGGTGCCTATAGCCGCATGAACGACCAGAAATCGATGGCCATTCACGCGCGCAGCGCATATGGAAAAAAATACTTCGAAGCAAAACTTTTCGATGAACTCGGTTTGACACGTTTCAAAGCATTCACTTTACGAGATTCGGGTAACGACTTCGGTGGAACACATTTCCGCGATGCAATGATTACTCATCTGGTAGCAAATAATGATATTGATATTCAGGCATATCAGCCTACAGTGGTATTCCTTAATGGCGAATTTTGGGGCATACTGAACATTCGTGAGAAACTGAATGAGTATTACATAGAGAGCCACTATCCATATGTGGATCACGATAAAGTGGACATTATGGCTGCGAGTGATGTAACTAAAAGCATTACAGCATCTGAAGGCGATGCCGATGATTATAATGCTTTGATTGACTATGTTAAATCTAACGATTTGTCAAATGACGCTTGCTACCAGTATGTTGCATCGCAAATCGATATGGATGAGTATATTGAATATATGGTGTCGGAGATTTACGGTTCGAACAACGACTGGCCGCACAATAATGTCAAGATTTGGAAATCGAAGAAAGCTGGCGGCCGCTGGCGTTGGTTCCTTTACGACACTGACCAATGTTATTCAATCTGGGGCGACCAGTCAGGTGATGACAAGCTGGGCGACTGTTTGAAAGAGAGAGATACTCACGGCAATACTTGGGCAAATGTTCTGTTCCGCAATCTGGCAAAAAACGAGAATTTCCAATATGCAATTGCTAACCGTTTTGCCGATCGCATGAACAACGAGTTCCTGCCTAAAAATGTCAATCATTTGGTCGACAGTCTGTATGGCAACATAAAGACAGAAATCAGTTATCACAACCAGCGCTGGGGCAAGGGCAATAATGACGGAAACGGAATGAAAGAATTTTCCAAAAAGCGTCCCGACAACATGCGCAACCATCTCCGCAGTCATTTTAAAGTCGGCAGTGATGTGAAACTGAAGGTTGATGTCAACGATGCCAAAGCTGGTTATATCGAAGTTAATTCGCTGACTATTAAAAGTTTCACTTGGACAGGAACCTACTTCAAGAATGTGCCGGTTTCAATTCGTGCAATTGCACGCCCCGGATATGCGTTCTCGCATTGGGAAGATGCTGATGGCAACAAGGTTGACGAACATGCAGCTGTCAGCGTAAAACTTGAATCCGCATCCACATTCACTGCGATCTTCGAACCAAGCAATTCAGATTACAACAATGTTGTTATCAATGAGATAAATTATAAATCGGCCGACGATTTCGATACCAAAGACTGGATTGAGCTCTATAACACCACATCGGCGGCAATAAATCTTTCTGGTTGGAAAATCTGCAATGTTGATTCCGATGCCTACACTATTCCCGTCGGCACGTACATAAAGCCTTACGGCTATTTGGTGGTTTGCTCGAATCAAAACAAGATGATTAAACTCAATCCGGACTTGACGAATTTTGTGGGTGATTTCAATTTCGGTCTAAAAAAGGAAGATAAAATTCAGTTGTTTGATTCCGAAGGGAATCTTGTTGATGAGATTGCATATGCGAAATCGTGGGGCGATGCCGACGGCAATGGCTATACATTGGCCTTGTCCGACCCGTTTGCAAATAACTCAAATTATAAGTTATGGTCGGCCAAAGATATGCACGGTACACCTGGCAGCGAAAACGGCCGCTTCGATCCTTCACATAGGGATTTTAGCGTCATCGATAATAGTTTGCCAGTTGATATTGATGACATTCCTGTTGCCGATGTGCAGGCAATGTGCTATCCGAACCCGTTCAAATCAAATGCAACTATTGTTTGGGAACAAACCAACGACGCAAATGTTGTTATTGATTTGTATGCTGCTAGTGGCTTGAAAATGACAACCATTGCCAATGGCCAGTTTGAGCCGGGATTGCACAAAATCGACATCAGCCACTTGGCCGGCAATTGGACACCGGGGCTCTATTTTGCAAAAATAACCGCCGATGGTCAAAAACCGATTATCTTGAAGATTATGAAGCAATAAGACAATCGATTATATGATCTGGCAAACGGCAGTCCGGCAATCGGGTTGCCGTTTGTTGTTTTGTGCAAAGAACGATTCAACAATCCGCCGTTTCAACTATCTTCGCGGCAAAATTTTCGACAGATGGCACTCATTCTATCATTAGAAACTTCTACATCAGTCTGCTCGGCGGCGCTGGCCCGCGATGGGCGTCTGCTGGCAGAACGTGTGAGCTATGAAGGCAAATCGCACGCTACGCTGCTCACTGTTTTTGTCGAACAGATTCTGGCCGAAACAGGCATTGAAGCCACTGCGCTCGATGCCGTGGCAGTGAGTCAGGGACCGGGTTCGTACACAGGTCTGCGCATCGGTGTGTCGGCAGCCAAAGGCATCTGCTACGCCACTGGCGCGAAACTGATTGCCGTCGACACATTGAAGGCAATGGCAATAATGGCTGAAAAAACTGTTTCTGACCGTCCCGACCTTTACTGCTCGATGATTGACGCTCGCCGTATGGAAGTTTACACCGCTATCTACAATTCTGATTTAGAACAGATTGGCAATACTCGGGCTTTGATTATCGACAGCGATAGTTTTGCCAACGAATTAAGAAACAACACAATAGCCTTTTACGGCGATGGCGCAGGCAAATGCCAAAGTGTGATTACTTCACCCAATGGCCGCTTTATTGACGACATCTGCCCGCTTGCGGCCAACATGGTGCTGCTTGCCGAAAAAGCCTACACAGCTGGCGATTTTAAGGATGTGGCCTACTTCGACCCGTTCTACCTGAAGGATTTCGTGGCCACTGTGGCCAAAAACAAAGTGCTCTAACCCGATGCGCTCACGTCTGGCATTATCGATTTTTTTGCTGATGGTGACCATTGGTCAGGTTGAAGCGCAGTGGCTAAAAGACGCATACATCAGCGTCTTTGCTGCTGAACGCGATACCAACTACATTCAGGATTTGAGCAATTATTTCAGCGTCAACGCATCGGTTTTCCAGAAAAACTCGGCCTTCAGTATCGATGACCTGAAAAACTTCTCGTCGCTGCAATACGAGTGCTCCGACTCGTCGGCATCAATCAGCGCTGGATTTGCCTACAAATGGCTCTCGCTAAACCTTGGCGTCAGCACAGGATTACTCGACCGCCACCGCACGGGACATAAAACCAACCTGTCAACGCAGCTGCTTCTGCCAGCTGTAACGCTGAAATTCGGCTTCAGCCTTTACGAAGGCTACTACCTCGCAAATGCCCAAGACATTCTGCAAAACTGGCCTGCCGGCACCCGCCACGACCGCACCGACATCACTACCGGCTCGCTGCGCATCTCAGCCGACTACTATTTCAACTACACAAAATACTCGCGTAAGGCACTCACATCGCACGGCGAACTGCAAAGCCAGACGGCAGGTTCGGCTATTGCCGGAATCTTGTATAATTTCAATGTGGCAAGCGGCGATTCATCGCTTATCCCGATCATTGTCAACGACTCGCTGTTCAGTTACCATGAGCAAATAAAACTCGTGAGCAACTCTCTGATCGGCGCTGGCGGCGGCTACGCGCGCACATTTGTAACCCGGGCGGGGATCTACTTCAACATTGATATGCAAATGGGCCTGGCCTACAACAAATGCTTGCTTGAGCTCGAAGGCGCCCCCGACCGCCACCACAAGGCGCTCAACCTCTATTTTCAGGGCGATGCGAGTTTTGGCTACAACAGCAAGCATTGGTTTTTCAATGTTGGCGGAAGTGTTTTAGCCATCGAGTCGCCTGTAGGCAACGACGGCGTGAATATCAACAGTACGAACGCCATGCTGCAGGCTACCTTAGCCTATCGGTTCGAAGTTGAGAAAAACTACAGCGTGAGCGAACTTTTCACCACAAAATGGCGCCAATGGCGTGAGCATAGAACCGAAAAGAAGGCTGAAATCGCAAACTAGTTTTTATCTGAACTAGTTGAAAATCCATCATCCTATAAATTCATCGTCACTACACTTTACTCTTTAAACATTACACTCTACACATTAAACATTCCACTTTACTCTTAACTTAAAAATGCTACCTTTGCAAACCGCTTGCAGAGAAGGCAGACATGATTGAAATTTTCTTGAAAGGATTGATTGTTGGTTTGGTTGTTTCAGCACCTATGGGGCCGATCGGCGTCTTGTGTGTGCAGAAAACCATCAACAAAGGCCGTTTTCAGGGATTTGTGTCGGGACTTGGCGCTGCCACTGCTGATACTTCGTATGCTGTTCTGGCCGCTTTTGGCGTCACCTTCATAACCGATTTCCTGACCGAACACCATTTGTTTTTTCAGATTGCAGGCGTGGGCACATTGCTTTATCTCGGCTTCAAGATGCTGCTGACAAATCCTATTCAGCAGTACCGCTACTACCGCAGCCCTAAACGCTCAGGCCTTATTGGCGACTACATTTCAGTCTTCTTTTTAACGGCATCCAACCCGCTGACAATCATCTTCTTTGGCGCGGCCTTCTCAATGCTCAATCTGATGTCGGACGGCAACTCGTTCAACGATGGCATGCCGCTTGTGCTTGGAATTTTAGGTGGGGCTGTATTGTGGTGGTTCACACTTACTTACGTCGTGGACATCTTCCGCAAGCACTTCCGTCTGCGCAGCATTGTCTGGCTCAACCGCATCAGCGGAATCATCATCATTGTGCTTTCAATCGCCGCGGGAATCAAATTCTTTGTGCTCTAAAAGGTACAAGGGTTAAGGTGTAGGGATAAGGTACAAGTGACTTCAGCAAACGTCTCTAAATAGCATCGTTATTGTGTAAGGAGTAAAGAGTAATGTTATAAGTTAATTAACAACTTGTAACTCAATTAAACTTCACCGCCTTTGCAGGGCTGATGTGCGACACCAGCAGCGATGGCAGCAGCATCACAAGCAATGTTGAAATAAGCGTTCCGATGTTGAGCGCAACCACGTGCAGCCACTTCAGGTTGATGGGCACGGTGCTCATATAGTACGATGACTCATCGAGCGGCACAATGCCGAAATGCTGTTGCAAAAGACAAAGTCCGATGCCAATCAGATTGCCCCATAGCAAACCTTTGACAATCAAGAAGAACGATTGAATCAAAAATATCTTTTGAATATGCCAGTTGCTGTAGCCCAAAGCCTTCAGAAGACCAATCATGCTGGTTTTTTCGAGAATCAGAATCAGCAGGCCCGAAATCATGTTGAAGCCCGCCACGGCCAGCATCAGCGCCAGAATCACCCAAACGTTCATGTCCTGAAGGTTGAGCCAGTCGAAAATCTGTGGATAGCGCTCTTTTATATTGGTGATTTTCAAACTCGAACCGCCTTTCATAAAATTATTGCCAGCCACAAAGAAAATGCTGTCGGCAACGGCTTCAAGATGGTCAAAATTGCTGATTGACACTTCGTAACCGCTGATTTGGTTTGGCTGCCAATCGTTCACTTTCTGCAGATGACGCATATCGACAAGGGCAAAAACGTGATCGAAATCTTCGATGCTCGTCTTGTAAAGGCCGCTCACAATGAACGGACGCATGCGTGGCGGATTCTGCACAAAATAAACCGTAATCTTGTCACCCACAGACAGATGCAGCAGATTGGCCATGTAATCGGACATGAAAATGCGGTTCGATTTCACGGTGTCGGCAATGGCGAAAGTGTCGCCTGCAACCATATGTTCGCGCATGAACGACCAGTCGAAACTCTGGTCGATGCCTTTGAGCACTACGGCCTGAATGTCGTTCTGCGTTTTCACAATGCCCGATTTGAGCACGTATGGCTGAACGTGAGCAACGCCGTCGATGGCGCGTATCTGGCTCATTGGCACGTTGTTGACATCAATGGAATTAGTCTCGAACGAGTTGTTGGCGTCGAAATTCGAAATCTGCACATCGGCACTGAAGCCCGTCACCTTCGAACTCACTTCATCGCGGAAGCCTGTGACAATGGCCATACTCAGAATCATCACGGCAAGGCCCAAAGCAATGCCCGCAACCGAAATGTTGACAATCGGCCCAGTGAACGAGCGCCCGTCCTTACGGTTGAAGGTGATGCGGTTTGCTATGAAAAATTCGGTTTTCAAAATCATCCGTTTAACGGGCAAATGTACTAATGAAAAGACAAATGCTTATGTTTGTATCGGAAAAACATTTTTTTATGAGAATCAAATTGGCAATAGTTGCGATTCTTGTGGCGATGGCCTTCGCAGCCTGCTCACAAGTGATGGTTGGCGCCGACCAAACCGCACAATACGTGCCACTTCTGACTGGCAAACGTGTGGCTGTGGTGGCCAACCAAACATCTGTTATTGGCGATATTCATTTGGTTGACAGTCTTTTGCGGCTTGGCATCGACATCCGCCGAGTTTTTGGCCCCGAGCACGGATTCCGCGGCAAAGCCGATGCTGGCGAACATCTGGCCGACAACATCGACGCTGCGACTGGCCTGCCCGTGGTTTCGCTCTACGGCAAGCACCGTAAGCCTACGGCCGCCGATATGGACAGTTTAGACATTGTTATATTTGATATTCAGGATGTTGGCGTGCGGTTCTACACCTACATTTCGACGTTGCATTACGTGATGGAAGCCTGCGCCGAAAACAATGTGCCGCTGCTGGTGCTCGACCGCCCCAATCCCAATGGTTTCTACGTTGACGGCCCTGTGCTCGACACCGCCCGAGCGCGCTCATTCGTGGGAATGCACCCCGTGCCACTCGTCCACGGAATGACCATTGGCGAGTACGCGATGATGCTGAATGGCGAGCATTGGCTGAAAAATGGCGAAGTGTGCCAACTGATGGTTGTGCCATGCAAAAACTATACTCACCGTACTCATTATCAACTTCCTATAAAGCCATCACCGAACCTGCCAACTTATCGCTCGGTGTTGTTATACCCATCTTTAGGGCTATTTGAAGGCACGTTTATGAGCGTGGCTCGCGGAACTGATTTTCCGTTTGAGGCCATCGGCCACCCTGACTACAATGTGGCGCCGTTCCGTTTCACGCCCCACAGTGTTGAAGGCGCAAAATACCCGCCGTTCAAAGACGTTCAGTGCCGCGGCTACGATCTGCGCCTGATTAGCATCGACTCACTTGAATCGGCCGCACGCATCAACCTTAAATGGCTGATTGATAGTTACGAATATTTTCTTTCGAAACCAGATTTCTTCCAATCGTTTATTGACAAACTTGCTGGCCCCGAATTGCGCAAACAGATTGAAAAAGGAATGACCGAAGCCGAAATCCGCCAGTCGTGGCAAGACGGACTGCGTGATTTTCAGCAGATTCGGAAGAAATATCTGCTGTATGAAGAATGAAGGATGTACAAATTTAAAGTGCTGACAAAAAATCAGCATCGTGATTTGCAAAACCTTGATTCCACAATTATTTTCCTACTTTTGCGTTTTCAAAAACGGTATGGCTAAAAAACTGCTATTCATAATTCTTCTGCTTGCGGTGGCGAGCGGTGCTTCGGCGCAGAAAAAGCGTCCGTGGTGCAAGCCGTTCTACGATGCCGAGCCCTATCACTTTGGGTTTGCGTTCTCGTTGGGGCAGATGTCATTCAGCATCAGCCATTCCGATGAGTTCAACCTTCTCGACACCGTCTATTCAGTTGAGTACAGCGGCGGCGCATTTTTCGGTGCCAGTATGGTTTTCAACCTGAAACTTGCCGACAATTGGGACTTTCGCACACTACCAGGTCTTGCCTTTAGTCAGCGTACGCTTACATATTTGCTTGAAGACGAGTATGTTGAACCTGATAGGGCGTTGCGCTCACACAATATGAAAATCGAGACCACTCTGATTCAGTTCCCAACAATGTTCAAATACCGTTCGACTCGTGAGAGCAACTATCGGCCTTACATTTATTGGGGCCTGAACCCCGTGGTCGATTTGGCGGCACGCAAAAAAGTCAAGCCAGAAGAACGGCCAAAAATCCGACTTAAAAAATTTGATGTCTACGCTGAAATCGGCATCGGACTCGATAACTATCTGAAATACTTCAAGTATTCTACCGAACTGAAATTCAGTTACGGATTGCTCGATATGGTCAAGCAGGACGGCACCGAATACACACGCGCCTACCGCCGTTTGGGCTCAAAAATGGTCACTTTAGTGCTCTGCTTCGAATGATTAAGGAAATCACGCTTGCCTTGTCGCCCGAAAAGGCGTCGTCAGAGAAATTTTATCTGCCTGCCGCTGCCGCGAAGTTGGGTGTTTCCACCGAACAGGTCTCGTTTTGCCGTCTTCGCGGACGGTCGATTGATGCGCGTCACGGGCGGGTGCTCATCAATCTGCGGCTAGATGTCTACATTGATGAACTGCCGAAGCCCGATGAGTTTGAAATACCTGATTATCCGAATGTTGAACACTGCCAGCCAGTTGTGATAGTAGGGGCGGGGCCTGCTGGTTTGTTTGCCGCGCTAAAGTTTTTGCAGTCGGGGCTGAAGCCAGTGATTGTTGAGCGCGGTAAAGACGTGCACTCACGCCGTCTCGACATTGCCGCCATCCATCGCAATCAGGGCGTCAATCCCGATTCAAACTACGGCTTCGGCGAAGGCGGGGCTGGCACTTATTCCGACGGAAAACTCTTTACCCGCTCAAAAAAACGCGGCGATATTTCTGAAGTTCTGCGCATTCTCTATGCCAACGGCGGCAACCCAGATATTATGGTCGATGCTCATCCGCACATCGGCACCGACAAGTTGCCAGGCATCATCGAGAACATCCGCAAAACAATAATTGAGCACGGCGGCCAGGTGCTTTTCGGCGTGTCGTTCGACAGTCTGATTCTCGATGGCGACCGTGTGCGCGGAATCCGAACCACCGCTGGCGACGAAATCCGTTCCGATGCCGTGATTCTGGCCACTGGCCATTCGGCGCGCGATGTCTATTATTCGCTTCATCGTCAGGGCGTTGCGCTCGAAGCCAAGGCGTTTGCAATGGGCGTTCGCGTTGAGCATCCGCAGAGCCTGATTGACAGCATTCAATACTCGTGCCGCCAGCGCGGGCCTTATCTGCCAGCAGCGGCCTACAGCCTTGTGCAACAATCGGGTGGGCGCGGGGTTTACTCGTTTTGTATGTGTCCTGGCGGAATCATCGTTCCTGCATCAACGGCTGATAATGAGATGGTTGTCAACGGAATGTCACCATCGGCTCGTGGCAGTCAGTGGGCTAATTCGGCCATTGTGGTTGAGTTGCGCACCGAAGATATCCCGCAATCGTCTGACCCAGTGATGACAGGATTGGAATTTCAGATGCAATATGAGCGGTTGGCCTTCAACAATGGCGGCGCAGGCCAGATTGCGCCCGCACAGCGGTTGGCTGATTTTGTCGAGTCGCGTGTGTCGGGCTCGCTTCCGCGGACATCGTTCACGCCTGGCATCATCTCGTCGCCGATGCACCAATGGCTGCCCGAATTCATTCGTCAGCGCCTACAGGACGGCCTTCGCCAGTTCGACCGTCGAATGCGCGGATTCTACACCAACGACGCCGTGCTGATTGGTGTTGAGAGCCGCACCAGTTCGCCATTGCGCATTCCGCGCGACCCAGAAACTCTGCAACACGTTCAGATTCAGGGTCTTTTCCCTTGCGGCGAAGGCGCGGGCTATGCAGGTGGCATCGTCTCATCGGCACTCGATGGCCAGCGCTGTGCCGAAAAGGCGGCATTGTTCATTAAAAACTGCCGATAGCGGTGCAAGCATTCGTTTTCCCACTATATTTGTGCCGCTAAAAACAGAGAGTATGATTAAGGATAGTCTCACAAATCACGCACAGTACGATTCGCTGCATCCGTTGTTCGCAAAGGCTTTCGAGTACTTGTCGTCAGCCGATTTGGCCGATTACGACGAAGGTAAATACCCGATTGACGGAAACGATATGTACGCTTCGGTCAGCGAGTATGTCACCAAAGGCGAAGGACAACTCGAAGGTCACCTTGAATATATTGACATTCAGTATATTATAAAAGGCACCGAGATTATTGGTTATGCCCCGAAGAGTGGTCAGAAAGAGTCGATCCCATACTCAAACGAGCACGATATCGCTTTTTATGAAGGTGATTACGAGCCTGTTACATTAAACGCTGGCGAATTTGTCATTCTTTATCCCGACGATTTGCACTTGCCGTGCCTGAAAAACGGCAAGCCGTCGGTTGTTAAAAAGGTTGTGGTCAAGGTAAGACTCACGCCAAGCAAGTCGGCAAAATAAAATCAACTCACAAATTAAACTGGTGATAATTAGCGTGTTGTCGCAATACGGCTAACCATTTGCGCCCATTCTTCGGCGGAATTCGGCGCACATAATGGCTGTGGCCACTGCCACATTCAGCGATTCCATATCAGATGTCGGCGGCGCGTACGATGGAATCTTTAAGTTGCTGTCCATCAGCGCGCTAATTTCGGGCGACAAGCCTTTCGATTCATTTCCCATCACCACAATCGCATTTTCGGGCAGATTGGTTTGGTAGAGATTTTCGCCGTCGAGCCGTGTGCCGAAGAGCGGAACGCTGGCTTTGCGGACGGTTGCGGCTAGTTCGTTAAGGTTGCAGTAAGTGACGTTCACCTTGAAAATGGCGCCCATTGTCGATTGCACAACTTTCGGGTTGTAGACATCGACCGTATCCGTCGAGCAGAAGACGTTTCTGATGCCGAACCACGCCGCCGTGCGGATGATGGTTCCCAAATTTCCAGGGTCTTGAATGTTGTCGAGAGCGATATTCAATCCTGTTAAATCTGTAGAGTCAATAATTTGGCTGTCAGGTAATTTTGCTAACGCAACGGCCTTGTTTGGCGTCTTGAGAAAACTGATTCGCTCAAGGTCGCGCTCGCTTACGGCACTGATTTCGGCCTTGCGCTTGAGTGTGGCTGGCAGTTCGTCGATGTATGGCTGAACGGCAAACACTTCAACGGTTTCGAACCTGCTTTGCAGCAGTTCGCGCACCATTTTTTCCCCTTCGACCACGAAGCAACCCGATTCGGTTCGTGTTTTTTTCCTGTCGAGCGACTTTATCAGTTTTATTTTGTTGTTGGTAAGCATAATCACTTTTCCGCAAAAGTAATTTTTTGAGAGTTTGGTTCGGCAAAAATCCGCTAAACCGACCTATTATTTTGCGTAGTAGCCTATATTTGCACAATTCGTATTATGCAGAAATTTCTAACACGGTTGGCCGCTATCGGGCTTGCAGCAGTTTTGTTTGCAAGTTGCGACGTCACGCGTATGGTGCCTGACGATGAGTATCTTTTGCGCCGCAACAAGACAAAAGTTGATGAGCGCGGTTTCGACAAAGATGAACTCACATCGTACTATCGCCAGAAAGCCAACCGTAACGTGTTCGGCTACTATCCGTTTTTCTTGAAGACATACAATTTCGCCCACATCGGCCGCGAGCGCAAGTGGAAAAACTGGCTCGCAAGGGTGGTGGGGGAAGAGCCTGTGATTTTCGATTCTACCCTTTCGGACCGCACAGTCAAGCAGTTCGACATCATTCTCAGAAACAATGCCTACTACGACGCGACTGTCACGTACGACATCGCCAGGAAAAAGAAAAAGGCAAAGGTGACCTACAATGTTGTTTTGGGAAAGCCTACACATATAAATAATGTATACTATACAATCCGCGATACTGTGATTGAGCCAATCATCATGGCCGACACGGCTGAGTCGGTGCTGCATCGTGGCAACCCGTTCACGCTTGAGTCGCTTCAGGCCGAGCGCGACCGCATTGTCGCTCTGGTGAAGAGCAATGGTTACTATATGTTCAGTCCCGATTTGGTTCGCTACAGTGTCGATACCAGCAATTATCTGGCTGATGTTGAAGTGATTGTCGAACGTCCAGTTGAACAGAATCCTGACGGATATCTCGAGAAAACCAACGCCAAGCAGTACCAAATCAACAGCGTGACTTTCTTCCCCGATTACAATCCGCAGGACGCTTTGCGCAACAAGACGGCTTACTATGCCAATCTCGACACATTGTACCGCGACCCGTATGTTTTTCTGTTTTCGGGAAAACGAAAAATCACGCCGCGTACAATTCTGAAAGCCAATCTGTTGGAACCAGGGCAACTCTACGATGTCAGAAAGGTTGAGCAGACGAGCCGCCACATCAGTTCGCTGCGCATTTTCCGTCAGAACACCATATCGTTCCAACAAACGCCAGGTTGCGACACACTGCTCGACTGTCACGTGCTGCTCACCCCGTCGACCTACCAGAACTATTCTGTCAATCTCGAAGCCACCAACACCGAAGGTAACATGGGCGTCGGCGGCAATCTGAGTTATCAGCACAAGAATCTGTTCCATGGTGCCGAGATTTTCAACATCAAACTTTCGGGTTCGTTGCAGCGCCAGACCGAGACCGAGACCACCGACGCTTTCAACATTATTGAGTTCGGCGCCGAGTCGTCGCTCGAGACGCCGTCGTTCGTGCTGCCATTCCGCACGTCGAACTGGTACAAGCGCATCGAGCCGCGAACGTTGCTCACCGTGGCCTACAACTATCAGAAACGTCCTGATTACACGCGGAAAATCACATCGTTGCTCGTCACTTATTCGTGGAAAAAGACCGAGCATCTAAGGTTTCTGGTCAGTCCTGTCGACCTGAACACCGTGCGCATTCCTGTCCGCACCGAAGCGTTCGACAAGCGCATTCAGGGCAAGTATATCGAGAACAGTTACAAGGACTATTTCATCATCGGAAGTCGCTATAGTATTCTGTATCAGAATCGTAACGCCGACAAACAGACCGATTTCTCATATTTCCGTTGGAATCTCGATTTGGCAGGCAATTTGGTTCACATGCTGCACAAAAATGGTGTTATGGGCGACACGGTGGCTGGCGGCTACTACGAGATTGCCAATTTGCAGTATGCCCAGTTTGTCAGGACCGATGTCGATTTTCGCCGTTACCATTATTTCTCAGACCGCGACCAGTTGGTGGGCCGAGTCTTTATGGGAATCGCCATTCCTTACGGGAACGCCACCGCCGTGCCGTTTGTGCGCCAGTATTATTCGGGCGGCGCCGATGGAATCCGAGCATGGAACGTTCGCGATTTGGGTCCTGGCACTTACCGTGATACTGCATCGTCGTACCCCAACCAGACGGCCGATATTAAAATGGAATGCAATCTTGAGTACCGCTACACCATAATCAAGAATTTCAAGGGCGCTCTGTTTGTCGATGCAGGCAACATTTGGGCTTTGAAAAAAGACGACGACCGTCCTGGCGCCGAATTCGAGATGAGTAAGTTCTACAAGCAGTTGGCTTTGGGCACGGGCATGGGCTTGCGTCTCGATTTGAATTTCGCCGTTATCCGTCTCGATGCTGGCGTGAAAGTTAAAAATCCCGCAATCGAAGGCCCCGATAGTTGGGTGCTTTTCCACAACAAATTCAAATTCAAGAGTATAACCTGGCAGTTCGGTATCGGCTATCCATTCTAACAGCAGAAAATGAAACTAAAGCAGTTCTTTGTCGAGTATTTCAGCATGAACCGCATGCAGTTGAGCGGCACAATGGTGCTGATTTTTCTCATTATTGTGGTGTCACTGCTGCCGCGATTTGTGGCTAATTATAAGGCCAACCGCTCGCAACCCGATTTCGCCCGTTTCGATTCAATACTTGCGAACTACGTTCCGCTCGCCGATGAGTCTGTTTCGCGTCATTCTGACACCGAAATTTCTGACACAGTTTTCATGTTCGACCCAAACACAGCCACCTACGACGATTTCTTGTGCTTAGGGCTGTCCGAAAGAATATCAGCCAATATTGTAAAGTATCGAAATTCGGGCGGAAGGTTCAAAGTTCCCGCCGATTTTGCAAAAATTTACGGCATAAGCGACTCTGTCTATTCGCGTTTGGAACCCTACATCAGCATTGCTGCAAAATCACCTGCCGAATCCCGAAAGCAGACTGCGAAAAATAGATATTCCGATGGCAAGAAAGCGGGGAAGGCCCCTAAAACCGACTATGAGCCCAAAGAATTGCCCATTGTCGAACTGAATGCGGCCGATTCGGCGCAACTTGTCGCTTTGCGGGGCATAGGAAGTGTGCTTGCGCGCCGTATTATCGCTTATCGCGAAATGTTGGGCGGATATCATTCGGTTGAGCAGTTGCGCGAGATTCGAAATCTGTCACCCGAAACCTATGCCAATCTCTACTCGCAATTCACCGTTGATACTGTGAGAATCATGAAAATCGATTTGAACAATTTCAAATACAAGCAGTTGAGCAGTCATCCGTATATGTCGGTGGCTCAGTTGAACGCGATAATGAATTACAAGAAACTGATGGGCAAATTCAACGCTGTCGACGATTTGCTGAAATACAAACTTGTTGATACGTTGACATACGATAAAATCTCGCCATATCTTGAAGCAAGATAATCCGCATTCAATCAGTAATATCTGTTTTATGACAATCGATTTTTCCGCGTTTAGGCTGTAAAAACGGATTTATTGCAGAAAGTGTAAAAATAAATGTGCGGCAAATTTTGTAATTGAATATCATTTGCTACATTTGCAGCCTTGTTTTAGGAATGTTAAACAATAGTAATTTGTTATGATTGTAATACCAGTAAAAGAAGGCGAAACAATAGACAGAGCCTTGAAGAAATTCAAAAGAAAATTTGAAAAAACAGGTGTTGTAAAGGAATTGAGAACACGTCAGGCCTTCACAAAACCTTCTGTCGTACGTCGCAGAGAGATCATCAAAGCCGCCTACATCCAGCAGTTGCAGGACGCAAGCCAGGAGAATTAATCGACCTTGCTTCCCTTCGTGGAGCAATAGGCAAGTGTTGCAATGTTCGATAACGGTTTTTCCAACTATCTGGCAAACGAAAAACGTTACTCTGTACACACGCTTCGCGCTTACGAAAGCGACTTGCAACAGTTCTTTGATTTCGCACTGAGTGCCGACGAAAACTTCAATCCACTTTCGGGTGACCATAAAATCATCCGTGAGTGGATTGTTTTTTTGTTAGACAATGGCGACAAGCCGCGGTCGATCAACCGCAAAATAACAACCTTGCACACCTATTATAAATATCTGATGCGCGAAGGACTGGTTACCGACTTGCCAACTAAAAAAATCATCAAGCCAAAAACCGAGAAAAACCTGCCTTATTTTGTCGACAACAAAGCCATGCAGGAACTGTTTGATTGCCTTGAGTTCCCCGATGACTTCGAAGGCCTTCGCGACCGAACCATTCTGCTTGCATTTTATTGCACAGGCATGCGTCTGGCCGAACTTTGCGGCTTAAAGACTTATGATATAGATTTTTACAGCAACCAACTGAAAGTTTTGGGCAAGCGCAACAAGGAACGTATCATACCTTTCGGTGTCGAACTGAGTGCCAATTTGAAAACATATATTACGGAACGCAACAAAATTGCGCCCGATAATGATTTTTTATTTGTAACTTCGAAGGGCGAACCGGTATACGACAAGTTGGTTTATCGGTTGGTTAACAAGTATTTGGGCGAAGTAACGACTTTGGACAAGAAAAGCCCCCATGTGCTGCGACACACATTCGCAACCCACATGTTGAACAACGGGGCCGAAATAACTGCCATAAAGGAGTTATTGGGACATGCAAATTTGGCGGCAACGCAGATTTACACCCATACATCGTTTGAGAAGTTAAAGGAAATTTATAATCAGGCTCATCCAAGAGCATAAAAAAAGAGAATATGAAAATAAACATTCATTCGCTGCATTTCGATGCTGGCGAGAAATTATTAGGCTTTGTTAATGCAAAAGTAAGCAAGTTGGACACCTTCCATGACGGAATAATCGCCGCCGATGTGACTTTGAAACTCGAAAAATCTGACATTTCAGAGAACAAAATAGCCGAAATCAGAGTGCAGATTCCAGGTGATGACGTGTTCTGCAGCCGCCAGGCAAAAACGTTCGAAGAAGCAGTGGATCTTTCGGTTGACGCACTTCGCAAACAACTGCAAAAAGCCAAGGAAAAACAGCGTGGATTATAATTTCAAAAAAAATCTCGCAAAAGGTTTTTATTTATCAAAATATGTCTACATTTGCACACCATTTTTCGGAGATGAAAGATGGACGTTCTGTAAATGTTTGCCGATGTAGCTCAGTTGGCCAGAGCAGCTGATTTGTAATCAGCTGGTCGTGGGTTCGAATCCCTCCATCGGCTCATTTGTTAATATTGATTTGTTTGGGAAGATACCAAAGCGGCCAACTGGGGCAGACTGTAAATCTGCTGGCTTACGCCTTCGTAGGTTCGAATCCTGCTCTTCCCACTTTTTGTGTTTAAGCGGGAGTAGCTCAGTCGATAGAGCATCAGCCTTCCAAGCTGAGGGCCGCGGGTTTGAATCCCGTCTCCCGCTCAAGCAGGCCGACGTAGCTCAGGGGTAGAGCACTTCCTTGGTAAGGAAGAGGCCATGGGTTCAATTCCCATTGTCGGCTCCAAGACTGGGATTTATTGTCTAATTGTAAATAATAGGTTATTATGGCTAAAGAACAATTTCAAAGAACCAAACCTCACGTTAATATTGGTACCATCGGTCACGTTGACCATGGCAAAACCACTTTGACAGCTGCCATCACCAAAGTATTGGCAGAGAAGGGTCTTTCTGAGTTGCGTTCATTCGACTCTATCGACAACGCACCAGAGGAAAAAGAGCGTGGTATCACCATCAACACCGCTCACGTTGAGTATCAAACAGAGAAACGCCACTATGCGCACGTTGACTGCCCGGGTCACGCCGACTATGTGAAGAACATGGTTACTGGTGCTGCCCAGATGGACGGTGCAATCTTGGTTGTTGCCGCTACTGACGGCCCGATGCCTCAGACTCGCGAGCACATCCTTTTGGCACGCCAAGTAAACGTTCCGAAAATCGTTGTCTTCTTGAACAAAGTCGACATGGTTGACGATCCTGAGTTGCTCGAGCTGGTTGAGATGGAAGTTCGCGAACTTCTCTCATTCTACGGTTACGATGGCGACAACACCCCAATCATCAAGGGTTCTGCTCTTGGCGCATTGAATGGTGAGCCGAAATGGGTTGAGAAGGTAATGGAACTTATGGACGCTGTCGATGAGTACATTCCGCTGCCTGTTCGTGACGTTGATAAACCGTTCCTGATGCCGGTTGAGGACGTGTTCTCAATCACTGGTCGTGGTACTGTTGCCACTGGCCGTATCGAGACTGGTGTTATCCATGTAGGTGACGAAGTTCAGATTCTCGGTCTTGGCGAAGACAAGAAGTCAACTGTTACTGGCGTTGAGATGTTCCGCAAACTTCTTGACGAAGGCCAGGCTGGTGACAACGTAGGTCTGTTGCTCCGCGGTATCGACAAAGACGAAGTTAAACGTGGTATGGTTATCGCAAAACCAGGTCAAGTAACTCCTCACAAGAAGTTCCAAGCCGAGGTTTATATCTTGAAGAAAGAAGAAGGTGGCCGTCACACTCCGTTCCACGATAAATATCGTCCTCAGTTCTACATCCGTACTTTGGATGTTACTGGCGAGATCAAGTTGCCTGAAGGAACTGAGATGGTAATGCCGGGTGACAACCTGACAATCACCGTAGAACTGATCACAGCAGTTGCTTGCAACGAAGGTCTGCGTTTCGCAATCCGCGAAGGTGGCCGTACAGTTGGTGCTGGTCAGATTACTAAGATTATTGACTAATAATAAGATAGAAAAGGATTCCAAGCGATTGGAATCCTTTATTTACGGGTGTAGCTCAGTTGGTAGAGCACTAGTCTCCAAAACTAGGTGTCGGGCGTTCGAGTCGCTCCTCCCGTGCCTTAATTAGTGGTAACAATGCAAAAGATCAAAGTATATCTCAAAGAGGTTTACAACGAACTGATACACAAAGTGTCATGGCCTTCTTGGTCTGACCTTCAAAATAGTGCTATTGTTGTAATGGTTGCTTCCTTAATTATAGCCCTCATTATTTACATAATGGATTTTTCATTTGCTCATATAATGGAATTCATTTACGGCTTGTTCAGTTAAATAATTCAATTGTAGACAGATGGAAAAGAAATGGTATGTTCTGAAAGCCTTGAGTGGCCAGGAAAAGAAAGTAAAGGAGCAAATCGAGAGCGAAGTTGTTCACCGTAATCTGCAGGAATATGTTTCCCAAGTCTTGATTCCTACAGAAAAGATTTATCAAATCCGCAACGGTAAAAAGATTAGTAAGGAAAGAACATTCTTTCCCGGTTACGTGCTAGTCGAGGCAGCTTTGGTCGGCGAGGTTCCTCATTTTCTTAGGAATATGCCGGGTGTCCTTGGTTTTTTAACTGAGGGTAATGGTGATCCGACACCATTGAGAGTTTCGGAAGTCAATAGGATATTAGGTAAGGTTGATGAACTCGCCGATAGTAGCGAAGAAATCGATGTGCCTTTTGTCGTTGGCGAATCTGTTAAAGTCATCGATGGTCCGTTCAATACATTTAGCGGAATCATTGAAGAAGTTAACGAAGAGAAGAAGAAACTCAAGGTGAGTGTCAAAATTTTTGGCAGAAAAACTCCGGTTGAACTGAGTTTTATGCAGGTAGTAAAAGAGTAAAAAACTTGTTATGGCAAAAGAAGTTACAGGAATGATTAAGCTGCAAATCAAGGGAGGGGCAGCCAACCCTTCTCCTCCGGTTGGTCCGGCCTTAGGTTCTAAGGGCGTGAACATCATGGATTTTTGCAAGCAATTTAATGCCCGGACTCAAAACAGCGCTGGTAAAGTGCTTCCAGTTGTCATCACTGTTTATTCCGACAAATCGTTTGACTTTATAGTTAAACGTCCTCCTGTTGCTGTACAGATTCTGGAGGCCGCTAAAGTAAAAAGCGGTTCTGCAGAGCCAAATCGCAAGAAGGTGGCTTCTTTGACTTGGGCTCAAGTTAAAGAAATTGCCGAAGACAAAATGCCAGACTTGAATGCCTTCACGGTTGAGTCTGCAATGCGTCTGGTTGCTGGTACAGCTCGCAGTATGGGAGTTACAGTTACTGGAGAGTTCCCAGGTAAATAATTAATTAAACACCTCGTGTAAAAATGGCAAAGCTAACAAAGAACAGAAAATTAGTGGCAGACAAAATTGAGCCGTTAAAGGTTTACACTTTGTCTGAAGCTGCGCATTTGGTTAAAGAGGTTACTACCACAAAGTTTGATGCGTCTGTGGATATCGATGTCCGTTTGGGTGTTGATCCTCGCAAGGCAAATCAAATGGTTCGTGGTGTCGTTTCTTTACCTCACGGTACAGGTAAACAAACTAGAGTCTTGGTACTTTGTACTCCTGACAAGGAGGCTGATGCTAAGGCTGCTGGCGCTGACTATGTAGGTCTTGATGAATACATTGAGAAGATTAAAGGTGGTTGGACTGACGTTGACGTCATCATTACAATGCCTTCAATCATGGCAAAAGTCGGTGCACTTGGTAAGGTCTTGGGACCTCGCGGTTTGATGCCTAACCCGAAAAGTGGTACGGTTACCATGGAAATTGGTTCAGCTGTCAAAGAAGTAAAACAAGGTAAGATCGATTTTAAAGTTGACAAATTCGGTATTATCCACGCTGGTATTGGCAAGGTATCCTTCACTCCGGAGCAAATCCAGGAGAACGCACAGGAAATCCTGAGCACAATCATCAAGCTGAAACCTTCGACAGCAAAGGGTACTTACGTTAAGAGTATCAGCTTATCGAGCACAATGAGCCCTGGTATTCCAATTGATGTTAAATCAGTAGAGTAAAAAATTAGAGTTATGAGGCGCGAAGATAAGGCTGTTATTATTGACAATCTGGCCGCTCGTCTGAAAGATGCTAATCACTTCTACCTGACTGACATTTCTGATCTGAACGCAGAGCAGACCAGTCTGTTGAGAAGAAAATGCTTCGAGAAAGGCATCGAGCTTGTGGTTGTCAAGAATACCCTGCTTAAAAAAGCTATGGAAAAAACAGGCACCGACTTTTCGGAACTGTTTGGCGAACTTAAGGGCTCAACTTCTATTATGTTTACCGAAGTAGGCAATGTGCCGGGTAAACTGATCAAGGAGTTCAGAGCAAAAGGTGACAAACCTATTCTTAAGGGCGCATACGTTGAAGAGTCGTTCTACATTGGCGACAACCAACTCGAGGCTTTGATTCACATCAAGTCGAAGAGCGAACTTATTGCCGATGTTATCGCACTGTTGCAATCGCCTGCCAAGAACGTTGTTTCTGCTCTGCAATCGAGCGGTCAGAGCTTGACGGGTATCTTAAAAACATTATCAGAGAAATAAACATTATTTGTAAACATTTTTTAAAAATAGATTTAAAATGGCAGATTTGAAAAAGTTTGCAGAAGAGTTGGTTAACTTGACTGTAAAAGAGGTAAATGAGTTGGCTGCAATACTCAAAGACGAATATGGTATTGAACCGGCTGCTGCCGCTGTCGCTGTTGCCGCTCCAGCTGCTGGAGCTGGTGAGGCTGCCGCTGCAGAGAAAACTGAGTTCGACGTAATCCTTAAGTCGGCTGGCGCTCAGAAATTGCAAGTTGTTAAACTTGTTAAGGAACTCACTGGTCTTGGCTTGAAAGAGGCTAAGGAAGTAGTTGACGGCGCTCCGAAAGAACTTAAGACAGGCGTATCTAAAGAAGAAGCTGAATCATTAAAGGCTAAATTGGAAGAAGCTGGAGCTGAAGTTGAGCTTAAATAGGATTCCATATTAGGATAAAGATAAGGTTTAGTGTTGGTTTCCAACACTAAGCCTTTTTGTTGTTATTTTTAAGTTCACCTTTTTTTTTAAGACAATGGCTTCAACTGGTTATCAAGAAAGAATAAACTTCGCATCGAATAAAAACCAATTGGAATATCCTGATTTTCTGGACATCCAATTGAAATCTTTCAACGACTTTTTCAATATCAACACAACGCCTGATCAGAGAAAAAATGAGGGCTTGTATGAGGTGTTCAATGAGAACTTTCCTATCTCTGACACCCGCAACAATTTCGTTCTGGAGTTTCTGGACTACAACATCGACCCGCCGCGCTACACCATCGACGAGTGCATTGAGCGTGGCTTGACCTACAGCATCCCGCTGAAGGCAAAACTGAAGTTGTACTGCACCGATCCGGAGCACGAAGATTTCGACACAGTGGTGCAAGACGTTTATCTGGGCACCATTCCTTATATGACCCCCCGCGGAACATTCGTCATCAACGGTGCGGAGCGTGTCATTGTGTCGCAGTTGCACCGCTCGCCTGGCGTTTTCTTCGGTCAGAGCATTCACGCTAACGGTACAAAACTCTACTCGGCACGTATCATCCCGTTCAAGGGTTCGTGGATTGAGTTTGCAACCGACATCAACAATGTGATGTACGCTTACATCGACCGCAAGAAGAAATTGCCGGTTACTACATTGTTGCGTGCCATCGGTTACGAGAGCGACCGCAGCATTCTGGAGATATTCGATCTTGCAGATGAAGTCAAAGTTTCAAAAGCTGGCCTGAAGAAGGTGACAGGCCGCCGTCTTGCAGCCCGTGTCCTGAAGACTTGGGTTGAGGACTTTGTTGACGAGGATACCGGCGAGGTTGTTTCAATTGAGCGTAACGAGGTTATCGTTGACCGTGAGACAATCCTTGAAAACGAGCATATCGATGCCATCGTCGATTCGGGCGCAAAAACCATCCTTCTGCACAAGGAGAATGTGAACCTGGCCGAATTCGGTATCATATATAATACATTACAGAAAGACCCCTGCAACTCTGAAAAGGAGGCAGTGCTTTACATCTACAGGCAGTTGCGCAACGCAGAACCACCTGACGAGGCAACCGCTCGTGACGTTATCGACAAGTTGTTCTTCTCTGACAAGCGTTATGACTTGGGAGAAGTTGGCCGTTTCCGTATCAATAGGAAACTGAATCTCGATATCGATATGAGCGTCAGGGTCTTGACCAAAGAAGACATTATTGAGATTATTAAATATCTGATTGAGCTTATCAACAGCAAGGCCGATGTGGACGATATTGACCACTTGAGCAACCGTCGCGTCCGCACAGTGGGCGAGCAGCTTCAGAATCAATTCGGCGTTGGCTTGGCTCGTATGGCAAGAACAATCAAAGAGCGAATGAATGTCCGCGACAACGAGGTGTTCACACCAGTTGACCTTATCAACTCTAAGACATTGTCGAGCGTCATCAATTCGTTCTTCGGTACCAACGCTTTGTCGCAGTTTATGGACCAGACAAACCCGTTGGCCGAATTGACTCACAAGCGCCGTATGTCGGCGTTAGGTCCTGGCGGTCTGTCGCGTGAGCGTGCAGGCTTCGAGGTCCGCGACGTACACTATACTCACTACGGTCGTTTGTGCCCGATTGAGACACCTGAAGGCCCGAACATCGGTCTTATTTCATCGCTTTGCGTGTTTGCGAAAGTGAACAATCTGGGCTTCATCGAAACCCCGTACCGCAAGGTTGAGAACGGCAAGGTTGACTTGAACAACGACAATGTTGTTTATCTGACCGCCGAAGACGAGGAAGGCCACATCATTGCGCAGGCAAATGCCCCGCTTGATGCCGAAGGTAACTTCAAAAATCCGAAAGTTAAGACACGTCTGGAGGCCGACTTCCCGTTGACCGACCGCGCCGATGTTCATATGATGGACGTTGCGCCGAACCAGATTTCGTCAATAGCCGCATCTTTGATTCCGTTCCTTGAGCACGATGATGCCAACCGTGCGTTGATGGGTTCGAATATGATGCGCCAGGCAGTTCCATTGTTGAAATCGGAATCGCCGATTGTTGGTACAGGCATTGAGAAACGTGTTGCCGAAGACTCGCGCAATATGATTAGTGCCGAAGGCGACGGTGTTGTCGAGTATGTTGATGCTGACGAGATTGTTGTTCGTTACAACAGAACTGACGCTCAACGTTTTGTAAGCTTCGACGACGATGTTGTCCGCTACAAACTGACAAAATTCCAGAAAACCAACCAGAGTATGTGCATCAACCAGCGCCCGATTGTGTCGAAAGGCGACAAGGTTACAAAGGGTATGGTGATGACAGAAGGCTATGCAACACAAGGCGGCGAACTTGCTTTGGGCCGCAACCTGAAAGTTGCGTTTATGCCTTGGAAGGGATACAACTTCGAGGATGCCATCGTGCTTTCAGAGCGCGTGGTTCGCGAGGATTTGTTCACATCGCTTCACATCGACGAGTATATGCTTGAGGTTCGCGACACCAAACGCGGTATGGAGGAGTTGACTGCCGACATTCCGAACGTTAGTGAAGACGCAACCAAATACTTGGACGACAACGGTCTTATCCGCATTGGTGCTCACGTGCTGCCAGGCGATATCCTTATCGGTAAGATTACCCCGAAAGGTGAGTCTGACCCGTCGCCAGAGGAGAAACTGCTTCGCGCCATCTTCGGTGACAAAGCAGGTGACGTGAAAGACGCTTCGTTGAAGGCAGGCCCGTCACTGACAGGTGTTGTGATTGACAAGAAACTCTTCTCTCGTCTGGTTAAGGACAAGAAACTGAAAGCAGCAGAGAAACCGCTTCTGCAGAAGATTGAGGAAGAGCGTCAGCAGCGTTTGGGCGAACTCAAGGCCCGTCTGGTTGACAAACTCTTCTCGATTGTGAATGGTAAGGTGTCGCAAGGTGTTAAGGATATGATTGGCACTGACATCATCCCGAAAGGAACTAAATTCTCGCAGAAACTTCTGCTTGAGGTTGATTACCTGAACGTTAACCCGTGCAAGTGGACAACCGACAAAGAGAAGAACGACACAATTGCAGAACTGCTGCACAATTATACAATCAAGAACCGCGAGATTGAAGGTGACATCAAGCGTAAGGTGTTCAACATCTCGGTTGGCGATGAGCTGCCAAACGGCATTGTTCAGCTTGCCAAAGTTTATATCGCACAGAAACGTAAGATTCGCGTGGGTGACAAGATGGCCGGACGCCACGGTAACAAGGGTATTGTGGCAAAGGTTGTCCGCGACGAGGATATGCCGTTCCTTGAGGATGGTACACTGGTCGACATTGTTCTGAACCCGCTGGGCGTGCCTTCGCGTATGAACCTTGGACAGATTTACGAGACAGTGCTTGGCTGGGCAGGCCGCGAGCTTGGCTTGAAGTTCGCCACACCAATCTTCGACGGTGCAACACTTGAGGAGATTACTGAACTGACCAACAAGGCAGGTGTTCCGGAGTTTGGCCGCACTTATCTGTACGATGGCGGCACAGGCGAGCGTTTCCACCAGCCGGCAACCGTAGGCGTTATTTATATGCTGAAGTTGGGCCATATGGTCGACGACAAGATGCACGCACGTTCAATCGGTCCTTACTCACTCATCACTCAACAGCCGCTTGGTGGTAAAGCACAATTCGGTGGTCAGCGTTTTGGTGAGATGGAGGTTTGGGCTCTC
>JAFYYA010000121.1 GCA_017557785.1 Salinivirgaceae bacterium
AATCTGACGGGTGATTTTGTCGATAGTCTCCTCGTCGCTGTAGCAGGTAATGGTGTATTTGTGAATGCCCTTAATGCTTGACGCAGAGACGTTCAGGCTCTCGATATTCACCTGTCGGCGTGTGAAAACAGCGGTTATTTGATTCAGAAGTCCCGCAAGGTTCTCCGAGAAAACCAGAATGGTGTATAATGTTTTGCTCTCTTGTTCCATTTTCTATTTTAATTATCAGTGTGTTAAATAACTCACGCATTCAATTAATCAATCATTCAATCACTTGAACTCCAGCACCATATCATCGACATCGTGGCCAGGGGCGCACATCGGCATCACGTTGCCCTCCTCCTCAACAGCCACCTGAAGCAGATAGGGACCTTTGGTGTCCATCATTGTGCGGACGGCGGCGGCAAGGTCTTTGCGGTCGATAACTGTCTGACACGGAATGCGATAGGCTTCGGCAATCTTCATAAAATCGGGGTTCGTCATTGGGGTGAACGAATAGCGGCGGTTGAAGAACATTGCCTGCCACTGGCGAACATTGCCCAAATAGTTGTTGTTGAGCAAGATAAGTTTTACGGGAACCTGATTCTCCATTATGGTGCCAAGTTCCTGAATGGTCATCTGCAGACCGCCGTCACCAAGGAACACACACACATCGCGGTCGGGGGCACCGAAAGCCGCGCCAATGCCAGCAGGCGTGCCGAAGCCCATTGTGCCCATACCGCCCGACGTCACCACGCTGCGGTTTTTGGTGAATTTGAAGTAGCGAGCGGCCATCATCTGATTCTGACCAACATCGGTAACCATAATTGCCTGATTGCCAGTCTGTCGGGTAACCGTATCCACAACCTCGCCCATCTTTATCGGGCCATCGGTGGGGTGAATCTCCTTCTCGATAACAACTGTCCGCTCCTTCTCCTTATAGGGGTTGAAACTTTCAATCCAATCGGTGTGTGAGTTCTTGTTAATCAGTTTGTTAACCTGTGCCAGAGTATCTTTGCAGTTGCCCAGAACGGCCAAATCAACCTTCACGTTTTTGTTAATCTCCGACGGGTCGATATCGAAATGAATCTTTTTGGCCTGCGTGGCGTAGGTGGCGAGTTTGCCAGTAATGCGGTCGTCGAAGCGCATTCCAACGGCAATCAGAAGGTCGCACTCCTGCGTCTTGACGTTCGAAGCCAGGCTGCCGTGCATTCCCAACATTCCCATATTCAGTCGGTGGTCCGACGGCAGAGCCGACAGTCCCAGCAGCGTGCAGCCAGCAGGCATATCGGCGGTTTCAATCAACTGACGCAGTTCGCTCTGCGCACCGCCCAACTCAACACCCTGACCAACAAGCACCAACGGCTTTTTGGCGGCGTTAATCATTTTGGCGGCCTCACTCACGGCCACAGGGTCAATGTCGGGCACGGGAACATATCCGCGAATGAAATCGATATGCTGCGGCTCGTATTCAACCATTCCCACCTGTGCGTTTTTGGCGAAGTCGAGCACCACAGGACCAGGACGGCCCGTGCTTGCAATGTAGAACGCGCGGCTCACTGCCCAAGCCACATCTTCGGGGCGGCGAATCTGATAGGCCCATTTCGATATTGGCTGCGTAACACCCACAAGGTCAACCTCTTGAAAGGCGTCGGTGCCAAGGAAAGCCGCACCCACCTGACCAGCAATCACCACAATTGGGGTGCTGTCCATCATTGCGTCGGCAATGCCTGTTATTGTGTTAGTTACGCCAGGTCCGCTTGTTAC
>JAFYYA010000122.1 GCA_017557785.1 Salinivirgaceae bacterium
CAGTTTTCTGACCTTGGGCAGAGCCGCGTTGGCCTTTTCGGGGATGTTGGTGTGCGGTCCGCCAGCCCAGAAAGTCTCGTCGTTGAGTTGGATTTCCTCGTGGCCCGTGCCACCGAAAACCATTCCGCCCTGATGCGAGTTTCCGACAGGCAGAGCCTCGGTCCACGCCTTTGCAGGTTGCGAGTACCAGAGTTTAAGTTCTTCATTGTCAGCCTTGTTGCCGCACGAGCAAACCACCGTGCCGACCAATAGCGCAAGTGCAAAATATTGCTTCATATAAATTGTGTGTTTAAGTTACGCTGAAAATCCAGCAGATATCGCAAATATGTGCAAATAAATCGGGTTTCGCACAATTAGCTGGTAAAAAGAGTGGAATGCGTTTTGTCTATTCTCAATCCTCGATTCTGAAATAGTCTTTTTATGGGCTATAGTATAGCGTATCCAAACAAAAAAGGCGGAATCACTTCCGCCTTTTTCCTTATATGTAAACTTATGATTAAGCGTACATAGCAACAATTGCTTCGTAAAGCTCTTGTTGACCTGAAGTTTGTTTCGGCTCGTTAACCTTCTTGCCGTACTCGTAAGCCTCTTCAAGAGTCATCTTACCTTCTTCAAACTTCTTGCCTTCGCCCTTGTCGAACGATGCGTAGCGAGCAGCCAACATCTTCTTGTATGGGCTCTCCTCGAGCAATTTGGCTGCGTTCTCAAGAGCGCGTGCCATTGCGTCCATACCGCTGATGTGAGCGAGGAAGATGTCCTCGAGGTCAGTCGAGTTGCGACGAGTTTTTGCGTCGAAGTTGGTACCGCCTGTGCCAAGACCACCGTTGCGGATAATCTGCATCCAAGCCTGTACGAGCTCGTATTGGTCGATTGGGAACTGGTCAGTATCCCAGCCGTTCTGCATATCACCACGGTTAGCGTCGATTGAGCCAAGCATGCCGGCGTCAACTGCGCAAGCCAACTCGTGCTCGAAGGTGTGGCCAGCCAAAGTAGCGTGGTTAACCTCGATGTTAACTTTGAAGTCTTTGTCAAGACCGTGAGCTTTCAGGAAGCCAATAACAGTCTCGGTGTCAACATCGTATTGATGTTTTGAAGGCTCCATTGGTTTCGGCTCGATAAGGAATGTACCCTTGAAGCCTTTTTTGCGAGCGTAGTCGCGAGCCATAGTCAACATAGTTGCCATGTGCTCTTTCTCACGTTTTTGGTCAGTGTTCAGAAGGCTCATATAACCCTCGCGGCCACCCCAGAATACATAGTTCTCAGCGCCAAGCTCGATACCTGCGTCGATAGCGTTCTTAATCTGAACGATAGCGCGAGCAACAACGTCGAAATCCGGGTTTGTAGAAGCACCGTTCATATAACGTTTGTTGCCGAATACGTTAGCTGTTGACCACAGAAGTTTCTTGCCGGTCTTAGCCATTTTCTCTTTCAGGTAAGCAACAATAGCTTTCAGGTTAGCCTCGTACTCCTCAACTGATGCACCCTCTGAAACGAGGTCAACATCGTGGAAGCAGAAGTAAGGAATGCCAAGTTTCTCCATGATTTCGAAACCAGCGTCAGCTTTTTGTTTTGCGATGGTAACAGCGTCAGCGCCCTTGTTCCAAGGGAACGATTTGGTACCGCCACCGAACTGGTCGCTACCGTCAGCGCACAAAGTGTGCCACCAAGCCATTGCAAAACGCAGCCAATCCTTCATTGGCTTGCCCATAATCACTTTCTCGGCATCATAGTAGTGGAATGCCATTGGGTTTTTCGAATCTTTACCTTCGAATTTGATTTTTCCAATTTGTGGAAAATACTCTTGTGCCATTTTTCTAAATTTTAGTAGTTATTAAAAATCAATTATTTAACACGAATTTCTTTTTTTATTTGCTCATCGATTTCTCGAGACGGTATTTCCATTTCGCATAAGCGTCGGCATACTCTTGACGTGCCGATTTGTTTGGCTCGATAACGGCCAGTTTCTCAAGCGAAGCGAATGCCTCGGTGTTGTTCTTGTAGATGCCTGCGCCCATTCCTGCACCTTTGGCTGCGCCCACCGAACCGTCGGTGTCGTAAAGTTCAATGGTTGCTCCGGTTACACCGGCGAGAGTGTCGCGGAAAATCGGACTCAAGAACATATTGGCGTGTCCGGCGTGAATCTTGTTCACCTTCATACCCATCGACTCCATAATGTCAATACCATATTTAAATGAGAAGACGATGCCTTCCTGTGCGGCGCGAACAATGTGGTGTTTCGAGTGAACGTTGAAGTTCAAACCACGGATTGAGCAGTTGATTTCGCGGTTGCCCAACATACGCTCAGCACCATTACCAAACGGAAGCACGCTCAAGCCGGCGCTGCCGATTGGGGCTTTGGCTGCAAGGTCGTTCATCTCGTTGTATGATATGCCGTCGGGGGCGATGTTACGCTTAACCCACGAGTTCAGGATTCCTGTTCCGTTCACGCAGAGCAGAACGCCAATGCGTGTCTGGTCGGCAGTGTGGTTGACGTGAGCAAACGAGTTAACGCGCGACTGCGGGTCGTAGTTAACCTCGCCGTTAACACCGTAAACAACGCCCGATGTGCCTGCGGTTGCGGCAATTTCGCCCGGATTCAAAACGTTGAGCGACAATGCGTTGTTCGGTTGGTCACCACCACGGTAAGTTACCGGTGTGCCTTCTTTCAGACCAAGTTCAGAAGCGGCTTTAGAAGTAAGTTTGCCTTGCTCGCTGAATGTCGGCTTAATCTCCGGAATGAACGACTGGTCGATTCCATAGTAATCGAGCAGGAATGTTGCGAGTTTGTTCTCTTTGAAGTCCCACATCATACCCTCTGAAAGACCTGACACTGTGGTGCAAATCTCATCGGTCATCTTCATAGCGATGTAATCGCCCGGAAGCATAATCTTGTAAATCTTCTCGTAGATTGCGGGCTCGTTCTCCTTCACCCAAGCCAATTTTGAAGCGGTGAAGTTACCAGGCGAGTTGAGCAGGTGGCTCAAGCATTGTTCAGCTCCAAGAGTCTTGAAAGCCTTGTCGCCGTAAGGCACAGCGCGCGAGTCGCACCAAATGATTGACGGGCGCAGAACATTCTTGTGCTTATCGACGCACACCAGACCGTGCATCTGATACGAAATACCAATGGCCTTAACTTCGGCCGGATTGGCACCGCTTTCTTTCATAATTGTTTGAACAGAAAGTTTCAGGTTTTCCCACCAGCTTTCGGGGTCCTGTTCAGCCCAACCGGGGTTGACGGCTATAATTTTTGCTTCGGTTTTTGGAAAGAAGGTGGATGCAACGCATTTACCTGTCTCAACGTTGACAAGGCTTGCCTTCACCGACGAACTTCCTACATCTACTCCTAACGTGTACATATTTTAAGTTTTTTAAATATTTCAAAGTCCTATCAAGCTAACAATTAGAGTGTTCGCACATTTAGCCCAATACACAACTTTTGCGCCAAATTTAAGAATAAAGTTGTACGTTCTACTTTCGTGGAATAAAATTTTAGTTGTACGAAAGGAATGGCGCAGCGTAAGGCCGATATGGATAATATATATAGGTGTTAAGGATATTAAACGATGCTTAGTTTTGATTTAAAATGTGTTTAAAATCAGACATATACATTCAAACCGATATTTCTAAAGATATGTGAATTTAGAATCAATCTTCCAACCAACCGTACACCTTTATTTCGTGCACCTTCACATTTTGGTTCTTGCCGAACTCAAATTTGACGTAACGCATTGTCATATCGCTCAATTCGAGTGCGATTTTCTGCGGTGCGATATCGTAATGGGCAAGCGGAACATAATAGCCGCCGTCGTTCGAAATTATGACCGTAACATCTTTTATATCAGCACCCAACGCGGCTTCAAACCTCTTGAGAGTGATTCCGCGTTCGGTATCGAGAACAAGACGCGGGGCTTTGTCGGTGGCAAGCGGCGACCAATATGTCGATTCGTCGCCGTCAGCGGCAAGTGCCGATGCGTGTTTCGCGTCGTTGGTGCTTGCAAATGTCGGATTGTTGGTGCCTAGAATCTGTAAGTCGCTATCACTCTTCGCTTTCTGTGTCGATATGTAAGGACGGTCGGTTGTTTCGGGCGTCACACCTTCAACATATGGCTCACCGCCCACAAAATTCAGTTCGATAGTGGCCGTCGTAAGTCCTTCAGAAACAGCCTCTACCACTGTTTTGCCAGCGTAATACGAGCGCATTTCAATCGCACATTCGCCGTCGATAATGGCAATCTCGCTATTGCGGCTGAACTTAATCGATTTGCCAGTCGGGAACTCGCCAGGCCCCGAAACAATCCGCAATTCCACATCGGGTGCGTTCGAAATCTGTCGGCCATCGGCATCCAACACTTTGACATTGAGCCTGATATCATCCGTGCCATCGGTTTTAATGCCGTCGGTTTTGGTCGACTCAATCTTCAGCGCAGCCGCCACGCCCTCTGCGGGCCACTGCGGCGGCTCAATGCCGCGGAAATAGTTGCGGTACCAGTACCACGAGCGTTTCGGAATGCGGAAATAGTCGATACAGCCCATTTTGCCCATCGTCTTGCCGAAAATGCTGCCGTGGTCGAATCCGCACCACAGGCAGTGTCCGCCGCGCCACTCAAGGCCTTTGTAGCCGTCGTTAACCAGCAAATCGGCCCAGCCAGCGTCGTAAACGCCAGGGCGAGTGGACGTTGTGCTACTGTATTCCGACACCAGCGAAGGCACGCCAGGGCGGATAAACGCGGGAATGGTTGCCCCATCGCCGTTGTAGCCCACCGCGTCGCCAATCAGGTCGAAGCGGTCGCGGCCCAGCGGACGTTGAGCGCCACCGATAGCCGCATAGCGCGACGGGTCGAGTTCGTGGCTGCGGTCAACCATCTTTTTCAGAAGTTTCTTGGTGCTTTCAATTGTCTGTCGTTGAGTGAAAAACACCTCGTTGCACATCGACCACGCAAACACCGACGGTTGGTTGCGG
>JAFYYA010000123.1 GCA_017557785.1 Salinivirgaceae bacterium
GCCGTAGTCGAGCAGCGCCTGACGCAGCCCCGAATTGGCTGAAACACCGCCAGCCACACCCACTTGCTTGATACCAGTCGCCTTAACCAACTTTTTCAGTTTGTTCAGCAGAATCTCGATGATGGTGTTCTGCAGCGACGCACACAGGTCGGGCAGATTTTCCTTCACGTAGTTCGGGTTGGTTTTTATCTCATCGCGGATATGATACAAGAAGCTTGTTTTCAGGCCGCTGAAGCTGTAGTTGTACCCCTCGATGCTTGGTTTCGAGAAACTGATGGCCTTGGGGTTGCCCTCTTTGGCCAGTTTGTCGATGATGGGGCCGCTCGGATAGGGCAGTTCCATCACCTTGCCGCACTTGTCGAAAGCCTCGCCGGCAGCGTCGTCGATGGTGGTGCCCACCACTTCCATATCAAGCGGGCTGCGCACAACCACAAGCTGCGAGTTGCCGCCCGACACCAGCAGGCAGATGAACGGAAACTCGGGTTGGTTGTTGTCATCGGGCGACTGCTTCACAAACAGCGCCAGCACGTGGCCCTGAAGGTGGTTCACCTCGATGAGCGGCAGTTTTCGCGCAAGCGCAAACCCCTTTGCAAACGATGTGCCCACAAGCAGTGAGCCCAGCAAGCCCGGTCCTCGAGTGAAGGCCACAGCTGAAATCTCGTCGAGACCGATGCCCGCGTTTTTGATTGCCGCATCGATTGTGGGGATAATATTCTGCTGATGCGCGCGCGACGCCAGTTCAGGCACCACGCCGCCGTATTGTTCGTGCACCTTCTGGCTCGAAATGACATTCGACAGTATCACGCCGTCGCGGATAATTGCCGCTGATGTGTCATCGCACGATGATTCTATGCCTAATATTGTAACGCTCATAAAAATATGGCTGTAAGTGTCCTCAAAAAGAATATTTTTGGGCACCGAAACGTTATGAATTTTTAAACGCGCAAAAATATTAAAAAAGCCGTTAAAATATTATCTGTTTTTATCCTGATATTGGTCGGGATAGTGGCTTTTGTGTGGGCAGAGATGAGGTCGCCGCTGGTGCAGACGCAGATTGCCAACCGCATCACTGTTGCATTGAGCAATCTGCTCAAAACCGATGTCAGAGTCACCAAGGCTCGCTACAACATCGGACAGGGACTTACACTGCAAAGCCTGCTTATCCGCTGTCCCAACGGCGACACGTTGCTCTACGTGCCGCAGCTGTCGGGTCACCTGAAATCGTTACGAGTCAACGACAAGATTATTGACATTCAAGATGTTATGATAATCGACCCGATAGCCAACATTGCCCGCACCGACAGCAATTTCAACTTCAGCTTCATTACCGAAGCCTTTGCGCGCAACGACAGTTCAAAAAGCCAGTGGAACATCAACATACAGCAAACCACGCTTAAGCGGGCCAGCATCAGTTACGATGACCGTGGCACTATGCACCACCTCGACGATTTCAACACCACAATCAACGGCTTGATTATCTGCGGCTCGAACACGCGCGTGCAGCTTGGCTCACTCTCAACACTATACAACGGCCAGCCGATGATTGACCGTTTCCGCTTCGATTTTGTGATGATGGACAAGCTCATCAACATCGACAATTTCATTTTTGAGGCCCGCAACTCCAAGGTGCTTCTGCCGCATATCGATTTAGACATCGACCCTGCTGCCGCGCTGGCTTTCAACGCCGATGTCGACAGCATACGAATATGCCCTGCTGATTTTGCCGAAATTGTGCCTTTTCTGAAAGACAAAAACGAATGTCTGTCGCTCACCGGAAAACTATCGGGCAACAAGCAAACTATGAACGGACAGGATTTTGTAGCGCAGTTGAACGGCAGCACCAGGCTCAACGCCGACTTCAGCGTAACCAGCTTGGACGAACCCAAGAATCTGACTTACAATCTGACAATCAGGGAACTGAACACGTCGTGTGCAGGATTGCTAACCACACTCGGCGAATACACAAAGATAGACACCGCGCAGTTAAGCCCGAGCCTGACTCCGCTTAAGCAAATGTGGTTCAGCGGAAATGTGAACGGCTCCACCACCGACATTGACGCCAACGGCCAGCTTAACACCGGCATTGTCGGGTTGAACATGCACGCGTCGATGAGCATGGCCGACAACAACTTCTTCCTCGTGAAAGGAAGAGTGAATTCGACAGATGTTGAGCTTGACTCATACGCTGGAACAAACGCCCAGGCACGCGTTAATCTGCGGGCCGAAGGTCAGATTGGGCGGCACGGCACAAAGAACAAGACAAAGCTGAACATCGACGGAAACATCAACAACATAAGCTATGCCGAACATAAAATCGACTCGGTAACAGTAAAAGGTCTGGTCAAAAATCGCATGTTCAGTGGCAAGCTCTGTTCGTTTGACCCCAACCTGCGGTTCGATTTTGAAGGCTCCGTGAATCTCGGCGACAGCTCGGCCTTCAATTTCCAAACCTTTGTCTATTACGCCGACCTGCACGCGCTTGGCATCACAAAAGACTCCACGGCCAACGCGTCGTTCAACGTCAAGGCCGATTTTCACGACACCAATCTTGATGTGGCCGAGGGACTCATCGACCTGACCGACATCTATTACTTCTGCGACTCGATGTTCTTTGCCACTGACACAGTACGAATTATTGCCGAAAACGCCGACAGCGGCCGCGTAGTAAACCTGCAGTCGGAGTTTGTGAGCGTCGATGTCTACGGCGATTTCCGCCTGACACAACTCCCGAAAAGCATCCGCAATTTCGCCTACAAATTCATGTCGGGAAAAACATACAGCCATTCCGACAACAAAAATACTGTCAATCTGCGCATTGTGGCCGACTATCCGTTCCCAGTTACCGACATTTTCATTCCATGGCTCAACATATCGTCAGGCACCACAATCACCGGCTACTACAACGAGAGCGATGAGTTTTTCCGCCTCAACCTCACTTCCGACGAAATAATAGCCAAATCGTTCGATGTGGAAAAGATTGACGTCAGCATTCGCAACAACAGCGACAGTCTGCTGACAAATCTGAAGGCTGATTATCTTTACTTTGCCAACTACGAGTCGATGCGATGGCTCAACATCGAATCGTCGCTTGTGAACGACGAGGCCGACCTGTCGGTTAAATGGGACAACCTGCTCACCAAAGGCCATAACAGCGGCGACATCGCAGCCCGAATCGAACTTATCGACTATGACAAAGAGGAGCGTCAGACGCGCATCAACCTACAGCCTTCACAAATCATCATTCTCGACTCGCTTACAGTTATCAAACCCGCAACGGTGATTGCTTCGAACAATGCAATCAAATTCGGAGGACTTGATATCGACATCGACAACGGGGCAAGCCGCGTGTATGCCGACGGAGTGTTGTCCGACAACCCCCATGACAGTCTTTATGTCGATATCCGCCAGCTCAATCTCGATTTCATCTCCGATGTTTTCGGCATGAAAACGCACCTTTCAGGCATTGTATCGGGCAACTCAGTGCTTAAGGATTTGAAGGGCGAAAAACGCATCGACGGCGACATCGACATTTCTGATTTTGCCGTCAACCGCCAGCGTTTCGGCAACGTGCGCGCCAACGCCGCCTGGGATATGGAGCGCAAGCATCTGCTGGTCGACGGCGCGCTGCACGACAGTGTTCGCGGCTCACACACCGATATTGTCGGCTATATCGACCCCAAGCGTTTTTATATGAATCTTGACGGCAAGGCCGAACATCAGGATGTGCAGTTCCTGAAGCTGTTCCTGTCGGGCGTCTTCAGCGAGATGGACGGCTCGTTCAGCGGTTCGATGCACGCCGAAGGAAAGCTCAACGCGCCAAATTGGTACGGTAAGCTCGGGCTCGAAAACACGCGGCTGACGCTCAGACCGACAAAAGCCGTCTATTCGCTCAACGACACACTCGAGTTTGCCGATAACAAAATTCTGTTTAACAGCGTTGTAGGCAGTGATTTTGAAAACGGACGCCTGCAGATTGACGGCGAGATTCATCATCACGACTTCAAGGAGTTCTTCCTCAACCTGAAAATCAACTGCAACCAGATTGTCGGGCTCAACACAAAATATTCCGACTCGCCAATGTGGTACGGCAAGACCTACTGCACCGGCATCATCGACATAACCGGCTCCACACGCAAGGAGATAAACGTGAACATAAGCGCGCGGACACTGCCAAAATCGATGTTCTACCTGACAATGGAAGGCCGCAGCGACCTTACCGAGAACGATTTTATAACATTTGTGTCGACCAACAAAGTAACCAACATCCGCGAGGTGAAGAAACAGCGCAAACCCGAAGCTGTGCAGGCGCCGGCGTCGATTCTCAACCTCAACCTCGACCTTAACGTAACACGCGAGGCCGAAGTGCAGATTGTCTTCGACCCAACAATTGGCGATGCCCTGCGTGCCAACGGCTCAGGCGACATCAACATCCGCCTCTATGATGACAAATTCTCAATTTTCGGCACTTACCTCATCAGTAAGGGAGATTTCACCTTCACTTTGCAGAATGTCATCAGCAAGCGGCTCGACTTGCAGAGCGGCAGCTACGTGACCTGGACCGGCGACCCGCTCGACGCCACCATCAACATCGACGCTGCCTACAAGCTACGAAAGGTGCCGGTCTATTCGCTCACTCTTGACGAGGAAGACCGTGAGAAGCGCGTACCCGTAAACTGCCACCTGTTGATGACCAACAAACTGACATCGCCAACAATCAATTTCTCGGTCGAGGTGCCTTCTACAACCAGCAACGTGGAAGTGGTAGAGCAACTGAACAACCTGCCCGAAGACAAACTGAACCAACAGGTAATTAACCTACTGGTTCTCAGCAAGTTCTATCCATTAACAAGTGCTTCCGAAAATTCCACCGGTTCAACTGTAGCCACTATGGGTGCCAACACCGCCAGCGAGTTACTGTCGAACCAATTGAGCAAATGGATAAGCCAGGTGAGCACAGCTTTCGACCTTGGCGTGGCTTATCGACCTGAGACTGAAATCAGCTCGGAGGAGTATGAACTGGCGCTCTCCACCACCCTTTGGGACGACCGCTTGATTGTTAGTAGCAACTTCGATGTCAGCGGCTCGAACGAAACAGCGGAAAACAACACAAACCAATACACCACCGACATATCGTTTGAACTTAAACTGAACAAGAAAGGCAACGTGCGGCTAAGAGCGTTCCAAAAAGTGAACGATGACCTCATTTACGACGATGCGCCATACACCCGCGGCCTCGGCCTGTTCTACACCGAAGACTTTAACGACTTCAGCGACCTGCTGAACCGTTGGTTCCGCCGCCGCGTCAAGGAAGGACGAAAAGAGGAACCAGTGAAACTGAGTCAGGAGTAGAGAAAAAGAGTATTAATCCATCTCTACATTCCTTTCCTCCTCTTGGCACACAATTTGCACATACGTATAACCACAATTTTTATGTCACACAAGTGTTTAATGGCGCAAATAGTTTATTTTCGCGCGATTTTTTTGAATTATAGAAACATATCAAAATATGAAACGGAAAATCTCGATTGGAGACATCACAATGAAACAGGCCGCCGAC
>JAFYYA010000124.1 GCA_017557785.1 Salinivirgaceae bacterium
CTTTTCCGCTATCGACACCGTGCGCGCCCCGTCGAATCCCTTTGCAAGAAACTCATTTTCAGCCGCTTCAAGAATAATCTGTTGTGTGTTTTGTTCTTCGTTCTTCATACTAACAATTGTGTTTAACAGTGTTGTTTAACAATTTTGTTAATGCAAATATAAACGAAGATTTTTGTTAATGGTTGTGTATTTTGGGAAATTTTTTTCGCCTGCAAAGAAATATGTTGAATTCGGATAAGTTTGGTTTGCAAATAAATCTGTGAAAATCAGTGTCCCCGACGTCAGTCGGGGCAGTGTTCCCGATAGCTATCGGGACTGTGCGAAAAAATCTGCGAAAATCCGTTCAATCAGTTAAATCTGCGTTCAAACCAATTACCGCTTGCGGGAAAAAACAACCCGAAACCGCATCAATGCAAATGCACCATTTTGTACTGCCGCGAGCCGAGTCCGATTTTGGCGGCGTGCTCGAGAATGTGAAGGCCGTGCTGACGCTCAATGCGGCGGATTAGCGACGTGGCGTCGTCGCCCTTCACGTTTTGGTGGCGGTACACTTGGTCGATACAGGCTTGGTCCAAAGCCACGGGGTCGGTCGAAGCCAGAATGCCCATATCTTTGAGTTCAGGTTTGGCGGGGTTGCCGTTGCAGTCGCAATCGATTGATATATTGTTCATTACGGCAATATAGATAATCCGTCCCTTCATATAATCCGATACGGCGGCGGCGGCAGTGGCCATACACTCAACAAACTTGTCCTGATTCTCGGGGTGGATATTCTGCCACAGTTCCGAAGCGTTGTCAGTCAGGCCGTTAGAGTGGATATAGGCCTTTCCGTTCGACGACGCCACGCCAATGCTCTGATTCTTCAGCACACCGCCGAAGCCCGCCATTTGGTGGCCCTTGAAGTGCGCCAGATTAATCATAAAGTCATAGTTGGCCAAATGGTCGCCCACAATGTTGTACTTCATATAGGTGCTGTCGCGCACGGGGATTCGCATCTCGCCCGTCTCGTCCATAATGTCAACCTTGGCAATGTCGGGGTAGCCGCGTTTCTCGATAGCCTTTTGGTGCTTCTCGGTGGTGTTGCGGTTGCCCGCGTAGGCCGTGTTGCACTCGACAATGGTTCCACCAACGCTCTGCACAAAATCGCGGATAAACTCGGGGCGCAGGTGGTTGGTTTTTTCCGATTCGCCCGTGCTGATTTTCACAGCCACACGACCTTCGGCTTTCACGCCAAGTGCCTGATAGACACGCATCAACGCGTCGGGGGTGATTTCGGTTGTCATATAAACGACTGATTCGGCGGCGCTGTCGGCCACGTTTTCAGTTGACTGATTCTCAGGTTTTTGACATTCAGTTGCCTGTCCCGAGCAGCCCACGGCGCAAAACATTGCCACGGCTGCAAAAATGATTGATTTCGCTTTCATCGATTTATTGTTTTAGATTGTTATAATGTTCATTGTCAACAGGTTCGAGCCATTCGTTGCTCTCTGCGTAGCCAGTTTTGACGTGTGTTGCAATGTGCTGAAACCAAGAGTCTTGCTGCGCGCCGTGCCAATGCTTGACGCCTTCGGGAATGTCGATAACATCGCCAGGATTGAGCGCCACGGCGGGTTTGCCCCATTCCTGATACCAGCCGCGTCCCGACAGGCAAATCAGAATCTGACGCGCGCCGTGGTGAATGTGCCAGTTGTTGCGGCAGCCAGGCTCAAACGTCACGTCCGACATTGGCAGAACGGTCTTTTCACCTTCTTGCAAGTTTTTGGGTGTCAATGGGTTGAGATAACTGTTGCCAACAAAATATTGCGCGTAATTCACGTTCGGGTTGCCCTTTGCAAAGTGGCTTTTGAGCGTGTATCCCTCGCTGTCGAGCCAGGCACAAAGCTCATCGACAAGCGCCTGCGGGTTGCCCATATTCACGGCGCCGCGTTTGTGCGAAGCAAGCTGTGGCTCAACACCTTGCAAGCCGCTCAATGCCGCCACGGTGACAATCTCGCGGTCGGCGGCCGAGAGTTGGTCGCCAGCAAAAATGTCGCCGAAAAGGTGCGATTTAAGGTAGTAGTCGTCTTGCGGGCAGAATTGATAATCAAATGGTTGCCCCGAGAGTTTGGTCTGCGTTGCCTTTCCTTGTTCGTAGGCCTTGCGGGCGTCGTCCCAGAGCGCGGGGCGTGTCCACGGCTTGCCTTCCTGCCATTTCGGGTCGGGATTTTGGCTCAAAACCTTGTTCAAAACGCCCAGCGCATTCAGCGAGCGCGGAAAGCCCGTGTAGGCGTAAAGTTGCGAGAAAGACTCTTTCAACTCGTTGATTGTCACACCGTTGTCGAGCGCGGCGCGGACTTCGGTTTCAAGTTTTTCCAAGTTGCCCTGCGCCATTACGCAGGCACACGCCGCCAGACCTTTTTGACGGCCAGTGAGTGTTTGTGCCGATACTGTGCTCATAATCAACAAACTAATCAGTGATAAAATTATGTTTTTCATCGTTTTCGATAGATTGTTATTCCCGCTGCTCGTCGGGGTTTTGCATTTTGATAACCTTGGCGGGACAGCCGCCCACCACGGCGTAGTCGGGCACGTCTTTGGTGACAACGGCGCCCGCGGCCACCACGGCGTATTGGCCAATGGTGACGCCAGGACAAATGGTCACGTTCATCCCAATCCAGGCGTTCTTTTTTATGAGAACCTTGCCGTAGGTGTATTTGGTGTGGCGCTCGTTGAAATCGTGGTTTATGGTGGCAATGCGCACGCCAGGGGCAACGGCCACGCCGTCTTCGAACTCAATGCCGCCCGACGCGCTCAAAATGGCCGAATGGTTGATAAACACGCCTTTGCCGAATCGGACGCGGTTGCCAAAGTCGCAAATGAAGGGTGTGAGAATCCTCACATCGTCCAGCTTGCAGCCGAAAAGTTCTTCTAAATCAGCTACATAACTTTCGTCGTCGGGCATTTTGGCGTTGGCAATGGCGCAGAGTTTCCGCGCGCGCATCATTTCCTCGACGGCTTCCATAAAATACGGCTCGCGCACATCGGTGGGGCCGCCTTGGTCCATCAGTTCATAGACATATCCTTTTTTGTATTCCATATCGGTGATTTTATTGTACAACAATTAGTTACTGATAAATTTTGCCCGTTTGCCAGGCCTGCCCAACGCTGTCGCCGACAACGTGGTACGAGTGTACCGACGAGTTGTAAATGATTGGCCGCAACTTCATAATATCCACCTTGCCGTCGGTCAGAACCGACTCGTCGACCGACCAGTTGACAACCTCGCCAACCACGCGGGCGCCGCCCTGTCCGTCCTCGTCCATCTCAACCACGCGGCACTCGAGCGTGAGTTTGTATTGGTCGATAATCGGGGCATCGACATTGGGGCTCGGGGTGGCCGTGAAGCCCGCGCGGGCAACCTTGTCGGGCACTTTGTTGCCGCTCACAATGCCGAAATAGTCGCTCTGTGCAACATCGTCGGCGGTGGCGAAACTGACGGTAAAGGCTTTTTTAAGTCGCAGATTGTCAGTGGTTTTGTGCGCCGACAACTCGAAGGTGATTTTGTTGTAATCGGCCTGACCGCCCCACGCTGCCATCATCACATCGGGTGTTTGGTTGGCGTCGTAGGTGGCAATCATAATGCACGGCAGCGGCGTGATTACGGGGTGTTGGCTGCCGAAATTCTTGCGGCCAGCAACTTCTTGTGGTTTCTCTTTTGTGTTCATATTCAGATTGTTATGGTTATTACTATTGGTGCAGGCGGCAAGGCTGAGAGCCGCGGCGGCAATTATCAATTTTACCTTCATTTATCCATAATTTTCTATTAAGTACTTCACAAAATTCATATCGGCGAAGTTGATTGTGCCAGCGTCGTGTTGGTTCATTGTGGCTATCTGCGCCATATCGTCGTCGGTGAGAGTGAAGTCGAAAATGCTGAAATTCTGCTGCATACGCTCTTTGTGAGTCGATTTTGGGATTGCCACAATACCGCGTTGCGTGAGCCACCGAAGCGCCACTTGCGACGCCGTTTTGCCATATTTTTCGCCAATGCCGCCCAACAGCTCGCTCTTGATAATGCCATCGACACCTTGCCCTCCGAGCGGCCCCCACGCCATCATTCGGCAGCCTTTTTCGGTGAGCAGGGGCTCAATGCCGCGCTGCTGAATCAGGGCGTTGCACTGCAGTTGGTTCACCATCGGTTTAATGTCGGTATAATGCTGAAAATCAAAGAATCGCACCTCTTGAAAGTTCGATACACCAATGGCGCGCACCTTGCCGTCGCGATACGCCTTTTCCATCGCCCGCCACGTGCCGAAAACATCGCCGTAGGCTTGGTGAATCAACAGTAAATCAATGTAATCGGTCTTCAGTTTGGCAAGACTTTCGTCGATTGATTTTGCCGCCTTTTCCTCGCCCGAGTTGCTAATCCACACTTTGGTGACAAGGAAAAGGTCCTTGCGGTTGATTCCGCTTTTGGTCCAGGCCTCGCCCACGCCTTCCTCGTTGGCGTATGCCTGTGCGGTGTCGATAAGGCGGTAACCAACTGAAAGAGCGTCGGTTACGCAACGTTCGCATTCCTGCGGATTTACTTGGAACACCCCGTATCCCAAGAGCGGCATCTCAACGCCGTTCGATAGTTTGATTGTCTGCATATTGTTCTGTCTTAATGTTTTACAAATATCGAAAAATAACCGATTGCCCAGTTACCCCAATTTCGGTGAAAGTTACCAAGATTGCCTTCCGTTACAACCTCACCACCTCGCCAATCTTGCACACAAGAAGGTTCAGGCCGTACTGCTCGGCGGCTTGCCGCTCGTTGCGGCGCGGCTCGTCCCACGGGTGGTTGGCCAATGCGAATTTTGAATGGTGGACGGTGATAAACCTGTTGGCGTTCAGCTCTTTAACTTCCTTTCCGAGTTGGTCGGGCATTGTGTGGATTTGGTTCCAGTCGGCGTCGTACTGACCGTTTTCCATAATGGCAAGGTCAATGTCGGGGAACTGACGGCCGTAGCGCTCGAAACGGCTGTCGTAGCCGCCGTCGCCAGTGTAGAAAACCTTGCGCTGTGACGATTCGACGAGCCACGAAGCGGGCTCTGTCTTCGGATTCCAAAGGCCACGGCCAGTGAAATGGCGCGTTGGCAAACAGTTGATTTTCAGGCTGTCAACTTCGGCCGATTCGTTCCAGTCAAGTTCAACAATTTGGCTCTTTTCGTAACCCCAATACTCGAAATTCTCGCCCACGCCGAGCGGACAAACCACGTGGCGCACACGCTCTTTGAGTTCTTTCACCGTCTTGTAGTCAAGGTGGTCCCAATGGTCGTGCGAAATAATCAGAAAATCAATTACTTCGGGCATATCATTCGGTTTGTAAACATCGGTTCCAGGGAACATCCGATTGACGAACTTCACGGGCGAACCTTTGTAGAAAACGGGGTCAACCATAATGTTTTTGCCGCCCAAGCGCAGCAGAAACGAGCTGTGGCCGAACCAGACGTACAAGTCGCCCGTGTCGGGAAGGTGGTGCAAATCGGTCTTAAGAACCTCAATCTCGCCCTCGCGCGGCACAAGGTTATCGGGCTTTTTGCCAAACAGAAACCGCGCCATATTCGCAGCCATTCCGCGGTCGGTTGTCATCAGAATGGTTTCTTCCTCGTTTTGGAATTTATCGTCTTGAAAATTAGACGATTGACGAATTAGTTCCAACCGTTCGCCGCGTGCTGTTTTGCCGAACTGCGGGTGCGACAAAAACGCCGCGCCCGACACGGCCACCGCCGCCGTAATGCCCAATGCAATGCCAATGCCACTCATACGTTTCATTTTTTCGTTTTTGCAAATATACGGCTAAAATGAGCATCTTGCCGATAGACGGATTTCGGGAAGAATTACCCCGATTTGGGATAAACCCGAAAAGGTGTATCTTTGTTGAAAAACAGCGAAATATGTCGATTATCGATTATCTGAAAGAAATACCGTCGGAAGAGTTGAAGGTGCCAGCGCGGACGGTTTTGTTGGAAGCGGGGCGCAAGGCCGACTGCCTTTATTTGGTGGTTGACGGCATTTTGCGCGAGAGTTACAACCACGACGGCAAGGACATAACGCTGCAATTTTTCTTTGAAAACCATTGTGTGGCCTCGATTGAGAGTTTCTATTACGGCACCGAAAGTCAGTTCTCAATTGAAACAATCACGGCTTCGACAGTCAGGGTGTACCGAAAGCCCGATTTGTTGGCGTTTATGAACCAACACGTTGAGTTTCAACAAAATATTGCCAATTTTGCCTTGCAACGTATGATTGACTATTCGCACCTTTTCCTTTCGCGGATAAAGGACACGCCGCAAGAGCGATACGAGCATTTGGTTGCCGAGCATCCAGAGATTGTAAGCCGTGTGCCACAGCACTTTATCGCATCTTTTTTGGGCATTACGGCGGTTTCGGTCAGCCGCATCCGAAGCCGAAAATCTTAACAAATGTTATCGTCGGTAACGGACTGTCAACCATATTTTTGTCAGAAAAAAAGTATGGGAAAGACACGATTGTTACTGATTCTGTTGGCCGTTGTTGTTGTGAGCGGCGTTTTGCATCCGCACTTCGGACATCTTTGTTTAATGATTCATCTGATTGCAGGTCTGACATTTACATTGTTGGCAGTTTTTCATTGCCGTTCGCACCGAAAGCAAAATCGAGAAAAATCGCGGCACGTGCAGCAAACGGCGCACATCACAATCGACCTGCACTGCTGTCAGGCGTGTTGGAAATGCGTCAATGCTTGTCCGAAACAGGTTTTGGGCAAAATCGACTTGCCGTTTCACAAACACGTCAAAATTGTCAACGCCGAAAAGTGCATTGGCTGCAACAAATGTGTGAAAATGTGCGAGTTCGGGGTGATTTCGGCGAATGTGGCATCGGTTTAGTAAACCGACCTACTGCCTCTCGACAAAATCCTTCACCGTTTGTTGGCTTGTTTTGGCGTCGCGGCCTTGAATGCTCAAACCTTGCTTGATTGTGGCGTCGGGGCAGGCCTTTTTCAGGTCGCGAAGACTTGAGCCGAAACCGCTGCCCTCGTGCGTGGTGAACGGCACAATGGTTTTGCCTTTCAGGTTGTCGTTCAACTCGATAAACGTGGCCACTGCCATCGGATAAGTGCCCCACCAGCACGGCCAGCCAAGGTAAACCACATCGTATTGGCTCATATCCTTTACGTTCTGTTTCAGTTCGGGGCGGGCCTGTTTCTGCAACTCTTCCTTGGCCTCGTCGCAGCAGGTTTTGTAGTTATCGGAATAGGTGCGAACTGTCTCTATTTCAAACAAATCGGCGCCCGTGAGTTTCTGAATCTCTTCGGCC
>JAFYYA010000125.1 GCA_017557785.1 Salinivirgaceae bacterium
CAGTTTTCTGACCTTGGGCAGAGCCGCGTTGGCCTTTTCGGGGATGTTGGTGTGCGGTCCGCCAGCCCAGAAAGTCTCGTCGTTGAGTTGGATTTCCTCGTGGCCCGTGCCACCGAAAACCATTCCGCCCTGATGCGAGTTCCCGACAGGCAGAGCCTCGGTCCACGCCTTTGCAGGTTGCGAGTACCAGAGTTTAAGTTCTTCATTGTCAGCCTTGTTGCCGCACGAGCAAACCACCGTGCCGACCAATAGCGCAAAAGCAATCTGTTTCTTCATATCGAGTGTGTTTTGTTTTGTAAATATATGTTTTTCAATCTTCCAACCAACCGTACACCTTTATTTCGTACACCTTCACATTTTGGTTCTTGCCGAACTCGAATTTGACGTAACGCATTGTCATATCGCTCAATTCGAGCGCGATTTTCTGCGGTGCGATGTCGTAGTGGGCAAGCGGAACATAATAGCCGCCGTCGTTCGAAATCAAGATCGTAACATCTTTTATATCAGCACCTAACGCGGCTTCAAATTTCTTGAGAGTGATTCCGCGTTCGGTGTCGAGAACAAGGCGCGGGGCTTTGTCGGTGGCAAGCGGCGACCAGTATGTCGATTCGTCACCGTCAGCGGCAAGAGCCGAAGCGTGTTTCGCGTCATTGGTGCTTGCAAATGTCGGATTGTTGGTGCCGAGAATCTGCAAGTCGCTGTCACTCTTTGCTTTCTGTGTCGATATGTAAGGACGGTCGGCCGTTTCGGGCGTCACACCTTCAACATACGGCTCACCGCCGACAAAATTCAGTTCAATTGTGGCTGTCGCAAGTCCTTCAGAGACAGCCTCTACAACGGTTTTGCCAGCATAATACGAGCGCATTTCAATCGCACACTCGCCATCGATAATGGCAATCTCGCTGTTGCGGCTGAACTTAATCGATTTGCCAGTCGGGAACTCGCCAGGCCCCGAAACAATCCGCAATTCCACGTCAGGTGCGTTCGAAATCTGTCGGCCATCGGCATTCAAAACCTTGACATTGAGTCTGATATCATCGGTTCCGTCGGTTTTGATTCCATCGGTTTTTGTTGATTCGATTTTAAGTGCTGCGGCAATGCCTTCTTCGGGCCACTGCGGCGGTTCAATGCCGCGGAAATAGTTGCGGTACCAGTACCACGAGCGTTTCGGAATGCGGAAATAGTCGATACAGCCCATTTTGCCCATCGTCTTGCCGAAAATACTGCCGTGGTCGAAGCCGCACCACAGGCAGTGCCCACCGCGCCACTCAAGGCCTTTGTAGCCGTCGTTCACAAGCAAATCGGCCCAGCCAGCATCGTAAACGCCAGGGCGAGTGGAAGTTGTGCTACTGTATTCCGAAACCAGCGACGGCACGCCAGGGCGGATAAACGCAGGAATGGTTGCGCCATCGCCGTTGTAGCCCACTGCGTCGCCAATCAGGTCGAAGCGGTCGTTGCCCAGCGGACGTTGCGCACCGCCAATGGCCGCATAGCGCGACGGGTCGAGTTCGTGGCTGCGGTCAACCATCTTTTTCAGAAGTTTCTTGGTGCTTTCAATTGTCTGTCGTTGAGTGAAAAACACCTCGTTGCACATCGACCACGCAAACACCGACGGTTGGTTGCGG
>JAFYYA010000126.1 GCA_017557785.1 Salinivirgaceae bacterium
AGACCGCGGATGAGCAGGAATGCGGGCAGAACCACAAAAAACTGAATCAGATTGCCGACAAGCACCACAAGCACATATTTGCCGATGCTGTCGGCCACAACGCCCGCGCTCACCTGCGCCGACAGTTGCGCCGCAAAGGCCACAATGCCCACAGGCAAAGTGCGTATCAGGCCACGGATGAGCAGGAAAAGCAAGTCCTGCAAGCCGTACAAGCCTTTGACAATCACCGATTTATTTTCCGATTCGGGCAGTTTCGACAGCCCGATGCCAACGGCAAAGGCTAACAGCAACAGCGACAGCACATTACCTTCGAGCAACGGGCGGATGATGTTGTTCGGCACAATGTTGAGAATGTGGTCGGTGTACGACAGACCGTTGGTTTCGGGTGCAGGACCTGCCGTTTGGCTCAAGGCTTCGGCAGGAAGGTTCGACGGACTGATGGCCACATAGAGCGCGGCACCCACAGCCGACGCGCAGACGGTGGTTAGCAGCGTGTAGAGCAGCGTGCGGCGGAAAACACGCCCCGTGTTGCGCCCCGTGCCCATTGACAGCATTGTGGTGACAATGGCCAGCACAATAGTCGGCACGGCCAGAAGTTGGAACAAGCGCGTGTAAACCGTCGCCACAAAATCGGCCACGGCGTCGATGGCGCCAATCCGCAGCAGTCCTAAAACGGCACCCACGGCCAATGCCGCAATCCAAATCACAACTTTTTTCATAGCATTTCTCTTTGTATCAACGAATTAAACAAATTAAACGAATATGTTTTGTTTTATTCGGTGACAATAGTTAAACAATAAAAATCTGCGTAAATCTGTTCAATCAGTGTAATCTGCGTTCAAAATCGTATCGCCCCAAAATATCACATTTCAAAAGTCAAATTCACAAAAACATTCCGCCCCTTTTGCGGAATCTCGTTCCAATCGGCGTAAGTGGCGTAACGCTTGTCGAGCAGATTCTCGATTCCCGCCCTGACAGTCAGCCTTTTATCGCCGACAGGCCGCTGCCAGAGTGCCGACAGGTCGCAGACGGTCCACGCGGGTGTTTCGGTCTCACCGTATTTGGCCGCAAAGTTGCTCTGACGGCCGTTTCCACGCAGAACAACCTGCGCCTGCCACTGCCCGTGGTTCAGCCCCATTTGCGTCTGCCAACCCAGGGGCGCAATGAGCGGCAGCGGGTCGTTGTCGGCGTCGCGGCCCGAGCCGATGCTCAATTTGCCGTTCAGGTTCAGCCATTTAAGCGGCTGCCACTCGGCCGTAGCCGACGCGTTGGCAATGGTGGCGTGGCTGATATTTCCGTACACCTTCACGCCTTCCGCGCCCACGGTCATTGGCGAGATGCGCTCTTCGAGATGCCCGATGATGTAGTCGCGGAACAGAAAGGCGTTGCCGTCGATGCCCACCTGCAGCGTGCCGCCGCGCCATTTTAAGGCGGCGTTCAACTCGGTTGCCGACTCGTTTTTCAGGTGCGGATTGCCGATGTAGTCGAATTGGTCGAACGTGTTGTTCAGATAGTAGCCGTAAGCCTCGGTCACCGTTGGCGCGCGGCTTCCCCACCCCGCCCCGACTGAAATCTGCAAACCGCCCGTCTGCACGCGGTAACTTGCCGCAATGCGCCCCGTGGTCTGATAGTAGGCGTTGGTCATAGCAGGGAAAAACACCTTCAGAGCGTGATAGCCCTCGTCGTTGTTGAGCCGCTGATGCTGCCACGCAACCTTCGCCGACAGGCGCACCTGTTGGTTTTCGGTCAAGCCGATATTGTCAGTCAGCGCAAGGCCCGTATTGAGCGTCGCCACGTCGGGCCACGTAACCATATACATTGGCGCCGCGCCGCCAGGGTACATTGTCATATCGGCAAAGCGGCGGTTGTGGTAAAGGTCGTAGTTCAGCGCAAGGTCGTGGCGCTTCCGCGATGCGGTGAGA
>JAFYYA010000127.1 GCA_017557785.1 Salinivirgaceae bacterium
GATTCGACGAGCAAACACAAACGATATCAATCAGATTATCAATCTGCTGCATCAGGTGAATATGGTTCATCACATTATTCGCCCCGATTTGTTCAAACCGCACACTACTAAATATAACGAACAGGAACTCAGCAAGATGTTCAACAATGACAATAAGCCGATTTTTGTTTTCGACGATGGCGGTGTGTTAGGCTATGCGTTCTGCCAAATATCTGAAGTGCAGAACGATATTCTACTGCAAGACACAAAAACAATGTATATTGATGACATTTGTGTCGATGAAAACGCACGCGGAAAGCACGTTGGCAAAGCACTATTCGAATTTGTGCGCGACTATGCACAAACAATTGGTTGCCACAATATTACGCTGAATGTTTGGACAGGCAACGACGCGGCGCAGTCGTTCTATAAAAATATGGGAATGCAGGTGCAGAAAACGACAATGGAACTTGTTTTCAAATAAAAACGGCGCAATTGCATAGCACGTACGCTGTAAGTGGTAGCAGCTTAAAACGCGACACCAACGAGATTTTAAAGTCCGTTCCAATAAGGTGTGTGTGTTAATTTATAATATATTTACAAATCATATTTCTATAATTGCAAAATGCCTTATGATGAATCGATTGATTTTCAAAGTAGCGCTCTGTAACATTCTGTTATTGGCGGCATCTTCCACTTTTGCTAATGGCGACCCTGTGGCTTCATACTCTGCAATTACACTTTCACCCACACCTGTGGCTGTGCACATTCCCGAAGTACAACTTGAAGATGAGTATGTAACCTTCACACCACGCGACCGCTATATGGATGTGTATGTGCGTTACTTGCTGCACAATAAATCCGACCGAGCATTCAAGAAACTTGCATACGGATTTCCTATAGATTATTTAGGCAGCGGCCCTGCCAGATGGAAAGACATAGACGAAATTTCCGAATCACAAGAAGAAATAGGGTGGCGTGACAACTATATACGAGAAGTAACGTTCACTCTTAATGAGTGTCAAATATCCTGGCAATGTTCCCGAGACAGTATTATAGTACCAGCAGAAAAGCAATATTCATTCTTAATTGAAGACAAAGTTCGTCATGACAGTGCAGGCACTTACAGCAAACGAGTTGAAGATAGTTTATATGCCATACATAAAGAAAGTATGTATATCTACACCAATCCTGTTTTACGTCGATGGTATTATTCCTATTTGGACATTCCCGCACAAAGTTATGCCGTACTTGAAGTGCGCTACTCTGTAGAGTGTAATATGTCGATTGGTCTTTACCGTAGAAGTAGCCATCTGCTTGGTTATAGATTTGATTATATGGGTGGTATGCGATTTCAGTACGATTTTACACCTGCTGCCTATTGGGGTAATGGTCACGCCAATCATTTTTCTGTGATGCTTGACGCATCAAAAATCACAAATGCGGACCACTTTAATCGACAAAAAAAACTAATCCAGGGTCTGCCTATGTATGAAAAAGATAAACGTTGGTATTACGAAACCCAACGTTTCAATTTGGCGGCATCCAAGCCTTTCATCGTGGATTACTATCTCACCCGTCCGCCACACCAACCGCTTGACCGCTTATTGAATCACTGTATTCCGTCCACCGAATACACGATAGAAGTCAGTGGTGCAGAATCAAAATATCCTGCCACAAATCTTTCCGACCTTAACCCTTCAACAACCACTGTTCTTCGACCAAACAGTAACGATTCAATTTTCATTACTATCCGATTCCACAAACCAACAATTGTGGAAGGAATGCTATTATTTAATGGCTACACAAAAAACGCGGATACCTATCGCAACAATGCTTGCATCGACAGTTTATTTGTTTTGGCAAACCGATTTACGATAGGTAACTGGAATGGTAAAGAAGTGCGCAACGATTACGAAGACGATATTATTTTTGGTTCATACGAGCATATTAAATTCAAAAGAGTTTTTTATCCAGAACAGTATTCTGGTCGCACACCTACATTTTTCGATTGGCAGTCGCTTGTTGATAATGCAATGCTACTCAATCTCAACAAATATGGTCAAGAAGCATATTGTAACGAAATCCGCATCATAATAACCGCCACCACAAAAGGCTTGAAATACGATGACCTCTGCGTGTCAGAAATTTTATTGATTGCACCATAAAGTTTCTAACATCGCTTCATTTCCACTTCGAAAACGGCCGTTGCGACAGATACGAATTGTAGTAACGTTTGTCGCCAGTAACTTCTTTTCCTATCCAGTCGGGCAGTTGCACTTGCTGGTTGGCGTTTTCGAGTTCCACTTCGGCCATTATCAGACCAGCGTTTTCACCGTAAAACTCATCAACTTCGAATGTCAGGCCGCCAAACGGGATAATGTACCGCGTCTTTTCGATTGTGCCAGGCAGACAGAGTTTTAGCAACATTTCAGCCTCATTCACAGCAATTTCCTTTTCCCATTCGAATCGGTTTAAGCCGTCGGTGCTGCCTGCGCCCTTGATTGTCAGAAAACCCTTGTCGCCCTTAATGCGCACGCGCACAGTGCGTTGTGGGTCCGACGACAAGTAACCTTGACAAATTCTATATTCCGCTGTCGCAAACTGGCGAAACTCGCCCGCAACTAAAAATTTCCGCTCAATTTCAGTATAATTCATAACCTAAACAGAAAACGTAAACTATAACCTTATGCCTTATGCCTTATGCCTTTCAACCTGCCTGCCAACAATATGGCATTCAATAGATTAGACTCTTGCGAGCGAACCGAATACCGCTCATTGATAGTTTTGCGCGCGGCCTCGCCCAAACGGCGGCGAAGTTCCACCGACTCAATCAGTTGCGAAAGGCAATCAATCCATTCAGTGTCGGTTGAAGCCAGGAAACCGTTCACGCCGTGCTCAATAATATCAGTGTTCACGCCCACAGGCGACATCACCGTGGCAATGCCGAGCGCCATATACTGAATGCCCTTGAAACCGCATTTTCCGCACGACCACTTGTCGTCGGGCAATGGCATAATGCCGATATCCACCTTGTTAAGTTCTTCTAATTCAGTGTCTTTATTCCATTTAGTGCTTTTCAGTTCAAGTTCGTCAACCGAGTAGTCAACATCAACTATCACTTTGAAATTCACCTTGTTGCCGTATTTTTTCTTAATTGCCGTCAAGGCGGGAATAGCGTTTTGGAAGTGCTTCAAAGTTGTGGTGCTGCCAATCCAGCCAATGGTTACGGTCGTTGAATCCACTGCGCCGCGATATTTGTAAAGCGTTGTGTCAATGACAGTTGGAACAATCGCCACGTTTTGGTTCGACTGCCGCGCGTAATCGGCCAAAAACGAGTTGCCGACCATCACAACATCGGCCAATTGGGCGATTTTAGCCGTTTTTGCCGAACTTTTCAGCCAACTCAAATTCTTGTTCGATTCCGATATGTCGTTCAGCCAGATAGCATCGTCAAAGTCGAAAAGCAGCGCGGCACGGCTCTTCGACAGCAGTTTTTCGAAGATTGCCCATCCCCAGAAATGCGCCTCGCGATACACAATAATATAGTCGAACCGCGAAGCCCGCAACACATCGAACAGCCTGATTATTACGCATTTGAATGCTATCCAGCATTTCAACAGATAGTTGCCCCGCTTGTAGAATTTGCGGTCGTCCCACTCGTTAAGCAAAAACGAGTATGTGATTTCAAAACCCTCAGACTCAAGGAATTGCATAAATTGCTCAAATCTGAACCTTTGACCAGGCGAGCGTCCAGGACGGTGTGGGGCAATATATAACAGTCGGTGTTTCAATGCGTTATCGTTTTATAAATTGAATCGTACGCTGCCGCGCCTTTTTCGAGCGAGAAAATCTCGCAGGCTAGTCGACGCGAAGCCTCACGGTCAGCTGGCAGTTCAAGCATTTTTCTTATCGCTTCTGCGTAATCATTTCGCGTCCAGCCGTTTACAAGCACGCCCAACGGATTGCTTTCAATAATTCCATCAACATCGCCAACGCCTTTGTTGGTGACGCAGGCGATTCCCAACGCCATTAGTTCGGCAAGTTTGGTGGGCGACGACGCCTTTTTCGACCAAACAGGTTTAATGAAGAACAGCGACGCGCTCGAGAGCATTGCCAACTGCGGCACATCGTTGCGAGTGGCGGGCTGCACAATTATGCGGTCTGCGTTGATTCCGTGCCGCGCGGCCTCGTCGAGAATCAGTTGCTTGCTGTCGCGGGTAATGAGCAGAAAAAACGCATCGGGGCGCACGGCAAGCAGTTCGGCAAAAAAGTCCATCATTTCGGGCAACATATACCACGTTCCGACAGAACCCAGATACGATAGTACGAATGCGTTTTTGTCAATGCCGAGTTTTTGCCGCCATTGCTCAATATATTGCTGATTTTGAGTTTTATAATCGAAATGATTGACATCGGCACAGCAGGGAATGACAGTGATTTTTTCGGTCGTAACATTGGGCAGATTCCATTGCAGAATCTCGCTTTTGGCGGCATTGGTCAGGCTCACAATGGCATCACAACCCGACATAAAGTCTTTTTCCTTGCGTTTGAAAAAGTTATATACAAGTCTGTATATCAGTTTTTTAGTATTCCATATATTGCCATCGGCCCGCTCGTCGGCATAAAAGCCACGCATATCGAACACGAACCTGCAACCCAGACGGCGTTTCATTGCCAGCCCCACAAAAGCCGAAATGTAACTGCGGCAATGCACAATGCCGAAGTCTTTCTGCCGCGCGAGTTTGAACGCCATCCGCTTGATTGTCAGAATGTCGAGCAGAGTCGAGATTATCGGCGGACGTTTGGTGTATGACATTGGCTGCCAGTCGATTCCAGCCGCATTGACGATACCCCGAACTTCCGATTCGCCTTGAGCGAAAACTTCAGGCTTTTCGGCGCTGATAAGCGTTATGCGCCATCCTTTTTCTGACAGGGCGCACAGGTACGGCAGTACTTGCGAGCGGCCCAGCGAGTCGGTCATTCCATCATATGATATATATAGTATCTGATTGGGTGTCATACGTTTAGAATGAATTGTTTGATAGCGTCTTCATCGGCACGGTCGAACCAGCGCATCTGCGGATAGCGGTTGAACCAGGTCATCTGTTTTTTTGCGTAGCGCCGTGAGTTTCTTTTAATTAGGCGCACAGCTTCATCAAAATCGTATTCGCCGTCGAAATAGCCAAAAAACTCTTTGTAGCCGACCGTGTTGAGCGAATTCAAATGCTTGTATTGGTGCAGATTACGTGCTTCGGCTTCCAATCCTGCGGCAAGCATCGCATCAACGCGGCGGTCGATACGGTCGTAGAGTTGCTGGCGGTCCATTGTCAGGCCAACCATCACTATGTCGAACGGCCGCTGTTTGCCTTGCCCCGTCCGAAGCGACGAGTATGTTTTACCCGTTTGCGCAATCACTTCAAGAGCTTTCAGCACGCGTTTCGGATTCACAATGTCGGCATTGCTATAATAGTCGGGGTCGAGTCGGGCAAGTTCGGCACGCAAGGTATCAATACCTTCATTTTTAAGACGTTGCATCATTTGCTCACGGATTTCGGGCGACGCTGTTGGCAAATCGTCGATACCCTGCACAACGGCATCGATATACATTCCCGAACCGCCAACCATAAGTACCTTGTCGTGCGTGGCAAACAGCATATCGAGCAATTCAAGCGCTTGCAACTCGAACCGTCCGGCGCTGTAATAGTCTGTTATCGAAAGATTTCCAATGAAATAATGTTTCACTTGCGCCAACTGTTCTGCCGACGGCGGCGCTGCACCAATCTTCAGCTCACGATACATTTGCCGCGAGTCGCACGACACGATTTCCGTGCCCAGCGCCTGAGCCAATTCAATGCTCAAGTCGGTCTTGCCAATGCCCGTAGGGCCCGTCAGGATTATCAGTTTTTTGCGACTCATTCTGCAATGTATTGAGTGGCTAAAATAGCAAAAAGAACAACGAAAAATCCGAAGATATATAGCGCTGAAAGAATATTCCGCAAAACAAAAACAGGCTGCTTTTCAGCAACCTGTTCTTGTCAACTAATCTATTTTTTCTTTCACCATCTCTTTGAAAGCCAGACCGAAAATCAGATAACCTGTGTTTCCGGCAATTGTGCCTTCGTTCTGTCCCCAAAGGAACGGCCAATCATCGTAGTTCTCAAAATGGTCAGGCTTGCGGAAGAGTATGCCTGGTGCCATATTGCCCGGAATAAACGAGAAATCGGCACGGTTGTTTCCATAAAATACTGATTTCGGACGTGTTGCGCCAACAGCAGCCACAAGCGAGTAGTTGTGGTAAGGGTGACATCCAAACAAATAAGCCGCCGTTTTATACGCTGCATCGCTGCTTACAATGTCAGGGAAGTATTTATGTGCGTAACAAACTGTTGTTCCGAACGTTACAGTACCATTACCGCCAGCCCAGTTACCCAGTCCGATTGGAATTCCATAAGGATTAGTGGCATCGAGACTGTCGAGATATGCTTTGTATTCTTCAATATACGGACGAAGTTTTGTCTTGTAATCGTCTGTCATATATGGAATTGCATCAAGAGCAGTTTGGATTGCCATATTAACATCGAAATCGAGTGCTTTCCAGATTTTCTCGTCAAAAGTGTCGAGATACTGCTTCTCGCCTGTAGCTGCATACAATTGAATATCAGCAGCAATATCACCAAATCCGCGAATTGAGAGCTCATCATGCTCACCGCTTGTCTGGCGACGGTTGCGACGACGCTGCTCGTTCAACTCTTGCGACTCTTTCTGCAAGCGTTTCGACTGTGCAAGAGCGCGTTTTGCCAAATCGTCGTTATAGCCTTCGAGCACTCGGCTGGCTGCGGCAAACATTGTGGCGGCGCGGGCATCGAGCATCGGATTGCGGGTTGTGAACGCCCACATATCGTCTTTTGTGCCGCTCGATTTGCCGTCGGCTGATTTTGTGTAAGGCGGCAGTTTCGGATCGTAATGCAGGCCGTCGGTAATCGACGCTGCATCACCCAAATGGTGATAATTGTCGAGAACAGCGTTCGACAGCGTTGAAGCCATGTGGCCAATCTGCTCGGCCTGAGCCACAAGGTTGAGTGTACCATGCTCAATGTACTGCAGAATGTCGGGCACACCATCGGGACGATGAAGGTCGACATAGCGTTGTTTCTGACTCACAAAGGTCTCGTCGCGTTCTGAACGGAACAGTTCCCAAGTCCGCACAAGATTCTGCACAACACTGATATTCGATCCAGTCTCGATATCGAAATCGCCGGCATCGAAAAATCCGCCAACGTTAAGCCCCGGAATCAACTCGTATGGTTTGTACTTAGTGTCGGTTGTCTTACCCTGGTGGTGAAGGTCGAAGTGGTCGCTTTCAGGCGCCTGCAAGTAACCTTCCTTAAACGGCTCGCCGTGCCAAATGCGATAACCTTCGTTCACCGTGGTGTGGTTCATGTGAATAGGAATCCAAATGTCGCTTGTGGCATCGGTAATCTTGTCGTACACATTATTATTAATAATAAAATGTTCGGTCTTGGTGTCGCCATACTGAATATAATAAATGCCAGGCTGGCTGACCTGTGTGAAATCAAACTTCACATAATTGTATTTGAAGTATTTACCCCATAATTCAGTCTTGCCTTCGAACACTTTCACTGCTTTGGCATTATCATCGATTTTAAAAATCTGTGCCGTCGGCAGAACCTTATCATTCTTATCCAATTCAATAACAGCGGTTTTCACCTGATTAGGGATATAACCCATCTGCGAGAAACCGATATTCGGCTGGCGAATCCAACCTTCAATTGCGTTAGGCTCAATTGTCCATGTAATGACTTTTCCTGTTTTTCCTTCGGGAAATACGCTTCTGAGCACAAACCATCCGTTCTGGGCTATCATGCGCCCATCGTAAAGTTTGAGTTCGTTTTCCGACGTGATTTTTATCATCCTTTCGGGGCAGTCCGAAGCAACAACAAGCTCATGGCCAGTTTCCATCGGCAGCGGGTCTACGAACTTGTCGGTTCCGCGGTCATCGTATGTCCTAAAACCTTTAAACTGACGGGGTTTCTCGCTATTATCGCGAGCAACAGTACTACTTGCAGCATATTTAGGGAAGAGATTTGGACGACCGTCCATCAAATATGTCTTCGACCAATACTGCGACGGCAGAAACTCAATGTTGAAACCCGCATCTTTAATAGCATCAGGCACAGGTTTGTCCAGATATACCGATATCTCGATAGCATTTCCCTTGCCCTGAGCCACAATGCGAGATTCGAAATCGTAATCGTTGTAGCGTTGCCTTACTTCAATGCTGTTGTTCTCCTTGTCGACCTTGCGGCTGACAGTTTTGGGAACAAGGTCCCACTGCTCCGGCGTGTTGTTGAGCCTTACGGCACCGCCCTGTACTGTACGCACGCCATGGTGTATAATTTCGATACCTGAATTCTTCTCATCGTTGAATCCGCCGTTGAAATCGTTACTGTAAACAAGAACATTGACTCCCTGACGTTCAAAATAGTCAAGGTCGTTGATAACGAAACCATCTTGTTTCAATTTGCTGTTGGTGCACCCAACCATAGCCATGGCCGACAGTGCGCAGATAATTGTTTTCCGCATAAAATATATTGTAAAATAAAAGAACAATCGGCTTATAAAAGCTTGGCTACAAGCAAATTAATCACGAGCCGAATATAGCAACGGGAATAGGGTTGCAAATAGAAAATGGAAAAATCGACAATATTTATAGACGAAAATAAATGTGAACGGCAGCCTATACTTAAACTTACACCAACAAATCATTAACTGACGAACAATAATTGCAGAATTTAATCAGAAGATTGCCGATTTGTTTGGTCCTAAAACGAAGCGAGCCCCGACTCCATATGGAATCGGGGCTCGCTGAAGGCGGGCGGCGTCCTACTCTCCCACTGTACGCAGTACCATCGGCGCCGAAGGGCTTAACTTCTGTGTTCGGGATGGGAACAGGTGGGTCCC
>JAFYYA010000128.1 GCA_017557785.1 Salinivirgaceae bacterium
CGGGCATCATCAAGCCCGACGTTGCGCTCGAGGCAATGAAAGCCGCCGCACGCAAGACCTATTTTGCCAAAGGCGAAGAGGTTGTGAACAAGAACGTTGCGGCCATCGACAAGGGTGCCGCCGGAGTGCGCGAGATTGCCGTTCCGGCTGCGTGGGCCAATGCCAAAGACGAGGTTGAGGCTGTTGCCGACAACCGTCCGGCTGTGGTGCGCAACCTGCTCGAGCCCATCAATGCTCAAAAGGGCGACGACCTGCCTGTAAGCGCTTTCGCCGACTGCATCGACGGAACTCTCGAAATGGGTCTGACAGCCTACGAGAAGCGCGGAATTGCCGTGAAGGTGCCCGTCTGGAACGCCGACAAGTGCATCCAGTGCAACCGCTGCTCGCTTGTCTGCCCGCACGCCGTCATCCGTCCATATCTGCTCGACGAGGCTGAAAAAGCCGCTGCACCCGAAGGTTTCAAAACCATCGTGGCCAACGGCAAGGCCAAAGCAATGGGACTTCATTTTGCGTTGAGCATATCGGCTCTCGACTGCACAAGCTGCGGAAGCTGCGTTCAGTGCTGCCCGGCCAACGCGCTCGAAATGCAGCCGGCAGTGTTCAGCCAGCAGGATAAGGATTGCTTCGAATACGGCCTGAAGCTTGCGCCCAAAGGCGATATTTTTGAACCATACTCGATAAAAGGCAGCCAGTTCCGTCAGCCGCTGCTCGAATTCTCGGCAGCCTGCGCAGGTTGCGGCGAGACACCATACGCCAAACTGCTCACACAACTCTTCGGCGACCGCGCCTTCTGGGCCAACGCCACCGGTTGCTCGCAGGCGTGGGGCTCGGCAATGCCCGGCATCCCCTACACGGTGAACCACCGCGGTTTCGGTCCCGCCTGGACAAACAGCCTTTTCGAGAACAACGCCGAATTGTGCTTGGGAATGTATCTGTCGGTTAAACAGCGCCGCGCACTGCTGAAAGAGAAAGTTGAGGCTCTGGCGCAAACGGGTTCCGACAGCTTGAAATCGGCCTGCCAGCAATGGCTTGACACATTCGACGACATCGACAAATCGCGCCAATCGACCGACCTGCTGATTGACGAGCTTCAAAAGGCTGGCGGCGAGAAATCGACTGATATTCTGGCATCGAAAGACATCTTGTCGAAAAAGACCTTCTGGATGTTCGGTGGCGACGGCTGGGCATACGATATCGGCTTCGGCGGTCTGGACCACGTGGTGGCCGGCGGCGAGAATATCAACGTATTTATCATCGACACAGAGATTTACTCAAATACAGGCGGCCAAAGTAGCAAGGCAACGCCGATGGGTGCGGTGGCAAAATTCGCCGCATCGGGCAAGAAGAGCCGCAAGAAGGACCTTGGCGCCATAATGATGACCTACGGCAACGTGTATGTGGCACAGGTGGCAATGGGCGCCGACCCCGCACAGCTGATTAAGGCCGTGAAGGAGGCCGAAGAATACGACGGTCCGTCGGTAGTTATTGCCTACACGCCTTGCGCATCGCACGGAATCTGCATTGGTATGCACCGCGTTCAGGAGGAGATGAAACGTGCCGTTGAGAGCGGCTACTGGTTGCTCTACCGCTACGACCCGCGTCTTGAGCATCCGTTCCAACTCGACTCGAAAGCCCCGACAATGCCTTACAAGGAGTTCCTGGCCGGTGAGGTGCGCTACAACTCGCTCACCCGCAGTTTCCCCGACAACGCCGACAAACTCTTCGAGCAAGGCAGCCACGATGCCGAGGAGAGGTACAAGAGGTATTCGGAGATGTGATTGAAAAGGTAAGAGGGGGAGAGTTTAGGGTTTAGATGATTGAGAAGGTTTGGCGCTGAGGTGCTGAACCTTCTTTTTTTTGTGCACATCACCACCCCAAAAACACTTTTTTCGCCCCCTATTCAAAAAAAATCGCCCGGCGGATGCCAAAATCATTAAATAGTAGTTACTTTCAAGCGGTTTTTTGCAAAAATCGTATTTATGAAATCACACGAAATTGACTACAAAGTTATCGGGCACGACATTCAACTTGTTGAGGTTGAGCTTGACCCGGGCGAGACAGTGATTGCCGAGGCCGGCGCAATGATGTATATGGAAGACGGCATTGAGTTCGACACCAAGATGGGCGACGGCTCAAACCCGCAGGCCGGATTCTTCGACAAACTGCTGTCGGCGGGCTCGCGGATGATTGCCGGCGAGTCGGTTTTCATCACGCACTTCACCAACCGTGGCTTCGGCAAGCGCCACGTGGCCTTCTCGGCGCCTTATCCGGGCACCATTATGCCGGTGAACCTTGCGCAGTCGGGCTATAGCATCATTGTGCAGAAAGACGCTTTTTTGTGCGCCGCGCTCGGTACACGCATATCGATAACCTTCAACCGCCGCTTGGGAGCCGGATTGTTTGGCGGCGAGGGCTTTATTCTGGAGCGGCTCGATGGCGACGGAATGGCCTTCCTGCACGCCTGCGGTGCCGTGGTTGAACGGCAGCTCAAAAACGAGACGCTGCGCGTTGACACGGGCTGCATTGTGGGCTTTGAGCCGCAAATCGATTACGACATACAGGTGGCCGGAAACCTGAAATCGTCGCTGTTTGGCGGCGAGGGACTGTTTGTGGCCACTCTGCGCGGCACGGGGCGCGTCTGGCTGCAGAATATGCCTATCCGCAAGCTGATTCAGGCTCTGATGCCGCAGTCGCCTAACGCTCGCAAAGAGAACCAAAGTCTGTTCAACAACCTGAACAATCTGTTTGAACGATAAAGCGCATTATAAAGATTGGGTAATCAGTAGAGACGGTGCGTGCATCGTCTCTACGTGTTTTGTGCCGTCAAGCCATCAATGCCACAATGCCGCTGACGGCCATATATGCGTAGATAACTTTACGCAAGGCGGGCGAAGGAATTCTATCGAACACTTTTTTACCAATCCACGAGCCAATAACTACGCCAACAAGCGCATACAACCAGCACTTGCCCACCAGCGGCGTGCAGAATCCGCATTGGGCACGGTAGATGGTCATAAAAATATTGCCAATGAAAAAATAGACTTGCGTTTGAGCCAGATAACGCTCTTTATCCGATTCCGATGCCACAAAATAGAGCACGGCCGGCGGTCCCTGCATGGCAAAAAGTCCGCCCATCAGACCGCTGAGTGTTCCCATCGACAACTGAATGGGAATGGTGGGACGCAAATGGATTTTATCACTTATTATCAGGAAGTAGGCACTCATTACTAAAAGTATTAGTCCAAGTAGGTGCTTCAAATGAGTGTCACTTGCCATCGACACATATTTGACGGCAAAAAACGATACAATCAGAAATGTTAGCAGAATGGGAATAACCCGTTTCCAATCAATCAGCCGGTAGATGGCCACAAGCACGTAGAGCGACTGTGCAGCCGACAGCATCCCCGACAGAGTGGTGGCTTCGCCATACGACGGCATCAGGTGCGGAAGCATTGTCATGATGAAGATTCCAAACCCGAATCCGCTCACCCGTTGCACAAAACTTGCGCCGGTGCAGAAAACAATTAACAGGATGATGGCTGTTGTTGTCATAGCGGCTGCAAAGTTATCAGCTAAAATTGAATTTAGGTAGTGATATTTTTACCACCGAAAACGCCAAAACCCTTATATTTGTTTTTTGCTAATTCTTGATAACAAACTAAAACACATAATGCTATGAAAAGATTTTTGGTTTTTCTGTTTGCCGTTGCGTTTGCCGGGCAGGCGTGGGCCGAATATTTCACAATTGACAATTTAACATATTACATATTCGATGCCGAAAATCATCTTGTTGAAGTAAGTAAAGGGCCAACAGAACCAACAGGGAGTCTTGAAATACCGGGGGAAGTTACTTATCCTGCAGAAAATGGTATTAAATACACTGTCACAACGATTTACGAATATGGCTTCATAAATTGCAAAGGTTTGACATCGATAACCATTGGATATGGTGTTACAAATATAGGCATGTTAGCATTCAACGGGTGCTCAAATTTGAAATCAATCAATATTCCTAACAGTGTTACAACTATAGGAGAAGCTGTATTTTGCGGATGCACAAACTTGACTTCAATCAGCATTCCCGAAAGTATCATAAGTATAGGTAAAAACGCCTTTTCAGAGTGCAACAACTTGGAAAGAGCATCTTTTGCCAGTATTGAAAGTTTGTGCTCAATTATATTTGAATCAGCCAGTGCCAATCCTATACGCAGATATTTATATATAAACAATGTAAAAAAAACTTCAATAACAATACCCCAAGGTGTAACAAGCATTGGTGATTATGCATTCTATGCGTGTGATGTTAATTCGATAACCATAGGAAATGATGTCACAACCATTGGTAAATATGCATTCAATGGCTGCAGAGCCACTACAATCACTATTCCAGAAAGTGTTATAAGCATTGGTGAAGCGGCGTTTTTAGATTGCAATTGCTTGAATTCAATTACCATTCCCGAAAGTATTACAAGCATTAGCGGAAGGATGTTCTCTAATTGCGCCCTAACATCAATCAACATTCCCAATAATATTTCAGTAATTGATATGGAAGCGTTTTGGGGTTGCACCCACCTTACATCCGTTACCATCGGCAGCGGTGTTGAAACCATTGGCACAGATGCTTTCAAAAATTGCCCGATTGAAACGCTAACCTATAACAGCAATATTGCAGGAACAAAACTCGATGGATTGACAACACTCGAAACCGTAAACATTGGCGACGCCGTTACAACCATTAGCAACGGAGCGTTTAGAAATAGCACCGGCCTGACAGCCATAAACGTGTCAGCAGATAACGACAATTTTTGCTCAATCGACGGCGTGGTGTTCAGCAAGGACCAAAAAACTCTGATACGCTGTCCGGCCGGAAAATCAGGCTCATACACCATTCCCGATGGTGTTACAACCATTGGTAAGTATGCGTTCTATGGTTGCAAAAGCCTTACTTCGGTAACAATACCTAACAGCGTTACAAGCATCGGCAGCTTTGCGTTCTATAACTGCGGCTTGGGATCAATCATTATACCCGAAAGTGTTGAAAGTATTGCCGACAATGCATTTGGCAGTTGTTTAAAATTGAAATCGATAACTATTCCAGGTTCGGTAAAAAGTGTTGGCAACTCGGCATTTTCGATGTGTGTTTTGGAATCGGTGATTTTTGAAGATGGCGTTGCAAGCATTGGAAGCTCTGCGTTCAGCAATTGCAAAAAACTGAAATCGGTAACCATTCCTAATTCTGTGACAAGTATTGGAGAAAATGCTTTCTATGAATGTAATAAATTGGAATCGGTCACTCTTCCGAACAACATTACAAGCATTAAATATGCCACATTCAGTGGTTGCAGCAGTTTGCCGGCAATCAATATCCCCGAAGGTGTTACAAGCATTGCCGACTATGCGTTTAATGGTTGCAGCAGTTTTACATCGATAACTATTCCCGGTTCGGTGACAAGCATGAGCCATGGAGCATTCTATGGTTGCAGCGGGTTAACAGCAGTATGTATTCCTGAATCAGTAACAAGTTTCGGAAAGTATGTTTTTAAGAATTGTACCAACTTGGCGGGAGTTTGTTATGAAGGAAGCAATGTTCCCGAATTTGGAGAATCCATGTTCGATGGTGATGACGGTTTAAACTATGTGTGTGTGCCGGCAACGTATATGGGCGAGTCATGGGGAAGTAAGCCGATAATGAAAAGCGGACACCAAGTAACAATCGAGCCGGCAACAGCCACTTGCACTGAACCGGGTCTGTCAGAAGGCTCGTATTGCTCATACTGCGGAAAAGTTTTTGCAGTGCAGCAAGCAGTGTCTGCATTCGGCCACAGCTACAGCGCCACCATTGTTGCCCCAACCTGCACCAAGATAGGCTATACAACCCACACGTGCTCAGCATGTAACGATACGTATAATTCAGATACCGTTTCGGCTAAGGGACATAAACCTGACAGCGTTGAATTCGAGAATATTGTGCCTGCAACATGTACCGCCGCCGGCTCAAAAGACTCAGTGGTTTTCTGCTCGGTTTGCCAAGTTGAAATAAGCCGCGAAGAGCGTGCCATTCCCGCCCTTGGCCACACAGAAGTTGTGAATGAAGCTGTGGCGCCAACCTGCACTAAAGCCGGCAAGACCGAAGGAAAATACTGCTCGGTTTGCAGCGCTGTGATTAAACTGCCGATTGCTATTCCGGCCACCGGTCACACGGCTGACAGCGTTGAATTTGAAAACGTTGTGCCTGCAACCTGCACCGCCGCCGGCTCAAAAGACTCAGTGGTTTTCTGCTCGGTTTGTCAAGATGAGTTATTACGTGAGAAAAAGGTGATTCCGGCCAAAGGCCATACCATTGTTATAGACGAAGCTGTTGAGCCAACCTGCACCAAGACTGGATTGGGAGAAGGCAAGCATTGTTCAGTTTGCAATGAATACGAATGGACGCAGGAACTTATACCACCATTGGGACACGATTTTGGCAAGTACGTTTATAACAACGACGCCACTCTTGAAGCTGATGGCACCGAGACCGCCACATGCTCACGTTGCGGCGAAAAAGACACCCGCGTTGCCGAAGGTACCAAGCTGAATGCCACCGCTGTTTCCGATGCTGCCGCCAGCACGCTGAGCGTCTACGCCCACCACAACACTATTGTTGTTGAGAACGCCACAGATGAAATATTTGTTTACAACGCCATGGGCACATTAATCCGTAGGGACGTGGCGTGCCGCGTCCGCATGGTGATTTCCGCCACCGCCCCAGGCATATACATTGTGAAGGTAGGCGGCACAGTCAAACGGGTAATGGTAAATTGAGATTCGGTAAAACATTGAAAATATGATTGTAGAGACGATGTATACATCGTCTCTGCTTTTACACTAACATTAGAAATTGTCTGAAGGACTGAACTAATGAAAGGTTCTATCTTTCAGATTGTTTCCATCATACGACCAAACCCGGCGGCTGCGCTACGCTTGCGACCGGTTATGCAGATTCAGTCCTTTGGACTATTTTTTAGTTGGTTGTTATACAATAGCCACCAAAAAACGCAGCAAAGTTTTCTTTCAACCCTTCTTTTCACCCCTTCCCGTTTCCCCTTTCCCCTTACCTTGGCACACAATTTGCTCATACGTGTAACCACAATTTTTATGTCACACAAGTGTTTAATGGCGCAAATAGTTTATTTTCGCGCGATTTTTTTGAATTATAGAAACATATCAAAATATGAAACGGAAAATCTCGATTGGAGACATCACAATGAAACAGGCCGCCGAC
>JAFYYA010000129.1 GCA_017557785.1 Salinivirgaceae bacterium
CACGTATGGAGTCTCGCCGCAACCTGCGCAAGCGCCCGAGAATTCGAACAGCGGAGTTGCGAACTGCGAGTTCTTCACATTGGCTGTGATATCGACAAGGTCTTGTTTCGACGAAACCTTCTCGACGCAGTAGTTCCAGTTGGCAGCCTCTTTTGCGGCTTCGGCCGAAGTGTCGTCGTAAGCCACCATTTTGAGAGCGGGACCGCCCTTCTTCGGGTTGCCCGGGCAGACGTCGGCGCAGTTGCCGCAAGCCAGACAGTCTTTCACGCCAACCTGCATTGTGAAGTACATTCCCTTGAACTGTGGTCCGAGTGCCGGGATGGTGTCGCCACCGAAACCAGCCTTCTCGTCCTCTGTCATTACAAACGGACGGATGCAAGCGTGCGGGCAGACATATGCGCACTTGTTACATTGAATACAATTCTCTGAATTCCAAACAGGTACGAAAGCACCAACGCCGCGTTTCTCAAATTTTGCAGTTCCTGCAGCCCAAGTACCGTCCTCAATACCCTTGAACGACGAAACAGGCAGCAAATCACCATCCTGTGCGTTGATTGGGCGGACAACCTTATTGATGAAGTCGTCGCCGTCGGTGTAAACCTTCGGTTGGTCTTGCAGATTGGCCCAAGCCTTGTCAACAGCCAGTTCTTTGTACTCGCCACCGCGGTCAACAGCAGCGTAGTTCTTGTTCACAACGTCCTCGCCCTTCTTGCCGTACGATTTCACAATGAAGTGCTTCATTTCCTCAACAGCCTTGTCAACTGCAATCACACCTGTGATGCGGAAGAATGCCGACTGAAGAATAGTGTTGGTGCGGTTTCCAAGGCCGATTTCCTGTGCAATCTTGGTTGCGTTGATGTAGTAAACCTTGATGTCGTTCTTTGCGAAATAAGCCTTCACCTTGTTCGGGATGTTAGCGATGAGTTCGTCGCCTTCCCAGATGGTGTTCAACAGGAACGTACCGCCCTTCTGCAGGCCGCGGGTAACGTCGTACATATTCAGATATGCCTGTTGATGGCAAGCCACAAAATTCGGTGTTGTAACCAGATATGTAGAGCGGATTGGCTCGTCGCCGAAGCGAAGGTGCGAGCAAGTGAAGCCGCCCGATTTCTTCGAGTCATACGAGAAGTATGCTTGGCAATATTTATTAGTAGTCTCGCCGATAATCTTAACCGAGTTCTTGTTTGCACCCACAGTACCGTCGGCGCCAAGACCGTAGAATTTGGCTTGGAACTGACCGGCCGGTGCAACCGAAACCTCTTCGCCGACAGGCAGCGATGTGAAGGTAACGTCGTCGGTGATACCCAGAGTGAAGTGGTTTTTCGGGGTGTTCATAGCCAAGTTGTCGTAAACGGCGATGATTTGTGCCGGTGTGGTGTCGTTCGAACCCAGACCGTAGCGGCCGCCAACAACTTCGATTTTCGAAATCAGGCCAAGTTCGGTCAGAGCGTCAACAACGTCAAGGAACAGCGGCTCGCTGTTTGCGCCCGGCTCTTTGGTGCGGTCGAGAACGCAGATGCGTTTGCACGATGCGGGGATGGCCTCTTTCAAATATTTGAGTGAGAACGGACGATAAAGGTGAACGGCAATCATACCAACCTTCTCGCCTGCTGCAACTTTCTTATCAACAACCTCTTTGATGCATTCGGTAACCGAACCCATTGCAACAACAACGTTGGTGGCGTCTTTTGCACCATAGTAGTCGAACGGACGGTGTTTGCGGCCAGTGATGGCGCTCACTTTGTCCATATAATCGGCAACAATGTCAGGAACAGCGTTGTAGTACGGGTTGCAAGACTCACGGTGTGCGAAGAACACATCGGGGTTCTCTGCCATACCACGCATTTCAGGACGCTCAGGCGACAAAGCGCGGTCGCGGAAAGCCTTAACTGCGTCCCAGTCAACCAATTCCTTCAGGTCGTCTTGCTCAACAACCTCAATTTTCTGATACTCGTGCGATGTGCGGAAACCGTCGAAGAAATTCAGGAACGGAACACGGCTCTTGAGTGTAGCCAAGTGAGCCACACCAGCCAAATCCATAACTTCCTGAACTGAGCCTTCGGCCAGCATTGCGAAACCAGTCTGACGGCAAGCCATTACGTCCTGATGGTCGCCGAAGATGCAGAGTGCGTGCGAAGCCAGCGTACGAGCCGAAACGTGGAACACTGTCGGGATGAGTTCGCCGGCAATCTTGTACATATTCGGAATCATTAGCAGCAAGCCCTGCGAAGCGGTGAAAGTGGTTGTCAGCGCACCGGCCTGAAGTGAGCCGTGAACAGCGCCGGCGGCACCGCCTTCCGACTGCATTTCCTGAACTAAAACTGTCTCGCCGAAAATGTTTTTCCGGCCTTGAGCTGCCCATTCGTCAACGTTTTCTGCCATTGGCGAAGATGGTGTGATTGGGTAAATGGCTGCAACCTCAGAGAACATATACGCGATATGCGCTGCGGCCTGATTACCATCACAAGTGATAAACTTTTTCTCTTTTGCCATCTTGTTTATATTTAAATTAAAGTGTTATAAATAAATATCTTAACAACTATCAATCAAAATTTTGGCCGTTTCGCTATGGTTCACGGCACACAAGCGCAAAACTAATAATTAGTTTGGCTGCGACTGAAAAAAATCGGTGATAAATTCTTGTTTTTTTTGTGAGCGCACTCAACCTATTATAAATGCGTTCCCCAAAACACCAAAAAGCCCGGCAAACACATTGTCTGCCAGGCTTCAATTATTCGTTCAACAAAGTCTGTTGTCCGTTGTCCGCTGTCTGATGTCTGTAGTCCTTAATAAGCAATCGCGAACAGCACGCGCTGCTTCGACGGTTTGCCAGTCAAGATGCACTTGCCTTCCTCGAGCGGGTTGCCCAGCGGAATGCAGCGGATGGTGGCCTTTGTCTTCTCTTTGATTGCGACCTCGGTCTCGGTTGTGCCGTCCCAATGAGCCGACACAAATCCGCCCTTCTCGAGAGCAGCCTCAAACTCTTCCCAAGTGTCAACTTTGGTGATGTTGGCAGCGCGGAAATCGAGCGCTTTCTTGTAGATGTTGGCCTGAATCTCGTCCATCAGTTTTGTGCAGATGTCAACAGCTTGTCCAACCGGATAGGTCTCTTTCTCGAGTGTGTCGCGGCGGGCAATCTCAACGGTGCCGTTCTCAAGGTCGCGGGCGCCAAAGGCGATGCGCACCGGAACGCCCTGCAACTCGTATTGCGCAAACTTCCAGCCAGGTTTCTGTGTGTCGCGATCGTCGAACTTGACTGACAAGCCTTTAGCCTCAAGGTCGGCTTTGAGTTTGTTGCCCAACTCGCGCATCTTGGCATTCTCTTCGTCGCCTTTGAAGATAGGCACGATAACCACCTGAATTGGTGCGAGTTTCGGCGGCAGAACAAGACCGTTGTCGTCGGAGTGCGACATGATGAGCGCACCCATCAGACGGGTCGATACGCCCCAGCTTGTAGCCCAAACCAGCTCTTGTTTGCCCTCTTTGTTCAGGAATTTCACATCGAACGCTTTCGCGAAATTCTGACCCAAGAAGTGCGATGTACCAGCCTGCAGAGCCTTGCCATCCTGCATCAGAGCCTCGATGCAATAAGTGTCGAGAGCACCGGCGAAACGCTCGTTGGCAGTCTTCACACCCTTGATGACCGGCACGGCCATAAACTCTTCGGCAAATTTTGCATAAACATCAAGCATCTTGCGAGCCTCAACCTCAGCTTCCTCTTTGGTGGCGTGGGCGGTGTGGCCTTCCTGCCAAAGGAATTCGGCGGTGCGAAGGAACAGGCGCGTGCGCATCTCCCAGCGGACAACGTTGGCCCATTGATTGCACAGAATCGGCAGGTCGCGGTACGACTGAATCCAGTTTTTATATGTACTCCAGATGATAGTCTCCGATGTTGGGCGGACAATCAGTTCCTCCTCGAGTTTGGCTTCGGGATCAACAATCACGCCCGAGCCGTCGGGATTGGTTTTCAGGCGGTAGTGGGTAACCACGGCGCACTCTTTGGCAAAGCCTTCAACGTGGTCGGCCTCACGGCTAAGGAACGATTTCGGGATGAAAAGCGGGAAATAGGCGTTCACGTGTCCGGTGTCCTTGAACATCTTGTCGAGAGCATCGTGCATCTTCTCCCAAATTGCATATCCATAAGGTTTTATCACCATACAGCCCCTGACGGCTGAGTTCTCGGCCAAGTCGGCTTTCACAACCAACTCGTTGTACCATTGCGAGTAATTCTCGCTTCTCGAAGTCAAAAATTTGCCCATCGTCTTTTTTATTAGTATTTTTGTGTATGAATTTGCTTATTTTAACGTTATATTTATTGAGCGTTAATTTGAGCGCAAAGTAAAAGAAAAGGTTATAAACGTAAAACACTACAACTATGAAAAATCTGACTTTACTTTTAGTGGCGACAGCGGCGGCAGGGTTCGCTGCTTCGTGCGGTTCAACGGCCGGATTAAGTGGGTACTATTACGACGACGTTTATTTTAATCCGAAAACCGATGTCAAAGAAGTGACATACTACGAACCCGACGACCAAGCCGAGAGCACCTTGGCAATGGCCGCCAAAACCGATAATGACACAACGGCTTACGCCGATGGCAATGTTATTGACGACGATGTTGAGCCGGGCGAGTATGAGCGCCGCCTGCAACGCTTCAGCGACAACTACAACGGAAAGTATTTTGAAGACGGCGAAGACGAAGTTGAAGTCGCGCCAATCACCGTTAATTATTACTACGGATATGGTTACGACAACTGGGGATGGCGCCTTGGCTGGCATTACGGCCCGTACTGGTACGATTATGATTATTATTGGTACTCGCCATACCGCCACTACTCGTATTGGGACTATTACTACGGATATTACGGCTACTATGGCTACTATGGCTACTATGGCTACTATAATTATTACGACCCGTGGTACTATCACCACTACCCATCGTACGCCTATCACAGGCCGCGTCCGAACCATCATCATCACAACGATGTGGCGCACCACCGCGACCGCGACGACCATAACAACCACAGCTACACCTATGGTCGCCGGCACACAACAGCCACTGGCGTATCATCAGGCAGAAACGACCGAAGCAGTTCTGATAACATTGGAACCACTGCCCGCTCATCGGCTGTCAACGGACAAGCACGCCCCAGCGGACAAACAGCCACTCGGGGACGAATCTCGCAACCCGAAAAGAGCATGAGCGACAGCAAAACCACAACCAACAACACAACAAATGCAACGCGCAGCGCTGCCACAGCAACCCGTAAATCATCGACCGCATCGGAAGCCACTCGTGCAGCTGGTGCTAACCGCGGTGCACCGGGCACACAGACAACACACCGCAGCGAGCAGCCAAACAACGACATTCGCTCAGGACGTACCACCAATGCAACTCGCTCGTCGTCATCTTCATCGACATCATCTTCACCGCAGCGCAGCACCACTTCGGTGAACACAAACAACCAGATACGCTCGGGCAGCACAAGCAATGCCACACGCTCTAGCGGCAGTTCAACCCGATCTAGCAGCAACTCATCATCGAGCGGAAGCTACAATTCGGGCAGCTATAGTGGCGGAAGTCGCAGCAGTTCATCATCGAGCGGAAGCTACAGCTCGGGCAGCTACAGCGGCGGTAGTCGCAGTAGCTCATCATCGAGCGGAAGCTACAATTCGGGCAGCTACAGCGGCGGAAGTCGCAGCAGCTCATCATCGAGTGGAAGTCACAGCTCTGGCAGCTATAGTGGTGGAAGCCATAGCAGCAGCGGTGGTGGCGGTGGCGGTGGAAGCCACAGCAGCGGTTCGAGCCGCGGACGCCGCTAATGTACAATTAACAATCACAACTTAAACCATAAACATATGAAACTCAAAGCATTAATAATATTAACACTAGCCATTTTAGCGACATCTGCAATGGCTCAGAACGAAGACGATGCCATCCGATATTCGAACATTGTACCGATGGGCACGGCAAAATTCATTTCGATGGGCGGCGCAATGGGTGCAATCGGTGGTGACATGTCGGCCATCACAATCAACCCGGCCAGCGCAGGCGTTTACCGCACCGACCAAATCTCGCTCTCGCCGATGTGGACAACCGACAAGGTTTCGGCAAAATATTATGACACAAACACCAGCGCCAGCACAAGCAGCTTCAAATTCTCGAATGCCGGTGTTGTAACCACCTTCCCAGCTGAACATAATCTAGGATGTGTATCGTTCACTATGGGCCTTGTTTACAACCGAATGGCCAATCTCGAAGGTGGATACACAGTTAAAGGCAACAACGACCAGAGTTCGATGCTCGACAAGGAAGTTGACGATTTCAACGCTGACGTGTGGGATGGCAATCAGTTCTACAAAGCTGACTTGTTTGTTTACGACTCGGCTCGCAATAAATACTTCAACGACTACGAGTTAGTCGGCAGATATAACGCCTTCCAACGCAAATCGGTATCAACAAGAGGCAGCATTGGCGAATATGATATCACTCTTGGTCTGAACTTCAACAACAAATGGTATCTGGGTGGTTCTTTGAACATTATGAGAATCAACTATCGGCAAGTATCGAAATACACCGAAGTTCCGAACATTTACAATTTTGCATTCATCGATTTCATTGTTACCGATGAGTTTTCAACCACCGGCGGCGGCGTGAACATGAAACTTGGCCTTATAGGCTGGCTGAACGACAACGTCAGGGTTGGCGCGGCTTTCCACACCCCCACCATTCTGACTCTGAGTGACGATTATGGCACCCGTGTTCAATCGAACGTATATTACTACGACGATTATGGCGAGTACAATAAATATAGTGAAAACGAATCGAACGGCGGTGTTGACTGGAATCTCACCTTGCCAGCAAAATTCATCGGCAGCGTTGCCTTAGTGTCATCCGAACACGGAATGCTCGACATCGACTGCGAAGTTGTCAACTACTCATCGACCGTTCTCGACGACGCTGACAACCACATCGGCAACGAATACGACGACCTGAACGACCGCATTGCAGACATCTACCGCACTACGGTCAACGTGCGCGTGGGTGGCGAGATGACGTTTGGCCCAGCTGTGGCTCGCGCCGGATTCGGATTCTACGGCAGCCCCTACAAGAGAGACTACGTGAACTCATCAGCGAACAAACTGGTTTACAGCGTCGGTCTGGGTTGGCGCAGCCAGCATGCATCGCTCGATTTGGGCTACAGCCTGGCTACGAAAAAGGAAACAACCTACCTGTATGGATTCGATGACAGCGCAGCAAAGCTCAAACGCAAAAAAGGCAACCTGGCATTGACCTTCGGGGTTAGGTTCTAATATAAATAGTTAACCGGATAAAACTGCATTTTTGCATAATCACTATAAGTCCCGATAATCTTCGGGACTTTTTTTTATGTAGAAAAATCAAGAATTCTGAGCCAATCATCCAATCGTTTTCGCGTTTTGCGAGAAATGAACAGATTTTATCGACAAAAGTTTAATAACTATCGTGAATCATTGTTGACAACAAAAGAAAGAATTACCTACATTTGGTGAAACACTTGCAACTATTTTGAGGAAGCGGTTTTCAATCTTGTGTGGGCTAATTATGACGGCTGTTTGCGCCAACGCGCAGAACAATGCCGCTATGCCCGTTTTCGACACTTACGAGCACGATTTTGGCACTATCAGCGAGGCTGACGGACCTGTGAGCCACGTGTTCCACCTGCTCAACAATTCCGATAATAGCGTTGCCATTTCGCGCGCCATTCCTGGCTGCTCGTGCATAAACGCCGATTTTTTGAGCACACCCATCGAGCCTGGAAAAATGACCGATGTGGTTGTGACCTACTCGCCTTCGGGCGCTGTGGGCGACACCTACCGCACCATTGAGATTGTTGACACCGAAGGCCGCAGCCTTGGCACACTCTCAACAAAAGCCAATGTTGTCCCCGCCGACCGCAGCATTCAGGAACGATATTTCTACACGCTTGCCGATATGCTTTACGCCAACAAGACAACGCTGCCTTTCGGCTATGTCTATCAAGGCAAAATGGCTCAAAAGCAAGTGTATATAGCCAACGCTTCGGACAAGGCGATGAACCTTGACGTACAGACCACCCAAACACCCGAACTGCGTGCCGTGGCACCCTACAGACTTGAGGCTGGGCGCGAGTCGGCCATAACAATCACCTACACCATTCCCGACGACAAGAACCTGTTCCGCACCTATTCCGATACGATTTGGATTGTTATCGACGGCATAAAAGCGCGTGTCCCTGTGGTGGTGTCGGCCATTGCAATGGCAAAGCCTGTCGAATCGGCCAAAAAGCCTGATATGCAGACATATCCGTCGGTTGGCAAGATGACCGCAGGATGGTTGAGCAGCCGCTTGTCGGGCACTATCGAACTGACCAATAACGGAAAGGCCGACCTTGTGATTTACAAGGTGGAATCGCCCGCGAGCGTGACTGTTAACATTGCAAGCGGAACGGTTGTCAAGCCTGGCCGCAAAATCGAAGTGAAAGCCGAAACCGACGCTGGCGGGAAATTCAGCGTGAACCTGTTCACCAACGACCCGCAGCGACCATATAAGGAATTAATATTCAGTAATAATAACAATTAAATGCAAATGAGCAGATTTTTAAAACCTTTAGTGATGGCCGCTTTTGCGGTCAGTATCGTATCCTGCGGCTCGCAGAAATACGAGTATCCGTTTCAAAACCCGAAACTGTCGATAGACAAGCGGGTTGAGAACCTTATCTCACTTCTCACCCCCGAAGAAAAAGTGGGATTGATGATGAACAAATCAGTGTCGGTTGACCGATTGGGCATTCCGTCGTACAACTGGTGGTCGGAAGCGTGCCACGGTGTGCGTCAGGAAGGCTACACGGTTTATCCGCAGCCTATCGGTATGGCCGCTTCGTTCAGCCCCGAACTGTTCTACAACGTGTTCTCGACTGTGTCGGACGAGGCCCGCGCCAACTGGAACCGCACCAACCACAGCGATTCGTCGCTGTTCAACGTTCCGATGGGCGTAACCTACTATCCTGGCAACCCCGAACTGACATTCTGGTGCCCCAACGTGAACATTTTCCGTGACCCGCGCTGGGGACGTGGTCAGGAAACCTGCGGCGAGGACCCCTATCTGACAAGCGTTCTGGGCGTTCAGACCGTGCTGGGTATGCAGGGCAACGACAAGCACTACTTCAAAACTCACGCTTGCGCGAAACACTACGCCGTGCACAGCGGTCCCGAACCATTGCGCCACTCTTACGACGCCCGCGTGTCGATGCGTGACCTTTGGGAAACTTATCTGCCTGCTTTCAAGAAACTTGTGACTGACGCCAACGTGCGTGAGTTTATGTGCGCCTACAACCGCTACGAGGGTGTTCCGTGCTGCGCAAGCGACCGTCTGCTGCAGAACATTCTTCGCGAGAAATGGGGCTACGACGCCATTGTGCTCACCGACTGCGACGCTATCAACAACTTCTACAACAAGAACCAACACGGCACCCACGACGGCCCGCTGTCGGCTTCGGTTGACGCTGTTCTGAACGGCACCGACCTTGAGTGCGGCAAAGTGTTTATGGTTCTGACAGAGGCACTTAAAGAAGGCAAGATTACAGAAGCCGAACTCGACGAGCACCTGCGCAAGACTCTGCGCGGCCGTTTCGAACTTGGTATGTTCGACCCTGCTGAAATGCTGCCTTGGGCCAACCTGGGCGAGGATGTTATCAGTAGCGAAGAGAACGACGCTCTGGCAACACAGGCTGCCCGCGAGTCGATGGTTCTGCTGAAGAACAACGGTATTCTGCCATTGTCGAAAGAGATTAAGAGCGTGCTGGTTGTTGGCCCGAATGCCGACGACGCCAAACTTCTTGAAGGCAACTACGGCGGCTCGCCAACCAAAGAGCACACTCACTCACTGCTTGAGGGTATCAAGAACGCTCTGCCTAACGCAAACGTCAAATACTCAAAAGGTTGCGAGTTGACCGACGACTACAACACATTCTATCACCTGCCCGAATTCAACGACGGCAAGGGCGTGAAAGTTGAGTTCTTCAACAACAGCGAACTGAAAGGCCAACCTGACGTTACGGGCGACTATACAACTCTGAACTTCAGCACATTCGGCGCATACGGATTTGCAGAGGGTATCCGCACCGACAGCCTTTCGGTAAGAATCACAGGAAGTTACAAGGCAACATTCAGCGGACCGATGAGTTACACCATTTCGTCGGACAACGGATATGTGTTCAAAGTGAACGGCAAGGTGGTTGAAGACGCCAAACCTGGAATGGGACGCGGCGGCTTCGGATTCGGTTTCGGCCGCAGAGGCGTTCAGTACAAGACCTTCGACGTGAAGGCTGGTCAGACCTACAATATCAGCATTGAGTACAAACGCGGCGCTGGTCCGTTTGCAATGCTTCGCGCCGACTTCTGCGAGCGTAAATACGCTGATTTCGCCGAAGAGAAAAAGATGGCCGAAGATGTTGACGCCATTATTATAATTGGTGGTATCTCGGCTCAACTTGAGGGCGAAGGCGGCGACAAGGCCGACATTGAACTGCCACAGGTTCAGCAACGTATGGTTAAGGCTATGCACTCAACTGGCAAGCCTGTTGTGTTTGTCAACTGCTCGGGCTCGGCAATCGCATTTGCAAGCGTCGAGGACCAAATCGACGGCCTTCTGCAGGCTTGGTACGCTGGACAAGGCGGCGCAAAGGCTCTGGCCGACGTGCTCTTTGGCGATTACAACCCGTCGGGCAAACTGCCTGTAACCTTCTACGCTTCGAACAACGACCTGCCTGACTTCCTTGACTACAGTATGGAAAACCGCACCTACAAATATTTCCGCGGAACACCGCTCTACGCCTTCGGTTTCGGCCTGTCGTACACCACATTCGAATACGGCGAGGGCAAACTGTCGGCCGCTTCGATGGACAAGAACGGCTCGGTTACTATCACCGTTCCTGTTACCAACACTGGCAAACGCGACGGCGAGGAAATTGTACAGGTTTACGTGAAGGCTCTCGACTATCCTGAAGCACCAATCAAATCGCTCAAGGGTTTCAAGAAGTTGAAAATCGCCGCTGGACAAACCGCAACGGCTGAAATCGCACTCAACGGCGAATCGTTTGAGTACTACGACGCTTCGATTGACGAACTGTCGACACGCTCGGGCAAATATCAGATTCTGTATGGATGCTCGTCGCTCGACAAAGATTTGAAATCAATCGATTTTGAAGTGAAATGAATCAACGGACGGGGACTCGGCAACGTGCCTCCGCCCCATTCAGAAATAAATTTTAACAACTATTAAAAACGTAATTGAGATGAGAAAATCAATTCTATTCGGATTTGCGGCTCTGACAATGGTTAGTTGCTGCAACAACAGCGGCTGTAATCTATCGTGCTGCGACAACTCGAAGAATCCTGTGCTCACTATCGAGGGCGGTCAGGTTCAAGGTGTTAAAACTGAAACCGAAGGCGTGCTTGTTTATCGCGGCATTCCGTACGCTGCAGCGCCAATACGCGATTTGCGCTGGAAGGCTCCACAACCAGTTACACCTTGGGAAGGTGTTAAGGTATGTGACCGTTTTGCCAACCCAAGTTACCAACACATTCAGTACAAAGGTGGTTACTACACCGAATGGGGCTATGGCGACGAAGCACCTTTCTCTGAAGATTGCCTTTATTTGAACGTTTGGACAAAGGCTTC
>JAFYYA010000130.1 GCA_017557785.1 Salinivirgaceae bacterium
ACGTCTTGTTATATTGGAATTTAATGGCCATTGCTTACTTGTTTTCTTTCCAATACTTCTCTATCAGTTTGTCTTTCAGACCAGTTTCGGCTTTTGTAAAGTATTTTCCAAACAATTCCCAGGCGGTGTCGAGCATCTCGTTAATCGAAATGTTGACATCAATTGCCAGCAACCGCGTTGCGTACTCTTTGGCGTAGTTCAGGCAGCGCACATCGTAGTCGTTCAGGTCGAAACCGTTCTCGAGTTTGGTTTTGGCGTTGGCCGCGTCGGCGTAGAGCCGCACTGATGTGTTCATCACGGCGCTGTGGTCCTCGCGCGTTACCTTGTTCTGTACCAACTGTTTAAGTCGCGAAAGCGAACGGAACGGGTCAACAATCACCTTGCCTGAGTCTGGGTCGGAACGTAGAAACAACTGACCTTCAGTGATATAACCCGTATTGTCAGGAATTGCGTGAGTGATGTCGCCATCGTTCAGAGTGGTGACGGCGATAATCGTAATTGAGCCTCCGTCAGGCAGTTGCACGGCTTTCTCGTAGATTTTGGCCAAATCGGAATAGAGCGAGCCTGGCATCGAGTCCTTCGACGGAATCTGGTCCATTCGGTTGCTCACAATGCTCAACGCATCGGCGTAAAGCGTCATATCTGTCAGAAGCACAAGCACTTTCTCGTTCTTATCAACGGCAAAATACTCGGCTGCCGTCAGCGCCATATCGGGAATCAGAAGGCGCTCAACAGGCGGCTGGTCGGTGGTGTTCACAAAACTGATAATCTTGTGCAGGGCGCCAGCGCTCTCAAATTCGTTCTTGAAAAAGAGATAATCGTCGTTGGTAAGGCCCATCCCGCCAAGGATAATCTTATCGACATCGGCGCGCAGAGCCACCATACTCATCACCTGGTTGTAAGGCTGGTCGGGGTCGGCGAAGAACGGAATCTTCTGGCCCGACACGAGCGTGTTGTTCAGGTCGATGCCCGCAATGCCCGTGGGGATGAGTTGCGAAGGCTGGCGGCGGCGGAATGGGTTCACCGACGGACCGCCAATCTGCCTTTTCTCGCCCTCAACGGCTGGGCCGCCGTCAATCGGCTCGCCGTAAGCGTTGAAAAAGCGTCCCGCAAGGTCGTTGCTCACGTTGAGAGCGGGTGGCTCGCCAAAGAACGTAACCTCGGCGTTGGTGGGTATATCTTCCGTTCCGCCAAACACTTGCAGCGTTATGCTGCGGCCTTTTATCTTCACAACCTGCGCCAGACGCCCAGCCACAAGTGCCAGTTCGTCAGCCGTCACGCCGTCGGCCTCAAGCGTCACCGTGGCCTTGGTGATGGCCGTCAGGTGCGTGTATATCCGCTGAAATGCTTTCTCACTCATTTTCTAACTCCTTCCTTAACTGACCGTAGTATTTGTCGAACTGCTCCGACTTGTACTCCGAATAATTCATCTGTCGGCAAATGTTGATGAGCCCCTTGAAGAATGTGGCGCACTCCTCAAAATTGCCGAAATTAAACTTGTGGTCGCAAATATCGATGACGGTGTTCAGCATAAACTGCTGACGCTCAAGCGGTGTCGAACTGTCAATCTCGTCGAACGCATCCTGTTGAAGAATGATGAAATCCACCAGTTCCGACTTCCAATACTGCTCGTGATAGGCGATTGGCACGCCGTCGTCGCCCAAAATGTTAATCTGCTCGAAGGCCTCTTTGCCGCGGCGGATGATGTATTTGGTTTTGATGACCTTGTCGGCCCATCCTTTTTCGATTCTATTGTCAAGATACTCAATAATTTCGGGGTATTCCAGATATTTTGAATACGAATCCACTGGGTCAACGGCGGGATAGCGTTTCTTGTCGGCGCGGTTCTGCGAAAGGCCGTAGAAGCAGCGTGCCGCCTTCTTTGTCGATTCGGTGACTGGCTCCTTCAGGTTTCCGCCTGCAGGCGACACCGTTCCGATGAAGGTGATTGAGCCCGTGGCGCCGTTGTTCAGCCTTACGAATCCAGCGCGGGCGTAGAAACTTGTGATGACCGACGACAAATCGACTGGGAAACCATCCTGTCCAGGCAATTCCTCAAGGCGGTTGCTCATCTCGCGCAAAGCCTGTGCCCAGCGCGATGTTGAGTCGGCCAGAAGCAGCACTTTCAAGCCCATCGAACGGTAGTATTCGGCCAGCGTCATCGCCGTGTAAACCGACGCTTCGCGGGCCGCAACGGGCATATTCGATGTGTTGCAGATGATGATTGTACGCTCCATCAGGCTGCGGCCAGTGTGCTTGTCCTTCAGTTCGGGAAACTCGGTGAAAATCTCAACCACCTCGTTGGCACGCTCGCCGCAAGCCGCCATAATGATGACGTCGGCGTCGGCCTGCTCGGCCAAGGCGTGCTGCAACACCGTTTTTCCGCAGCCGAAAGGCCCTGGAATGAAGCCCGTTCCGCCCTCGGCAATGGGGTTCAGCGTGTCGATGCAGCGGACGCCCGTCTCCATCACCTTGTAGGGGCGCGGTTTGTCGGCGTATGCGCCAATGGCCACCTTCACCGGCCAGCGCTGCACCATTGTGACGTTGACATCGTCGCCATCGGCATCGGTGAGCACGGCCACGGTGTCGTTTATTCGGTATTCGCCCGCTTTCGCGATGCTTTTAACGGTGTAAGTTCCTTTAAATGAGAATGGTACCATAATCTTGTGCGGCAACCATCCTTCTTTCACCTCGCCCAGCCAGTCGGCGGCCGAAACCTGCTGGCCAACCTCGGCTAAAGGCTTGAACTCCCACAGTTTAGACTCGTCGAGAGCCGGCGTGTACTCGCCCCTTTTCAGGAAAACGCCATCCATTGTCGCAAGGTTGTTCTGCAGACCGTCGAAATTGCTCGACAGCAAGCCCGGGCCGAGCGTTGCCTCTAGCATATACCCCTGAAACTCAACCTTATCGCCAGCCCGCATTCCGCGTGTGCTCTCGTAAACCTGCACCGAAGCCGTGTTGCCCGTCACCTTGATGACCTCGGCCATCAGGCGCGTTCCGTGCAAATCGACAAAGCAGATTTCGTTTTGAGCCACAGGGCCGTCAACCTCAACCGTAACCAGATTGGAAATTATTCCCGTTACTTTTCCTGTTGTCTTCATTATATTATATTTTCTTGTTTTTCAATTATTTTCGGTCAAGCCGAAACTCCTTTGAACGTTTCCCTCACCTCGCCGAGCAACTTGCGGAACATTGCCTCGCCAGCCTCACGGTCGAGCCGTGCCCAGCGCTGCACAATGTGCGCCTTCACCAGAAAAGCCAGAATGGTGTTCATATTGAAATAGTCCATCTGTGCTATCTCGCTGGCTTTATTCCATTTAAGCATATCGGCCTGCTGCTCGCGCTGAAGGAAATCGGTGTTGGACAGAACCTCAAGCACTCGTTTCTCATCGTCGAATTCGGCTTCGGGCAACTCCATCAAATACTTGTCGGCCTGCAAGTTAGCGGCGCGTGCCACATACTCGGCCTGAAGGTTGCGCATCCGTGCGTCGAAATCAAAATACTCGCGGATGAAGCGGTTTTTGGAATTTGCCGTGCGACCATAGAAATCAGCATTGAGCGCCGCCTCGTCGAAACCCTCGTCGAGCAACGCAACCAACTGGCAGTCAGCATCCGACAGCAGTTCGGCAACTGGCTCGCGCACATCGGTGTACGAGAACTGCGAAGAGCCGAAGTTGGCGGTCAGGTCGGGCAATCCGGCAACGATGTAAACGTAGTTGTCCATCTATCCGAACAGTAATTTTTTCGCTGCCGGGCGCAGATACGAACTGATGAGCCGCGTGAATTCCTCGTCGGTGAACTGCAGCAGGTAGCCGCCCTCTTTCGGCGAGATTTTGAAACCGGCGTTCAACTTTTTCGAGTATTCAACAGTCAAATTGGCGTTGAGTTGGCGCGCAGCCTCGCTTTTCAGGAATTTCTCGGCAGCCGCCTTAACCGATTCGGGCAGAATGACGTCCAAATCGGCTGGTGCCGCGTCGGCTGGATTGAATGCCTTGACGATGGCCATCAGCATCTGGCTGGCGAAATCGGTGTCGGCAAGAGCCTTCTCCACGGCTGGCTCCACGGCCTGTGCCACAATCATTGTCTCCACCTCGTGCCTGATGGCGGCCACACTCTGCGCCCCAGCCATACGGATGTCGGCCTCGGTTTTCTGCTTCAGTTCGTCGGCCTGCCTGTTGGCTTCGGCCACAATCCGCGCCGCCTCCGCTTTCGCTTGATTGACAATCTGTTCGGCCTCGGTCTTGGCTTTCTGCACCAATTCCTCACCCTCCTGTTTACCTTTCGACAGACCTTCGGCATAAAGCCTGTCAGTCAATTCTTGCAGTTTGTTTTGCATATATGTTTGTTTATCAATAATCTAAAGTGTGCATAATGGTGTTTCGCGACGGAAACACGGACATTGACAAACATAAGAAAAAAGAATGATTTTTGGTAAATTGTATGATAAAAAAGGCTGCCCGATAGCAGCCTTTCATGTGTGTGCGGTTTTTCTCCTTTTACAGTTTCAGTCTCTTTTTCAGCGCCTTATAGCCCGAATTGCTCACTTTGATTTTCTCGCCGTTGCGCAACTCGACAAGTTGCTGCTGGCCGTAGCGCTCGATTCGCGATATCTTGCCGACATTTACAATGTACGACCTGTGAACCCTTACAAAATCGGCCATTGGCAGGTTTTGCTCGTAGTATTTCATTGTCTGCTCCTTGAGCCATCGGCCCGACTCGGTGGCTATCGACACGTAGTCGCCATCAGCCTTGATGTAACAGATGTCAGCAATATTTATAACGTTTATTTTCTGACCGTTTCGCACTGTTATCTTATCAATTGGTTCCGATGGTGTCTGCTCGGGTTCAACTGATTCCTGAAGTTCGGCACTGTCCGACTCATCGTCCGAGAGAAGGCTGTGGCAGTAGGTTTGCACAACCAGTCCGAAAAGCAGTAGAAGAACCAGAGCGCGGGCGGGCAAGGTCTTCGCGAAAGCGGAAAAACATTCATTATCAATCGAATAATTTACAATTGATTCAATGCCCACAGTGCTCACCACCACAAAGAATCCGATTATCAGCAGATACTGGTTGAAGTAGGCATTGCCAATAGGTTGCAGAACATATTTCATTATGTTCCAAACAATTATGCACTCTGCGGCAAATGTCGCGGCAAACGCAAGACAATCTATGACGACCGCCCCCGCGGTTTGCCCAGCCAGCCAGCCAAACGCCGCGCCATAGCAGGCGGCCACAACTGCAAGAATTGTGACCGCGGCAATGGTCGAAGCCTTATTTCTCAAAAACGGGTTCATTGGTTATTCAATTGCTCCGCCGCCAAGTACGCAGCGCCCTGTGATGATTAACTGGCGTGTGGTGTCGATGTCGGTTGCAAAACGTTCGTCGGAAATGCCGCCCATAACAAAACTGCACTGGTTCACAACTTTCCAGTTCGACGGAACCTTGAGTTTGAATCCGCCCATTGTGGCGTCGATATTCAGGATGGTGTCGCCTTCGGGAAGCGTTGTGTGGCGCAGGTCGAGTTCAATTCCGCCGCAAGTTGCGCTGATGTTTCCTCCGCGGAAAACGGGCTCCATAAACACCTGCTCGCTGCCGCTGAACACAAATCGGTAGTTGATGCGGCCGTCACCATCGGTTGCCTGCTCGCTGTTGCCGTATTTTGCCGATAATTTTGTTCCGCAAAAATGATGATGGCAGCGGTTTCGGCTCGGTTTGGTGAATATCAGAATCAATCCGAAGCCAACAAACAGCGCCGGCCAGAAGAACGTAAAGAACTGCTGAGAGTCGACTCCCGCGTCAAGGAACGTTTCTCTAATCAGTTCGCCCCAACGGTGGAAGTTGGTCACGATGCCCACCAGGAACCATATCAGGCTGTTTCGGAATTCGCCCTGAAAGAGTTTCGCCAGACCGATGGCTAAAAAGACTGATTGGAAGCAGAAAAGCAGTTCGGTGAGCGACTTGGGCAGAAATCCTGCCATTTGCATATAAAATACTGCTCCGCAGAGTATCAGTACCAAGCCCCACGACAAGCGGCGGCGACGATTTGGTTTTTCAAAATTTTCCATAATTCAAATTTTTTGTGGTTTTAAAAATAACTTATTGTTGGCACAAACAAAAAATCGAATTGAGCGCTCCTTTTTTGTTTGGCGATGGCAAAAGTATTGTGGTTGTGGGCTTTCTGAAAGGCCATATCGGTGAACCGATGTTTTTAACCCGATGAATGAATGGTTTCGGCGGGTGAAACGGCGGCGGTTTTGCGAACAGAAGAGCATTTTCCCGCTTTAAGCGAAACAAAAAAGATGGCTTGTGGCCATCTCTTATTTGTAAAAACCTATTTGCGGTTTTGGTTTCTATTTACAATACTTCTCCAGCATCACCTTCATCTCGTCGGCTACTTTGCGGGCGGCCTCAGCGGCGCGTTCGGCAAAGTCGGTGCCGTTGCTTGCGTAGATGATGGCGCGCGACGAGTTGACAATCAGTCCACACTGCGAGTTCATTCCGTAGCGGCAGACCTCCTCGAGCGAGCCGCCCTGCGCCCCAATGCCAGGCACAAGCAAAAAATGGTCGGGGGCGATGCGGCGGATATCCTCGAAC
>JAFYYA010000131.1 GCA_017557785.1 Salinivirgaceae bacterium
TATGGCAAGTTATTCTATCGGCGACATCGCCGCAGTGATTGGCGGCAAGCTAACACGCGGCTCGGGCGGTAACGTATCGCACATTTTGATTGACAGCCGCAAGGTTGTTTTTGCCCGCGAGAGCCTGTTTTTCGCGCTCAAGGGCACCCGCAACGACGGTCACCGCTTCATCCCCGAACTCTACAAGGCGGGGGTGCGCAATTTTGTTGTCGATAATCTGCCGCAATCGCCTGAAAACTACCAATATGCCAATTTTATTGTGGTTGAAGACACGCTGAAAGCGCTTCATCAGTTGGTTAGCTGGCACCGCAGTAAAATGACTATGCCTGTTGTGGGAATCACCGGCAGCAATGGTAAGACAATTGTCAAAGAGTGGGCTTGCAAATGTCTTGCACCCGAAAAGTTAATTGCCCGTAATCCAAAAAGTTACAATAGTCAGATTGGCGTTCCACTTTCGGTTTGGTTGCTTCAGCCCGACAACAATCTGGGCATTTTCGAGGCAGGAATATCGCAGCCCGGCGAGATGGACGCGCTCGAAAACATCATCAAGCCCGACATTGGCATTTTCACCAACATCGGCGACGCCCATCAGGAAAATTTTACCAGCATCGAGCAGAAGCTGACAGAGAAACTGAAACTGTTCAAGAATGTGAAAGTACTGATTTTTGGTGCTGACAATCAGCTTGTTCGTGAGAAAATCAAGTCGACGGTCAGCCCCGAAACCAAACTCTTCACGTGGGGAACAATGCCCGATGTCAATTTGTACGTCGAATCGGTTGATTATCAACCTACAAGCGCCACTATTCACGCAATGTATAACAACGAGCGTTTTGCCGCGCAGATTCCGTTTGCCGACAAGGCTTCGGTTGAAAATGCTCTGCAAGTTTGGTCGCTGATGCTTGTGTTCGGCTACGATAACCAATTGATTATCCAACGATTGGCAACAATTGAGCCAATTGCGATGCGCCTTGAGTTGAAGGAAGGTAACAACAATTGCTCGATAATCAACGACAGCTACAACTGCGATATGGAATCGTTGCGCATTGCGCTCGATTACTTGAGCGTGCAAAATCAGCATCCGCAAAAGATATTGATTTTGAGTGATATAGAACAGAGCGGTTACACCAAAAGCGACCTTTACCACCATATTGCCGTGCTCATCCGCCAGAAAAGCGTGGACCGTCTCATCGGCATTGGCCCCGACATCAAGTCGTTCTCGAACTTCTTCGACCTTCGGAAGGACTTCTTCGCCACCACGCAGGATTTCCTTGACCACTTCGATTTCAGCAAGATACAGAACTCATCGGTATTGTTGAAGGGCGCGCGTTCGTTTGGATTCGAGCGCATATCGTCGGTTTTGCAGAAGCAGTCGCACCAGACGGTGATGTCCATCGACTTGTCGGCAATGGAACATAACTTGAACTATTTCAAGAGTTTGCTAAAGCCGACAACCGAAATGTGCTGTATGCTGAAAGCATTTGCCTACGGAAGCGGAACTCACGAAATCGCCAATTTGTGCCAGTATCAGCGTGTTGCAATGATTGCCGTGGCCTTTGCCGACGAAGGCGTCGAGTTGCGCCGTGACGGTATTCACATCCCGATTTTGGTGCTGAACCCCGAACGTGAGAGTTTTGCGCAGATGATTGAGTATCGGCTCGAACCTGAAATTTATAACTATGTGACGCTCAGTACTTTCAATCAGGCAGTGCTCGACGCGGGACAGACCGATTATCCAATCCACTTGAAACTCGACACGGGTATGCACCGCAGCGGTTTTATGCCCGATGATACCGATAATGTGATTAGTGCTATTCATAACGCAAAAGGCTTGAAAATCAAGACAATATTTTCGCACCTTGCCACCGCCGACGAGTACGACCAAGACGATTACACTCTGTCGCAGTTGAACACTTTCGAGACGATGAGCAGCGCCATAATGGCCAAAATGGACTATCCAATCAAGCGCCACATACTGAATTCGGCTGGTATTGAGCGCTTTGCCGACAAGTGGCAGTACGATATGGTGCGCCTTGGAATCGGTCTTTACGGCCTGAGTGTGGCAGGTGCGCAACTTCAGCCCATTGCCACACTAACGAGCTCATTGGCGCAAATAAAGCACCTTCCCGCAGGAACAACCGTGGGTTACAGCCGTCGTGGCAAGCTGACGCGCGATTCTGACATTGCCACCGTGCCAATCGGTTACGCCGATGGATTGCGCCGATGCTTGGGCAACGGCAACGGAAAACTCTGGTACAAAGGACATTTGGTGCCAATCATCGGCAACATCTGTATGGATATTTGTATGGTTGATGTTACCGGTCTTGATGCTCACGAAGGCGACCCGGTTGAGATTTTCGGCAAGAACCTGCCCATCACGCAAGTGGCCGAATGGATGAACACCATTCCGTACGAGGTGCTGACGGGCATCTCGCGCCGCGTGAAACGCACGTATGAGTATGAATGATAAGTGTTTAGAGGAGAGAGGAAAGTGTTTAGTGGTGAGTGTTTAATGTTTAGCGTTAAATGGTTAAAAGGTTGAAAATCAATCCTTCAATCCTTCAATCCTTCAATCCTTCAATCAATCAGTAAATCAGTAAATCAGTCAATCAGTTAATCAGTTAATCAGTTAATCAATGCTAATAACACCGGAAAACGACCCTATGGGTTTGGCAATCAGCGATTTCTACAATAAACGCAAGACTGCCAAATTGTACACTTGCACTCATCTTACAACATACGATGAACTGCCCGTAGCATATCTTTTCCGTACTTACGACGAAATGCCTGAAATTGAGCGTGTTGCTATTGATTCGGCTCGTGGTCGTGTGCTTGATGTGGGCGCAGCCGCAGGTGCGCATTCCGTTTGTTTGCAGCAAAAAGGCATTGATGTTACAGCTATCGACAACTCGTTGTTGTCGGTTGAGGTAATGCAGGCGAGGGGAGTGAAAGCCGAAGCCGCCGATTTTTTCGATTACAAGCCAGAGCAGCCGTTCGACACTATTCTTTTTATGATGAATGGTGCAGGAATGTGTGGCACCATCAGTCGCTTGCCATTGTTCCTAAACAAATGTAAGTCGCTGTTAGCCAGCGGTGGACAGATTCTTCTCGACTCATCCGATTTGATTTATCTATATATGGAAGACGATGGCAGTTGCGCTATCGACCTAAACGGTGATTACTACGGCGAGATGCTTTTCAAGGTGAGATACAAGCAGTTGCGCTCACAACCGTTCAAATGGCTGTTTGTCGATTTCGATACGTTGAAACAAAACGCTTTCAGATGTGGCCTGTCGTGCGAAAAAATGGTCGCAGGCCCGCATTATGATTATTTGGCAAAACTTACAGCAATTTGAATTATAAGACTTTAGTCGATTACTTTCTGTTCTGTTTTCGCCTTCTCAACCATAATGAACACCCCCCTGTTTAAAAGTGGATTCTGATTGCTCTATTTTTTTTGACAGCAGTTTCATTCCTTTATAAGGGTGATTCACAAAACCACTTTCTTCTTCTCGAGACATCGGTTTAAAAGAATGAACCATAGTGTTTTGTGATAATCTGCAACTATAACACAACATTATATTTTTACCACAATGGAAGCAAAGTTAAATCTGCCGTCAATCAAAATCTGCAAGCGCGACGGGCGCATTGTCAATTTTGAAGCCGAAAAAATCAGTTATGCAATCTTTAAGGCTCTTCGCGCTGTGGGCAAACCTGACCGCCAACTGGCTGAAGACCTGATGCTTGAGGTCATCACCAAGCTCAATCTGTTCGACAAACTCGACTATACACCGACAGTGGAGGAAGTGCAGGACACAGTTGAGAAGGTGCTTTTCGACAACAAACTGTTCGACGCGGCAAAGGCTTACATTGTGTACCGCAAGCAGCACGAGAGTATGCGTAACACCAAGGAGTTGCTCTCGAATATGGACATCATCGACAAGTATATCGACCTGAATGACTGGCGGATAAAGGAGAGTGCCAACTCGTCGTACTCGCTTCAGGGTCTGAATCAGCACATTGCCACCATCATCAGTTCGCAATATTGGCTGGAACGTGTTTATTCTGAAGAGATTAAGCAGGCATATCAGTCGGGACACATCCATATTCACGATTTGGGATTCTTGAGCGTTTACTGCGTGGGTTGGGATTTGGAAGACCTTCTAATGACTGGTTTCACGGGTGTTCCGGGCAAGATTGAGAGTAGTCCGGCAAAGCACCTGCGCACCGCTTTGGGGCAGATTGTCAACTTCTTCTACACAATGCAGGGCGAGGCTGCGGGCGCACAGGCA
>JAFYYA010000132.1 GCA_017557785.1 Salinivirgaceae bacterium
TATCTCGATATCGTCGTCGATTGACGGGGTGACAAAAACCGATGAGAACGAAGTCTGCCGCTTGCCTTGCGCGTTGAATGGCGATATGCGGACCAAACGGTGCACACCGTTCTCGCTCTTCAGGTAGCCGTAAGCGTAGTCGCCCTCGAACTCAAGCGTAACGGTTTTCACGCCAGCCTCATCTCCAGGCAGAAAGTTCTGCTCGCGCACCTTGTAGCCGTTCTTCTCGCCCCAGCGGATATACATTCGCATCAGCATTTCGGTCCAGTCCTGACTTTCGGTGCCGCCCGCGCCCGCGTTCAGTTTCACAATGGCGCTCATCTTGTCCTCCTCACGGCGCAGCATATTGCGTGATTCGGCCGACTCAACTTTCTCAAGCGCCGCCGTGTATTGCGCGTCCACTTCCTCCTCCGTGCTCTCGCCGAGTGCAAAGAAATCCATCAGCACCACAAGGTCGTCAACTGCCGATTTGGCGTCGTTGTAGCAGGCAATCCAACTCTTGATGCCGTTGATTTTTTTCAGTTGCGCCTCCGCCTTTTTGGGGTCGTCCCAGAAATCGGGGGCCTGACTTTTCTGCTGCTCCTCGTCAAGTTCAACAAGACGGCTGTCGATGTCGAGATGCTTGCGCAGCGCCTCAACACGGCTCACAAGGTCTTTTTGTTGTTCGGGTAGTACCATTATATTTTTGATTTATTGATTAACTGATTAATTGAAAACGATGACGATAACTAAATACTAACGCAAGTATTGCGTCCCTACTTATGCCATCTTTACTCATTACTCTTTACACTTTACTCAAACGCCTGAATATCACGTAATCAACTCCATCCTATTGCAATCCAACTTCAAGAATATGAACAGCAGCATTGTGAAGCCCCACAGCGACGAGCCGCCATAACTGAAGAACGGCAGCGGAATGCCGATTACGGGCGCAATGCCGATGGTCATACCAACGTTGACGGCAATGTGGAAAAAGAATATCGACGCCACACAATAGCCGTAGATTCGGCTGAACTTCGATTTTTGGCGTTCGGCCAGCACCAAGAGCCGTATCAGCAACGTCAGGAAGAGCAGCAGCACGGTGGTGGTGCCCACAAAGCCCCATTCCTCGCCAATGGTGCAGAAGATGAAGTCAGTACTCTGTTCGGGCACGAATTTGAATTTGGTCTGCGTGCCTTGCAGATAGCCTTTTCCGGCAAATCCGCCCGAGCCGATGGCAATCATCGACTGATTGACATTATAACCGGCACCCTGCAAATCGACCTCAATACCAAGCAGATGGTTGATACGGGCGCGTTGGTGCGGTGCCAGGGCGTTGTCGAACACATATCCAACCGAAAAAGCAAACCCGATTGACGCCACAGCAATACCAATGACGGCGGCAATCTTTCCAAGTTTGTGCCAATAGGTGTAAACCAGGAAATAAGGTATCGACAGCCCGAAACCGATAACCATTGGCACATATTTCGGCCACGACGGGAAGAAATAGTGGCAGACGCCAAAGGCTGCGGCGGTGGCCACAACTACCGTCAGCACGGCCACGCCCAACTCTTTCGGCTTGTCGCGAAGCACATAGAACGCCACAAACGCCAGCACTTCCACAACCACAATAATGACGTGCATCTCGTAGAGCAGCGACAGGATGAACAAAAGCACCATCAGCAGCCCCAAAATGAAGATGATGGGCTTCATACCCTCGCGGAAATATGCAATCATCAGCGCGGCGAAAACCAGAGCCGAGCCGGTATCGTTCTGAAGCAGAATGAACGCCGACGGCATAAAGCAGATAACGCCCACCATCAGCATCGATTTAAAGCCGTCGGGCTTGAAGTTGTAGCGCGACATATATTTCGCCAGCGTGAGCGATGCCGCGATTTTGGCGAATTCGGCAGGCTGTACTTGAATCGGGCCCAGCACAATCCACGATTTGGCGCCGTTCACGGTCGAGCCGAAGAGCAGCACGCCAAGTAGCGTCAGCATTAGCGCACCATAGATGAGTTCAGCAAAAGTTGAATAGAACTTACTGTCGAGCAGCAGCATAGTGATGGCAATAATCGTGGCCGCGCCAATCCACATCATTTGACGACCGTAACGTGTTGCAAGGCTGAAACTTATGTTGTCGGCCGAGTACGACGCCGAGTAGATGTTTATCCACCCAAGTGTGACCAGCAGCACGTAGAGAATCACCGTGAACCAGTCCAAGTTGCGCAATATGCCGTTACCTCTTTGCTCCATTGATTAAGTCCATTTGTAACATTCTTTGTTCGAGCCACGGCCGCGTTATTGTGCCGGTCAGGTATCGCTCAATCATCAGACTAGCGATTGGCGCGGCGTACGATGCACCGAACCCGGCGTTCTCAACATACACGGCGATGGCTATTTGGGGATTTTCGCGCGGGGCGAAGGCCATAAAAATCGAGTGGTCCTTGCCGTGCGGGTTTTCGGCCGTTCCGGTCTTTCCGCACACGTCAATATTTTTGATGGCGGCAATACCCGCCGTGCCGCCTGTCGGTGAGTTCACCGCGCGGTACATTCCCTCGATAATCATCGGGAAATAGGTTGTATCGATGTCAGTATAATGCGGTTCGCGGAACTTTTCAAGAACGCTGTTGTCGCCTTCGCGGATTTCCTTCACAATGTGCGGTGTAAAATAGTGGCCGCGGTTGGCTATGGTCGAAGCCAGATTGGCCATCTGCACCGGCGTGAGCAGCAACTCGCCCTGTCCGATAGAGTTCGACACAATGTAGAGCGATTTCAAACGCCCCTTGCCGTAAACACGGTTGTAGAAACTCAATGTCGGAACGTAGCCGCTCACCTCATAAGGCAAATCGACGCCCAACTTCGAGCCGAAGCCAAACGATGTGGCGTGGCTGCGCCAGACGTTGAAAGCACTGTCGATGTTCGTGTATTTGGGGTTGTCGAGCAGTGCGCGGTATTCGGCTGCAAAAAATGCGTTGCACGAGTGTTGCAGAGCCGAAACCACGTTCAGCGGCGACTCGTGGCCGTGGCATCCCATATGGAAACGCCCTACAGTGTAGCCGTAGTGGCAAGGATAGTAAGTATATAATCCGTTGATGATGCCCTCCTGAAGACCGATGAGCGCGTTCACTGTCTTGAATGTCGAGCCGGGCGGATATCGCGCCTGCAGCGGACGGCAGAAAAGCGGATTGAGCGAGTCGGCGCGCAACTGCTTGTAGTTGGCCGAGCGCTCGCGCCCTACCAAAAGCCCCGGGTCGTATGTCGGTGCAGATACAATGGACAGAATCTCGCCCGTCGACGGCTCGATGGCCACAATTGAGCCTATCTTGTTTTGCATCAGACGCTCGCCGTACTCTTGCAGATTGGCGTCGAGTGTCAGCGTCAGGTCGTTGCCGTTTTGAGCCAGAGTGTCGTAGATGCCGTTTTTGTATTGTCCCTTGATGCGGTTGTGCACGTCCACCATAAAAATCTCGACACCCTTCTTGCCGCGCAGTTGTTCCTCATACATTCTTTCCACGCCGCTGATGCCGATGTAGTCGCCCGACTTGTAGTAACTGTCGTTCTGCGCCGTCTTGTCGTCAACCTCGCCCACATAGCCGAACGTGTGCGCGGCAATGTTGTGCGGATAGATGCGCAGGCTTCGCGTTTGGGCGTAGAAGCCCTTGAATTGGTACAGATTCTCTTGGAAAGCGCCGTATTGCTCGGCCGAAATCTGCTCAAGAAAAACCGACGATTTATAGTAAGAGTAGCGTTTCGCTTTGCGCAGACGCTTGTCAACCTGCTCTTTGTCGATGCCCAGAAGTTGGCAGAACAGCGCCGTGTCGAACTCGTGAAGTTGGTTCGGCGTCACCATCAGGTCGTAGGCCGCTTGATTGTGCACCAGCAGCACGCCGTTGCGGTCATACATCAGTCCGCGGGCGGGATACTGCGTCACGTAGCGTAGCACGTTGTTCGACGCCGACATCTTATACGATTGGTCAACCACCTGAAGGAAGAACAATCGGCCTATGTAGATGAGAATGATTAAAGCAAACAAACCACCTACCACGAAACATCGCTGACGGAACGGGTTCATTTGTTGCTACGTGTGAACAGAAATTGACTCAAAATGATAAGCAGCATTGTGAAGACGATGCTCAACAGAGCGCGCCAAAGAATCAGGTGCAGACTGCTGAATTTGAACGCCTCAACCACAAACAGGAAAACGTGATGGACGAGCACCACCGTCAGGCTGTATTTCACAAACCAGCCCGCGCCAAAAATGCGGATGTTGGGGGTGTCGGTCGGCTCAACAGTCTCGCGCGGCATCAGCGAGCCGAGCAGATATGGGCGCAGGAAACCAGCGAACACCGTCGCCGACGTGTGAATGCCAGGCGAGTTGCAGAACATATCAACGCTCAAGCCTAGCGCGAACGACAGCACGAGCGTCAGCCAGCCAGGCGTGCCGAACGGCAGCATAATCACAAACAGAATGTAGAGATAGGGGTTGATGAAGCCGCCCAGTTGAACCTGATTCAGCACGCCCACCTGAAGCAGCACCAGCACCACAAAACGGATAATATTTCGTATCAGCACGTTATTCATTTTCCGACATTTCCTGTAGTTCCAACTGTTCCTTTTTCAGCAGATTGCGCACCACCTGCACGTTCGACAGCCGCTTGAAATCGACCGATAGCCGCACACTTGCCGACATAAAGCCGTTCACGCCGTGCGCCGTCACCGATTCAACGTTTCCAATCATCACCCCTTTCGGGAAAATGGTTGAGTAGCCGCTTGTTATCACCACATCGCCCTTGCGCACCGTGATGTGCCCAGGCAGGTCCTCAAGGTTGGCAATGCGGTAGTCGCCGCCTTCCCAGCCCAGCGAGCCGAAGTAGCCGCTCTTCTCGAGCATTGCGCTGATTTTCAGGTTTTGGTTCAGCAGGCTGATGACCGACGAGAAATTGGGCGACACAGCCTTGACAACGCCCACCGCGCCCATTGCCGACACCACCGCCATTCCAGGCTCTACGCCGTGCTTGCTGCCAATGTCGAGCGTCAGAAAGTTGTTGGCGCTCTTCACCGAGTTGCTGATGACGCGGCACGGCAAATATTCATACTGCTGTGTATAAACCGAGTCGAAAGCCGTCTGCGCGGCCAGCGTGTCGATTTTCGAACTTTCGGGCATCATTGTGCGCAACCGCGCCAGTTCGTTGTTCAGTTCCTGATTGCGTTGGTTCAGGCTCAAGTAGTTGTTCACCGATGAGAAGACCGTGTTCACACGCCCCGCCACAGCCGCCGACGAGTTGATGAAACTCGTGTGCTGGTAACTGTTGTAACGCACAACCATCACAAACGACACACTCTCAAGCAATATGAAGAGCAGCACGTAATGGTTTCGCAATATGAACAGAATCAGGTTTTTCATTCTTTTTGTCGTTAGACGTCAGACAACAGACATCAGTCTTTAGTCCTTTGTCTGTGGTCTGTAATCCAAAAAGATTGTGCCCGTCAGAGTCCGACAGGCACAATCGCTAATTATTTAATCAAGAATTTGAATCGGTGCGAGTTTTTCAGCGCGATGCCTGTGCCGCGTGCCACGCAGTGCAGCGGGTCTTCGGCAACGTGGAACGGAATCTTCGTCTTTTCAGTCAGACGCTTGTCGAGTCCGCGCAGCAGAGCGCCGCCACCAGCAAGGAAGATGCCCTTGCGGTAGATGTCGGCGTACAACTCGGGCGGTGTGTGCTCGAGTGTTGCCAGAATGGCCGTCTCAATCTTGCTGATAGAGCGGTCAAGGCAGTGTGCGATTTCCTGATAAGAGATTGGAATCTCAATCGGCAGAGCCGTCATTTGGTGCGGTCCGCGAACCAGATAGTCTGCGGGCGGCTCGTCCAAGTCGGGCAGCGCCGAACCAACCTTGATTTTGATGTCCTCGGCCGTGCGCTCACCAATCTTAATATTGTGCTGATGGCGCATATACTCGCGGATGTCTTCCGTGAACTCATCGCCAGCAATGCGAATTGACTCGTTCGACACAATGCCGCCCAACGAGATGACGGCAATCTCTGTGGTACCACCGCCAATGTCGACAACCATATGACCTTCAGGTGCCTCAACATCCACGCCCATACCAAGCGCGGCGGCCATCGGCTCGTAAATCATCAGCACCTCGCGGCCACCAGCGTGTTCCGACGAGTCGCGCACGGCACGCAACTCAACCTCGGTTGAGCCCGACGGCACGCAGATGACGATTTTCAGAGCAGGCGAGAAAAGTTGTGTCTTCTTCTCGTTCACCATTTTGATAAGGCCGCGAATCATCTTTTCAGCAGCGTCGAAGTCGGCAATCACACCATCGCGCAGCGGGCGGATGGTCTTGATGTTCTCGTGCGTCTTGCCGTGCATCATTCGTGCCTTTTCGCCAATGGCAATCACCTTTTGTGTGTTGTTGTCAACGGCTACAATCGAAGGCTCGTCAACCACAATCTTGTCGTTATGGATGATTATGGAATTGGCTGTGCCAAGGTCGATTGCAAGTTCTTGTGTTAAAAACGAAAACAATCCCATTGTTCTATCTATTTTCTAGTGTTTAAAATGTCTGATTCCTGTGAACACCATTGCGATGCCGTATTTGTTGCAGGCCTCGATGACCTCGGGGTCGTGGATGCTGCCGCCAGGTGTTACAATGTACTTGATGCCGAACTCGTTGCAGGCCTCAACGCTGTCGCTGAACGGGAAGAACGCGTCAGAGATGAGCACGCTTTCGCCGATTGAGCAGCCTTGTTTCAGGTTGAAGCGCGGCACGGTCAGGCGTTGCAGACTGTCGATGCGGTTTGGTTGGCCCATTCCCGCGCCTGTCAGCCAGTACGAACCGTCGGCGGCTTGCGAAACAAGCGCCATTGAGTTGCTCTTCAAGTATTTGCAGGCCTGTGTGCCGAATTTTGCAAGGTCAATCTGCTTGTCGGTGAACTTGCAGTCGGTAACAGGGCGATACTCTTTGTCCATACCCTCGTCCTCGTCCTGAACCAGCAGGCCGCCGTTCACCGAGCGGTACATTTTCTCGCCAGTGATTGTCGGTTTCACGGGTGTAACCAGCACGCGCAGGTTCTTCTTCTTTGCCAGAACCTCTTTTGCCTCGTCGGTGTACGCAGGTGCGATGATAATCTCGATGAACTTGCCAGTGAACCACTCGGCAATCTGCTTGTCAACCTCGCAGGTGAAGCAGACAATGCCGCCGTAGGCGCTCACAGGGTCGCCCGCCCAAGCCAGTTCAAGGGCTTTCATAGGGCTGTCGGCCACTGCCAGACCGCAGGGGTTAAGGTGCTTAACAACCGCCACGCCAACTTTGTTCTTGATGTTGTCAACAGCGTTGTAGGCGTCGCTTGCAGCCTTCCAGGCAGCATCAGCGTCGAGCATATTGTTGTATGAAATCTCTTTGCCCTGCAGACACGGCGAACCGGCCAGCGTGTGCTCGAGATTGGTGTTTTTGAACGGATAGAAAACGGCCTTTTGATGCGGGTTCTCGCCGTAGCGAAGCACCTTTCCGCCAGTCAGGCTGATTTTTTCCGACTCTTCGTTGTCTTTGTTGAAGTAGTTGAAGATGGCCGAGTCGTAGTGCGACGATGTGTCGAAAGCCTTGCGTGCGAACTCGCGGCGCTGCTCAAGCGTTGTCTCGGCGCCCTGTTTCTGCAGGATTTCGAGCAACTCGCCGTATTGCTCACGCGAACTTACGATAACCACGTCTTTGAAATTCTTTGCAGCCGCACGGATGAGCGATATGCCGCCAATGTCAATCTTCTCGATGATGTCGGCTTCAGGCGCGCCGCTTGCCACGGTCTGCTCAAATGGGTAAAGGTCGACAATCACCAGGTCGATGTTGTCAATCTCGTACTGCTTCATCTGCTCGTTGTCCTGCGCATTGTCGCGACGGCCCAGAATGCCGCCGAAAATCTTCGGGTGCAGCGTCTTCACGCGTCCACCCAAAATCGATGGGTAAGTGGTGAGCGACTCAACGGTCTGCACATTCACGCCCAGTTTTTTGATGAAATCGTAGGTTCCGCCTGTCGAGATGAGATTAACGCCCAGTTTGTCGAGTTCCTTCACAATCGGTTCCAACTGGTCTTTGTAAAAAACCGATATGAGTGCATTCTTAATTTTTGTTGCCATCAAAATTTTCTTTTACTAAATATCGTTTTGACTATCAGCGAAATGCGGTCAAATAAAATCCACCACGCCAACGCACAAATATATAATTTTTGACTGCTTACAAAAGTAGGTAATACCTTATTTGTAAACAATATTTTAAACACTTTTTCGTGGCCGAAAATCTTATTTTTTATTCATTAATAATAGGTCAGCACCATTTATTATAAGTATCGGTTGATTTAAAAATTTTTTGACCTACACGCTGTAGATTCAAAACCAATTATATCTTTGTATGGATTTACGAAAGTGTTAACATTTTATAAATAAATAGATTATGAATCTGAAAGGAACAAAAACAGAAGCCAATCTTCTTGCTGCTTTTGCCGGCGAGTCGCAAGCACGCAACAAATACACTTACTACGCTTCGAAGGCCAAGAAGGACGGCTACGTGCAGATTGCCAACATTTTTGAAGAGACGGCTGCTAACGAGAAAGAGCACGCCAAAATCTGGTTCAAACTGCTGCACGACGGCGCTATTCCGAGCACCATCGAGAACCTGAAAGACGCTGCCGACGGCGAGAACTACGAATGGACCGATATGTACGCCAAGTTTGCCGAAGACGCCCGCGCTGAAGGATTCGACAAAATTGCAACTCTGTTTGAGGAAGTGGGCAAGATTGAACGCGAGCACGAAGAGCGCTACCGCAAACTGCTGGCCAACATTGAAGGCGGTCTAGTCTTCTCGAAAGACAACGACACCATCTGGCAGTGCTCGAACTGCGGCCACATTGTGGTTGGCAAAAAAGCACCCGAGGTTTGCCCCGTTTGCGACCATCCACAATCGTTCTTCCAAGTAAAGGCGGAAAATTATTAAACAAGAACTTGACTTAAAATCAATAAACATTTAAAATTCTTACAGTTATGAAGAAGAAGTTTGTTTGTCCGATATGCGGATTCGTGTATGAAGGCGAAGAGGCACCTGAGCGTTGCCCACAGTGTAAACAAGTTGTTGCCGGCAAATGGAAAGAACTTGCCGCCGACGCTGATTTGAACTTTGTTACTGAGCACGTTCTTGGCATTGCCAAAGACACCGACGACCAGATGAAAAAAGACTTGAACGCCCACTTTATGGCTGAGGCCACCGAAGTTGGCATGTATCTGGCCATGAGCCGCCAAGCCGACCGCGAGGGTTATCCTGAGGTTGCTGAAGCTTTCAAACGTTTCGCTTTTGAAGAGGCCGAGCACTGCGCTAAATTTGCCGAACTGCTTGGTGAAGTTGTTTGGGACACCAAAACAAATCTTGAAAAGAGAATGCACGCCGAGGCTGGTGCTTGCGAAGACAAGATGCGCATTGCCAAACGTGCTAAAGAACTTAACCTCGACGCCATCCATGACACTGTTCACGAAATGGCCAAAGACGAGGCTCGTCACGGACAGGGCTTTGCCGGTTTGTTCAAACGCTATTTTGGAAAATAATCTGCTTTATCGCTGATTTTATTAAACCGTTCCGGGGCTCGGGACGGTTTTTTTGTGCCATTTGTTGAAGGGGGTTGATCTATTCTTCAACAATCACAAAAACGTCTTCGTTGGCTTTCTTCATCAGGTATTGCTCGCGGGCAAATTTCTCGAGATTGTCGTCGTCGGTTTCGAGTTCCTTGGTGCGCTGAATGTCCGTCTCGATTTTTTTTTCGTAATACTCTTTCTGAGCCTTCATCTCGCGCAAATTCCGCAAGTCAGATATTCTGTTAAGCAGGTTGTTCTGGTCGAAAAACAGAATCCACAACAAAAATATCAGGCTGGCTATCACGAATTTATTGTTGAGCCGGTCGATAATTTTTTTCAGTTTCGGATTCAGATTCATACTGCTCTCGATTTTTCAACGGCAAATGTAACGCATTCCGTTTAATTTTCATGCCTTCGCACAGATGTTGAAATAATAATTGAAAAATGGACGGGGCTCAAAAACAATTTTTATACATTTGGGCGTTTCGGCTATCGCCGGAAAAGTCATCAAAAATGGCATATTAACATTTAAAATACAGACAAATGAATTTTATCGTATCAAGCAGGCAGATTCTGAATCATCTGCAAACAGTGAGCCGTGTCATCAGTTCGAAAAACACGATGGCCATTCTCGACAACTTTTTGTTCGACTTGAATGACAACAAATTGACCATCACCGCATCGGATGTTGAAACAACCATGGTAACAACTTTTGATGTTGACAGTGCATCGGGTTCGGGTGTTGTGGCACTTGGTGCGAAACGCCTGATTGACACATTGAAGGGTTTTCCAGAGCAGCCGCTTACCTTCAACATCGATGACAAAGCCAACAAAACCGTCATTGTTTCGGAAAATGGTAAATATGAAATGCCATGCGTGAGCGGTGAGGATTTCCCGCAAGTTCAGAGCCTGCAAGATGGTGTTTGCAATGTCGAAATCACAGCCGACGCCCTGCTGCAAGGTGTAACCAAGACTCTATTTGCCGCTTCGGTCGATGAGTTCCGTCCGGTGATGACCGGTATTTTCATTGAGTTGGTTGAAGGCAAGGCAAAATTTGTGGCCACCGACGCCCACAAACTGGTTTGCTACAGCCGCGCCGACGCTAAATTTGAAAGTGACGGCTCGTTCATTCTGCCGCCAAAACCAGCCGGTTTATTGAAAAACATCCTTCCGAAAGACGACAGCATGGTTACAATGTCGTTCGACAAGAAAAACGCAGTCATCAAATTCAACGAGTATACTCTCGTTTGCCGTCTGATTGAAGGCAACTATCCTAACTATCAGGCCGTTATACCGACCGACGCCCCGCGCAAACTCACCGTTGACCGCGCCAACTTGTGCGACTGTCTGCGCCGCGTAGAGGTGTTCTCTAACCAAGCCAACAACTTGATTAAACTGTCGATTATGGCTAATCAGATGGTTGTTTCGGCTCAAGACATCGACTTCTCGGTTTCAGCAAGCGAGCGCGTAAGATGCCAATACGAAGGCGAGGATATGGAAATAGGCTTCAAATCATCTTATCTGATTGAAATCCTGTCGAATCTGAATTGCTCTGAGGTTGTCATCAACCTTTCAAACTCTGACAAGGCCGGCACATTTATTCCGCTCGACAAAAGCACTGCCGACGAAGATGTGCTGATGCTTCTCTGCCCAATGCAACTTTAGTCCAACGCGGCTTACATAAACTGTCCCGAAAGAGCAAGATGATTGTTTTTTCGGGACTTTTTTTGCAGTTAAGGCACGCTGTCAGCATTCAACGTAAAATTTATGCCGCTTTTTTACGAAACTGACGCAAATCCATTAATTTTGCGACCGTTATTGATTTTCATCAATGAGTTTTTCGCAAGTCAACGGCTTACAGTCCGATACAACGGCTATTCAGGTTGTACCCGCTAGTTCTAGTTCGGTAATGATGTCGCGCCAAACGCTTGATTTCGGTGGCGCTGACGCTTTCCGTGTCGATTCGAGCCGACTTGAACCGAAAAAGACTTACACCCCCGTTGTAAAAACCGTTCCTTTTGTTCCGGTCGACGACACCGTCGAGCATCCGGCTTACGATGTGTTGACGGGCGATTTCATAATTAATCATGACGGGTCGATAGCATCGCAACTGAAAATCAACCCTATTCTGCCGGTCAGCGACAGTGCGCCACAAAGCAGAATTGTGGCTGTTGAGCCGCCTAAAACACAGCAAAAACATACTGCACAACAGATTTCTGTTTCGGAAACACCTGCAAGCATTGTTCTTGTGCAGGCTGATGCGGAACCCTCAACAGAAACTGTTGCCGTTACCGATTCGGCAACGGCCACTGCTGACACTGCTATGGTTTTTGCTGCCGACACAACTGAAGTCGACTCACTCGCACTTCGCGCGCAAAAAGTCTTCACCGAAAAAGAAGGTAAGCCCATTCAGCGAAAAACCGACAATATTCTTCTGAACAAATCAGTGACCGACACCGATTGGATGATTGGTGTGGTGATTCTGGCCGGTTTGATTTTTGCCTGGACACGAATGATTTACGGCAAGTACATTGGCATGCTGATGCAATCGGCCGTCAACTTCTTTACAGCTCGACGTGTTTATGAGGAATCGAACGTGGTGCGTGGCCGTGTCTATCTGCTGCTCAACATCCTGTTCTTCATCAACATAGGAATGTTCACCAATCAGTGCGCGCATCTCTATGGCTTCAGTTTGGAAGACACTTCGGGATTTGTGCAATTCTGCATTTTCTCGCTGGCATTTTTGGCCTTCTATCTGGCAAAAACCATTGTTCTGAAAATTCTCGATTTCATTTTCGACACACATGCGTTTGGCGCTTACAGTTTCACCATACATCTATACAATAAAGTGTACGGACTATTTCTGCTGCCGCTGATTGCTGTGATTCCGTTTGTTCCCGAAAATCTGGCCGAGAAACTTGTGTGGGCGGGACTTGCACTGTTTGTGCTGTTCTATATTTTCACTCTTTTCAGAGGATTACGAATTTGTATAAAAAATAGAGTTTCGATTTTTTATTTGTTTTTCTACCTTTGTGCCCTTGAAATTTTACCCCTTCTGACTATTTACAAGTTCCTTACGGAATATGTGTAGCAGCGGGTTTGTGTGAAGTTTAACTAAAAACTATCCAACCTTGAAAATAAAGAAGATTCTGGTTTCGCAACCAAAACCAACGACCGAAAAGTCGCCGTATTTTGATTTGGCTGAAAAGTACAATCTGAAAATCGATTTTAGGCCTTTCATTACCGTAAAGCCCGTTGAAGCCAAAGAGTTCCGTAAGGAAAGAATCAATATTCTCGACCATACGGCTGTGATTTTCACTAGCAAGAACGCCATTGACCACTTGTTCCGCATTTGCGAGGAAGTGCGTGTCACATTGCCCGACACAATGAAGTATTTCTGCATCACTGAGGCAGTTGCTCTCTATCTTCAGAAATACATCACCTATCGGAAACGCAAGATTTTCTTTGCACAAAATGGAAAGTTCGATGAGTTGCTTGCCGTGATTGACAAACACCGCGAGGATAAATTCCTGTTGCCGTCATCGGACAAATACAAACCTGAGGTGCTCGAGAAACTGACCGCACACAACATCGACCACACACTTGCCATTCTGTATCAGACAGTGGCTACTGATATGTCGGACATTGCCGACCAAAACTACGATGTGATGTGCTTCTTCAGCCCCGAGGGTATTAAATCACTGAAATCGAACTTCCCGAATTTCGAGCAGAACGACATAAAGATTGCCGCATTTGGCCCCACCACTGCAAAAGCAGTTGAAGAAGCTAATCTAAGGCTCGACATTAAAGCTCCGATTCCTGAAGCTCAATCGATGCCTGCTGCGCTCGATTTGTTTATCAAGGAATTGAACAAAGCCTGCAAGAAGAATTAACAGTTTGCAGATTTACAATATTTTAAAGCGGCCTAATAGGGCCGCTTTTTTTGTGAACATCACTACCCTATACTTAATAAATAGTATGCAGTCTGTCCAAAATAAAAAAATCTACACTCCTAATTTTAATTATCTCATCCCATGGCTGTTGTGTATAGGATTCTTTTGCCAGTAATTGATAAGTCTTTGTGCATCTTCCTTTGATATTGGCGTCACGGCTCCGTGTTTTGGACTTGAGAAGTTGGTAGCCTTCATTTTCGAACCTTCTTCGTTAAAGTGGCCAATGTCGGTATAGGTCTTGAAGTCAGTAGTCTCAAGGAACCCGAAATTCGATGGGCGGCGACCAAAGCAGTCGTACATGAGCACGTAAGTGTCGGTGCCGTAGCGTTTCCAACAGTTGGGAGCCTCGGCGGCTTTCTCCTCCTTGTCCACAATCTCCGGCTGGAAGGTATACGGGCCTGCAATGTTGTCGCTTACTGCCACCATAATGCCCGAGAATCCCTCGTCGTATTCAGCATAGTGCAGATAGTAGCGTCCGTCGTTACCCTTCACAATGTCGCCATCAAGAGCAGTGTGGTCGCCCTGTGTCTTTTCAAATAGCAGTTTGGGCTCTGTAGCAAAATCGTTAAAATCCTTGTTGGCATATGCATAATAGAGTTTGCAGGCTCCGTTGCCTCGTCGGATGGTCCAATATATCATTATGGCATTCTTTTGGTCGTCCCAGATAAGCTCCGGTGCCCAAGTGGCGCCAATGTCATTGAAACCATCCATCTGCTGTACGCGCACAAGTGAGTGTTCCCAATGGATAAGGTCCTTCGATTTGAGCAATGCAAGATTCTTGTTGTTGCCCCATCCGAACTCCTCTTGGTCGCGCTCAAACTGCGTTTCGCGGTAGCCATAATGTTTGGCAAATATGTGGAGGTCAGTGGCAGCCACATAGTATGTGCCATCAGGGCCTCTCATAATGTACGGATCGCGCAAGCCCTTTTGCTCGGCAATGGTGTCGCCGGCAATGACGGGATAATTGTCGTTTACTGCGGTGAATTCGTAACCGTCCATGCTTACTGCCATATGAAGGCAATGGTCGTTGTCAGAGAAATAAATCATCAGGTAAGCATCGGGTTCAGCTTTTGCCATGGTAGTGAGTGAGGCAAAAACAACGGTTAGCGAAATTATTAACTTTTTCATTTTCAGTGGATTTTGATATTTTTCTATGAATCTGTTACTCAATTTGCTTGTACAAATTATTTCTGCTTCACAAGTTTTACTATTCCTACCGAATTTTCGGGCAGAGTGAATGTGAACGAGCCGGAAACGTTGCCAATGTTCTTTGTGTGAGGAACAACAGCCTCTGTGTATTTGAATTGAGGAACGAAGCCAGGGAACCTGCCAAATCGCGGACCTTCAGGTTTTGGACGCTCTGCACTTGAGTATAGGTTTTGGTCGCCTTGGTTCTTCACGCTTGTGTCGTGCGACGATATGAACTCGAAGGTCGCTGTGTACGACGATGAGTTGTCAAGCGCCATTGTAAGCATCTTGTCTGTTGCTTCGGCATTTACAATCTTAATGTATATGTCGCCCGTTGTGGTGTTGATGGTTGGCGAAGTGAAGATAAGGCTGTCGATTGTCGAGCCATTCATCACTTCAGACATTTCAAAGGCACGGTTGCCGCCTTCAGAGAAAAGCTGCTGGTAGTAGTAGTTGCTGGTGCGCCACAATCCGCGATTGTCGAACCAAATAAGGTTTGAGTTCCACTTGTTAAAGCCTTTCTTGCAGAAAAGAGGAGCGTAGGCAGCCATGGCCACCATGTCGGAGTTGCGTTCCAATCCAGTCCAATATGCAGCCTCTGCCAGAGTTGAGCGGTAGGCGTTGTTTGTGTTATTATTGGCAAACTCGCCCACAAATACGCGTGTTGGTTGCGTGCGGTCGTAGGTTTTGCCCTCATTGCCTCGTGGAGCGTTTGCCTCATATCTGTTGCGGTTTTTAAAGAACCAGTCATCGTTCTTGTAGTAGTGCTCATCAACATACGTATCTTGGTAGTATGCGTCAATTTGGGCGTAATTGTTGTTGAATTCTCTTCCAGCTTCGCGTGCGCCGGCAGTCGAAATGATTATTATGTCAGGATATTTTGCCTTTACAGCCTTGTACATAATGTCGAATCGTTCCCAAAACTCCTTGCCTTGGTTTTCGTTACCTATGCCAAGATACTTGAGGTTAAATGGTGCTTCGTGGCCCATTTTTGCACGAACTGCGCCCCATTTGGTATTGGCATCGCCATTGCAGAATTCGATAAGGTCGAGAGCATCGTTCACATAAATGTCGTTAAAACGCTGACGGTCGGCTTCTGTTTCGAGCGGTGCAATGTATTGGTGTCCGGCAAACTGGCAGGTTACGCCATTGTTGAGGACAGGCAGTGGTGTTGCGCCCAAAGCCTCGGCCATAAGGAAATACTCATAGAAACCCATATACTGCGATGTCCAGTAGCCCCAGTGATTGCGGAAACCTATGCGTTCCTCGGCGTCACCAATGCTGTTCTTCCAGAACACCTGTCCGAAATATGTCGGACCCTCTGATGCGCATCCTCCAGGGAATCGCATAAATTTCGGGTTTAGGGCCTCAAGCGCCTGAAGCAGGTCCTTGCGGAACGGTCCATATTTGCCATCTTTCCACAATTGTGAAGCTTCAGGAATGAGTGTGACGAAATCGAGATAGAACACTCCCTTGGCATCAGCCTTAATGACAAGTCGCGAATCGGATGAACGTTCGGCCTTCAGTTGACCTTCATATTTCTTCCATTCATTGCCTATATTGCTGATTGTTACGGTGTCAGAGTTTGCCTTTCCATCCTTGTCCTCAAGATAGACGGTTATGTTGCCTTGATATTTCTCGCCTTGCAGATATAGTCCCAAGTCGTAGCTCACATTTGCATCGACAGGAAGCGATGGTGTCTGCGTGTTGTTTGAATAGATGGCTCCGCGTTCTCTGGTGTATGGAGCGATGCCGTATCCATTGGCCGCAATGCCAAAGCCGGTGCCGGGATTGCTGATTTCGAATCGCACGCAATATTGCTGATAGCGCTGTTCGTCATCATACTTGTCGTCAGGATCGTAAGGGTAATATCTGTTTAGTGTGCGCAGTGGATGGTCGCTGACAGCTTTTGCCTCGCCGATGCTTCCTTCACCTTTTACTACTGTCCATCCGAAGAAGATGGTGTCGCTTTTCGAAAACTCGTTGTCAGGTCCTTGGGGTACATTGTAGGCCTGGAACGAGTTGTTCTGAATCAGCTGTGCGCAGATGCCGCCATCGAGCGACTGGTTGATGTCCTCAAAGAATATGCCCGACAGTGTTGGACTTATTTCGATGCCCATATTTGCTGTTTTGAGGCTCGCATTGCGTGTTTGAGGCTTTGTGAATCCTTGCAGTTCAAGCATCTTGTCGGCATAACGCTCGCCAATGAGCCGCATTCCCTCTGTGTTGAAGTGAAACTGGTCGCCAGTTGATTGGCAACCCAGCGATGAGATGATGTATGAGTTGGGCAACACCACAGGAAGGTTTGGCAGAATACTGTCGTTGAAGGCGGCACACACGCCACCTTGTTCGGCGCTCTTCAGTTCGCCTGCAAGCAATGGAACATCGGCAGGCTTGAGTTTTAGGTCTTTGCAAAGGTCGTTGTAAATCTTCTTCAGTTTGTTTGGCCACTCTGGATCATCGGAGTTCGACTCACCTTGATGCACCAGGATACCCTTGATGACACCGTCTTTTTGTGCTATGCGAGCCATGTCAACCAGACGTTGGTATGGGTTGCCGTCGTAGCTTTTCACTATTTCCTTCATCCAGTCGCGCTCATTGTCGATATACTCTTTGTAGGCATCCTTGTCCCAAAGTTCAATTTTTGCTCCGGCCACTGACACATTTATCACACCCACCCGGTAGTCGGCTGGCATGTTTGCAATCATTTTTCGACCAAAAAAGTCCACTGGCCCCATGTTGTTATTCTCGCGGCAGATGGGCGGAACGGCAGTGTACCAGTTGCCCATTTTTCGGTCGAATTTTGGCATATCGGTTGCCGCCATAAATTGGAAACGTGGATCGTTGAAGTCCTTGTCTTGTTCGGCAGGAATGGCTCCGGCCTCCATGTTCGATTGTCCAAGGCAGAGATAGATGTAGAATTTCGAGTCTCTCTTGGCTGACACGGTCATCGGCACTAAAATAAGTGCAAGCAGAACGATTTTGATGAACTTATTCATAGTTGTGTTTGTTGTAGTTATGTGATTGTAAATATATGTAAATCAAACTATTATTAATGTGTTCGCACAAGCGGAACACCCTCAATAAGCAATTAAAAGCACAAACATCTTTGTACCAAAGAAAAAGAAAATTCTCGAAACCTATAATAATCCTGCATTTCGAACACGAAAATTTAAACAAACCCCTTCCTATCGAACGTTTTTTTTGTTTTGAACACCCCCCTATTGATAACCTACGCTGTTTGCCGCAAAAACCGCCACCTAAACCGCTAATTTTGCCTAAAACAACGTTGTTTATGAAAGCAAAAATATTGGCTGTCAGTGCGCTTGCCGCCTTGCTTTTGTCGGGGCCGGCACTGATGGCGCAGAAACGCAAAAACATACCATCGGAAAAGCCGCAACTGATTATTGGAATTGTGGTTGAATCGATGCGCTACGACTATATCCACCGCTATTGGGATAACTTCGGCGAAGGCGGTTTCCGGCGGCTCATTGGCGAAGGCGCGCTCTGCCGGAACGCCAACTACAACTATATGCTTACGCAGACATCGCCTGGCTACGCAACCATTGCAACAGGCTGTGAACCAATCGTTCACGGTATTGTGAGCGATGCCTGGTATGTTCAACTTCAAGAGAAAAACATTGGGGCGGCATTCGACGAGAAAGAGAATCCTGTGGGCGCCGAGATAGAAAAAGCAAACTATTCGCCACGCAACATCCTGACAACCACCTTCACCGACGAACTTAAACTCTTCAGCAACAACCGCTCGAAGGTTTTCTCGGTGTCGATGAACCCCACAACGGCCGTTCTGCCGGCCGGTCACATTGCCGATGCCGCCTATTGGTTCGACGATGCGTCAGGACTTTGGGTGACAAGCAGTTACTATGCCGACTCGCTGCCAACGTGGGTTAACGAGTTCAACGGCAAGAAGTTCCCCGATATGTATATCGAAAAAGACTGGCTGCCGCTGCTGCCGCCCGAAAAATACCGTGCCGGCTCGGAACGCGGGCAGTCGAAAAGCGCAGGGTTCTCGGGCGACAACGTGCTTGGTAAGAAAATCAACAGTCTGCTCAAGCGCACAAAGCACTATAGCAAACTGAAATCAAATCCGGCAGGCAACAGCCTTGTTAAGGATTTTTGCGTGAATGCCATTGTGAATGAAGAACTTGGCCAAGACGATGACACCGACTATCTGAGCATCGCCTTCTCGGCTTCGGCCGATGTGAGCAGCGCCTGCGGACCAAACTCTGTCGAACTTGAAGACCTTTACATCCGACTCGACCGCGACTTGGAACATTTTCTGCAGTTTATCGACGAAAATGTGGGCCGCAACAACGTGCTCATCTACCTGACTTCAGACCATGGCACGTCGTACAATCCGGCTATGCTGCAGGCAAACAACATTCCGGCAGGCACCTTCAACGCCGACCGCGCCGTGATGCTCTTGGGCACCTATCTGAACGCCAAATACGACAAAGGCAAATGGGTTTCGGCCTATCATAATAATCAGATTTACCTGAATCACAATCTGATAGAGACTGCTGGGATGAAGGTTGAAGATTTTGAGCAGGTGGTTTGCAATTTCATGCTGCAGTTTTCGGGTGTGGCTAATGCCATCTCGGCTTCGACCTTAAAATCAACCACTTTCACCGACGGCATAATGCGGCAAATGCAGAATTCTTTCAATCCGAAACGCTCGGGCGACGTGATTATCTGCCTTGAGCCGGGCTGGATCGCACAAGGCACGGGCGTGAGCAGTTCAAACTCGGGTTACAACTACGACACCCATGTGCCGCTCTTCTGGTACGGTTGGAAGATTAAGCGCACCCGTCTGAACCAAAACATCGACATCCGCGACATTGCCCCTACAATCGCCAATTTCCTTGACATTCCATTCCCGAACGGAACCACTGGAACAGTGATTGAAGGACTGGTGCAGTGATTTTAATTGATTTCGCCCTTTCCTTCACGAATAATCTCAAAATCGTCGGTGGTGCAGTCAACAACCGTAGAAGGCTGATTATCACCATATCCGCCATCGATAACGGCATCAACTAGACTTCCGTAGCGCTCGTGAATGAGTTCTGGATCGGTGATGTATTCGGTTACTTCGTCTTCATCATCGTGCACCGATGACGACAGCAGCGGCCGGCCTAGTTCGGCCACAATGCTGCGGATGATATTGTTGTCTGGCACGCGGATGCCCACGGTTTTGCGGCGCGATTTAAATAGTTTCGGGATATTATTATTGGCTTCGAAAATGAAGGTGAACGGCCCCGGCACATTGTGTTTCAATAGTCGGAAAGCCGAGTTCGACATTGGTTTTGTGTATTCCGAAATCTGACTCAAATCGTTGAAGATGAACGAAAAATAAGCTTTATCCATATCCAACCCCTGAAGTTTGGCAAGCCGAGCCACCGCTTTAGGCTGCATCATATCGCAACCCACACCGTAGATGGTATCGGTTGGATAGATAACAAGCCCGCCATTGTCGATGATTTCGACAATTTTTTTCACTTCGCGCGGGTTCGGATTCTCGGGGTAGATTTTGACAAACATTTTTTATTCCTTTTCGCCAAAGCAAAGGTCGCCCGCATCACCCAAGCCTGGAACAATGTACGATTTTGCAGTCAACTCATCGTCAATGGCGCCGGTCCAAATGGTGACAGGCTGCCCGGCTACGTTACGTTGCAGATAATCAAGACCTTCTCGGCTCGAAATTACCGACACAATGTGTGTGTGCACGGGCGTTCCTTTCTTAAGCAGAGCCTGGTAAGCCAACACCATCGATGCGCCGCTGGCCTGCATCGGGTCGACAAGAATCAGGGTTTTGCCGTCGGTTGACGGGCCGGCAATATGGTCGAAACTGATATGGAACGTGCAGCCGTCCTTCTCATACTTGCGGCAAGCCGAAATAAAGGCATTCTCGGCCTTGTCAAATACGTTCAAAAAGCCTTGGTGGAAGGGCAGCCCGGCACGCAGCACGCTGGCAATCACTGGTTGTGCGGCCAACTGCGGCACTTGCGCCACACCAAGCGGTGTCTGCACTTCGGTTTGCTTGTATCCTAGTTGCTTGCTTATCTCGTAAGCAAAAATCTGACCTATGCGTTCCATGTTTTTGCGGAAGCGCATGCTGTCTTTCTGAATGTTGCTGTCGCGCAATTCTGCCATATATTGGTTCAGAATGCTGCTCTGTGCGCCAAGATTTATTACCATAATCGTCTGTTTTTCAGTTTTATACAAAATGTGCCTTTTCTTTTTATTTAGGCGATGATAATATTAGCGAAAATTTGGATTGATTGACCGAAAAATTTGAATTTGGCTGTCTAATGACCCGCACAGCCGAAAAGAAATATTCCGACATTTTTTCAACTGACTGTTTCTTTTACACCTTTTTTTCTACCTTTATCAAATCCGAAAACGAAACTTAAAGCATATATAAAATGGCTAAAGAACAAGCAAATACAAGTGCCAACAGCGAAAAGTTGAAAGCCTTGCAACTCACAATCGACAAAATTGAAAAGAACTTTGGCAAAGGTGCCATTATGCGCATGGGCGACCACGCAATTGAAAATGTTCCGGTTATCTCATCGGGTTCAATAAGTCTCGACTTGGCACTAGGAATTGGCGGATATCCGCGCGGCCGCGTGATTGAAATTTTCGGCCCCGAGTCGTCTGGTAAAACAACTTTGGCCATTCATGCTATTGCCGAAGCACAGAAGAATGGCGGAATTGCTGCCTTTATTGATGCCGAGCATGCGTTCGACCGTTTTTATGCTGAAAAACTGGGTGTTAACATCAACGAACTGCTGATTTCGCAGCCGGACAACGGCGAGCAGGCTCTTGAAATAGCCGACCATCTCATCCGTTCTGGCGCCATTGATATTATTGTCATCGACTCTGTTGCCGCTCTTACACCAAAAGCCGAAATCGAAGGTGAAATGGGCGACTCGAAAATGGGCCTTCAGGCGCGTTTGATGTCGCAAGCACTGCGGAAACTGACAGCCAACATCAACAAAACAAATACCTGCTGCATATTTATCAATCAGTTGCGTGAAAAGATTGGCGTGATGTTTGGTAACCCTGAAACAACAACAGGTGGTAACGCATTGAAATTCTATGCTTCAATCCGCATCGACATTCGCCGCACTTCAACGCTGAAAGATGGCGAAGACTCTATCGGTAACCATGTCAAGATTAAAATCGTCAAAAACAAACTTGCCGCACCGTTCCGCAAGGCTGAATTCGACATTATGTATGGCGAAGGCATCTGCAAGTCGGGCGAACTTGTCGATATGGCTGTTGAACTCAACATTATCAAGAAATCAGGGTCGTGGTTCAGTTATGGTGATACAAAACTCGGTCAGGGCCGCGATTATGTGCGCCAACTGATGGTCGATAATCAGGAACTTGCTAAGGAAATCGAAACCAAGATTCTTGAAATAATGACAAAGAACGATGCACCGTCACTCGAATCAGCCGATGATGACGATATTGTTAAAGACTGATTTTTCTTTCTTGAATGATTTTGAATTGTGGCGAGATTATTTTCGCCACAATTTTTTATTTTAAGTTTATGTTCAAGTTATTCCTTTTAAATTATTGATGTTTTTATGAATAAAGTTCGCATTACAGCCATTCGACAGACTGTTTACAGTGATTTGATGGAACAGTATGAGAACCCCATTGAACATAAATGTGATGTAAAAGAAGGACAACAATGGATTTCGGTAGATGGTAGTTGTCCAACAGGTTTGTGCCCGTCTGCATGGTCTTCAATGCAGCCATTTGTTGAATCCCTTGCAAAGGGAAAAGGTGATTTTTATGACGGGTGGATGAAGAATCCAATGAGTGCAATGATAAGCTGTAACGATGGTTTTCGACCTTTCAGTTTCTACATTGAAACCATTGATTAAGACAAAATAGTTCAAGAATTGATTTGATGGCTGTTAATAACGGTTTAATATCGAAATATTATATATAATACTCTAACTTGTAGATAAATTAAATTTATTACTTGAATAAATAGTTTAAACACTGGGGTTGATTTTCAATACTTTAATATTATGTTAAACTGTTAATAAGATTTTTTGTTCAGTGTTTATAAAATCGAACGTTTTTTTCTTGCAAATAAATTTCAAGCGCTGCATATAAAATTTTCTATTTATTCAAATGTTCATTTCGATTTTTTTATTGACTAAAATCAACACCACTCTTGCCTTTTCAACTGTTAACTTTGGTCATGATTTTAGTAACTGATGAGTTTTAAACAATTTGTTTATAATGATGCGTACTTGACTGATTATTAAACCGTGCTCATTAATATCAATTGTTAAATAGCAACTCACTTTTTACTCTTTTTAAAAAATCAAAATTTTTCTGCGTTTTGTTTTGAACGATTTCACAGCCAAATCAACATCATCATCCTTTTTTTTAATCAATAAAAAATATATTTTATATGATGTGTGGGGGGATGAGATTTTAAGATTTGGCGCAAAATTTTCAATTTGTTATGACTTTAAAAGTAATTGTTGTTTCTGTTTAATTAGTGCTTGCCTTTTCTTAATTTCGCAAAAAAATTTTTTATGGAAACTTCTTTGCTTAATCAAGGTTCAGAAAACCACAGCGTCTTGACCGAAAAAATCAATGCTTTGAAGAAAAAGAAAAATGCAATCGTTTTAGGTCACTTTTACCAACGGCCTGAAGTGCAGGAAGTTTCTGACTTCATCGGCGACAGTCTGGCACTTGCGCAAAAGGCGGTCAACACTTCGGCCGACATTATTCTGATGGCTGGTGTGCATTTCATGGCAGAGACTGTCAAACTTCTCAATCCTGACAAGAAGGTTTTGATTCCGTGCACCGATGCCGGCTGTTCTCTGGCCGATAGTTGCAAAGCAACCGACTTGAAAAAGTTTATTGATGAGAATCCTGGCCACACGGTCATTTCTTATGTGAACACAACAAATGAGATAAAGGCTTTGAGCGATATAATTTGTACGTCGTCAAATGCTGTGCAGATTGTCAATAGCCTTCCTACTGACGAAAAGTTAATTTTCGGTCCCGATAGGAATTTGGGAACATTCGTCAGCAAGCAGACAGGCCGGCAGATGCTGCTGTGGAATGGTGCCTGCCATGTTCATCGCCGTTTTTCGGCAGCGAGAATTGCTGAACTCAAAAGTAAATATCCTACTGCTTTGGTGCTTGCACATCCTGAATGTCAAGCCGATGTGCTCGATATTTCTGATTTTGTTGGAAGCACCGCAGCAATCTTGAATTATGTGAAAAACTCTGATTGCAAGCAGTTTATAATTTCAACTGAGCCTGGCATTCTTCATCAGATGCAAAAGTCGAATCCCGAAAATCAGTTCATCCCTGCCCCACCCGACGATGCGCAGATGTCGTGCAACGAGTGCGAGTATATGAAGATGATAACGCTGGAAAATATTTATCAGGTACTTTTGAATGAAAAACCTGAAGTGAAAGTTGATGCTAAGATTCGCGATGCTGCTTTGCGTCCAGTTCAGCGAATGCTCGAAATATCAAGTAAATTAGGAATTTAAGATGAGTTTCTTCAATAACTTGTTTAAGGGTCTTGCTGGCCAAACGATGATTTACGGTTTGGGCACCATCGTGCCGCGGCTGCTGAATTATCTTTTGCTGACGCCTTTTTACACTCGAATTTTCACAAAAGCACAGTACGGAACTGTTTCTGAACTTTATGCTTACTCATCGCTTTTGCTTGTGCTGCTCATTCACGGAATGGAAACAACCTATTTCCGCTACAGTGTCGACAAAAAAGATGAGCAAAGCACCTTCAATCACGCTATTTTCAGTACTTCTGTTTTTGCTACTGTTTTTTTGCTTATTGCGCTCATTTTCAAACAAAATATAGCCGAACTTATTAAATATGAGCAAAATGTGAATTACATAGTTTGCTTTGCATTCATTATTTTCTTCGATGTCATAACGTCGATTCCTTTTGCAAGAATGCGTAATCAGAATCGCGCTCTGAAGTTTTCGATTATTAAACTGATAAATGTTTCAGTTAACATTCTGCTCAACATATTCTTCTTTGTTGTTTGCCGCGACTCTGAAAATGAGTTGCTTGCATCGTTCTACAATCCTGACATCAATATAGGTTACGCTTTCATAAGCAATATGGTGGCTTCAACGGTGACGTTCTTGCTTGTTTTGCCTGAATATCGTAGTTTCCGATTACAGATTTCGTTCCGCAAGTATCTTACAATGCTTAATTATACCTGGCCGCTCATCGTAATTGGAATTGCTGGCGTAATCAACGAAGTGTCTGATAAAATTTTTCTTAAGTACCTTTCCGATGGCAGCCTTGTTGCTGAAGAGCAGGTCGGAATTTATGCAGCCAACTACAAGATTGCCGTCTTGATGACCATTTTCATACAGATGTTCAACTATGCGGCCGAACCTTTCTTTTTCAAAAAGTCGGTTGCGTCTGATGCCAAAGAGTCGTACCGCATTGTGATGGATTATTTTTCGATTTTCTGTCTTCTCATTTTCCTGATGGTAACAATGTATATCGATGTGTTTAAATACTTCATTGGTAGTGAGTTCCACGAAGGTCTTGACATTGTACCTGTTGTTCTTTTGGCTAATATGTTCCTTGGCATTTATTATAACCTTTCGGTTTGGTACAAAATAAACAACAAGACTTACTGCGGCGCCGTGATTTCCGTTATCGGTATGATTATAACATTAGTAATGAATGTTTTACTGATTCCGCGAATTGGTTATTGGGGTGCTGCTTTGGCAACCATTGCTTGCTATTTTGTTATGGTTGTTGTGTCTTATTTTTGGGGCCGAAAAGTTTATCCCGTCAACTACAATGCAGGAAAAATTATGGCTTACACTGTGGTAGCCATCGCCGTACTTTGTGCACGAAATTATTTCACATTAAGCAATACTTTTGCTTCACTTTCAGTTAGTACATTGTTTATGCTGTTTTATATTGGCATTTTGTATTATTTTGAGCGGAAAAACATAAAGAAACTATTATGCGTGTAAAAATTATAAACAAATCGAATAACGCACTGCCTGCTTATGAGACTGCAAGTTCGGCAGGAATGGATTTGCGTGCTTTTATTGATGCAGATGTTGTGCTTAAACCTTTCGAGCGTAAACTCATTCCTACCGGTCTTTATATTGAGTTACCCGATGGCTACGAAGCACAGATTCGTCCCCGCAGCGGCCTGGCTATCAAAAGTGGAATTACAGTTCTTAATTCACCAGGAACCATCGATGCTGATTATCGTGGCGAGATCAAGGTTATTCTAATCAATCTTAGTAATCAAGATTTTACAATAAAGTCAGGCGAGCGCATTTGTCAAATGGTGATTGCCAAGCACGAAAAGGCAGAGTTTATTGAAGTTGAAGAGATTAGCGAAACAGAACGCGGTGCAGGCGGTTTCGGTCATACAGGAAAGTAGATGAAGATTTTATTAAGAGTCGGATTATTTTTTTGGGCTTTTTTCATTTGTATAAGTTCATATTGTCAGGAAGAAGAAAACGAATTGGAATCTATCTTCGGTGACGATATGACTTATACTTATAATCTGTTTGAAGCGGATAAGTATTTTAGCGAAGAGAACTATGAGTTGGCCGAAAGTTATTATCTGCTTTGCCTTAATCTGCAACCTGAAAATCCATTCCTATTCTATCGTTTAGCATCAATTTGTCTTCAAAGGAAAGACCTGACTGCTGCAGAGATTTATATTGATAAATGTTTGTCTTATAACAATACCAATGAATGGTACTTATATCTGGCAGGAAACATTTATGGGTATAGTGGTCAATTAGATAAGGCAGAGAATATTTTCCAAAAACTTATTTCACTCAAACCGAACGAGTTCGATTTTTATGTATGCCTTGCCGACGTTTATATCAAAGGCAACAAATTAAAAAAGGCACTATCAACTTATGAGTTGATTGAAAAAAAGTTTGGTATCGATGAAGCAATAGTAATTCAGAAGAAGAACATTTATCTGCAACTCAAAAACAAAAAGAAGGCTGAAAACGAGTTAGTAAAACTCATCAATTACTATCCGGAAGAAGTACAGTTCCAGCGAATTCTTGCTGATTTCTATTATCAACTAGGAGATTTAGATAAAGCAATTTCGGCTTATAAGAAGATTTTGGCTGATAATCCGTCAGATGGTATTTCGCATATTGGACTTGCAGGTTGTTACCATTCCAAGTACGACATTGAAAATTTCTTCAATGAAATTACAGCCGGCTTTTCATCAACGATGGTGAATCTTGAAATTAAAATTTCGATTTTGATTGATATCACTCACGATCAGAAACTGATAAACGAGAACTTCGACAAAGTTTTCAATCTTTCAGAGTTACTTGTTAAGATTTATCCTGACGATCCTGATGCAAATACCATTTACGCCGATTTTCAAATGAATAAAGGCGATCTCTACATTGCGCGCCTTGCTCTTCAGAAAGTTATTGAAACACGAAAAGACAAATATGCTATTTGGGAACATCTTTTGTTTATTGATAATCAGATGGCTGATTGGAATTCGTTGGTGAAACACAGTGCCGAAGCAATTGAGAATTTTCCAAATATTCCTTTGTTTTACTTTTTCAACGGAATCAGCAATTTTCAATTATCAAGATACCCAGAAGCCAAAAAATCATTAGAATTTGGTTATAGTATTCTTCCGAAAAACGATCCGTTATTATCTGATTTTCTAACTTTTATAGGTGAAGTTTATTATAAGTTGGATGATAAGGAAAAAGCATATTCCTATTTTGACAAACTTCTTGATACTGATCCAGGCAATTTGATGGTGATGAATAATTACAGTTATTATTTGTCGCTCGATAAAGCCAATCTTCAAAAGGCCCAGGAAATGTCTTTACAAACTATCCAGAAAGAGCCCGAGAACTCTACTTATCTTGACACCTATGCGTGGATTTTATTTGAGATGAAACAATATTCCGAAGCATTGAAATACATAAAGAAGGCTGTTGATTTTGATTCAACGCGCAGTGGCGTCATTCTTGAACATTACGGCGATATTCTTTATTTCAACGACGATGCTGAAGGTGCCCTTGAACAATGGAAAAGAGTCAAAACAATAGGTAACGGAAGTGACAAACTCGATGAAAAAATTGTGTCAGGGAAGTATATTGAGTAGTATTCTGTTGCTTTTCCTTTTTTGTTCGTGTTCAAAAACTCACATAGGCTCACGGCAAATAACTGATTTTTCGAGTCTTGAAGCAAAAGTTAAAAAACAACATGACATCAAGTTTTCCAATGTGCTGAAAATCAAATTTAAAACTATTGTTGAAACCGAAGACCGCGAAAACAAACTGACGGGTAGGATTTTTTCTTTTTCTGATACTTGTCTATATGTGAGTGTTATGTCTTCGTCTTTAGGAATCGAAGTTGCTCAGGCGCTCATGAAAACAGATTCAATTACTGTGATTAACAAGTATGAAAAAAACTATTTTTCAGGAACATATGCCGATTTTCGGAATGTTTTCGGTGCTGATTTCAAGGCCATTTATTCTTTTTTAACATCAACTTACCTTTCCGACACTATTTCTTTCAACAGTTCAAATACCAATTACCAGCCTAACTTCAATCGATTTATAGTGAACACCACTTTATCTGAAAACTCAAATAAATCGTTTGTGACAACGATTTTTGACGGATATGGTAATCTTGCCAGCACTGAATATAAATCGTATAATGGCGATATTTTTAGGGCTATTTATTCTAATTTTGCGTTGAGTTATGGATTTCCTGCAGAATTGGTTTTAACATCAGTTGTGAAAGGAAAAAAGAACGAGATTAAAATTTTGTTTGAAAACGTAAGTGTGGTTAATGGAAGTCTTCCGGACTTGAATTTAAAGGTAGATAAATATAAACGCGTAAGTTTTTGATAATGTTTAGGTTGTTTCTTTCATCGATTTTACTGATGGCATTTCTGCCGACGTTTTCTCAGTCGCGTTCCGACCTTGAAAAGCGAAAGAAGGAAAACGAGAAGGAAATAACTTATACCAATGAACTTATTGCTAAGACAGAAAAAAACAAGACTGCATCCTATAACAAACTTTTGCTGATAAACAGCAAGATAAAAAGTCGTGAAAAAGTTATTGGTGATATTAATTCTGAAATATCATTAATCGATGGAAACATTAAAGTTCAGCAGGAATTAATTGATGAACTTAACAATGATTATGAGAAACTTAAAAGCGAGTATGCACGTGTGATTTCGTTTTATTACAAAAATCGAAGCAATTATGACCGCATAATGTTCATCTTGGCTTCTGAAAGCGTAAATACTGCATTCAACCGCATTAAACATCTTCAGCAGTACAGCGAATATCGTACTTCCCAGGCTCGTCAGATTGTTGAGACGAAAATTGAAATAGAAAAGCAACTTGCGCAACTTGATAGTATGAAGTCAGAGAAGAAACTGCTGCTTAGGGAACAAATGACCGAAACCAACGAGTTGAAAAAGGAAAAATCAGACCAAAACCAGATAATCCAAAAACTTGAAAAAGAAAAAGTTGAGTTAAAGAAAAAACTTGATAAGCAAATTAAACTCGCAAGTGAACTGCAGCATGCCATCGAAAAAGTGATTGCCGAAGAGTTGGCAAAAGCAAATTCGAAGAAAAAGGCACCTAATGTTTTTCAACTAACACCCGAAGAACAAAAACTTGCCAATACATTCGCAAGTAACAAGAAAAAGTTGCCATGGCCTACAGAGCGTGGTGTAATTACAGGTTTTTTTGGCGAGAACCCGCACCCTGTATTGAAAGGTGTTTTTGTTAGAAATGACGGTATTGATATTTCAACTACCGAAGGTTCTTACATTCGTTCGATTTTTGATGGTACAGTAACCCGAGTTTTTGTAATTCCAGGCGCGCACACAACCGTCATTATACGTCACGGAAATTATCTTTCTGTATATTCAAATCTTTCAGAAGTGTTTGTTAAACAAGGCGATAAAGTTTCAACAAAACAGATGATTGGCAAAATTTATACTGACAAGGAAGAAGAAGGTAAATCTGTGCTTCAGTTCCAGATTTGGAAGGAAAATCAAAAACTCAATCCCCAAGAGTGGTTAGCAAGTTCAAAGAATGGATGATACTGTTGGATTGTTCAAACAGCGGCTCGACAAATTCATCGATAAACACTATAAAAGTTTGTTGATTAAAGGTTTATGTTCCTTTTTATCAATTACAGTAGCAACTCTTATTCTATTTTCATCTTTAGAACTTTTATTTGAACTCTCTTCATTTGCCAGGCTTTTTCTATTAGTTCTTTTCGTTCTATTAACGCTTTCAGCCTTCTTTTATTTTTTGTTGGTTCCTTCATTCCGTCTTTTTGGCATTTTGCCACGAATGTCTAATGCAGAAGCCTGCAAAATCATTCAAAGTAAAGATGTTGCATTAAAAGACATTCTTACAAACATAATCGAGTTGTCAAGTTTACCCAAGTCCGATTTGGTCGACGCCAGCATTGAACAAAAAATCAAATTGACCAACGAAATCAACTTTACAACCTATGTTAGTTACCAGTCAAAGAAACATTTTGTCGTTTGTGCTCTGTCTTTGATTTCATTAATTATTTGTGTTTTATTTGCCCCAAATTTATTCAAAACGGGGTTTTTAAATATAGTCCATTTTCAAAGACAAACCACTGAAAATCAACAATTTTCTATATACATTGATGAGTCAAAACTTTCTGTTGAGCAAGGAAGTGACTTATTGATTGAAGCAACAGTAAAAGGAAAACTCGGCGCCGATGAGATGTTTGTAAAGTTTCACGGTAATCTGAATGTTATGCAAAAAGTCAACGATTCGTTGTTCGCCTTTACATTCAAAAACGTCAACAATAGTTTTTCTTTCAGTTTGACGTATAGCAACAAAGAATCTAAAAACTACAATGTCAAAGTATTAAAAGTTCCGACAGTAAATGATTATTATACAGAAATTTACTATCCAAAATATACCAACATCAAAGACACAATTGTCAAAAACCAAAATATTTTAATTGTTCCACAAGGAACATTCTTAAAGCAAATATTTTCGGGTTTGAACATCGATACCTTAACCGTTCTTTCTTTAAAGGATTCTTCTTTCTTTACACTTCCGGGCGTGAACAATTACACTTTCGAAACCAAAGTTTTCTATAACGATAATTACAGGGTTGTTCTATCAAATACTGACATTAAACGAAACTTCATCGATTTTAAATTAGTTTCAATACCTGATGAGTATCCACAAATATCAGTTTCAAAAATCGAAGAACAAACAGGCGTCTCTTTCAATGGTTCAATTAAAGATGACTATGGCTTTACAAAACTGCTGCTTTATGTTTCGTCTGAAGGTTCGAATGATACTCTTCAAATACCGATTTATAACAATATTACTTCGCAACAGATTTTTTACAACTATCAAACCAACATCAGTTCTGACATTTATGACAAGCCGGTTTCGTTTTGTTTTGAATTGTATGATAACGATGGTGTGAATGGCCCCAAGAAAGTCAGGTCTGAAATTCTCGACTATGTTGTCAAATCAATTTCAAACCAGACGGCAGACAAGGAAGAAAAGTATTCCGATTTGTTTACCAGACTTGAATTGACCAAGCAGTTATCGGAAGAAATTGAATTTGAAATTGCAGAGTTGCGCCGAAAGTTGTTAAATGACAATCTCACTGAGTGGGAAAAGAAAAGTATGCTGCAACAAATCAATAATAAGACAAATCAGTTGCAGGATTTGTTGAACAATATTTCTAAAGACCACAAATCACTTGAAAATTCTTTTAATAACAGCCAGCAAATTATTGAAAAACAAAATATTATTTCTGAATTGCTTAATAGTTTGATTGACGATGAACTTAAACAGATCTTGAAAGAAATAAGTGAATTGGCAGCCGAAAAACAACAGAACTACAATGCTTTATCTGAAGACTTAAAAAAGGATTTCGGCAATTTTGAGAAAGAAGTTGATAAGAATATTGAGTTATTGAAGAAGATTAAAATCGAAGAAAACATCTCACAACTTGCTGATAATTTGAATGTTTTGTCCGAAAAACAGAATCAAATATCAAATCAATCCGGCGCCGATTCTGTCAAAAGCGAGTTGAACAAGCAAAAAGAGTTTTTCAATGATTTGAAAGACATGTATCAGAAACTGACAGAAGACAATAAATCGCTTGAGCGCCCTTATAAAATCAATAACTTTGATAATGAATTTAACCAAATTGACAGCAATTTCGATATTGAAAACCAACAACTTGATGACAACAACACACAAGATTTTGAAAAATCAGCAAAGGATAACTCTAACCAGATTAAGCAACTTTCCGAGAATTTGAAGCAGATGTTTGAATCGAGCAAAGCCGAGTCCGACGCCGAAGATGCCGATGATTTACGTCAGATTTTGGACAATTTGTTCGAAGTATCTTTTGCTCAAGAACATATAATTACAGAATACGAGAGAGTAACTTTCAACAATCCGCTTTATCAAGAGAGAATTTTGGCTCAATCGCAGCTTGTCGAAAATTTCAAAGTGGTGCGCGACAGTTTGTATAATTTGTCTCGGCGCACGGTTTATCTCGGCAATCATATTTCGAAAGCGGCGTATCTAATCGAAGATGGCATGATGGAATCGTGTGTTCAACTTCAGGAACGCAACACTTCCAAAGCAAACCGAAGCCAGCACGAAGCTTTGAAAAATGCTAACGATCTGATACTTATCCTTTCCGAATCGTTGAAGAATATTGAGAACAGTTCGTCAGGTGCCGGTGGAAAAACATCGAAGAAACGCAAACAGAAACCAAAGCAACAGCTAGATAGTCAGCAACTTTCAGAGATGCGCAGCGCACAAGAATCAATGAAAAACCAGCTGCGCGATTTGCTCAACCAGATGAAGTCGGGTGAGTCGGCCGAAACCAACAAAGAATTGGCAAAAATGCTGATGCAAAACGAAATATATCAACAAATGCTCGAACAGATGATGCGTAATGCTGATATTGACGGCCAAACGGCCAAACTTTTGCAGGAAGCAAAAAAACTTATGGAAAAAACACACTCAGAATTTGCCAATAAAAAGCTGTCAATTCAGACCGTTATGCGTCAGCAAAACATTGTAACTAAGCTACTTGAAGCAGAGAATGCCGAAGCTGAACGTGACACTGACAACAACCGCGAATCGACAACTGCAAAAAATATTGATGGAAAAACACCTAAAAATTGGCAAGAAGACATTACATTTGAAAAAAATATGGATGTTTTAAAACAGACAAACTTGAAACTGAATTCGTTTTATAAAGCGAAATATGAAGAGTACCTTAACAGCGTAAACAATGGAAACAATGAATAAGGAATTGGTTATTAAGTCGAAACTTGAGAATATGTCGCTCGTAGAGAACTTCATCGATGAAGTTTCTGTTTGTTTGTCCATTGTTTCCGATTTGTATGGCAACTTGCTGATATCCACAATCGAAGCTGTTACAAACGCCATTGTTCACGGAAACGAGAGCAACCCCGACAAACTTGTACGCATCAATGTTGAAGGCAAGGAACACTCAATAAATGTAACAGTTGCTGACGAAGGAAAGGGATTCAATGTGAATGTTATTCCCGATCCTACCAAGCCCGATTATATTGAAAAACCTAACGGACGCGGTATTTTCCTGATGAAAAACCTTGCCGACAAAGTCAAATTTGATAAAAACGGTTCAGTTGTAACTCTAACATTCAATATCTAAAGTGATTAATTTCTTTTTTGAAGACATCGACGAGTTCGATATCAAAAAAACTGACATTGAAAAGAATATTGAGAAACTCGTAATCAACGAGAATCGGATTTTAGGCGATGTGAACTACATCTTGTGTTCCGATAACTATCTGCTCAATATTAACCGTGAATATCTCAACCACGATTATTTCACCGATGTGATTTCGTTCGATTATTGCGAGGATAATGTCATTTCGGGCGATATTTTTATAAGCGTCGACACTGTTTCAGATAATGCCAAAGAATACGGCGCAACTTTCGAGAACGAGCTTGAACGTGTAATGATACACGGAGTTTTGCATTTTGTTGGTTATAACGACAAAACCGAAAGCGACCAGAAAACAATGCGCGCCAAAGAAAACCAGTATCTTTCTTTATTCAAATAAGCAATGCTTCCTGAATACGATGTTATTGTGGTCGGAGGCGGTCACGCCGGATGTGAGGCCGCAGCTGCTGCAGCTAATATGGGTTCGCAAACCCTTTTGATAACCATGGACATGACCAAATTTGGTTGCATGTCGTGCAATCCTGCCATTGGTGGAATAGCAAAAGGGCAGATTGTAAAAGAAATTGACGCTCTCGGCGGATATACCGGAATTGTTACCGATAAGTCGGCCATTCAATATAGAATGTTGAATCGTTCAAAAGGCCCTGCCATGTGGAGCCCGCGTGCTCAGTGCGACCGTGCTCTTTTCACTTTGGCTTGGCGCGAAATGCTCGAAAACACCCCGAATCTCGATTTGTTTCAGGACTCTGTTGTTGCCTTGGAGACAAGTGCGGGCAGAGTAAACGGTGTTGTAACACAGATAGGATTTCATTTCAAATCGAAGACCGTTGTTCTAACCAATGGCACATTCTTGAATGGTTTGATGCATGTCGGATTAACACAATTTGTGGGTGGACGCTATTCGGAGTTGCCGTCAGTGGGGTTGACAGAGAATCTTGCGAAGTTGGGATTCGAGACCGGCCGCATGAAAACCGGCACCCCGGCACGTATCGACGGCCGCACAATAGATTTCAGCAAATGTGAGATTCAAAACGGCGACGCTGACCCGTATTTCTTCAGTTATTCGACCGAAAAACCGTATCACGACCATCAAATTCCTTGCTATATAACGCGCACAAATACAGCTGTACACGATGAGTTACGTAAAGGATTTGACGAATCGCCAATTTTCAATCATACCATAGTTGGTGTTGGGCCGCGTTATTGTCCGAGCATCGAGAGCAAACTAGTTACTTTCAGCGATAAGGATTCACACCAGCTTTTCCTTGAGCCGGAGGGGTTCAATACTCACGAATATTACATCAACGGATTCTCATCATCGCTGCCGTGGAAGGTGCAGTATAATGCCATTCACCTGATACCGGGACTTGAAAATGCAAAGATATATCGACCGGGATATGCTATTGAATATGACTATTTCCAGCCGACGCAGCTTAAAGAAACTCTTGAAACAAAAATCGTGGGTGGATTGTTCTTTGCCGGACAGATAAACGGAACAACAGGCTATGAAGAAGCAGCCGCCCAAGGATTGATGGCCGGCATCAATGCACATCTGCAAAGTGCAGGCGCCGCGCCGTTCGTGCTCAAGCGCAATGAGGCTTACATTGGTGTCTTAATCGACGACCTTATCTGCAAAGGTGTTGACGAGCCATACCGCATGTTCACCAGCCGTGCCGAATATCGCATGTTGCTTCGCCAGGATAATGCCGACGAGCGTCTGACCGAAAAATCGTACAATATAGGCTTGGCACGCCGCGAACAACTCGATCGTTACAGGGCCAAACGCGCCGCCATCGACTCTTTGGTTGAGTTCCTTTCAACAACCAACATTCGCGCGGAGCAAGCCAACAAGTTCCTTGCGGAACATGGCAGCTCTGAAATAACCGAAAGTGTCAAATATTCACAAATACTTTCCCGCCCCAGCATTCAGCTCAACGACATGATAGAAGAGATTGAAAAACTGTCGCAATATAAAGAGACCAGCCGCGAGGTTGTTGAAGGAGCGGAGTTCAAAATCAAATATTCGGGTTACATTGAGCGCGAGAAGAACAACGCCGACAAACTCAAAAAACTTGAGAACCTGCGCATACCCGACGGTTTTGACTATTCAAAGCTACAGTCCATCACCACAGAGGCCCGCAGCAAACTTGCCAAGCACCAGCCGGCAACCATCGGACAGGCGGCACGCATTCCGGGCGTCAGCCCCAACGACATCAACGTCCTTTTGGTCTATTTCGGACGGTAATGTTCCACGTGAAACATTTATTTTAGATAATTGTGCATATTTTATTGATATACAAACACATATACCCGCAATTCAATAAACAAATCTGTGTTGTGGAACCGTAGGGACGCGATTCATCGCGTCCGCAAAACATTTTAGGAACACAACACCATACATCCGAAAAAAATGAATTATTGTAGAGACGTCATATTATGGCGTCTCTACAGAAAAACACCCATAAACCATTGAAAATCACATTGTAGAGACGATGTACACATCGTCTCTACGTTTCATCTGCACCGCATAAATTATTACCCAACGCCATCCATACAATTATTTTTCTATTTTTACCCCAACTAACCATTATCCAATTCTAACAAAACGAGTATAAAACTTTAAAAATTAAATAAATGAAACGCATTTTGTCTTTTATTGTAGCCGTAACGTTTGCCGGGCAGGCGTGGGCAGTAGATAATTATGATTTTTCTGCTGTATGTAGTAGCGGACAAACGCTTTATTACAAAATAAAAAGTGAGACGGAAGTTGAAGTAACATATCCCAAAAAATCAGGTGCCGATTATTATTCGGGCTACACAAAGCCTTCAGGCAACATGGTTATTCCAGATGCAGTTACAAATCCAGAATCAAAAGGCACAACTTATACGGTTACAAGCATCGGCGGCTCTGCGTTCGAGTCTTGCATCGGCCTGACAGAAGTAGTCATTCCCTATTCAGTAACAAGCATTGGTCCCCAAGCAATCCGTGATTGCAGCGGTCTGACATCAGTAATCATCGGCAATTCGGTTAAAAGCATTGGTAGCCAAGCGTTCTTTAGGTGCAGCAATCTGATATCCGCCACCATTCCAAATTCTGTAACAAGCATTGACAACTCGGCGTTCGCCGAATGCAGCGGCCTGACATCCGTCACCATCGGCAATTCAGTTACAAGCATCGGCGACTATGCATTCCAGAATTGTAGCGGTTTAACGTCAGTTACCATCTCCAACTCCGTCACATACATTGGCAACTATGCGTTCAGCGGTTGCATCGACCTGACATCCGTCACCATTCCAAATTCGGTTACAATGGTTCGCCCTGGTGCGTTCTATGAGTGTAGCGGCTTAACATCCGTCACCATTCCAAATTCGGTTACAAGCATTAGTTTGTATGCGTTCTATGGTTGCATCGGCCTGACATCCGTCACCATTCCCAATTCGGTAACAAGCATCGACTACTCTGCGTTCTTTGGTTGCAGTGGCCTTACATCCATTTGTTACGAAGGTAGTAATGAGCCAACATATCAATCCACATCATTTAAAAATGTTGATAAAACAATTCCAGTGTGTGTGCCGATTGATTATAGTTTAGATACTTGGTGCGGTTTTACAAATTTGTACAAAGGTCATGATATTGTAACTGATCCTGCAACTGTTACTTGCACAGAGGCGGGGTTGTCAGAAGGCAAGCATTGCTCGAAGTGCGGAAAAGTAATAACGGCACAAGCTGTTGTTTCGGCTTTAGGCCACAGTTACGGCGTGCCAACATATGAATGGACTGAAGATGGCAGCGCTTGCACTGCAACATCAATTTGCCAGCGTGACGAAACCCACGTTGCAACTGAAGACGCCACAATTACAAGCGAAGAAACTATTGCTGCCACTTGTGGGGAAATGGGAACCACTACATACACGGCAACGTTTGAAAACGAGCCGTTCACAACGCAGACAAAAGATGTTGTGGATATTCCTGCCACCGGCCATAGCTACAGCACTACCGTTACCGCCCCAACCTGCACGGCAGTTGGTTACACAACGCACACCTGCTCGGTATGCGAGAACACGTATTATTCAGATACCGTTGCAGCCAAAGGCCATACAGCGGTTGTTGATGCCGCCGTGCCTGCCACCTGCACAGCCGCCGGCAAAACCGAAGGCAAGCACTGCTCGGTTTGCAACGAGACAATTGTAGCACAAACAGAAATAGCCGCTTTAGGTCACGAGTTTAAAGACTACGTCTATAACAACGATGCCACCACCGCCGCCGATGGCACTGAAACTGCCATCTGCACCCGCGGCTGCGGCGCAACGGACACAAAAGTGGCCGAAGGCACAAAACTGCCTGAAAAAGTCACTGCAGTTTCGGACGAAGCCGCCAACGCAGTGAGCATCTACGCCCACAACAACATCATTGTAGTTGAAAACGCCACAGACGAAATCAGTGTTTACAATGCCATGGGCAAATTGGTGTGCAAGGACGTAACACCTTGCGTCCGTATTGAAATCCCCGTCACCGCCCCAGGCGTTTATATTGTAAAAACCGGCAGCGTGGTTAAACGGGTGATGGTGAATTAATAACAAATAAAAAATTAATAATCAGAAAAATACATTTAAGATGAAACGCATTTTCACATTTTTATTTGCCGTGATGGCTGTTGGGCAGGTGTTTGGGCAGACAACATTTGAAATTGGTAATTTAAAGTACACCGTAACCGATGAAACAAACCATTATGTTTCGGTTGGCAAAGGTTCAACTGAACCTAGGGGAGTTCTCAGTATTCAAGAAAAAGTAACCAACCCTAACGATGGTGTAGAATACACGGTTACGAGCATCGCTAGCAAGGCCTTCTTCGTTTGTTTCGGACTTACATCAGTCACCATTCCCAATTCAGTAACAAGCATCGGCAGTAATGCCTTCAACGCTTGCGGCTTAACATCAGTTACCATTCCCGAATCAGTAACAAGTATCGGCATATATGCGTTCGCTGAAAGTAGCCTTACATCAGTTACCATTCCCAATTCAGTTACAAGCATTGGTGAATGCGCATTCGCTTATACCTGTAGCTTGGAATCTGTTACCATTCCTAAATCAGTTGAAAGCATCGGCAGTGAAGTGTTTCGTAGTAGCACCCTTGCAACTATTTATTGTGAATATGAGGAAACATCAAAACCATCAGGGTGGAAAGAAAATTGGAACAACGACGGAACAGTAAAATGGGGTTGCAAGGTGATAAGAGCAATAGCTAATAATACCGAGTATGGAAACATCACCACGGATGGTGAAAACTATGCCGTTAAAGGTGATGATGGGTCACTATGGTATTTGGCGGAAACAACAAATGGCAAGGCAACATTAACCGCTACCGCCAAAAAAGGAAATAATTTTATAAAATGGGAAGATAATGCAGGAGTTGGAAGCATACGCACCATAGATGTTACGAAAAGTGAAACTTTCATAGCTGAGTTCAGACCAAAGCCAGCATCATTTGTTATTGATGGTCTTAAATACTACACCAACACATACAACAATAATGTGACAGTCAAAGCGAACTCTACTGATTTAAGTGGAAATATTGAAATACACGATGAGGTTACTTATGATAATGTTGAATATACTGTTACAAGCATCGGCAACTCTGCGTTCAGAGAGTGCAGTGGTCTTACATCCATCACCATTCCAAGTTCAGTTACAAGCATTGACAGCCATGCGTTCACTGGATGTAGTGGTCTGACAACAGTCACCATCCCCGAATCGGTTACAAGCATTGGCAGCTATGCGTTCAGTAGATGTAGAAGCCTGACAACAGTCATCATCCCCGAATCGGTTACAAGCATCGACGACTGTGCGTTTTCGGGTTGCAGCAGCTTGACAACAGTAACCATTCCAAATTCGGTTGAAACCATCGGCTGCCGTGCGTTCAGAGAATGCAGTGGTCTGACAACAGTCACCATTGGCAATTCGGTTAAAACCATCGGCAGCGAAGCGTTCTATGGTTGCAGCAAACTGTCATCAGTCACCATCGGTAATTCGGTTGAAACCATCGGCAGCGAATCGTTCTATGGTTGCAGCAAACTGTCATCAGTTGCCATGGGGAATTCAGTTACAAGCATCGGCAGCCATGCGTTCAGATATTGCAGTGGTCTGACAACAGTCACCATTGGTAATTCGGTTGAAACCATCGGTTACGGTGCGTTCATTGGATGCAGCGGTCTGACAACAGTCACCATCCCCAATTCTGTTACAAGCATCGGCGGCTCTGCGTTCTCTGGATGCAATGGTCTGACAACAGTCACCATCCCCGAATCGGTTACAAGCATTGGCAGCTATGCGTTCGATAGATGCAGCGGCCTTACAACCGTCACCATCGGCAATTCTGTAACAAGCATAGACATGTTTGCGTTCTATAATTGCAGTAGCCTGACATCTATTTGTTACGAAGGCAGTAGCGAACCGACATATCAATCCAATTCATTTAACAATGTTGACAATACAATACCAGTGTGCGTGTCGGCGGATTATTCTTCTGAAACTTGGTGCGGCTTTACAAACTTAATTAAAGGACACAATAAAGTAACAGACAATGCAATTGCGGCAACTTGCACAGAGACAGGCTTAACCGAAGGCTCGCATTGCTCATACTGCGGAAAAGTTTTTGTTGCACAAGAGGTTATACCTACATTAGACCACACCTACGGCATCGCCATCACCGCCCCAACCTGCACCGCAGTTGGTTACAAAACCCACACTTGCTCAGTTTGCGAGTACACATATAATTCAGACACTGTTGATGCTAAAGGCCACAAAGCCGATAGTGTTGAATTTGAGAATATAGTACATGCCACCTGCACTGTTGCCGGTTCAAAAGATTCAGTGGTATTCTGCTCGGTTTGCCAAGTAGAGTTGAGCCGCGAAGAGCGTGCCATTCTTGTCCTTGGCCATACAGAAGTCACAGATGCCGCCGTGCCTGCCACCTGCACAGCCGCAGGCAAAACCGAAGGCAAGCACTGCTCAGTATGCAACGAGACAATAGTGAAACAAACAGAAATACCCGCTTTAGGCCACGAGTTTAAAGATTACGTCTATAACAACGATGCCACCACCACCGCCGATGGCACCGAAACAGCCACTTGCACCCGCGGCTGCGGCGCAACCGACACCCGCCCAGCAGCAGGCACCAAAATTGCCGAGACACCCGAAAAGGGCACGGCTGTTGCCGAATCAGCGGCAAACGCCGTAACCATCTACGCCCACCACAACATCATTGTGGTTGAAAACGCCACATACGAAATCAGCGTTTATGACGCAATGGGCAAATTAATCTGTAGGGACGCAACACCTTGCGTCCGCACGGAAATAAATGTAAATGCCCCCGGCATCTACATTGTCAAGGTTGGCGGCACGGCAAAACGCGTGATGGTGAACGATTGATTTAAATGGATTGATAATGTGTTTTGTAGAGACGGTGCACGCACCGTCTCTACGTGTTTTGTGGCGTAAAAAATTGGCAATCAAATGCGGTTGTCATATTATGGCAGCCCTACCGTGTTTAAATAGGATTCGATTTGGATTCGTTTGGTTAGAAACAAAAATCCGCTTGCGGATTAATTCTGTTCGAATCGGCCAGAATCGGTTAGTTTCCCGGCAACCGTCAGGTTGGCCCTTTCCGTGTTTTTCGTGTGTTCTGTGGTTAGAAGAACAAACAACCGTCAGATTGTGTCAAATTTTGCATTTTTTGTGGTCATTTCCGCTGTGAAAATCAGTATCCCGTGCCTATCGGTGCTGTGTCGTCTGTGCGAATAAATTCCGTTACCAGCGTTCGAATAATAACCATCATTTTCGTTCACAAATTCACCTATATTTGCCAATTATTACGGCACAATGGAGCAGAGCAGTCATCCATATTCATACAAACGCATCGAACATTTAAAACTACGCAAGTCAATCGAGATGGTATTTGCGCAGAACAATGTGCTGCGTTCGGGCCCGATAAAAATGATATTCGCCGTCGAACCATCCGACTCATTCAGCTATCAGGTGGGGTTTGTGGCACCAAAAAAAGTCCACCATTTTGCTGTCGATCGCAATCGCAACAAGCGTCTTTTGCGCGAGGCCTTCCGGCTCAACAGGCATATTCTGACCAGCCGCATGGACAACAAAACCGTGAAAGTGTCGTTTTTGCTTGTGGCACAAAACAGTAGGCCGATGTCGTTTGCCGATGTTGAAACGGCTGTCAGACAGCTACTTGCCCGTTTGTCGGAAAAAGTGGGAGCCGAAGGTGCAGATTTGTGAGTATGTTTTACATTTGTTAAACACAAAAGAAGTGTTTTGTTAGTTATGAGAAAATCAGGAAATAAGTGGAAAATAGCGGTGCTTGCGGTTGTCGCGGCGCTGACCATCGGATTTGTCGGAGCAGGAGACAAAGATTTCGAGATGTCGAAAAATCTCGACATTTACCATACTTTGTTCAGGGAGTTGTCCATCTATTATGTCGATGAAATTGATCCGGGCGATTTGGTGAAGAAGAGCATCGATGAGATGCTTAAAACGCTTGACCCATATACAGAATTTATCCCCGAATCGGCTATTGAAGATTTTCGAATCCAGACCACCGGGCAGTATGGTGGCATTGGGGCCATGATCCACAATAAGGGGAAATATGTTGAGATAGTCGAGCCTATTGCCGATGCGCCTGCTCACTTGGCAGGTATCAAAGCCGGCGACATCATTAAGGAAATCGATGGCCGCGATATTGCCGATATAAACCAAGACGATGTGAGCGAATTGCTCAAAGGCGAACCCAAATCGAAAGTAACACTCACTGTCGAAACACCTTATACGGGCCAGACACGCAAGGTCGATATCGTTCGTCAGAAAATCAAAATGAAAAGCGTGCCTTACTATGGCATGGTTGCTGACGGCATCGGATATATCCTGCTTACCAGTTTCACCGATAAATGCACCCAGGAAGTGAAAGACGCCTTGCTCAGCCTGAAAAAGGACAACCAGATAAAAGGCATAATTCTCGATTTGCGTAAAAACCCTGGCGGTCTGCTCAACGAGGCCGTTTCAATATCGAACATCTTTGTCGATAAGGGCAGCGAGATTGTGAGCACCAAGGGAAAGGTGAAAATATGGAACAAGACATATTATGCCACCAGCGACCCTATCGATACAGGCACGCCGTTGGCTGTTTTGATCAACAGCAGGTCAGCGTCGGCATCAGAGATTGTGTCGGGCGTTATCCAGGACCTTGACCGCGGTGTGATTGTAGGAACACGAAGTTTTGGGAAAGGCCTTGTGCAGACCACTCGCGACTTGAGCTACAACACCAAACTTAAGCTCACAACCGCAAAATATTACATCCCGAGCGGCCGCTGCATTCAGGCTCTCGACTATTCGCACCGCAACAAGGACGGCAGCGTGGGCAAGGTGCCCGATTCGCTTATCACCAAATTCCAGACTCGCGTCGGGCGCGATGTGTACGATGGTGGAGGAGTGCTACCCGACGTGAAGGTTGAGCCTGAAATGATGAGCGATATCGCCGTCAGCTTGTATGGAAAGAATTTGATTTTCGATTACGCCACACTCTATGCGCAGAAACACTCTTCTATCAGCGAGCCGGGCAAGTTCCGCATCTCTGATGAAGATTATGCTGACTTCACTAATTTCTTGTCCGACAAAGATTATGACTATACTCTCGAAAGTGAAAAAATAATCGGGGATCTTGAAAAAGCCATCAAGTTGGAGAAGCACAGCAATTCTGTTGAAAGTGAGCTTGAGCAGGTGCGTGCGAAACTCTCTCACAACAAGGAAGCCGATTTGCAATTGTGCAAGTCGGAGATAAGTTATCTGCTGCAGGAAGAGATCGTCAGCCGTTACTATTTCCAGGAAGGGCGTGCAATAGCTTTGTTGCAGAACGATTCAACACTTGTAAAGGCAATAGAGGTGCTCAACAACCCGACGGAATATAAACGGCTGCTGTCGCCGCAAAACAATGAAAAACAACAGGAAAATAACTAATCAATAGCGAGATGAGTAAACTGAAAATATTATCGATAGCGCCCGAGCCGCTCTGTCCGCCCATTTCGGGTGATCAGAAAGGTGTGTTCGGATACCTGAACGCATTGGGACGCATAGCCGAGCTCACGGTCATAACGGGTGTTGGGTCAACAACGCCGGAGTGCTCTTTTGAGTTGCGGCCCATTGTTCCACGTTCGGCATTCCGACGCATATCTCGTGTCAACTACAAGATCATCTACGACCAGGTGATTGAGCTCAAGCCCGATGTGATTATTCTTGAGCAGCCCGTTCTTGGTTGGATGGGAACATTGTCGAAAAAAACAGGCGTTCCGGTTTTCATTCATTCCATCAACATTGAGTATTTGCGGTCGATGGCCACAGGCAAATGGTGGTGGCCGGCCATGTTCGAGTGGGAGAGATTTGCGATGAAGATGGCCAAAGGAGCATTCTTCACAACCGACCAGGACCGTCAGATTGCCATCAACAAGTTCAATCTCAGCCCCGACAAGTGCCATCTGAAACCATACGGCATTGAGCAGACACAACTGCAGACGCCAGAGGCAGGGGAGCGCGAGAAAGTGCTGCAGCGTCACGGGATCGACCCAAAGGACAAGATTTTCATGTTTTTCGGTGTGCTGAAATACCTGCCCAGCATCGAATCGCTTTCAATCATTATCGACGAAATAACCCCGCGGCTGAACAAAGCGCTCGGCGGCGGCTTCAAGGTTCTCATTTGCGGCGGCGGCTTGTCGAAAGAATACCAAAGCCGTTTCAACGATCTGAAAAAGAATAACATAGTATATGCGGGATTTGTTGAGGACATCAACGAGTATATCCGCAGTTCCGATGTGATTATGAACCCTGCTTTGCAGAGCGGCGGCATCAAATCGAAGGTTATTGAAGCCATTGGGCAGAACCGGCCGGTGGTTTCAACATCGCTCGGCGCCATCGGAATCGACACCACTGTGTGCGGCAACAAACTGCAGGTGGTTGTCGACAACAATTGGGATATGTTCGCCAACAGCCTAGTCAATGCATTGTCGCTCAAAGGCGATACCCCGCAGGCTTTCTTTGAGAAATACAGTTGGGAAGGCATCGCGCAAAACATGTACGACATTCTGAAAACATCAATCTGAAACATCGAGCCGCATGCAGAACTTTTTTGACATTATGTTTTTGAGAAACAGCATTGGCCAGTGGCTGACGGCCATTGCCTTTGTGGTTGGCGCTTTTGTGGCGAGTCATATTTTGCTATGGATTATTCGGCACATTATCAAAAAGATAGTTAAACGCACACCGCCAAAAATCGACGACATTATTGTTGAGGCCATCGAGAAACCGGTGGCAGCCATACTGATGCTCATCGGTCTTAAATTGGCCATGCAGGAACTCACATTGCCGGCACGCGTCAGCTCATTTATGGAACGCGCCTACATAATGCTGATCATTCTTGGCCTGACGTGGTTTTTGTCGCGGTTTGTGTCGCAAATCATCAGTGAGTATGTGAAGCCGTCGGTTTCTAAGAAACTGCCGGGTAAACGTGCCGACAAACAGATGATTCCGGCTGTCAAGCGTTCGGTGCAGACCATCATTTGGGGCATCGGCATTGTTATTGCGCTCGACAACACGGGCTACGATGTCAAGGCGCTTGTGGCAGGCTTGGGATTGGGCGGTTTGGCTTTGGCCTTGGCTGCAAAAGACACCGTGACCAACATTTTCGGCGGCATCACCATTTTCTTCGACAAGCCGTTCCGCATTGGCGACCGTGTCCGTGTGAGTGGCTACGATGGCTACATTATAGCAGTTGGGTTGCGCAGCTTCCGTCTTTCGACGCTCGAGGGAACCGAGGTGGTGATTCCGAGCGCAGTCATCATCGACAATGTGGTTGAGAACGTGTCGCGCGAGCCTTCGAGGCGTGTGATGATCGAGTTGGGGCTTACCTACGACACCACCCCCGACCAGATGCGCCGCGCCATGGAAATCCTTCAGGAGATTGCCAATCAAAATCCGAACGTTGAGAAAAACGCCACCACATATTTCCAAACCTTTGCCGATTTTTCTATGAACATCTGCTTTATCTATTTCATTCTTAAAGGGAAAGATGTTTTTGAAACGCAAAACGAGGTGAATCTCGAAATACTGACGCGGTTCAATGCCGAAGGTCTCAACTTTGCCTATCCCACGCAGAGTCTGTTTGTTGAGGGTGTTCGCGGAAATATCAATGTCAAATCAGTAAAAAGTTGAAAATGAGCGATAAAAAGTTAACCATTGCAATCGATGGTTTCTCTTCGTGCGGTAAAAGCACTGTGGCAAAGGAACTTGCGCGCAAATTAGGATATGTTTATGTCGATACGGGCGCAATGTATCGTGCTGTAACTCTTTATTGTATGCGCCACAATCTGATTGCCGACGACGGCACCGTTGACGAGGCAGCTTTGAAAAACAACATTGAGAACATCGGCATCAGCTTCATCTACGACCCGCAGACCAGCAAGAACACCACACTGCTCAATGGCGAGGTGGTTGAGGATGAAATCCGCCGCATCGAGGTTTCGAACAAAGTCAGCTATGTGAGCCGCATCGAATTTGTGCGTGCGCAGATGGTTCGTCTTCAGCAGGACATGGGGCGTCAGGGCGGAATTGTTATGGACGGCCGCGACATTGGCACGGTGGTTTTCCCCAATGCCGATCTTAAGATTTTTATGACGGCATCGCCCGAGGTTCGAGCTCAGCGCCGCTTTGACGAGCTGACGGCAAAAGGCGAGAAGGTAACTTTCAGCGAGATACTCGAAAACGTGAACCAGCGCGACTACATCGACCAGCACCGTGAGGTGTCGCCGCTCAAACAGGCCGCCGACGCTCATGTGGTCGATAACAGCCAGATGACACGCGACGAGCAGTTTGCCGTCATTCTGAAATTGGTTGAAGAGGCAAAAGCAGCCAAAAAGTAAGAACCCGTACAGCATTAAACCATCAGTTCCGATAACTGCCAATATATTGTTGACAATAAATGAACAATAGCACCACAACACCGCTTCAGATTTCCATCGACCCCGAATCGGGCTTCTGCTTCGGCGTGAAAAACGCTGTAACCAAAGCCACAGCCGAATTGGCCGACGGAAAGCCGCTATACAGCCTTGGCGCAATGGTTCACAATCCCGTTGAGGTGAACCGTTTGGCCGACATGGGTCTTGTGGTGATTGATCATGAGCAGTTTGCCAATCTTCACGATGCAAAAGTCATTTTCCGTGCCCACGGTGAGCCGCCATCGAGCTATTCGAATATCAAAAGCCGCAATATCAAACTCATCGATGCCACCTGCCCGGTGGTTTTGAGACTTCAGGAGCGCATCAAATCGGCTTACCAGGAAATGTCGGCATGTGGCGGACAGGTGGTGATTTTCGGAAAAAAAGGACATGCTGAAGTGGTGGGACTTATTGGCCAGACCAACGGCGATGCGGTTTTGGTTGAGTCGGAGGCCGATCTCGAAAAAATCGATACCACACGTCCGATTGAGTTTTTCTCGCAGACAACCAAAGACATTGGGTTGTTCATGAAAATGGTTAAAATACTTGAGAAGCGCGCCAGCCATTTCAATTGGCACGACACCATCTGCCGTCAGGTGGCTAATCGCGGCCCGCATCTCAAAACGTTTGCCGCACAGCACGAACTTATGGTTTTTGTCGGCGGTCACGACAGCTCGAACGCAAAGGCGCTTTTCGAAATGTGCCGTCAGGTGAATGCTAAATCCTATTTCATCGAAAGCATCGACGAGCTGAAGCCGGAGTGGTTCAACGGTGTGAAAAGTGTCGGGATAAGCGGCGCAACGTCAACGCCATCGTGGTTGATTATGGACGTTAAAGCAACCATTGAAAAGATTTGCGGACAATAGTAGCCTATTGGCAAAAAATTTGTTTGAAAATTATTGAGGGTTTAATTCTTTACCCCCAAAATGCAGATATTTGCGTAAGCGATTAGTATGAAACGGCTGATAATCATCGTTACGGTTTTGTTTTTTTGTGCAAGCAGCATGCGTGCGCAAACCGTTGGTGTTGTGCTCAGCGGCGGTGGTGCTAAGGGTTTGGCGCATGTGGGTTTGCTGAAGGCGCTCGAGGAGAACAACATTCCCATCGATTACATCTGCGGAACATCAATTGGTGCCATCATCGGATCGCTGTACGCCATCGGCTACTCGCCCGACCAGATGGCCGAGCTGCTGCAGTCCGACGATTTTCTGCGTTGGTCAAAAGGCGATATGAGCCCGGAGGAGCAGTATTACTACAAGACCAAAATCGACGGTGCCGAATGGATAAGCATGCGCCTGAAACGCGACGGCTCGTCGGTGAGTCTTATTCTGCCCACCAACATCATCGACCCTGAGCAGATGGATTTCCGCTCGATGCAGATTTACGCACAGGGCTCGGCTCGTGCCGATTACGACTTCAACAAACTGTTCGTGCCGTTCTTCTGCGTGGCTTCCGACGTGCACAACAACAAGCCGGTGATATTCACCAAGGGCAATCTGTCGCAGGCCGTGCGCGCTTCGATGACGTTCCCCGGATATTTCAAGCCGATGACCATCGATGGCGAACTGATTTTCGACGGCGGAATGCAGAACAACTTCCCGTCCGATATCATGAAGGAAAAGTTCAACCCCGATGTCATTATCGGCTGCACGGTGACCGAGAACCCCGAAAAACCCACCGACGACGACGTGTATCTTCTGCTGATGAATTTTTTCATGAAGAAATCGAACTTCACAATTCCGGGCGAAGGGGTGCTCATATCGCCTAAACTGAGCCAGTACAACCTTATGGATTTCGAGAAATTCGATGAGATTTCGGAAATCGGATACGTCGCCGCAAACGAGAAGATGGACTCGATTCGTGCTTTGATAACCCGCCGAGCAAACGCCGATTCGCTTGCCCGTCGCCGTGCCGAGTTTGTCGAAGGCAGCCCCAACTTGGTTTTTGGGGATGTGGTGGTTAAAGGTGTCGACGATTTGGCATCGGGCTACATTGAGCAGAGCATCAAGCGCGGCAAGGATACGTTCAATTTCAAATCGCTCGAGAGCGGATATTTCCGGCTCACATCCGACAAGATTATCCAGTCCATCTATCCGCAGCCATTCTACAACAAAGAGACCGGCCATTTCGACCTTAATCTCGATGTAGCCGCAAAAAGATCTTTCAGCGTGAATTTTGGTGGAAACCTGTCGTCGGGAAACCGCAGTTTTGCACAGATTGGCGCCGAATACGTGTTCATGCACCGCAACATCTACACCGCCAACGCCAGCATCACGGCAGGGCAGTTCTACAATTCGGCCAACGCCGTGTTCCGTATCGATTTGTCGCCGCGCAGCATCATCAAAAAAATGCCGCCATACTTTGCCGATTTCCGTGCAGCCTACAATCGTTGGGACTATTTCAAAACCAGCAACGAACTCTTTTTCGACAGCGAAGCGCTCTCACAGGTCATTCACACCGACAAGTATGTGGGGCTCGACATTGGCGTGCCGGTTTACAACCGTGCCATTGCCACCATCGGTGCGTCGTTCGGAAGCATGTACTACAACTATTTCCAATCCACCAACATAACCAAGAACGATTATGCCGACGAAACCCTGATGAACTATTGGGACATCAAACTGAAATACGAATATAATCTGCTCAACTACCGGCAGTACGCCAACAGCGGACGGTTCATCCAGTTCCAGGCCAGTTACATCTTCGGCGAAGAGCAGTACAAACCCGGAAGCACGGCCATTCCGTACGATGCGGCCAAGCGCGAGAACAATCACCGCGAATGGGCCAATGTGCGGTTGCACCATATCAGATACTTCAACATGGGCAAATACTTCAGCCTTGGAATGCAAACAATCGTGAACATCAGCAACAAACCGCAGTTTGCCAACAGCATAGCATCGCTGCTGACGTCGTACGCCTTCGACCCATTCCCGCAATGCCAGTCGCAGATACTTGAAAAGTACCGTGCCAACCAGTGGGTGGGTTTCGGACTGATGCCGATTATCAACTTCACCGAAAAAGTGCAGCTGCGAACAGAAGGGCATGTATTCCAGCCTTACAAATACATTAGCATACAGAACTATCAGACCACTTTCAGCGAAGAGTTCCCCACACCGCGATTCATGGCCCACGCGGCTTTGGTATGGCACACACCCATCGGCCCACTCGTCGCAACCGGCAGTTACTACTACAAAGAAGAAAAGCCGTTCCATTTCCAAATCAATCTCGGATACCTGTTGTTCAACCGCAAGGGGACAGATTGATTTTCCGCAGCGCACAAACCAATGAACCTGTAGGGACGCAACGCTTGCGTCCGAATCAAAAACCAGCAAACCATCGTAGGGACGCAACGCTTGCGACCAAAAAAAATTATTGTAAAAACGCCCCCGTCTCTACAAAAACACCCATAAATCATTGATAATCACATTGTACAGACGGTGCATGCACCGTCTCTACGTCATTTTAACCACACCGCACATTTTTTATCCAACACCAATCATAAAGATATTTTTCTATTTTTACCCCAACTAACCATTATCCTATTCTAGCAAAACATATATAAATCACAAAAAATCAAATAAATGAAACGCATTTTCTTATTCTTATGCGCCACAATGCTCACCGCACAGGCATGGGCACAGAATTTTGATTTTTCCGCCGTAAGCAGCAGCGGACAGACACTTTATTACAAGAAAACAAGCGCCACAGAAGTTTCAGTAGTGTATCCAAACCTATCAGGGTCTAACTATTATAGTGGCTATACAAAGCCATCGGGCGATTTGGTTATTCCGCAAGCTGTTGCTGACAACGGTGTAACATATTCAGTTACAAGCATTGGCAGCGATGCGTTCTATTATTGCAGTGGCCTGACAACAGTTACCATTCCTAATTCTGTAACAACCATTGGAACCTATGCGTTCTATGGATGCAGCGGCATTACATCAATAACCATTCCAAATTCTGTTACAAGCATCGGCGCCGAAGCGTTCTATAGATGCAGCGGCATTACATCAATAACCATACCAAATTCTGTTACAAGCATTGGAATGGGGGCATTTAGTTTATGCCGAGGTTTAACTTCAATTACACTGCCTTTTGTGGGTGATAAACCCCATGAACCAACAGATGCCTATCAATATCCTTTTGGTTATATTTTTTCAAGAAGTGATCAAAATTCCTACATTGAAATAACAGAACAATATTATTATGGCAGTGATGTAAGTTCACCAACAAAAACCACTTATTATATTCCAACTTCGCTAAAAGAAGTGACAATTACCGGTGGCAGTTATATTCCATATGGAGCGTTCTATAATTGCAAAAATATAACATCAGTCACCATCCCGAATACAGTTACAACCATCGACAGCCATGCGTTCTATAATTGCAGTAATTTGACGACGACTATTCCTTATTCTGTTACAAGCATCGGCAGACATGCATTTACAGGTGTGAAAAATTTGAATTATGGAGACTATACGGGAGTAACTGTTGATGGTAATTTCATTTTCTCAGATGCCCAAAAAACTCAACTTATCAGATATATTGGCTCCGCAACAAATGTAACAGTGCCAAGCACCGTTACAAGCATAGCCGAAGGCACGTTTGCGGGGTGCTCGCAGATAGAAGAGATAACTCTGCCGTTTGTTGGCGACAAACAGCACCAACCAACTGACACATATCAATACCCATTTGGCTATATTTTCGGGAAAAGCAGCTATACGGGCAGCACCGAAACAACACAATATTATTACGGAAGCACTACTGAATATGAATCGAGCGATACTTATTATATTCCGGCTAATTTGAAAAAAGTGACAATCAATGGCAGTAGCTATATTCCATACAATGCGTTCTATTATTGCGAAGGTTTGACATCGGTCACTATTGGCAATACGGTTACAACTATCGGTGATAATGCGTTCTATAATTGCAATGGTCTAACGTCAATGTCTATTGGCAATTCTGTTACGTCTATCGGCAAAAGTGCATTCATTTATTGTGAAAAACTGACATCGATATCTATTCCCAATTCTGTTACAAGTATAGGTGACGGGGCATTCCGTTACTGCAAGGGTTTGACAACCATAAGTGTGGGAAGTGGTAACACTGTGTATGCATCAGAAAATGGCGTGTTGTTCAATAAAAACAAGACAACACTTTTATTTTATCCTGAAGGCAAAGCAGCAGCGTCATATACTATTCCCAATACGGTTACAACTATTGTCAACAATGCTTTTCATAGATGTTTATATTTGACATCAGTTACCATTCCAAGTTCGGTTACAAACATCGGCATGCCGCAGTTTCAAAGTTGCAGCAAACTCTCAAATATAAATGTAGTGAGTGGTAACACTGTGTATGCATCAGAAAATGGCGTGTTGTTCAATAAAAACAAGACAACGCTTGTATGTTATCCTATTGGTAAAACAGCAACATCATATACCATTCCAAATACGGTCACAACCATTGGTGATTATGCGTTCTATGGTTGTGGCAATCTGTCTTCGGTTGTAATAAACAATGGTGTCACAAGCATTGGCAGATACGCATTTTCATTTTGCTACAATCTGCCTTCCGTAACTATTCCCAATTCTGTCACAAGTATGGCGGATAATGCGTTCTCAAGTTGCAACAAATTGACATCTGTTGTCATTGAAGAAGGTGCAACAATCATAGGCAAATACGCATTTTTAGCTTGTCGTGAACTGTCTTCTATAACCATTCCCAATTCCGTGACAAGAATTGAAAATAATGCTTTCTTCGGTTGCAGTGGTCTTACATCCGTAAATATTGGAAGCGGTGTTAAATACATCGGTGATGGTGCGTTTTATGGTTGTAGCGGACTAACATCAGTCATCATCGGCAATTCGGCTACGAACATTGGTAAAAATGCGTTCCAAAATTGCAGCAAATTGGCTGCTATAGCCTATGATGGAACAAGCGCACCCACTATAGGAACGAGTGCTTTTTCGGGTGTTAGCAGTTCAGTTAAAGTATGTGTTCCGGGAAATTATACATCAGAAACTTTTGGTGTATTTAGTGTATGCAAGGGGCTTGTACACGATAATGTTACAGAGCCAACTTGTACCGAATCAGGTAAAACCGAAGGGTTACATTGTTCGAAATGTGGTAAAGTGTTTGTGGCGCAAACGACAACCGCCGCTCTTGGTCATAGTTACGGCGCCCCCACATACTCTTGGAGCGCCGACGGCAAGTCGTGCACGGCAAAAACAGTGTGCTCTCGCAACTCAAGCCATGTGGTTACGCAAACCGGCACTATCACAAGCGCAGTAACCACAGCTGCCACATGTGAGGGCAAGGGCACAACCACATACACTGCAAAATTCACAAACAGCAATTTCACAACACAGACAAAGGCGGTTGTGGATATACCCGCTCTTGGCCATAGTTACGGTACACCCACATACTCTTGGAA